>PLXY01000003.1:143584-155519 GCA_003153295.1 Parachlamydiales bacterium | reverse complement strand
GGGAGGACAACATCAAGACCTCGGTGGACATTTCCAGAATGGGCAGATAATCCTGACTTTTATGATGAACTAACAGATGGAGACGAACGAGAAGTCAAAATTTTTAAATCATACAAAGAATTGATGGATTTGGAATTTCCTGACCCTGGAGTGCTCCCTGTCTAAACAGGACTACTAGCTTGCTATTGGTCCGATTTTATGGGGTGCACTCCATGGGTTACTTAAGAAGAGAGCGAAATCCAAAACTTAGATCTGTAAAATTCTAAAGAACAATCGCTCATATAAAATTTAGCGGTATTGCTATATTCGTATTCTTTAGAGGTATTGTGATCGCAGCTGAGGGGCTGTTTTTTTATCTTAAATCCTATATGGTTCGATTCAATATATGGAAAGTTCTATTTTTCTCAAAATCATGCTTACTTGCTTCCTTTTGACTTCTGTCCAGCTCAAAGCTAATACAGTTTGCAAACTCAATCCTTGCGAGCCCGGAGGTGAGTATGATCACTGGTTCACTGGTCCTATTTTTACTCCAAATCCGAGAGCTTTGCCACCTTCTCATCCTGCTCTTGAAACAGTGCTTATTTCTTCATGTACTTATGGGATTTATGATAATAATTGGAAAATTCAAAATATCCCTCAAATATTGTCAGTAGGTCCTTATGTCGATTTTCAGTGTTCATTCAATGAGATTGTGGGAATTGAATATATTGGATCTTTAGCTAGCAATTTCAGCCAAGGCATGATCTCTACACATCTTCGCGATTCAATATTTCGTTTAGGATTTCAGATATCTAGGGATCGGCCAGAGTCTTGGATACCTGACTTTAGAATCCTTTTACAGGAAACTTTTCCAACTGGTAAATATGAAAAATTAAATAAACGCAAAAAAGGAACTGATTTAACCGGTCAAGGAACCTTTCAAACAGGTATTTTCTTAGCATTTCAAAAACTCTTCCATGCCTGGGAAACGCACTGTTTCAGCATTAGGGGAGATATTGGATATTTTGTAGCTTCAAATGTACGTATAAAAGGAGTCAATTACTACACCGGCATTTATGATGCGGATGGAAGCGTATTTCCTGGTCAAAGCTTGGCTGTTTTCTTAACAGGAGAATTGTCATTATCTTCTAAATTGAATATTGCTTGCGAGACTTTCTTCCAATATCAACGCAGAGGTCATTTTTCAGGAAAAATAAAAGATTTAAATAGCAAAAATCAACCATTGATCAAAATTCGAGGATTTGCTCAGCTTACAATTGTTCCTGAAATTGAATACACTATAACTTCGAATCTAGGTCTTATATTTGGAAGCGCAGTGACGCTTATGGGGAAGAATGCTCCAGCATTTTATTCTGCTCTTTTATCAGCGCTTTACGTATTCTAATGTTATTTTTCATCTTGTTTTCGATAAGGCTACTCAAAAAAACTCTTCTTTCTAGCAAGTTTTCGGCCCCTATTTTTCTGTCTTATCTAAATGTTTTTCATTTTTTGATTTTGGGGATATTTGTACCATCAGCGAAATGCTTAATTTTATTTTTTCGATCGTTAAAAAAGGATCCAAAAATAATGAGTAAACTTGCGATCGAAAGAGTAGTTGTGCCCAATATAGTAATGGGCGTTATTTGGTTTTCATTAATAACCCATCCAAGAACAATAATAAGCACTGGATAAAAATAGCTTACAGCACCAATAATATATGTTTCTGCATAAAAAAATGCTTCCCAAAAACAAAACATTGCAAGAGCAAAAGCAAGACCTGTGAAACTAAAAGTAGCAATTTCAACAGGTGTTGGAAAACTCCACCCCTGAAAAAAACCAAAAACTATCGCGATAATAAAGGATGAAATACAGGCAATCAGAGATTGATAGAAACCTATACGAAGCGGCGGATCTTGTTTAACTAAATAACTGGTAATTATTGTAATTATTGCAAGCGTAATTCCTGAAAAAGTGCCAAAAAACCAGCCGAAGAGCGAGTAAACAGATGTAAAATTAACTGCACACAAGTAGATAATTGTTATAAATCCTAATATATTTCCCCAAAACTTAAATCCTCTCATTTTTATACCTAACAACCATAATATTAATACAATCCAGATAGAATCACTACTATACAAAAGAGAATTATCTACAAGATTAGTCCACACTCTTGAAAGAGAATAAGCCCAAAAACCTGTGATTGCAATTGCAATTCGCCAGAAAAGTAGCTTTGGTTCTTTACTTTTTAAAAATTTTCTTCCTAGAGGAATTACAAAAGCACTAAAAACCAAGAACATTACGAAATATAAAATAGTAAAATTAAAAAACACATGAGAAACAGAATCCACAACTTTAATTTGAAATCTATGAACATCAAACTCAAATAAAACTGCATAAAATGCTAAAAGAATGTATCCTATAAAAGTTAGAATAATTCCTAAATGCCTTCTCCGACCATCTACGATTGGTACTTCTTTATGATTTTCTGCGAGCTTGACGAGAGTTCGATATTTTTTTAAGAATTTAAGCATTTATAGCCACTCCCAAAACTGCCTCCATAGACCTCGTATAATGTCGATGCATTTTTCTTATTAAGTATTACAAAGGATGATATTTTTCTAGGGATATTTTAAAAAAGAAAGCATATTTCTGTATTTAGCTTTAGATTATGGCTTTTCATTCATAAATCGCGATTTGCCCAGTTTCTTCCATTCCTTGAGAATGAATTGTTGTATATTCTCATTTATTTGCAGCCAACCATTAGCAGTTGAGTTGACTAATCGAGCTTGGCAAAGTGATGCGAGCACTAAACCCCGAGTCAATTGAAAGTCGTCGGTATCGATTAGATCAAAATCTTTATCAAAATTAATCGGAAATCCACAGTTAAGAAGATAAGTGTCATTCACCTTGAGAGTAGTGTGGCAGTTGAAGATCTGAGGGCAAAGTTTTCGGAAGCTCACAGCATCGAACTCTCTATCGGATGAAGAAATACTAGCTAAAATGGCATTTTTTTTAAAAAACTTAAAATGCGAAGGAGAAAGTGAGGTTTCACCGCTACAGCCGATAATTAAATCAAATTTACTTAGATGTTTTTTTAATACTCGAAAATCAGAATTATCGTGATCAACATCGTACATGGAAAGTTCAAATTTCTTTGTTTTTTTTAAGTCTGAATAAATTTGCTTTCCAATAACACCGTTCCCTAAAATTAATACTTTTTGTGGTTTAATTTTTATGTTTAAGATTTTTTCCATAATTTTCTTATAAGCCAATTGAGTTATTATTGGGCTTTCATATTGGAGCTTAATCCAAGAACGAGCCATATTTACAATAGGAAAAAAAATATGCTTGTTTTTCAAACGATTATAACCTGAAGAAGTCTGTTCAATGCCAATAATCTTAACATCTTTTTTAAATTTTTTGTTGATTTTGCTTAGTAGATGTCCTCCATCGTCTAATACAATAATTTTTTCAAATTTTTCAAAAACTACCTTTTCCTCAATTTCTTTTAAAAATATTTCCAGACTGTTTTCAAAATCTTTGTCATAAGAGATATGGCTATCAAATTTTAGACTCAATGGAGAAACTTTTACACCGTCTTCTTGTAACTGGGCATACACATTGGGATCGGTAGAATAACATTTACCAATAACATATAAATTATCAGGCTTTAATTTTAATTCGAAAAGAGCTTTGAACATCACATATGTACTAGAATATAAATGCTGAGCAGCAATGATTAATGTATTTTCAAAGTTTAAATTTACAAATTTATTCTTAACAAAATCTACTAAAGGGAGTTTTCTATCCGTAAGTGAAGATTTAGGAGGTAACATGTGCTAACGGTGTGTGAATGTTGTTTCTATCCTTAAGCCGTCTGAGTAATTCTATTGGATATCCTTTTTTAGTACTCAAATAAATAAGTAATTGACTTGGATCGTTATGAGCAAAGTAGACCTCATCAAATCCTTGTTTATAAAGATTCTTAACTGATTGAGCGGGTTTGAAGCCCATTTTTGAAAAAAAACGATATGCCTCAGGTTTTCCAGATGAAACTGTCACAAAGAGGCCTTCAGCATTCATTCTAACAGCTTCTTTTGTGGCAGAGAGCAGCAAAAGACTCCCATACCTGTTTCCCGAATTTGCTTCAGGATCAATTAAAGCTAAGGTCTTAATTTCAAAATATTTCCTAAGCCCAAATTTTTCAAATTCATCAGTTAAGTGTTTTTTGTAAACGACTAACCCTAGAGGATCTGAATCTTGCATTAAAACTATACAAGTACGATCTTTCGCTTCTATAAGCTTAGTTATTGCCTTAGTTTGGTCTCCATATAGAGGGGTAATTTTATCAAAAAAGAATCTTTTGATCTTTTCTAGAACCTGTGAGTGAGGATTAAGTTTTTTTAGAATCAACAAGGGACTATGCCTTGTTCAGGTATTTTTTTTTCATCTTAAAAGCTACCATGCTATACCTCATTTGGGTAGAGTTACTAATTCAGTATATTTCTCAGTTTTCCCCTTGCAGAACTCAACTGGATATTTTAACTCATTTTTCTGAAGTTTTTCTATAAAAGCAAGTTCCAGATCGATATCAAGAGTATCTGCTAAACGGATTAGCCAATAGAAGACATCTGCTATTTCCTCTCTTATTGCTGGCATTTTCTTTTGGTTGCTTTTAATTTCTGCTACCTCGGCATCTTTTAGCCATAGGAACAATTCCAAAAGCTCAGATGCTTCAATATTAAGAGACATACAGATATCC
This sequence comes from Parachlamydiales bacterium, assembly GCA_003153295.1. GTDB lineage: Bacteria > Chlamydiota > Chlamydiia > Chlamydiales > Rhabdochlamydiaceae > PALSA-1444. Next base: position 150,778 of record PLXY01000003.1, on the reverse strand, counting down.
CTCGAAGTTTGATACTGTTCCCAATCTCGTTCTCGGACAAAATGCCTTGCTTTTAGCTGTAAATCTTCGATTGCAAGTTGTTTCATAAATTTATCGCCTTTTTCTTTCTTAAGTGAGAGCATAAGAATATAAGATATTTTTTGCAATATATATTTTCAATTAAATAATCTATTTTAATATAAAAAATAATACAAAGCATATTTTTATTATTATAAATTTATGAATTATATTTTTATTAATTAAGGTGTCAGAAAACCTAAGAAGCACAAACAAAGAAATTAAACCTTGATTTTCTTACCCGCAATCCTAAAGGATTTTTCATTTTCCACCCACTTCATCTTTTGACTCAGAAGAATTTGTTGATATATTGCTCAAATCTAAAGAACGATAAAAATTCACCCTGGTGTTAAGCTCAGTATCTTTTTAAGATAGAGGGCCTCAAGTCTGACTATTCCATGACACAAAAATTAAAAAAAGAACCCTCTTCTTATACTTCCAGGAGCCCAATAAGCCTTACTCCTAAAGACATAATCCAAGAAGGTGGATTAGACTCTCTTTCTTCGGATGCAAAGCTTAAAATCGCTAGAGATTTTTTAGAAAAATTAAATCGCAAATTTCCTCTTACCATCGACAGGTCTCTCTTCAAAGAACTAGATCGTATAGCAGCTAATTTAGAGATCGCTTTTATTAATCAGCGCAATGCCTCTCATCTCTCCAAATTGGCCTATGCGATTTATTTTATTAGAAGAAGACTTTCTAAAAATATCACTCTTTTCCCCTTCAAAGACCATTGTGATATCCGTATATTCCCTTCCTCTCTTCGGTTTACTTTTGGGTCTAAACCTGTCTTGAGTATTCTTGCTCATGCACATCTCAAGGATAAATACGAAGCTCTAGATGAAGAGCAGATTCTTTGTACAATTCGAAAATTAATACCAGATGCCCAAATAGTCAAAGGATCCTCTTATGACTTTCAAGCCTCTAAAAACACGGTTAAAACCCTGTACTTTGAGATAAATAAGAAAAGTGGACTCCTATTTCAACTTGAAGAAATTAAACGACTCAAAGGGCTGTTAAAGCAGGAAATCGGGTTTTCCATTGAGCAACTTGTTCCACGTGTGTTCATGACTAGGAATGAAGAAGAGGTTTTGAGAAATATCCTAACTTTAAGCCGCGAAATCCATCAAGCATCCGATATACCTCAAGTGATGATACTCTTTGATCAACAGACTTCTCAAGAAGCTATTTTCACCATTATTGTAATCCGGATTAGTGAAGATGGACATCAGAGTCTTTCAGAGCTTTTTTTAAAAGTGGAAGGCGACTTTTCATATGCACCAGAGCGCTATCAAATTGTAAGGTACCTAGAAGGAAAACCTATAGAGGCCCATGTTTTTAGAATTACCTTAAGAAAAGACCCGGCCCTACTCAGAACAGATTTATCTCTGAATTTTTATTTGGGACGCCAGAGAGTAAGCCAAATCTTGGAAAAAACAATAGGAGAATTTAGAGATTTTAATGGAGGTATTATCTTAAAGCAAAGAGAAGGACTAATGGTCTTCATGGAAACCTTTTCAGATCTTTCTCTTCAACATCCTGATTTGCTTGAAAATTTCTTTTATTCTTTAAGCCCGATTGAAAGGCAAGCGACTTTACCTATTGTTTCTTTAAAAACGCTCTTTAGCCTATTTCTTGAAGCTCTTAACTATAACAAAGAGAAAAATTCCCAATATTTTTTTAAGACTCATCGAAATAATGAGCAGCTGTTTCTTATCATCCGCACTCCAGATCCTAATTGCAAAGAAACGATAGATCAGATTTTTATTACTCTAAACTTGACCCAAGCAAAAGACGTGACATCGGTGGTTTATACTCAGAATATGTATTTTCTAGGATATCTGATAGAAACGCCAGAGATTCAAATCCAGGAACACTTTTTACAAGCAGTAGTTCAAGGGCTAGAAAATTGGAAACAAAAAGTAGAAACTCGGCAAGTCTTAACGTTAGGACTAGAATATCCCTTTGTATCCTTAGACCCCCGTATAGGAGGAGATCATATTTCTACTCTTTTAATAAAACTGGTCTTTGAAGGTTTGATGAGAGAAAATAGAGAAGGCAAATTGGAATATGGCATCGCAAAATCAGTTGATATTTCCTCCGACTATAAAACCTATTTTTTTCATCTGAGAAATACTCATTGGTCTAACGGATCCTTTGTCTCGGCTTTTGACTTTGAATATGCATGGAAAAAAATCCTGTCTCCTACTTTTAAGACTCCTTTTGCATATCTTTTTTATCCCATTAAGAATGCAAAACTTGCTAAAGAAGGGCTCATATCAATCGAGGGGATTGGAGTACAAGCATTGGACGATCTAACTTTACGGGTAGAATTACACTCACCAACTCCGTATTTTCTCGAACTAACGGCCCATAGCATTTATTCTCCCGTTCATCGGTTGATTGATCAACTTCATCCAAATTGGATCTTAGAGGAAAAAGAGTCCTATGTGTGCAATGGGGCGTTTCAATTAAAGAAAAACAGTCCACATGAAAGCTATGAATTTATCAAAAACCCTCTCTATTGGGATGCTAAAGACATTAAATTGGATGAAATTGTTATTCTTAGGACTAACGTTTATCAAGCTTACGAAATGTTCCGAAAAAATGAAAATCCTTGGATTGGAGTACCTTTAGTCACCTGGGACCCAAATTTTGTTCCTCAGGAAACTGACGAACCGATCAACTTTACCTATGAGAGGATGTATTGGCATGCTTTTAATTGTCAGAAACCGCCTTTCAACAATAAAAAAATGCGCCAAGCTTTTGCCCTGGCTATTAACAAACAAGAGCTGGCTGCTATTTTAAATGCTCGACCTGCTAACTCGCCTCTTCCCGATCGCCATTCTCAAGTTACAAGCCCCTCTATATCAAGTATAAATCTTGATAAAGCTAAAAATCTTTTTCAGGAAGGATTACTAGAATTGAATCTTACTCACGAAAATTTCCCGTTAATCATTCTTATTCATCTGAAAGGGTCTGCCAGAAATATAGTATCTGAATTTATCAAGCACCAGTGGGAGATTATTTTTGGGATTAAATGTAAGAGTGAATCGCTTGAATGGAATGCCTTGTTTTCGAGAATGACACAGGGCGATTTTGATTTGGGCGGAATAACTTGGACTCCTTGGGTAAACGACCCCATGTATACCCTCAATTCTTTCAGAAATTCAAGCGAGTCCATTAATTTTTCTAAATGGGAGAATTCTCAGTATCAAGAGATTCTTTGTTTAGCAGAAAAAGAAATTGATCTTGGAAAAAGGCAAGTTTATTACATGCAAGCGGAAAAAATCTTGCTGGATGAACTGCCTGTAGCTCTTGTCTCATCAATGAAAACCCAGTCCTTTAAAAAGAAAAACTTCAAAATCCACAGCTCTTCGACCTTATTAAATTTAAAATGGGCTTATTTCTCTTCTTAAGCTGTAGTTAATGCTTGTATTTCTTCCCATTTTCTTTGACGAAAACGATAGAAAAAAATTAAGCCTAGAATGATATTGTCAACCGCCATGATAAGCCAGAGCTTATCGGGTTGCCACCCAGCTAATTCTATTGCAAGATAGACAGGTACAAAAGTCAGTAAAAAATTAAAAGAAGAACAATAAAGTTGTATTTTTAAATCACGAACTGCCACGAGAAGTCCGCAAAGACTCATCTGTAATGCTACGGCGATAAGATAGAGCCATATCCAATGATTAATGGTTCTAAAAGTTGTTTCAAAAGATTCTCGTGAAGAAGGGTCAAAAAAGTACATTAACGATTGAGGGAACATTAACAGGGGGATGGTCAATAATCCTCCAATGATGAGGATATAAATGACAAAAGAGCGTAAAAGCTTCCAAATCTCTGAATAATTTTTGGCCCCTAGAAGATTGGGAGCAATTGTTAAAATAGAGCGATAAATGCCATTTGTAAGGAAGACGAAGAAAGTGATAATCGTCCCGCCTATGGTCTGGACATCTAAGTATAGAGCTCCTTTTCTAATGATCACATATGAAGTCGCTACCCACCATATTCTTGCAGATAAATAACCAAAAGCCCGTACTAATCCTGGTTTGATATAAGACCATAACAACTTAGGAGAGAATTGCCAGCATCCTGTTCCATATACCATACGATTTTTTTTGGCTAAAAAAGCTACGAAAAAGAAAATACAAAAGAGTCCTAAGCTTAGACATTTGGCCAAAGCCGCTCCTCGAATTCCTAAAGCAGGAATAATCCCTTGTATTCCAAAAATTAACAGCCAACTCAATAAAAGATCTAAAGCATAGGTCATTATCATGAGGAATGTCACAAATAATGTCTTTCCTCTCCCTAAGTAGAAAGATGTCAATGCGATATTTAGTGGGTATAAGAAATTTCCCCAAGATAAAATCATAAAATATTCCATCCCAGATTGTTGGATCAAGGTGTTTTTGAAATACAGTGAAGCTCCCCAGAAACTTAAGGGGAGTGTAATAAAAATTGATAAAAGTGAAAACCATATCAGTTGCCAAACACAGGGACCCATGCGTCTAAGTTCACCGCTACCTTGGTATAGACCTACGAAAACTTGCGCCATTGCGCTAATAGCCATGCAGGGATTTTGAAAAATGTAGGCTAAATAGGTTGCATTGAGAGAACTATGCACTCCATGCGCTGAATGATGAGATAAAAAAATACGCTCGCAGAATGTCGTTAAAGCCTCGCAGAATAAAAACAGCATGAGGGGAAACGAAATGCGAATGAGGTTTTTTAAATCCCCTCGTGCGACAGGCCTAGAAAAACTCGCGCTAATTTGCAACTTCTATATCCTTCCATAGAGAGGAGTTTTCCAAAAGTTTGCAATCTTGTGCCTGACAATGCATCATTATAGGAACCAGTTCGTTGATATATTCCGCGATAGCTTCTAAAGGTCCTTGCACCTCTCCGTTCCTGTAATACCAACCTTTTCGGTCGTACTCTAAGCTAAAATATTGATGCTTAATAAGCTGATCATTTTGAACAAAGGTGATGAAGTAGGAACGTTCCTTTTCACCGCTCCGCAGAATATAAGTAAAAGGGCCTTTCCCCTTTACGAAGTTTTCTGCTTCTCTTGCTGGTATATTTCCATGCCAAGCAGGATGATTTTTGATTTGATCCTGTTTTTTTGTTATCCAATCATAACCTGCTTCAATGTTACAAGTTTTCAAATTCGACATGAAATCCTCCTTTTTTATCTAAGCTGTAAAAATTATCATCTATTATAATCAATATGGATTTTAGAACTCTAAATATATGCCATTGATTTCAAAAAAAATGCAACTAATCTCTCAGCCGAATTTTAATTGAAGAAGCACTAGTAAAAGCGCCGAAAAGCAGGAGGAAAAATTCAAATTTATAAAAAGTTTTCCCACTTCAATGTCTGATTGAAAAGGTTTTCTTTTGTAGCTTATCTTGTTTGAGGCAGAAGTGGTGTATTCTCTTTGGTAGGACACAGCTGGGATTTTACTAGCTTGGCCGTGAAAGTTAGCCCATAAGTTATACCAGCTGCCGCACAAAAACCGTAAGACAATGAGCTACTAGAAACACAAAAAGCCGGTATGAGGAAAGCAGTACCAAGGGCCACTCCTATCAATGTTTCTTTGCTATAAAGATCGCACAAAAGGCTAAAATTTAGACCTTTGGGGACATACATAGGAGGGTTACTGACCGCAATGCCACCCCCGCCGAGTCGATACATTCCTCCTAACGGAGGTGGGTACGCGGGAAGATTGGATGTCATAAAAACCTCTTAGTAAAAAAATCTTTGGTTTCACTTTTTATAGATTAAGCTCTGTTTGATTTAATAAAAAGATTATTTCGAAGAGAAGGAAACCGTTGGAATAAGTTTAAGCTTTTTTGAACTGGTCATAGATTATAAGCCTATAGCTGGGAGCTTTTCTACTCTATTCCGAATTAGGGAAAATTAATTCAGAGTTTTTAGACTTTCAAAAACGTGATGATACCATCATCACCAGCTGCATAAACAAGGATATCGCCATCGAGCGATGCAAAGCTATTAACAGTGACAGTTGGATAAACAGTTTTAAGACATTCTTGTGTAGATAGATCCCAGATTTTAATGCTGCTTCGTCTAAGATTCCTATAACAGCAAGCAAGACGATTATTGCTTAAAACTGTAAGTTTCTCAGCTGGATCATCTCCATAAAGAATCATTAGACATTCGCCTGTAGATAGATCCCAAATATTGATAGTATTGTCCTGAGATGCGCTAGCAAGTCGATTATGAGATAGCTTGGCAAGATCATTAATCATTCCTGTATGTTTTTGATCTTTTCGACCTCTAAGAGTTTGCTTCACAGATCCACCCGTTAAACTATTCCATACAAATCTTAAAAACATAGTATTGGGATCCCACAATTTGATTTCATGTTCAGCACTTCTTTCAAAGATAGGACCGCCACTTCCGCTTGCAATAAAATCATTATCAAGAGCTATGAAGCAAGTAGCTATGCAATTACCATCATAAAGATCACGAAGCCACTCTCCAGTGGACAAATCCCATATCTGGATTCGACTAAGGTCTAAAATAGCCATACGATTGCCAGAGAGAGCAAGAAGTCTATTTCCTGCAGGAGCTTGTATAGTTTTGATGCAAACACCTTTGGCTATATCATATATATTAACCTGCTTATCATCCCTGTATGCTAAAAGGTTGCCAGAGAGTAAAGCCCCGTCACCCAAGTTGCGCTGTTCGTTATAAATATATTTTATGCAATTACCTGTTGATAGGTCCCATATGCAAATTATTGAACTCGATCCACTAGCTAAAAGATTACCAGGAAGTGGAATAAGCCATTTAACAAGACAATTTTGTTTAAGGGTTGCAAATGAATTCGATTTAGGAATCTTTTCAATATCAATTTTATCTTTTTTTAGGGGATTAGGAGTAGCTGGTGATAGTAGCCCAGATTTGGGAACCGAAGGTTGAGAAGCAAGAGAAGGTGGAGTGGGGAGAATTGGAGGGGTGGGTGTTCTACGAATAATAGGTGGTAGAGGATCCAAATGTACCGGTTTAGAATAAGCCTTAGGTTTTGGACGTTGTTCTAAAGGTTCTTTCTCTTTTTTTAAGGCAACAACTAGATCAGGTTCTCTATTACCAAGAGGTACTGCATCTAA
>PLXY01000003.1:0-143495 GCA_003153295.1 Parachlamydiales bacterium | reverse complement strand
TGCATCTAAATTTAAAGGATTAGGAGTAGCCATGAGTTGTGCACGGTTTTCTAAACTTTCCGTTTGTTGCTGTAATCCTTTTTGATAAATATTAATAGTTTGAAGAGCTAAACGATTTGCGGTAAATTTCTCTAGAAGATTTCCACGGCATTCAGGGCAGGTTTTATGATTCTTTGCCCATTCTTGTATACATTTAAGATCATACGTGTGTAATTCAATGCAGACAACAACAGGTTCTGTCATTATTTCCATACAACTAGGACATGTAATAGTTTCTTCTAGTTGATTTAATACAACTTGTGAAAGAGGAACTGACTTTATGACAGACATAAATTTCCTTTTTTTATTAAAAAATTTTATTCTGATTATTATTTCTCGACAAACAATTTAAATGATTTGATGAATTTTTTTGTAATTTCCCCTTCTGCAACAATGGATTACTTACATCTGTCATAAGCGTCTAATTTACCCACCTTATCGGGATTACGCGACTGCGGTAGAGGCCGCCTGAGCAGCTTGTTTTGAGCCATTGATCAGGCATGAGCTCATTTAGCTTTTGAGCATTGTGCCCCATCAGCCGACGCATAATGTCTTCTAGATATTCTCGGGGATTGATCCCCAGCCCTCGGCATGTTTGTACCAGTGACAAGATGACGGCTCTGGCTTCTCCTCCAAAGGATTTTGGCTCCATCTCATTCCGTCCTCTTCCTATGAGATTCCCCATGCATATCGAAGCCCTTCTGGGCATGGAATTTTTATCCAAGCATCAGGTTTAAGAATCGGCAGATCTACATTGCTTCTTCAGAAAAAAATCAAGAGCATTAAAGGCTTTGCCTGCAAAATTCTCAAATGATTTTAAGGGCTATTGGAATAGTGTAATAAAATGGATCCTTGACTTCTCAGCATCCTTCCTTCAAGGAAAATTTAAGAATTCATAGTCTTTAACTAGAACAACTTAGGTTATAGTATTGAGCAGACGTCGCACAAATTTGTCGAAGCTACCCCATCTACGACAGTGGATTTATGCCCAGTCGTACTATAGCATGTACCTGTCCATATCCTATCGTTTCTAAAAATTCCTTGTGCAGATGTCCCATTTTTCTTCAAGGCTCCTTGACCATGCGGTTTGCCATTTACAAACTCTCCTGAATAGTAATCTCCATTATTCCACGTAAATTTACCTTCACCATGGCTTTTATTTTCTTCCCACTCTCCCTCATATATATCTCCATTAGCAAATCTCATAGTGCCCCTTCCATGCACTTTATTGTTTTGCCAGTCTCCTACATATGTATCTCCATTGGCAGATCTCCTAGAGCCCCTTCCATGTCTTTTACCGTGGACAAAACTTCCTTCATATTTTTCTCCAGTGGCCAAAAATTGAAGTCCTTGGCCATTCAACTGGCCATTTTCCCATTGTCCTTCCAATCTATCTTCATTGGAAAATTTTAAAACGCCCCTTCCGTGAGCCTTACCATTCTTCCATTCCCCTTCGTATTTCTTGTATACCATACCCGGATGAAATGTTAGCGTGCCTCTGCCATCAGGTTCACCATTTTTGACATCCCCCACATATTGACCTCCTGGCAGTGATAATGTTTGTTGAGCGGTAGCTTGGGAGATTGGAGATGGCGCCGGCTGTGGGTTTTGCTTTGACGCCATTTGATTTGCTATGATTTGCATTGTACGTGCTAAGACTACTGGATCCACCTGAAGGGGATTTTGGACTGGTGCTTCTGATAATGCTGTACTTCCATAACTGCTAACGGTTGTTCCCATTAGTGGACGTAATGCTTCTGCATTTTCTTTTTTGATGGGTGCTGCCATAAGCTCTCCTATGCTTGTTCTAATTTCTCAAACGAAAGCCCAGTCTACCAGCTTCTTTGGGTAGGGGCCGACTGCAATAGCTTTATTCTGGTCTCCTTCATTAAAGAAGACTCTTCAGAACAAAGATTCTATTCCAGCTAGGTCTTTTATATCACTATATCGTTCATAAGCAAGATCTTATCAGTTGTAAAATATCCATTGTGTTCATCATGCCGGATAGAATAATCTTTTTCTAAACTTCGTAAAACTGAAAGCAGATGTATATTAATCAGCAGTAAGACGATTGTTCAACAGAAGGAGAAGAGCTTATGGCAATTCTAGGATCATCTGGGAGCAATATTCTCCCTGTTTCAGCATTTGATCAAGAATCTCTAGCATTATTGATGTCTCTAAGAGACAATCCGGAGATTCAGAAAGACAGCGCTCTATTTAAGATGTTCAATGATTCCATATCTTTTATGTTAGCTTCAGCAAGCCCCTCCGCAATAACCTTACCTACTCATACTCCGGCAAAACTTCAACCGATGAGAGCAATTTCTCTGCCTACAGAGTTTTCTTTCGTTCCATCTATTCAGATTGACACCGGTGGCGAAGAAGGGGAAAACGGCTTTCACAGCACCCCAGCCTCTCATGGAGGAGATGGCATTAAGGGCATTGAGGGCTCTAATGGAAAAAATGCGGGTGATATTCATTTGCAGTTGATGGCAAGTGATGAAACTGTTGCTGCGCAATGGGATAATGGTAGCGCTTTTATGAGATTGGGAGATGTATCCGCCTCCATTTTTTTGCGGGCTGTCGGTGGTAAAGGTGGCAGAGGAGGTACTGGAGGCAGGGGTGGATTAGGAACTCAGGGAGTGCGCGGAAGGGATGCCGATCGATATTCTCGGGGAAAAGATGGAGCGAGAGGAGGCCCTGGAAGATCTGGTGGGGATGGCGGCGAGGGTGGAAATGGGGGCAAAGGTGGAGATATTAAAGTGTACGTAAGTCCTGAAAATTCTGATTTACTCATGCTTTTGAAAAATCCTGAAATCATAGGAGGCGCAAGGGGTAAAGGAGGATCTCAAGGTAAGGGAGGAGTTGGCGGGAACGGAGGACAGGGAGGGTCTGGTCATCACTTTTCTGTCATGAGAACGGGGACAAGGACGGTGTCTAATGGACGAAGCTCTCGTACAGAGACCTATACCTATTCAGCTCCCGATTACAATCCTGGCGGATCTATAGGCCCTAAAGGCCCCGATGGCGAGGATGGCAGAACCGGCATTGAGGGTAAAACAGGCATGAATGGTTCTTTTCAAATGATTGTTGGAGGAATAATTTACCCCAAACTCTACGACCTTGCGATTACAGTCTCTAAAATTGTCGATTTATCAATAGGAAATCCCGCCGATATTTATGAGCCTGGAGAACGTGTTAACCTAATGGTTTCCGCTCTCAATACCGGAGGAATGCCAACACCCTCTCAAGATATTGAAATTTCTCTTCGTCCTGCATCTTGGATTGAAGCAGAAAATTCTTCTTTAATTCTGCCAGCTTCAGAACCTTTGCCAATAGAAGGCTCGTATACTTTTTCTACCCCTTTTTCTTTTCGTGTGAAAGATCACGATCTTCAGATTGTAGAACCTTTAAATAAACAAGAGGTACTGACCTATCAAGCCCTTCTTCGCCGGGTCAATAAGTCTTTTTCTCGTGTCGATCAACAAAAAGATCTTTTTCGTGTTGGGTATCCTGTGCAGATTTCGCCTTTGAATGGAAAAGTCTTAAGTACTTTGGATGAGAAGGTCATACTGAGTTTATTCATTCAAAACATTAGCTCGATCAGTATGGGTAAAGCAGGTCTCCAGAAAAGAAGGGTCTTTGTAACCTTCGAAATCACGCAGCTTGAGAATGTAAAATCCACCGATATAGAGTTTATAAAAACAGAAGAGAACCATCTTCAAGAACTCAATAAAGTAACAATGGAAATAAGCCAGCTTTCCCCCAAAAGCGAAGAAAAGCTTGCAGGCTCATTTCGTTTTACCAATCCAGCTCTACGCGCCCAGTCAAAAGTGCTGGTTGTTGCTTCACTACATCTTGGCTATCTTAATACAAAAAACGGCGAACAATTAGGTCTTACAAGATGCATTCAAAAGCGAAGTATTCAAATAGAGTTTTGTGAGAAAGAACAACATAATCCTAGAGAGGTGTTAGATCACCCCCTTATTTTTTAGCTGTATGTACTTCCATTGTAAAAGTAAGAATACATGTGGTGATCTCGGTGGAAAGACTCAGTTAGTGAACGATTGCTGAAAGCCGATGCCGACTGAAAACATGAAACAAATGCTCGATTTGGAATTGCTATAACTAGCAAATAGAATAATATGGAAATTCTTGAAAAAGCCAAAAAAAATTACTTGCATTAGGTGGGAAAAGAAACGATTAGCTCGAAAAAAAATTAATCTACCACAGTCCTTTACGCGGTAGATAGGATCTTATTTTGCATAGGGCCTCTAAATGTCCAAAAAACTTAATCTCACGATTAAGAGATCTCATTATCAAACTCAGTATGAGCCAACCTACGTCACTTAATAAATATGGGATCAAAATACTCAGACGTAAAACCTCATAGTCAAGTTTTTGATATTGGTGTATTTTTGAGAAAAGAGAGAGCATCACAAAAACCATGCAACAAGTGAGAAAGCGAGTTCCGTATTTTTTTAACAGCAAAAAAATAAAGGCTGTAAAAAATTAGACCGTAAATAAATCATGTACTTATCAAGGCTGTACTTAGAGACCTTGCATGCGGTTGTTGAGGATCATTGAAACTAAACCATTTAAGAAATAATGGAATTGCTATAAATTTCCACAACGATAGTAATAACCAAGCACGTCGAAGTACTTTTTGTTTTGGAGTCAATATAAAGGGTTCAGACATAAGAGATTATTCCTTAAAAGAGAAAATTAACTCTACAGAACAGAATGTATATCACAACTTTCCTTATAATTACAGATGGACGGTGTAAGAGAAATCACCAAAAAGTAAATCCTATCTTGGCTACAAGAGAAGGCTGCAAGGTCTCCCCTTCTAGATATCCAATCGTCTTACCACCTATTTGAAAATAAACAATACCCTGGGATCAGAGTTTTTTATGACCCATCCTACCGGCAAGGGGGCTCCTCGTTCTGCTCAATTTGCTGCGTATCGCTCGGCCAAAAATTAAAATTCCTGTCGCGCGCAGCATAAACCCATCTCATTTTTTATATAATCTATTGATTTTCAATACATTATAAATTTCAACCATTTTTAAAACAATTGCCTTCTAAATCCTAATTTAGTAAAATATTAAGCACGACCGGCGAAAGTTAATTATATGAATAATGCTTGATCCTAAGAGAGTTAAAGATGGCAAAATTAAGCTTTGAAATAAGGCTGCTTGCAAGAATAAATTCCCCGCTCTTTACGACCCGGAAAGGAGGTTGAAAATGTCAGCAGTAGACGGACCTATCAAACCGAATATACAGGACCCCTCAAAAAAAAGAAAAGCTTTGGATTCACAAGAAGCCAGGCCTGCGCAAAAAGCCTTGAGCACGTCAAAAAGTTCTTTGAGCGCTGCTTCTTCTCAGCTGATTTCTCATCTCGAAGCAACAGGTAGATTAGAAAGACCGACCTATAATTATGAATTTACCCCGAACGATTTTGATTATTTATCTGAAAGTGCAGGATCGTTGCATACAATTATTACCTATGGAGACATGATTCCAGAAGAAGTATTGATAAGAGTCATTGAGAATAACAAAAGTTCTCTGCAGGAAGTTTACATCGGATCCTGCCCTGAATACTCTGCAGGATTTTTCTCCAAATTGGCCACTTGCAGGCAATTAAAAATATTACAGGCTCCGAGAAACACGCAACTCAATAGCAGTATGGTCGCAAGCATCGCTTCCATTCAAACTTTGCGGAAGCTCGATTTGGAAGATTGTATTCAATTACGAGATGGTGACCTCAAGTGCATTGCGGAAGGAAACCTGGAACTGCAAGAGTTAAAACTTAAAGGCTGCAAAAATATCAAGGATCAAGGAATAGAATTTTTAGCGAAGGGAGCGAAAAAACTGACTGTCTTAGATCTATCCTGGTGCCTCATAACAGATCGAGGACTGCAGGCTTTGGCAAAATATGCAAAAACTTTAATTTCTTTGGATATTTCCTCATGCAAAGAAGTCACCGATTCGGGTGTACGAAAATTACTACAGAAGCTAAAACTACAAGTTTTATCCATCAGTGGATGTGCTAATCTGACGGATGACACTATATACGAAATCGCGGACTCTGGAAGATGGACTATTGAAAGTTTAGATCTTTCATATTGTGAAAAAATCACAGACATAGCCATTAAAGCCTTAGCAGAATATTGTCAAAAACTGAATAAATTGGATATAAGATTTTGCCAATATCTCACAGGCCTATCAGTGATCTATTTAGCACAAAAGTTGCCAACCTTAAAAGTTCTTCGGATAGACAAAGTCTGGGATGATGATCTCTCTACATTAGGACAAAAATTTCCTCAGCTCAGGGAATTAGATATCACCTGTTTAAACTCTACTGCAGATGAATTTGCTGCATGGAGAATCAGCGAAGCCGTTAAAGCTTTCTGTGCCAACACAACTTCATTACAGAGATTGGGCATAGCAGGTAGCGCGCTTCGCAAAGCTTTAGGTGAAGAGTTTTTCAATACACTCAAAGAAAAAAAAATAGAGTTAGTCTAATGTTTAATAACGCCTTGTCTAAAAAACAGGACAGCAATTGAGAAGATTGCATGAAAAATGAATGGAAGAATTTTTTATAGGAAAATTCAAGACGCCCCATCCAAATAAATCTTTCTAGAGAAAAGCCAGGTTAATATTTAAATCTTCCCCTGTAGAATTTAAACAAGCCATTTTTCATAATATTTCCGTGGGGCAGCAATGAATGACTTTCAATTCTTGATTTTCAGACACTAAGCCGAATTCTATTGCATTCCATTTTTTAATACTAGCAGGCGCCTTCAATGACTGTTGGTGAATAAATGAATTATTTTTTTTACTCTTAAAGATATACGGAAGATTTACCAAATGTGGAAAGCGGAGACTGAGATTCGGTTTTTCCACAGGCCATTTAGGCGCCTTCTCTTCTCCTCGAGCAAATTTTTCCAGCCGCAGAACATAAACTATATTAGCTTGCAAAGCTTCTACAAGTCCGCTGATAAAATCTTTTTTTGTAGCCATTAGAACAGATGCTCCATTTGAGAGGGCTAAATTACTATCCGCTAATCTTTTAGCAGTGACTTCTATTGCTTTTTTTGGATCTGCAATTTCGCAGAGATGTTTGATAAAGATACTGTCAGACATCATCTTCTCTACTGACTGAGGAGTGAATTTCTCTTTAGCTATCTGTGGGAAACGTTTAATTTCTTGGAGTGGGGTTGTCAGAAGCTGAGATTCTATGACAGATTTATAAATTTCTTGGTCTAAAGGACTGGATTTAATATACGTGATATAAAGTTCTTTTTGGTTTTCTTCAATTTTCATAAAGAATGCATTGATAACTTCTGCGCAAGTTTGTGGGTTTGAAGAGGACATTTTCAGTGCACATTCCAATACCCAGAATGCAAATGAGAAGCTTTCTTCATCACCCATCCACGGTAAAATACGGCTTAAGGCTAATTCAAAAAAATCTAGACCTTTTGGATTATCAAAAATAGATTTATTTTTAAAAAGTTTGATGATTTTTATGACATTTGTTTGCTTATCCAGACTTAGCTTAAGTTTTTTATAGATATTTTGGATTCCACTGATCGTTTTAGAATCTGTTATTGATGCACTCAAAGACCCGGAGACTAAATCAGCAAATTCTGTGCTATTTTCTTGGAGTGCAATAGCTGCTTCCACAATAAAAAAAGGGGTCACTTTAGGAAGAGTTTGCAGATGCTTCAACAAGAGGTGAAGTTTGTTCTGATCCTGAATAGTTAAGTAACACCAGCAAGCTTGATGTTCAAAGCTTTTATTTTTACAGTTATTCATTGAACCAAGCTTTTGAGTTTCCTCCTTGAGCCTTTCCCAAGTATACTTTCTTAGTTTTGAATCAGGAGTAAAAAAATTTTCAAAAATCTTTTTAAAATCTTCATCCTTTGTATGAACAGCCAATGAAGAAGTCGCTTGAGACAAAGGTTGAGACTTTATTTCGGTCTCCTGCTTGACAACAGCAGGAACTGGGTTAAGCATCTCGGATCCTTTACTCGGTTCTTTTTCTTTTTTAGTTTTTTTCTCTAAAAATCCCGATTCGTGTTGCTTTTGAGCTTCTACTGCAGCAGGAGCAGTTAATTCTGCTTCATGAGAGCGCTTAAGAGAAGTGCTGGAGGTTTTTTTGGGAGCTTGGCTTAGCTGCTCTTTTTGGATTAAACTATCCAGTTGCTCTAAACTTTCGATGCCACCTTTATCTATTTCAGCAAAAACAAGGCTCCATTTTTCAGGACCTAAAAGGGCTAAACGGAAGACAAATATAAGCTTAGTTTTTTCTAAGTTAGGAGGTAGGTTTTCTCCATTTTTGATATATCCTTCTACCGTTTTCAGCAGCCCATCGATTTTATTTTCAGTTGCATCTTCCTGATTTTTGAAGAATTTTTTGGCAATAGGTTTTAATTTTGCAATTTCTTGATCGTTAAACCACTTTCTTTCCTGGTTTGTATTTGAACTTTGAGAAGGTTGTCCTGGGTTATTTTCAGGCGGTGGAATTATATGGCTCATAATTCCTTTTTACTTAAATGAAAATTAATTTGTAAAAAGAAAATGATAAAAATGGCTTTTGCTTTAATAAGCCCTCACCGTTTTTTTATGAAATCTCTAACTCTATGAATCAAAACTTCTATTAAAAATTTTCTACAATTAAAGATGAACTGTCTAAGAAAAATCACCAAAAAGTAAACCCTATCCTGGCGATAAGAGAAGGCTGTAAGGTCTCCCCTTCGAGATATCCAATCGTCTTACCCCCAATTTGGAAGTAAACAGCCCCATGAGACCATAGTTTTTTATGGCCGATGACAGTAAGAGCTAATCCCAGAAACCGGTTGTGAGGCTGGGAAGTAAAATGGCCCTTTGTATGTAATTTTTTTAAAGAATAATGGAGGTCTCGGAAAGCATGATGAGGCTGATACCAACAATCGAGGCGTAATCCCCAAGGAAGGGATTCGAGGTTCCAAAGATAAGCATGCTCGACGCCAAATCCGAAATAAGTCTGTTTGGAAAAATGTCCCCCTCGGAGATAAAAATAGATCGGTTTTTTATCTTTGACGAGGAAATTGTCCAGATAATATTCGGGACCAAAAGGAGTTAATCCGATACGCATACCAGGTAAATACCGATAGGACCACATGGGGATCATTGGCATGGAAGTCTTTTTACCCGCGATCACATAACGCCACCAGGCATAGATAGCATAGTAAGTAAAAGGATCGAGTAAATTCACAAGAGCTTGTCGTTTGAGGGATCGAATTGAGAGATGGCTGTGGGGATAGGTCTTGTTGAGATTATGGACATAATGACCAATATCGCCATCATCTTCTCCGGCTTTTCCGGAAGTGAACCAGATATATTCACTAATGTCGTGTTCTGAGTCGTTATAGAGCGTACTTTCTCGCCCATCGATCGATCCTTTTTGAAGCCATTGCAGCTTTAGACGATTGGCCAGAATAGCTGTAGCCTCCACACCTCCAGATGCAGTCGCTAAATTCTCAAAAGTCGTGACTTGTCGCTCCTTGTATTTAAAGTAAGTTGCTCCTCCACCATCTCCATAAGGAAAAGGAACATCTATTGTATAGCTCTTAACCACTGCACCTTCATGATTAAGACTGCGGATACGGTATCCATGCCCAAAAACTTCGTGCTGAGTTGTAGAGGCGGTAACATTAACAGGATCCCAAAGAAAAAAAAGCTCTGAAAATCTTTCCATGCCAATCCAAAAACCACGAGGTGGCTTTGCAGGGGGAGAATAAATCAAATCTTGGGTGTATTCCAGGCCGCGATGAGCGGAAAGGATATCTTCTGCTCCGATGTAGGGAGAAAAGTATCTATCTACAATCGTATTGTAATATACCTCAGCACAAGCTGAGCCTAAGGAAAGTGTAAAAAAAATCAAATGTTTTAAGCTGGCCATAAAAGAAGCAATAATTCTCTAGGAAGTAAGCTTAAGAATCAATCCCGCTTTTTTTGAATATTCTTAAAGAAAATTTATAGATAGCTTATCTTCTCAATACCTCAACTATTTCAGGATAGTCGTTACTAACTGCTAATTGAATTGCAGTGTCTCCAAATTTTGTCATGGAGTTAAGGTCTATGTAAGCACATTTTTTTAGAAGTAAATTAACTCCAGGAAGCCATCCTTGAGCAGCGGCAATATGTAGAGGAGTATAGCCATCCAAGCGAGCGCGGAGCGCGTTGCAACCCAAATCACACAACCGTTCTATGACTTTCTCCATCTTCTCTTCCATCGCAAGGTGAAAGACAGTAGATCTATCTAGAAGAGATTGTTCAAGATCGATAAAAGTATGATCGAGTAATTCTAGGGCTATCTCTTCATGTCCCATATAAATAGAACACATAAGGATATTCATGCCTAATCGTGTCTTGAGATCAGGATTGGCTCCTGCTTGCAGTAGATATTTGACAGCAGTTAGCTGATTATTTTGTACAGCAAGATAAAGAGCGCTCTCACCATCTTTAGAAAGAATATCAAGAAGATGCGGGGCTCTGTTTAGGAGTGCTTCAAGAGAGGAAAGACTGCCAAAGCGAGCAGCATAATGTAAAGGAGTATAACCAAGAGGATCTCTTGAACTCAGGTCTACCTTCTGGTTTATGATATGGTTTATAAAAAAAGGATTTTCTTCACTTGCAGCGTAGTGAAGGATGGGAATGCCAAGAAAATCGAAAAAATCCCATTCTTTGATATGAAGGAAGATTTTTTGAAAAAGATTCTCATCATTTGAAGAAATTGCATGGAAGGCATAGATATTCTCTCCCTGCCCATTATCTTTTGGATCCGAGGCACAATAGTATTTAAGGGATAGCTGTTTTTCCTCTTGATCCGTTGTCGGAAAATCTAAAAAAGCCAACTTAAAGAATACTCCTGAGGGCTGTTCGGCTAGATTGGAAGGGATGAGTAGCAATTGTCCATAACGCAGCTTTGATAAAGCAGAACGATAGTTGTTCAACAACATAGATCCTAAGGGATCAAATTTAGCTATTGCGTCAGGTAAACATAGGCCGAATCCCCCCGCGATGAGAGGCACTCCTTTATACCGTTCAGGATAGGCAAGCAATTCTTGGGTTGTAGGATTTAGCGCGATAATCGTTTTGTCGAGGGAAGGAACAATAGATCCTTGAGACCATAACAACCACATCTGCTTATTCAGGATAAAACTCTCCTTTTGCTTTTTAAAATCGGCTAATTCCGTCAGTAGTTCCTTATTAGGTCCTTGTTGTAGCTCTCCTTCGATTTCTAGGATAAGGCTATGGGCTTGTTTAATGGACGCGTCTAGCTTAGAAATTAGACTATGAATAATCTTTTCAGTTACAGGATCTCCAGCTTTTTTTAAGCCTAAAACCACTAAGGATGCATCCATTTTTTTAAAAAGAGCTGTATCAGCTCCTTTCATAATAGAGAACAAACTGGCAGCCTTTTTATCCCAATCTATTGTTTCAAAAAGAGCATGGTCGGAATATAATTTAGACTTTGCAAAGTTAGCAAGCGCATCCGCCAAAGGTTTGATGGCGTTTTTTTGAGTTTCGGAAGAACCTTGGTTTGAGCGGAGACATGTGACAATCGCCTGTTGCTTCGCATAAGGTACATAATCCCATAATTCGAGAGTTTTAATTTCTAACCTGCCATCTGAATCAGGATCTACAGGGAATGGAGGAAAAGCTGCTGGACAAACAGGAGAATTTTTGGTGACGCTTGGCGTTAAGCTGATAATTTTGTTAGCTTCTTTAAGGGTTGTATAATAGTAACTGAAGAAATTGATTAAGGAGAGCGATTGGAAATACTTCTTGAACAGAGGAAGTCGAGGCATAATCTCTTTGATCTGCTTACACATTAACTCGCAAGCTCTCTCTTCTAGTTGACGTTGAATAGGCGTAAGCTCTACTCCTGGAGACAGTTCCAATGAATAAAAAACATCAAAATCTCCATCCAAGAGAAAAAGATCTTCTGTCCGTTTGATACTGTTTTGCTTGGCGATTATTCTAAATGTATGTTTGTAGATCTCTTGATTAATTACAGCCTTAGGTAATTTTTTTCCTAACTGTTGACGAATTTCTTCCAGCGTTAAATAAGAGATTTTGAGATGCTCTTGGCAATATTCTTTTAGGTCCAAGCTATGGGCCTTAAGAAAGCTTATATCCAAGGAAGGATGAGAGTCCCATTTCAGAACAAAGTCCTCCTCGTAATAAAACCCATTAACGAACCCCTTCATGTTGTAGTCCAATAGCGAGATAAGATACCCAATTAGGGTGTCCCGATAAGCGGGATGTAGGATAGGGTATTGAACGAGGTCTTGATTGAAATGGAGGCTGAAGAAAGGAATGTTGTCATAGAAAAAAATGCCTCTGGCCAATTCAGATAAAATCTGTTGAATTTCGGACTCATTTAGAAATAAACCTTCGGGAGTGGGCATAAAGAAGCTATGCTCATCCGTATCTGCATTAGACGCCTCAAACAGATTTAGAATCAGGCCTGTTTGATGCTCGATTCCTTGTGCGGGCTTGGTAGTTACATGCGGGAGAGAAAAGGAATGTTTAGGATGATGAAGGTTATAAGTCTCAATAAGCTTATTGAATTGCAAACGGATTTTAAATTCGTTCTCAGTAGATCTAAGCTTTTGATATTTTACCGGAACCAATTCTCCTCCTAAAAAACTTTCAGGTTTAACAACCCATTTTAACGGAAATCGATTACAGCCTCCATTGGTAATGATATTTTTATAGACTTCTGCCCAAGCTTGAGAACCGTCCTGCATCATCTTAAAATAAATCTCTACACCCTGCTTATTAGTTCCGACTCTATTTTCCGGGTCTGAAACAGCTTCTAATATGTATTTTTGATTTTCTAGAGTGTTGTGCTCAAAATGCCCCTTTTTTTCACAGAAAATATGACTCAGAACGTTTTGTTTGTTTGAAAAAATAGGCTTTTGCCATTGGGTCTCTAACTTCTCGGAGGTACTATCTATTCTCTTTTCAGAATTTTGAGAATCCAATTTATCTTGATAGGCATGACATAACGAATTGAGAGCCAATAAACTTAAGAACAATCGGAAAAAGAACTTCATAGATATTCTCATTGGAAGGTTTCGCAAATATTCGCTGGGTTTACCCGCTATTTCTTGGGGAACGACTACTTTTTGGATGGCAGTTCTTGCAGCCAATCAAATTTACTTACAACATAGGTATTAAAACTGTCGGCTACTGCCTTTTTCCAAAGAGACCACTCAAGGGAATAATTTTTAGGATTTGTTCTCATCGATTCTAATATATTTGAAGCATATTGCAGTTTCAGTTCAAATTTTTCATTGCAGAAATTGAAAAATTCAATAGAGCATAAAAAAAGATCTTCTTCAGAAAGCATTAAACCTTTTTTCTGCTCTTCTTTAGGAATCCTTTTCACACGAAATATCGCTTCATTCCATTCAGCACTGGATTCGAAACCCATACATATATCGCAGAAAAAAATCACATGCAGAAGAGCGGTTTCTTCATCCATTTCAGCTGTTTTAGGCTCAATAAAGGGCCATAAGTGATTAAAAAAAAGCAAACAGACATTAAAGCCTTGCTCGACAGAAATTTTTTCTGGGGTTTGATCTTTTTGTGTTTGATTCACGAATATTCCTAAATTTGATCAAATGTATTCAGTATAATAACCAGTATACGTTCGGTCAAGGATAGAAGCAAATGTAGGTAGATCTCTATCAAAAAATAGGGTGCAATCATTTTACTCTTGCATAACCATTATCACTTCATGCAGCACAGGGTCAGTATTTTCTGAAATTCTTTTTCCAGTCTGATCGGGTTTTGCTAATGCTTAGAGGCCTTATTCTTTCATTCACTATAAGTAAACGTACATTCTATTAGGGAGTACCAAGTGAAGGACATATAATTGGTAAAAAGGGAGACTAAAAATGTCAGCTATTAGCAGAGATCAAGCAGATAAAGTTTATTATAATATACAAGAATTTAAAAACCAAACAGCTGAAACTTTAAGAGAAAAAGCTCTGCAACTAAATAAATCTGTGAATCCCTCTCAATGGGATCTAACCGAACTGCTTCATGATGGATATTTAGAGTTTGCTACGAGGGTTCATAAAGAATATGACCATACTCCGTATGCTCAGTTGGCAGAATTGCTTATTTCCCCCACTAGAACCTATTTCTATGGAGATTTGAACAAGGAAATTACTCGATTGATCAAAACTTAAAGCAAAGGCTTCATTGATTTTTCTACCTTTTTATGTAATGCAGCTTTAGAAGGTGTGACTTCACACCTAAGGGTGAAGTTTTAAAAGTAATATAAAAGAGACAGACTCTCTATAAACCTTACAGCGCTATCTTTTCAGTAAGAACATCTGTTGTGATATCTTCTGAAGAAAGATTCGGCTCCGGATTCTGGAGAAGAGCACTGATAAACTCAGGATCTTCAACAATTTGTACAATGGCATGTTGTAAGGACTGCTCTAAAGCTATCTTTGCATTCTTGCCGGAGGCTAATTGGATATGGCGATTTTTTCCTTCTCCAATGATGGTTTTATGATATTTGAAGGTTCCATCAGGATTTTGGATTTTAATGGTTAGATTTGTCTCTGAGAGGCCTTTGCCAGACCACCAGCCTAACTTAAATCGATTCGATAATTTATTAAGTTCGACATCGACTAAGATTTGAGGGTCTTGAGGGCTGGGGACAAAACCTCGATTGACCAACTCTCTAAGTAAGGCTTCTTTGACTAGCTCATCCACTTGGTTTTCGCAGACGATTAAAGCCATCGGCATTCCATACCCATTGATTTTGCGACCCACTCGATCTTTATTCCGTCTGTTGTCGTTAACGGCTACATGAACCTGCGTATTTTCAGCGTCTTGGATTTTTTTCACATCAGACATAGGTTCATAATTTAATGAGATCTGATCTCGGGTCAATGCACAGCCAGTTAAGTAAAACATTGATAGGATTAAAAATATATATTTCATAGCCAACTAATATAAATATAACTAAATAATTATGTCAATCAAATCTAAAGAAACAATAAAATCAATCCAAGGCATAAAAAATTTATAATTGCTTAGGTGAGGTGGACAGTAATGAGCAGGTCAAGAGTGTTGGGCTCTCTTTTTATGTCCTAAGTGTAATATCTTTTGAGGAGAAAATTTGAATATGGATCAGCAATATGATGATGTTTTATTTACTTTACCCTTTGCTATGATTGAACTTTATTTGAATTGAGGTTAAATTCTTCTAGAAAAAAAGGAATTCCATGAGCGCTTTAGATTTTTTAAAACGGGGCCTGCAAGCTACGTATGTGGCTATGGACTATTATTCTAAATACTCTTTTAGAGCTAATCAAAATCAACAAGAAAATTTCCCTCCTGAACGCACAGAAGCTATATCCGAACCAGCTAAAGGCGAAATTTTTATCGATCGGGTTACCCTGATGGTAACAAATAAATATCTCTTTCTTAAGGGTAAATTATCTCCCGTTGTGAAGAGCCCAGCAAGACAATTGTTAATAAAATCGGTGCAACTTAGATACAAGATTGATCGGCAAATACAGAACATGGGAAGGGTTTCTAATTATTTCCCCAATATCCCCTCTTGTATTGACTCCATCTTTAGAAGACAGATCAGTTCACTCTTTCCAGGTCTGTTTGGGGTTAATCATCCCGCTTTATTGGGACTTGAAGGACCTGAATCTGGATTAGAAGACCCTATAGATCATAAGGCTAATTCTTATTATCAGATGAATATCTTAAAGAAAGTAAGTAGAGGTGTTAGAAGTGCAGGAAGAGAAGTTAGACGATCCACAAGAAAAACAGCAAAGGTTATCAGACACGCGAGCAGAGAAACTCGTGAGTGGGTAAAAGAACATCCCGTTGAAACCACTGTGATAGTGCTTGCTGTTGCAGCAGTGGTAACTGGTGGAATTTTAGCTGCAGCGGGAGCTCCAGCAGTAGGGGCTGCTACTGCTAGCGTAGGTGCTGGAGCCGGTGGTGGTGCTATTACGGAAGGTAACCGACGCCCTAGAAAAAAAGAAGAAGATCCTGCAGAAAACACAAAACCTTCTGTTCCACCACCTGCTGGTCCTCCTAAACCAAACATACCCTCCACGCTGCCGACTTTTACTCCTACACCACCGAGTGCAATCCCTCCCTCTTTTACTCAACCCTTCACACCTTCTTATCCAAATGCAATCCCGATTCCTCCAGAATATAAAGTTCCAGAGATACATCCCGCATTAAAGAACATAATACCACCCGTAGAACCTCGTTATGTTCCACCAATGAACGTCCCGAGCTCAACTCGAGTTCCCACTCATCATACTTCTCCACAACCAGTCAGAAGAATAGAAACTCCACATACTGCTTTGCCTAGGGTCGCTCCTATTCAAAGCGAAGACCTGACCCCGCAGCAAGAAAAGCCTGGCCTAGCAGAACAGCTTTTGAACAAAGCTGTAGAGTTGGAAGCTAATAAGGCCCATGATGTCGTTAAATATACGGGAATATTTGTTAAAAACACTTTCGAAAGAACAGATGATCTCCTCTCTGCTGCAGAGATTCTAAATCCCACAATAGGACCCTTAAGACAGTTATTCAAAAAAGCTAACTTAAAAACTCAATGGGAAGATGTGGCTGTTCCCTATTTTCACGAAAATATTGATGAAATCTACTCTACAAATTTGGCACATAATTTTGATCCAAAGAACGACGGAGCTGTGGAAAGAGTATTGCAGGATATCGTGCTGGATCCTCTCAATGCTGTTGCTTTGGCAATTCCAGCGAAAGCAACTATTGCTGGTACTAAAGCTGCGAGATCCATTGCGAGTGAGGTTCTGACAAGCACAGAAAAAGCCGTTGTTCAAGAAGCATCAGTGGCATCTAGCCCATTAACTCATGCTGGAAAAATAAGTGCTACAGAAGCTGAGATAGTCAGTGCTAATCGAACACTCCTTGAAAAACAGGAGTCTCTAGCAAAAGTTATTTCAGCCGAAACAGAATTAGGTGAAGCTGCTTATAACCGTGCAACCTTTGAAGAATATAAAACTGTTCTAAGACAGCAGATGGAAAAGCCGCATGTTAACGACTTACAACTCAAAACAGAGATCGATAAGCTATATAGACCAGACGCAACTATTGGTAGTGGCAGTACTGCGGCGGCCATTAGGTTTGAAAAGATGACAGGAGAGAAGGTTGTGGGTACATTGCATTCTCAAAAAGGGAAAGAAGCAATTACATTCCTAGAGAAGTGGTTAAAAAAGAATCCCACTGCAAGCTCCGGAGATCGATCTGCCGCTGAAAATATTATTAAAGATTTGAAGAACGCATTGGAATAAGTGAATGGACAAAATAAACCTGGATCAGAGCCTAATTTTATTAAAAGAAAGATTTCCCAATTTTATTCCCTATTGGGAATCTTATACGAAATATTGGGAAATTTATGAGGGAATTACTGCTCAAATGACGCCCTTTGCAGAATATGCATTAGAAGTAATTAAGACAAAAGACACTCCACAAATAAAACATATATTCGACTTCATTGAACTTTTACTTATTAACGGTGACCAGTCTGTTCAGAATGGTGTAGCCACAATTTTTCTAGAATATCTTTTAGCTAAAGACCCAGAAGAAATTAAATTTAAAACCTTTTGTCAATATCTAGGAGAAGATTCTCTCGCATATTGTAAAGCTTGGGATAAATTTACAGGTATTAGGACTGAAGGACTCTGGGAAAATGAAAAAAAATAAATATTAAAGAATTTTGATGTTCTTCAGATTGAGCTCCCAGATAAATTTCGATGGATATGTTGGGCCCATCCAGAACAAATTGCTAGAAAAAAAATTATATCCATCTTCTTTATAATCGTGAAGCGAAGGATCTAGATGTTAAATGGATGACAAAATTGTCAGACAAGCAGATAGACTCTGATTCCCAAAAAACCTAAGCCTCTGACTGGGGTTAATGATCACAGTAAACATGTCCTAACTTAGGAGACTCGTTCAATTTATACCGAGCGTTTTGTAACTCTCGATCATTGTATGTGTACCTCCCATGTCCCAATTAGAAATATAATAAAAAAGGCTCAAATTGTTAGTATAGATTCCGAAGAACAAAAATCAACCTCAAAATAGGTGAATTTATGGCTTCATCTGCAACTAGGATTCCTGTTCCAGTAGGATCTGTTCCCTCTTTATTCGAGCGTTATCAGTTAGATAAATGCTTTCCAAAGGCTAAGTATCTCGAAGTGCAAAAAAATTCAAATGCTAGTTCTCAACTACGAAACGAAGTTACCCCCTTTATTCCTCATTTTCTTTTTGCGTTGAATGCAACATTAGAATCGATCAAAAAATATTTCTCGAGTAAAAATTACTCTGAAGTCAAGGAAATCATCAATCGACAAGCTTCTGCGTATAAACTTACATGCTTACATATCACAGTTATTCAGGGAAATGTTGAGGCATCTAGAGAATTAATTCAAAGAGGAGCTGATGCTAACGCCCGAGATGTCTACGGATTTACACCCTGGTTGCATACCGCTCTTCTGGTCGACAGTACAACTCTTAAAACACTTTTAGAAGAGAGAAGAATTGAAAGAGATCCAGCTCAATGGGCTCAGCTGAGAAAGAGCGCCGGTTTTGAACCTGATACAGCAAGTCTTGAAAAATGCTTTCCACCAACTGGAACAGAACCTATTCTTATCGATTGGACAAATAATTTTAAAATGGAGCTTTATACTGATAGTGTCATCTTTTCTCCCCCTTACCATAGGCATTTATGGAGATTATTTTCTCAACATTCTTTTGGCAAGATTCCAGAAATGTTAGATGCTTTTCTTAACAAAACATTGCATCCACCTCAACTATCTATTCGAAATTCTTTGGGAACTGGTGTGGATTCTGATCGTACAAATGGCTTATATCTCTGTGATGATGTTCAGGCTGGCGATTTTATTGGTTGGTATGGCGCTAAAGCGATTCCTTTACCTGTTGAACCGGATTTATATCGATGGCAAATCCAACAAAAAATGCAGCAAAAAATTTTCGCAGGTGATTTTAAAGAAGATTATTTTGCTCTCATTGATGAATCAAACGAACTTACAGCAGATGCCTATAACGTAGGGAATGCTTTACGGTTTGCAAATGATGGATGGCCTCTCATGATATGCTTAAGATTTCCCGGTCAACGCTTAGGCATGTTTACTTTGCAATCTGTTCCGAAAAACACCGAGCTTAGTTGGAACTATGGAGTAACAAATATTCGTCTAAAATGGGGAAATTACAAACTCCTTCATAAAAAAGAAATGGTAGTTTTTCTTGGAAATCAAACTTTAAAAAGCTTACTTACAAAAATTGATCACCTAAAAGAAGAAGTAAGAAAAGCTCCAACACTTCAAATATATATAACTCAAGATTGCGAAATAGATAATTACGAAGCAAAAATCAAATTCATATTTGAAACACCCGCCGCTCTCATTTTTCTCTGTCTAAATAACTCTATAAAAGCTTCGGAAGTCCTAGATTTACTGAATTTTAATGAGAAATTTAGAAAATTTTTACAAACAGACTTACCTACTCATACACCTCACTACCTATGGACAGTGCAAATCCTTATTCTTTTGCAACAAATTGAAGAAAGTTTAGCTGAAATTTCAGACGACAAACAAAGGATTAATTTTCTCATTCAATCTTTTTTTAACGATAAAATTATTGATCGTTATTCAATTCCACAAATCGTGAAAGGGGTTGCTTTCTTAAGAAGTTATTTAAAAAATAGATTGAGAAATAATGATTTAATAGAAAAAGAATGGGACAGTTTCAAAAATGAAACGAAAGAAAAATTAGAGCAATATTCATTGGGAAAAGATAACGAACCACCTCTAGCCTTTTTTACTCCAGATCAAAAATTGATTGTTGTATTGGAAGATGGCTGTTATGACTTGATTCTTAAGTTGAAGAGCCTTGCAGATGTTGACAGGGCTTCGACTCAAACTGATATTGTATCCAAAACCCACAATTGGGGTGAAACATATAAAATTCGCGTTTTTAAAAATTTTCGAGAATAAACGGAATTTTAAACTCACTCTTTCGAAGTTGACTTACTGATCCTTGAACTATTTAAGGAACAGCTATGATCAGCTCCAGGGAAGGATTGGGGTTGATTTCATGCATGATCTTCCAATAGTCCTCGACAGCGTTCAGAGGGACAAGGTTTTTCAGATGTCTGAGTTCGATGTCAAAGTCTGCTGTTTGGCCTTCTTTTTTCATGGCAAAGGTATAACGGATGGATTCATTGCAGAATTCAAAGATACATTATATTATGGATTACCAAGTGAAGAGCATATAATTGGTAAAAGGCAAGGTTAACAATGTCAGCAATTAATAAAGATCGAGCAGATCAAGTTTTTGATAATATACAAAAATTTAAAAATCAGATAGGTGAAAACTTAAAAGAAAAAGCTCTCCAATTGAATAATTCTGTGAATCTCTCTCAATGGGGTCTAACCGAGCTGCTTCATGATGGATATGTAGAGTTTGCTACAAGGGTTCACAAAGAGTATGACGATACTTCTAATGCTCAGCTAGCAGAAATTTTTATTTCTCCCTCTAAAATCTATTTCTATGGACATTTGAATAAGGAAATTACTCAGCTGATCAAAAACTTAAAACAAAAGCTTTATTGATTTTTCTATTCTTTTATCTACTCTCGCCTAGAAAGATTTTGATAAGCTTTTATAGCGATTGAAAGCTGCCTTTTTGAAATGATTTAAAAAACAGCAAATATTCGGTTTCTTTTTTAGTATGACTAATGGTAATAGATCCTTATTGTCTATTTTAACATTTCCTTACGGCTTCTCTAACATCTGTGAAAATGCAGTGGGGCTTGTTGGAATTGTTTGAAAAATGTTTCTTGCGGCAGGTATAATAAGAACCATCTGTTCCAACATTTCCATCACAGCATTTCTAGTAGTTTCCCATACTTGAAGGTTTATAGATGGTGGAATATTGAGTGCTCGGTAGGCCGCATCAGCTATGGCTTGAATCTGAGTAGCAGCATAATCTGGATGTCTACTAATCGAAAAATATAAAGCATGAGCAGCGACCTCTCGAATTCTAGCATCTTGATCACTTAAAAAGCCCACAAAGGCATTAAAAATGATAGGTGTTGGCATCATATTGTTAATTTTAATTAACTGTTTTAATGCGTTTGCAATAGCAAAACGCACTTCATAGTCGCCTTGAGCACATCTAGGGATTAAGAAATCTAAAATATCGTGTATGCATATAGGAGTAGTGTATCCAATTTCTCTCAAAACCTCAGCGGCAGAACTTTGTACTTGAGAAACATGAACAATATTATTTGTACCCGCAAGTGCCCGTTCTAATATTTCTAGAGTCTGATGCTGCTGATTTTGGTCTAAAATAGGCCACATTTTTCCTAGAGCCTTTACGGCCTGATCGGCTTGTTGCCATGTCTGTGATGTATTAACAATAGAAATTAATAGGGCTAACAGTTCTGGAACTGAGTCTTTGTAAATCGCATTGGGCTGTTGAACTATTTTACTTATGATCCAAATGATGTTATATTTTGAATTTTCTCTAAGATTTTTTATTAGTTCATCTACTCTTTCAGC
The DNA here is from genome assembly GCA_003153295.1 of Parachlamydiales bacterium. Taxonomy (GTDB): domain Bacteria; phylum Chlamydiota; class Chlamydiia; order Chlamydiales; family Rhabdochlamydiaceae; genus PALSA-1444. The sequence continues at coordinate 121,779 of PLXY01000003.1, read as the reverse complement.
TGAGGGGCTTTGGAATAAAACCTCAGAAGCCGCTTCACAGAATGGAAGTATTGTAATAACAGTCGAATCCTTAGGGTCATCGACCTCTAAGACCTCTTCTAGTAAAAAATCAACAAAATCATCACCGGCATATCTTCTAGCTAATGCCAATAGTGTCTCATTAAAAAAATCAGAATTGGTCAAAACAGGATTCTCACCTATGAGCTCTCGATTTTTTTCGTCATACAAGATATCCCTAAGTTCATCTGCTATTAGCTTTAATCTCTCATTTCTAAGTTCGTTTTCTGAATTGCTCAGTATTCTACCAATAACAGTAAATAAGACCTTAGCACACCTCATAGGATCATCCGGTATATCTTCCTCTTTTTCCGGATGAGTAATATCCTTAATCTCTTTAACCAGAAGAGGAAATAAAGTATTTGCGTTTGTTTCAGTCAGACTCGTTATAGTATTTGTAATATTTTCAACTTCTACTTCTTCTCTTCTTAAGAGATACATTAGCTTTAAGATTGTTCTTCTAATATCTTCCAAAGGACTTCTAACATCTTCCAAAGGAATGAAACGAATCAAAACTTCAAAGCTACTAATACAGCAATCTCTAAGCTCAGGGGGACAATCCAAATCTGTGGACGTTGCCAACAAAGCCTCTAAAATCCTGCGAAAAGATTCTGGTTCCGTTTCGATAATATTTTGGAGCCCTTTAACAGCCTCGATCCTTAAAGAAACATTTTCACAATTTAAATTATTGAAAAGTTGATCGAGACTTAGCATAGGTGTTATAGTAAGAATAACATTTTGAAGTCGTTGTCTAGTCGGATTACCCAATCTCATAGCAGGAGGCATGGTGAGAACCTGAGGAACAGGCTTCGGTTGACCAATAGGATTTTTCGGAGTCACTATTGGAACTAAANNGGCTTCCCAATAGGAACTTTCGGAGCCGCTATAATAGGAGGTATATAACCCAATGGAGTAGGATTTTTTGGAGCTAAAGGCAAAGTAGTCAGAGAAGTATTTGATCCTAGTGGTGTAACCATAAAATTCCTTATTGAGCAATACTTGAGAAACATCATGATTATAAACAAATATATAAGTCAAGACTTGTAAATAACTTTTTTACAAATTATTAAACCTAATTATGGCATAGCAATTATCAGCTCCAGGGAAGGATTGGGGTTGATTTCATGCATGATATTCCAATAGTCCTCGACAACGTTGAGAGGGACATGGTTCTTTAGATGCCTGAGTTCGATGTCAAAGTCTGCTGTTTGGCCCTCTTTTTTCATGGCAAAAGTATAACGGATGGATTCATTTTCATGAGTGATTGCTTCTGAGTCGGTAGCCCAGGTATTGAAAGGATTGTTGATATGGATATGTTCTTTGATCCATTCAGGATAATTCAGAGAATAGGGAGAAGATCTTTCTAGATTGATGTTGTTATCTAATTCGTCTTCGATGATCGAACTATAAACCTTGAGAAGTTTTTTACCCATGCGGCCACGGGTCGGGATTTTATAAGATTCTTGGATCGTAAGAATGTTTTTTTCTCTGTCGTCCGTAACGATCGGATCGGAAAGACGAGAAGCTCCTTTGTAGTTTTCTTGGGCCGCTTCTAATAGATGATCTTTCAGCTTCTTGGGTCCTAAGCCTTTTACAACACTTCTATGTATATCTGCATCTAAGCCATAACAAGTTGTCAGGGTACTGACTTCAGCAGAAGTGGGAGAAGTAACGTTAATCGCTGTATCGACAAGAGTGAGGATTCTTGCGGGGGCTTCGGGTAAAGCTGTCAAGCTTATGGACTGTTCAGCAATGACTAATCCCCAAGAATAGGAGGGAAAGTGATTAGTTTGGAGGTCGCCTCCTTGAAAAGACATAGTAGGATCAACGTAGTAGGGTGATCCATCAACGAGAATTTGGAGGACCACATGATTAAAAGCACCAGGAGTGGGAAGCAATTCCGAAAGCCGTTTACCTTTGGAAGCATGCACCAGAACAGGATGAGCAGGAATGTTCATGAGATGCAGGAGCGTCCGGAGTAAAACACTCTTATCTTTGCAGTCGCCATAACGGCGCTTTAAAATATCTCGAGGGTCCCGAGGTTTATAGCCGCCCACTCCCCCTTCATATCCCATGTACCGAACTTCATCTTGGACAAAACGAAGAGCTAATGCAGCTCTTTTAGCAACGTCATCAGTGGAATCAGTCCAATTTTTGACTAAATCGACCATTTCAGAAGAAGGATTTTCTGTGAAATCAGATGGGATGACATAAAGGGGTAGGAGTTTATCAATGAGCTCTTTCCAGCAGCTATATTGGCTAATTTGAATGTGGGCCTCAGAATCAAACCAGGCAGGTTGATCATCATCATCACAGGCAGGTTTCGTTTCTGTCCTTTCCCAAACATATTCCCGTAGAGTCGGTGAGAGGTCAGTGACAATAGGCTCCTGAGATGTATTAAAATATTTAACTTCAAAGGACTGGTCAGGATGCATCAAAATGCGGTGATAGAATTTTTCTAAAACCAAGGTGCTTTCAAGAAAAAATATTTCAGAAAAATGGGAAGAAAAGACAGGATTTTCTCCAACGTAAGAGCAAGAAAAATCAATGATGTCCCCAGGACGAACATCGTTGATGACATAAAGATGGGTCAATTCGCCACTGAAAAGGTTGTCATCCAACCCTTCTTCTCGTTGAATAAGACTGTGATGCGACGTGTTCAAACGGTCATACCATTGACCATCTCGAAATAGTCGGATTTGGTGGATAATGACTGTTTGAAACATAGGATCGAAATAACAGCGGATTTGAGAGCTTCTTTCAACACCGATTTGATCGACAATTTTTCTGACAAAATGCACATAGGTCGTTTTCTCCTCCCAGTTTTTTTGATTATCCTCAAGAAGCATTTGAACGTGTTCTTGAGTAGGTTTCAACGGTACATCTAAAGAAAATTCATACGGTTTGACCCAGGCAGGGATGGGGCCGACGTGATCATTTAAATCACCTCGAAGGCAAAGGATAGGAAAGCAAAAGAGAAAGAGTAATCGATATAACATAAGATACCTGCGTAAGATGTTGGAATAAAAATACCAGAGTTAAACTATCTTTGAAATAAGAAGAAAATTTTTCGATGGAATTTTGTTGAGTGAATATTTATGATGCCAAAAAGCATATAACCCATGAGAAGAAAAATGACTCACCACTTTACTCCCAAGGAAAAATCTCTTAGAAAACAATGGCTGATTATCTCTCTGATCGCCATTTTGGCTTGGCCCATTATTACACTGGCTTTCATGAGCTATATCTCGATGAAAGAGCATGTGCCTCAAGGGGTCTATTTGGTCTATTTAGCCGTGGCCTTGGTGACGATTGCGTTATTTTTTATTCTCTATCGTTGCGCTTATGTGAAGCCGGGTATTCGTTTTTTGACATTCTGTTTGATCGTAGGGCCTTTGTTGAAGCTGAAAGCTACTATCGATGCTGTAAGGGTGGGACATGACCATGTAACGCTCATTGCTTTGTTCGTCAACCTGGCTTTCTATGTCTGGTGGTATATCTTAAGCTTAAGACTTAGAAAAATGAACAAACGGATTAAGCATTAGGGATTTTTAAGAGAGTCTAAGTCTTGGTTTAATTGTTGAAGGGTCTTCGGGGTATCATTCGCAATGAAGTTCTGGTAATCTTGATCGACTTTATTGAGTTGTTTTGAAGCCTCTTTTTTGATGGCCTCTTTGATTGTCTCATGGATCACAACGAGACATTTATCCATGACGTCTTTGAACTTGTCTTTCTGGTGGGGTTCTGTCGATTGTTGATATCCGCTTAAGCTTTGTTGAAAGAGATTAACGGCGCGGTCGAAGTCTTTTTTATAGATCTCTTGGTTTTGAGGAGTGATTGAACCATCTCCAATTTTGTCTACCATACTTTCTCCCTGCTTGTTAATTTGTATATATTTTCCTGGGTTGTTTTTATCTAGTGAAGAAATGATGCTTTAATTTTTTTGTTCAATCGCTTACAAATAGATCCTAAATTAGGTGCTTATGGATAAACGATGGCTATGGGGAACTCTTTTAAGTTTGAGCTTGTATGCAGCCGATCAACCGGATGAGGTGCCTCCTCCTCCTGAAGTTGTCGAAAAGCAATTGGAAGATGCAGAAGCTGAATTTAAAGTAGCCAAGGAGATGTTCAACCCTTGGTATGCGGGACCTCTACTGACGCCTTCAGCGCATATTCTGCCTCCTGGATTAGTCAACATCCAGCCTTATCTTTTCTGGACCAATACGTATGGAAAATTCAATTCCAGCGGCCATTCTCATAAGATTCCGAATATCCATACGGTGAATCCCACATTTGGGGCCTTGATCGGAATGATATCGTGGATGCACCTGACGTTTAATGTGCAAGGGATATGGAATAAGCAGCAGAGCCATTCTTCGTTTAATTGGGGAGATACCTCCGTGGGCCTAGGATTTGGAGCCTTAGCAGAAGGGCCTTATAATCCTGCCATCCTTTTTGGAGTCAAAGAGACGTTTCCTTCGGGCAAATACCAACATTTGAATCCTCATAAGGGAGGTGTTGATTCGACAGGGGCTGGATCTTATCAGACGACTTTCAGCTTTAACATTTCTAAAGTTGTTTGGTGGGTATCGCTCCATCCGATGAACATGCGTCTCTCCTTGAACTATACCATTCCTTCGGTCGTTTCGGTCCATGGCTTCAATACATATGGCGGTGGATTTGGGACGGATGGAAAAGTCCATCCAGGAGAGGGGTTCCAAGGCGACTTTGGTTATGAGTATAGTTTTACAAAGAGATGGGTCGCTGCGTTGGACGTTGTTTACAACTATAGTCGGAGAAATAAATTTTCTGGCCATCCAGGCGTGGCTTCTCCGGGTATACCTGCGACAGTAGGTGGCCCTTTTGGGGATCAGTTGAGCCTGGCTCCTGCGTTGGAATATAACCCGAATGCCAATTTAAGCTTTCTGGCAGGTGTCTGGTTCACGGTGTGGGGAAGAAATGCCTCTAACTTTGTCTCGGGAGTTGCCAGCGTTGAATACACATTCTAGGAACCATGGACTTTTTCATTAAAGGAATCATCTTAGGTTTTGCGATTGCAGCGCCAGTAGGCCCGATCGGAGTTCTATGCATCCGTAGAACGTTGAATTATGGAAGATTATCGGGAATCTGCTCGGGGTTAGGAGCTGCCTTTGCAGATATGATGTACGGGCTTATCGCTTTTTTAGGCCTGAATCTTCTTTCTGATTTTTTACTGGAATGGCAGTACTGGTTGAGAATCGGAGGCGGTATTTTTTTAATGCTTTGGGGTATTAGAACCTTTCTAGCAAAACCTCAGGAGAAAGCGAAACCTGTCACTCATGGCACTTTGATTAAGGACTTTGTTTCGACGTTCTTGCTTACATTGAGCAACCCTCTCACGATCTTATCTTTCTTGGCGATCTTTGCAGGTCTGGGCATTGTGAAAAATGTCTCCGATCGCGGAGGCTGGCTGATCTTGGGGGTCTTTTTAGGATCATGCCTCTGGTGGATGATCTTAAGCGAAGGAGTGACCTTTATCCGCAAATGGGTCAACAAAGACTTCATGAAATGGGTCAACCGTGTTGCAGGGCTTATCATTGTGGGGTTCGGAATCGCAGCTTTTATCAGCGCCAGTTATATTTAACACATTCTGAAGCGAGGGAGGGTTTTTCCTTCCCAGTTCACGGTCTCGACAAATAAGCTTAACGGCCGTATCCAAAAATCATGGTTTCCGTAAAGGGCTCGATAGATGACCATTTCTTCATGACTTTCGCTATGTCTTCCGACACCGAGCACTTCATACCGATTTCCTTTATAATGTTCATAGATGCCCAAAGGGAGCTGCGTGGCGGTTTCTGAGAAAGGTGCAAGCATGGTTTTCTCCTTGAAAAATAGGAGATTTTATCTGATTTTTTTTCGGATGTAAAGCGACTAGCCAGAAAAAAACACCCTTGTTAAGATTTGGCAAGGACAAGGAGGAATTATGGGCCATCATAAAATTGACTCATTGGATAAAAACCGTTTTGCCTCTCAAGATAAATTGCGCGAAGATCATTCTCCTGCCGGAAATCGATGTGCAGCCCATCGAGGACCTGGAAAAAAATTCAATCATCCTGATTTAGCTAGGGGGACGTCTTTGGGTAAGCAAGCCCGTTCTGAAAAAAAAGATCCTCCGTTAGCACGCCGCTCTGACACTTTGCTGCAAGAAATAGCTGAGATACGAAAAAAAGCCTCAGAATTAAAAAAAGAAAAGAAAGGGCCGTACTCTTAATCAAATCAAGCCTGCAGAAAAACTCTGCAGGCTTTGTCTATTGAATAACGACGCTGCCGTCGGCAGTAATCGTAAAGGGGTTGTTCAGAAGATCAGGTGTTGATTTAGCGACGCCTGCCACTTTGTTGAAGTTCAAAGGAACTTCAGGATCGGCCTGCTGCTGGAGAAGCTGCCCTTTATGCTGCTGAAGAACTTTCGCAAGGAAAGGAAGTCCTCGGATGACGGCTTGGGAAAGTCTTTCAGGAGAGGTCGCTCCCAGGTTGTTATTGTTATAAAGGTTGACTAAGACAGCGGGCATATACGTCGGCGTGCGTCCGATTTCTTCTCCTAATCGCACATCCAGCTGATTAGCAATCATCTCACGATCTGGGACATTTAATTGGAGGATGGCATTTTTCAAAGCAGCGCCTTCTTCCGGTGTGAAAAGTCTGAGCATCGCAGCGATGCGGGTCAGGACGCGGTCATCGCGATCTGCGGGGTTTAAACCTAGCCAAGAAGCTCTGATCGCTACATAAGCATCATAGGCATCTACTTCTGTCTTTGAAGGATCAGAGAGCACACGGGAGGCAGCGGCCATCGCTTGCATCGCTCTGTGTGTCGCTTCTGTATAAACGACGGAAGAGCTGTTGTTGACATGTCCCAAAGCGCCGGCAACATCACAGGTGTGAACGAAAAGGTCAAAAGAAAGAGCAGTGAGATCTGTCGCAGGAATGTTGCTCTGCTTGAGTTTGCTGAACATCGAAGGGCCGCCTTCGAGATGAGTGATATGTCCGTAGTGGGCTAAATTGGCTACTTTAATGAGCAATTGTTTGGATCTAAAGGGAAGCCGTGCAAAGGAACGGCTGAGGCCGGGTTGATCTTTAAGGATAAGCATGGCCTGACCATGGAAGTCGTCATGATCGGGAGCGGTCGCTTTTTTAAAAATAGCTCGAGCTTTTTCGCTTTTTCCCATATCGCCCAGTACAAGCGCCGTCTCAAGGGCCTGCTGCATCTCAGCTGCGGACATGCCTTGGTAATTGGAGTTTAACAGCGCCATCCCCTGCTCATGCAGAATTTGAAAGCTCATTTTAGTGAGTTTTACATTGTCAGGTTGTGCTGCTGTGAATTGTTGATAAGATGTTTCACTGCCATCAAGAATCAATTTTAAACAGTGGAGCGACATGATAGAACGATCGAACTCGATGAACTTCTGGCCAAATAATTGCTCGGAATAAGGCTTATCAGCTGTGGCATTGCCTTCTTCGGTTTTACGCACCTCGGCATTGGCGAGCCATCGGATTTCAGGATATTGATAAACGAGTTTAGTGACCCCTTTGAGTCCTTCAGATATAGAAGCAGACTTTGCTTGAGCTTCGGTGGGCGTTTGCTTCTTTTGGCATTTGCACGCACTCAAACAAAAGGAGGCTAAAAGAACAATCGATAAAATCCGTCCAAGATGTCGTAGTTGCATAGGGTCTCTCCTGATAAAGGGGTGATTTTATGTTCTAAGGAGTAATTTTAGCAATCAGGAATAAGAATAATATGGGTGGTTAAGGTACTTTTAGCCATCACTGTAGACTCTGCAATAGAACCGATACAAGCCAAGAAAAGCTCGACAGTATTATAGGTCTTTAAGGGATGAACATTGTTCTTCACTTGTTCGACAAGATGCCCGTATAAACCCTGTTTAGTCAGATCTTTTTCTTCAGTTAATACATAAGAAATTTGTTTTTGTTCTTTTTCCAGCTGGGACTTAAAATTACAGGTCAATTGTAATATAAATTTATCGATTTTTTGTTCTGAGTAAGTTCTATCGAGCCATCTCGAATAATCAGCAAACAATGATTCAAAAGATTTTTCTAAGCTTCTAATCTGTGCGGCCATTTTACACCTAGTAAGTTAATTAAGAAATTTTCTTACACATTTTGAAATTGATAAAGGAAGTTCCTCTCAAGATTTTGGTCTGCTCGGTCTGGACGACAAAGCCGTGCGCAAGAAAAAACGGCTTTGCTGTAATGCTAGACTCGGTGGTGATTTCCAGAAGACCCAGCTCATGGGCCTTTGACTCTATGCTTTCAAGCAAATGACTCGCAATTCCTTGTCCTTGAAAATCTTTATGGACATAGAGCCGGTGGAGATAGCCCACAGGAGTTAAATTGGCAAATCCCACGATGCGTTCATCCATTTCAGCCACAAATGCGTAACAATTGTCATAAGTACTAAAGATCACCTCATCGGGAGCCCAGGCTTGGACCTGCGCTGCGGAATAATCTTTTCGATTGATCGTATGGACAGTGTCATAGATTAGCTGCCCAATCTGCGGCCCATCTGTAAGCGCAGCAGAACGGATGTGGAGTTTCATGACTTGGTATACCTAGCCGCGTCTTGCTTTTTTACTTCTTGGATAAATGTGATGTACTCTTGCTTGTTTTCAAATCTTTTTACTTCTGCATCTTTTCTGCAGATATTGACATAGCCTTGTAAGTGATCGTATTCATGTTGGAAGACTTTAGCGGCAAATCCCTCGAGAATTTTTTCGACTTTTTCTCCAGAAATATTTAGATAATTGACCTGGATTTTTTCATAACGGGAGAGCTTAGCGCATTCCCAAACCCCTGTTTTCAAGACAGCTGAAAAACAACTCTCCCATCCTTCGACTTTTTCATCTCCTACAGGCTGGAGTGTGGGGTTTATGACGATCTCAAGATTTTTTGGATCACGATTGTAGCTGAAGATAAAAACCGACTTGCCGATCCCAATTTGAGGAGCTGCTAATCCCGCAGCAGGAAAAAAAGGAGTGAGTGCAGCAATCAGCCTATCGGCGATTTCCTGGGCTAGATCGAGCTCATTCTCTTGGATATCTTCCGTCTTAGTCTTTAAGATCTCAGATTGGGGACTATCGATAGTAACAATCGCTTCGGAGGCTTGAGCTTTCGAAAAAACCATAAAAACAATCCCTAGTAGAAAAATTTTAGACATACAATTCCTTTGAAATGTGAACCATTTTAAGCTTATATAGAATTTAAGGAAACCCGATGCGATTCATTACTCTTTTAATATTGGCATTTAACCTCCAGATCTCCGCTTCTCCCCAAAATCAGGTCGCCAATGGTTATCTCACCTATGGAAAAGAGGTCTTCAAGTCTCTTCAGATCAATGGTTATGTGACTTTGAATGGGACAACCGTCCTAGAACTGCTGCAAGTCAATGGCAGCGCCACTGCAACAAAAGCCAAACTGGGAGAAGTTCAAGTCAATGGCCAAGCGTTATTCTCTCATTGTACTGTGAAAGATAAGTGTACAGTCAGAGGATCTATCTCTGCTTTTTCCTCCACTTTTGAAAATCCTATCCTCTTGACAACAGACCATTCTGTGTTTGATTCTTGTTCAGTGATGTCTGTGAATGTCTTAAAAGGTAAAGACAACATCACCCAGACAATCGATCTCAAAGGAAAGACTAAAGTCATGGGACAGATCTCTTTTGAATCTGGAAGCGGCCAAGTCAATGCAGGCCCTGATTGTCAAATCACTGACGCCAGTGTGATCGGTGGTAAATTAATGAAGCGCTAAAAGATGCCTCTTCGTCAATAATTTTTGTTTGAGTGGTTCCAAAGAAATAATTGGAGTAATCTATCAGGCCAAGCAAAGGAGATTTTGCATGGTTCTCCGAGTTTCCTCAAACCCACCTCTACAAAAAAAAGAAGAGCCTGCAAAAACTGATTTTAACCGAAGATTCTCTTTTCAATTTGATTACAAAACGGCTTTGGTCATTGGCGTGATTGTATTGGTGGTTTTTGTTCCCATAGCTGCGGCGCTGGCAGCTCCTGCCATGCCGGCATCTCGATCCCAAGTGCAGTCTTATTCCAATGCAACCTGTCCTCCTCTTCAGCTTAGTCCTCTGACGGTTGCAGCTTATCTCCAATCTGGAAATGGAAAGGGGCATTTTTCTCAGGCTGCGTTTAAAAATGTTGAGGTCGACAGCGACGAGACTGATTCTACCCAGCAAATAAAGCTCGAACAGAAAAAAATGACACTTCTACAAAAAGCTGCAGAAGAATACCAAAACAAAGCCGAGCTTGAAGATCATCCTATTGCTCGAGCTATTGCCTTCCATCAGGCTCGAGAGTGCTTGAAAGAGGCTCGATCGTTGTCTAGAGGTCTTTGGAAGAGACAATTAGAAGAAAATATTAAAATACTCCGCATCCAGGAAGCTAACGCCTGTCAAGAAGCTGCAACATTGGCTAAAACTCCTCAAGAAAAACTAGAATGGATTGAAAGAGGTTTAGAAGAATTAAATATTTCTCCCATCAGGGAACGAAATTTATCCAGCTTTTCTTCCGAAGATCAGCTCAAATGCGATGCAGCCGCTTCTCTTTGGTACACAGCAGCTCAGGCTTTCTCACAACTACCTCCAGGTGAGCATCATTATTTTTCGATTGTAGATCCAGAACATTGGAAGCCTCCCTTTTCCGAAAATCGATTTGCAGCTGTCCAGGCTCTCCGCAACGCTGCTCATTGTTCAAAGCTATTAGGCAATCACCAAGAAGCTCTAGATTTTCATGATGAAGCCCTAGAGATATTAAAAAAGATCGAGACAACTTCTTATCCGTTAAAGATCCGTATCAAGATGCAAGAAGAAGTGGTCCGGACCTCTATTTCTGCGTGGAATATAGAACGGTATGAGAAAGAACCCTCCCCTGATAAACTTAAACCCTTAGCTGCAAGAGCTTTTTCTGAAACAATGGTCGTACAGCAAATGTACGAGCAGCTGATTCAAGAAAAACCGGAGGGGGCGATTTATTTTACAATTCAAAGGGCCTTAAGGCTTGAAGATGCTGCCCATTTATCAACTCATTTACCACAGAGGGTTGAACTCGTTAAAAAAGCTCGAGATATCGTTCAGCAGGTATGGGAACAAAATCCTGAAGCTTGCTTAAATATAGAAGATTTTAGACAAACTTCTCATCGCTATTACTATTCATCTGAGTATAACTTATTAGCAGAACTGAAGCGGGCAACAGAAGAGGCCGAAAAAAAACTCGTCGAAGAGAATTTAAAACCGATATTCAAGAATGTAGGTTTTGCCTGGAACTCATTTCGCTCATGGATCGGAAGAAAATCTCCTTAGGCATTATTCCATTTGTGTATATACGCGGAATCCGCTCATTGAGCAAACAGAGGATCTCATAAGGAATGGTTTCGCAAAGCTCTGCTATTTCTTTCAAAGTGATCTCTTCATTGCCTTGCTTGCCGATGAGGACAACTTCATCACCGACATACACTTCCTCATCTCCTACATCGACCATGAACTGGTCCATACAGATAGTTCCGCAGATAGGAAATCTCTTCCCTCGGATAAGGACTGACCCTTTATTAGACAAAGACCGTCGATATCCATCTCCATAGCCAACAGGAATTGTAACGATACGGGTTTGTTTAGGGGTCACAAAAGAATGTCCATAGCTGACCCCTTCTCCTGGCTTGACGACTTTAAAAAACGAGACTTTGGCCTTGAGGGAAAAACAGGGAGCGATTCCTTGGAGCGATCCGGGACACGGATCAGGCAGATATCCAAAGGTGACGAGCGACGGGCGGACCATATCGAGATGGGATTCAGGAAAATAAACAGTGCCCCCTGAATTGGCCAGGTGCCGTATCAGGACAGCATCATTGAAGACAGGATCGCTAATCAAGTTTTGGAAAGCCTCGATCTGTTTTAAAGTCAGCGGATCTTGAGGACGGTCCGCGGTAGCTAGATGGGAATAAATCCCTACGATTTCCAGATTTTCTAAACTTTGTAAATACGGAAACAGTCCCAGCGCTGTATCAGGTCTCACTCCGGTCCGCTGCATGCCGGTATCGACTTCGAGATGGACTCGGCACTTGACGCCTCTTTCTTTGCATTTTTCAGCGACCAGCTGCGCTTTAAATTTAGAACTGATCGTAAACTCTAGATTGTAATCGATCAAATCATGGATTTGATCTTCATGGATAGCCCCTAAGACAAGGATGGGTAACGTTATCCCAGCCTTTCTCAGCTGGATGCCCTCTTGCAGATGCGCCACGCCTAAATAGTCGATCCCTGCCTCTTGGGCTGCTTTACCAATCGCGCAAAGCCCATGCCCATACGCATTAGCCTTGATAGGCAAACAGAATAAACTGCGGCCGATATAGTCGCGGATAATCGAAAAATTCTTGCGCAATTGCGCTAAGTCGATCTCAATCCAAGATGGGTGTGAATAATTTTCCATTAAGAGCCTGTTTGCAAAGTCCGATCGGATGATTTGTGTGCCTAAACTTCATTATAAGAGCTTATAAAAATTTTGTCATATTAGTTTAAATATGACTAAATTTTTATAAGCTCTTAAAATGAAGTTTAGCAGCAAAGCATCCTGATCATACTTTGTAAACATGCTCTAAGTTTCCACTGATATCTTTTGTACTTCGGGAACTTCCATCCATTCGATGGGAATCTCCATCTCTTTTGCCCGCGCGATTTCTTCTGCCACTCCCGTCGATAAGTCCCATCCCGATACTTTTAATACAATCAATCGGTCGCATCTCGAGAGCATCTCAAGATCAAAATTTCTCCAACTGACCCATCCTTGATGACTACCCAATTGGGAAATCGGAATGCTGTAAGTCAACGGTGAAAAAACAAAGATTCCTTGAGCCAGCATCTCCGCTGCAATTTGATTGGCAATCGCATGCCGCATCGCTTTGACTTTAGGATCTGGATCGGAATAAGGACAGGCAAGATAGGCGACTGTCATAAATTCTCCTACTATCTATCTTATCGCAATGAAAATTTTTGCTAAAGATGAACCTTAACGATCCCCTGGCAGTTAAGATAGACCGACTCCAGATTCAATTGCGATAAGTAAGGAATGCACTTCTCTGTTAGCAGCGGACAGCCGTCCAAAGTTAAAAAACGGATGGGAAGTTTAGCTAAATAAGCAACTCCTTCATCTGTTAAAAGAGGAGCATCGAAAATCCATAGAAGCTCCAAAGGATGGTGCTGCAGAGCCTCTAAAACACGGTCTGTCAGACGGGGACATCCTTGCAAGGTCACGTGTCCCAGCTCACGATTGTTTTGGATGAGCGTGAGGAGCGCCTCTTCCGAAATTTGATCTGCCTCTAAAATTTTCAAACGGACAAGCTTACGGCAGGAATGACTCAAGATCTCTATACTCTGATCCGTTAAATTTTTTGCCTGAAGAGAAAGAATAGATAGATTCGGGCAAGATCTGGCGATGACCTCAAGCCCGCGATCCGATAGAGCTGCATCAGAAATATTGAGATTTCTCAGTCGGGGACGAATTTCTTCAAGCCCCCTTTCAAAAGCTTCATCCGTCAAATCTGTAATCCCCTTGAGGTTCAACTCTTCCAATCGTCTGCAACCAGATAAAAGAGCAGCTATCCCCTCATCACCCACTAATAGGCAGTCATGCAAATTCAATTTTTCCACTTCAGGAGAATCAAAGGTCAGCTGGACCAATTCCCCATCGGTGATCATGGTCGTTGAAAAATCTAAGTTCAATGTGGAAGGAGGACAAACCTTTTCCGTTTGCAACGGAACAATTTTTTGTTGCTGATGAAGATCATACAAATAGGAAAAATACTCTTGAGTTTCTAAGCGGAGTTTTTCTGCGACCTGTGGGAAAACATCTGCTAAATTAATCTTCTCCTCTGCATCGGTATTTAGATCATAAAGCTCGCCTTCATGGCTTAATTGATTTTCAATCCATTTCCAAGGACCCTGACGGCATCCTAAAAAACCTTCCGCATAAGGGTTATGCATCATGGCAGTCCGATCGAGATTTTTTCTCATTAAAGAAGCGCCGCAGCCGTGTTGCATTCCCTCAAGACCCAAGAGGTCCATTAGAGTCGGAACAAGATCGACATGGCTTCCTATCTCATCGATGACTTTAGGCTCAGCAATCCTACCATCTGCAACAATGAGCAAAGGAACTCGGACATTTTCTTCGTAGAGAAATCGTGAGTAGTAAAAATTACCCTGATGCTGCCCTAAAGGTTGACCATGGTCACCCACAATGACCAAAACCGTTTTTTGGCTTAAGTTTTTAGCCTTTAAAAGTTCAACTAAAAGACCTAAAGAATAATCGGTATAATGCATCGTCTGCAAAAATCTTTTATGAGAAGCGTTAAAAGACGATTCAAAATCCGGTGGGACGTGGTGGGCTGGAGTGATCCAAGGATGGTGGTTAGTAATCGTAAACAGTGTTGTAAACGTCGACTCTTTTTGTTTTTCCAGCCAGTCTACTGTGTAGCGCATGAGGCACTCATCATGCGCTCCCCAACTCGTCGAAGTATCCGGAGAATCTTCAATTTCATTTCTATCTGCCATGACATCGAAGTGGTTTTTTAGAAATTCCCGTTGCTTATCAAAGCTCAAAGATCCGTTATGGAAAAAAGCCGAAGTATAACCGGCTTGTTTCATCAACTGAGGAATCCCCACAAAAGGAACATTGACATACGGACCGAGCCCCTTTGTTGTGTCCCCCGCAGGAGTGCCAAAGAGTCCTCCGATCAGAGCTCGATAAGTAAATGTCCCATTGGAATAAAAATTGGAAAATAAAATCCCCTCTTGCGCAAGCCGATCGAACTTCGGAGTTGCCTTCTTCTCATAACCGACAGCCTGCGCTGAAAACGATTCTAAAAAGATTAACATCACATGGGGCTTTTCATCAGGGCCGATCTTCACATCAAATTGCTTTTCACCTGTAAAACCTTTTGTGAACCGCCATAAAGGATAGTTTTCATCCAAAAGTCGAAAAGATTCTGATGAAGAAATAGCAATGGAAGAGGCCGCTTCCTTCTTCTTGCTTTGAACCATTTGCAGATCAAAAAAAATATTATTAAACACATAGGCAATTTTTTTTGGCATGGCACGCGCGCGCAAAAATGCCGCGGCTCCCACTCCTATGGTAAGAACTCCCTGAAGAAGAGAGATTCCCTCAAAATGACGATAGACAGTAAAATATCCGAAAACATGCAATCCCAGAATCGCCGCGGCACCCCCTATCAATCGCCCCAACCCCAGCTCTTTTGCCGACGAATAAAAAGAACCGGCATGCGGGAGATGAACTAAATAGGAAAATTTCCAACGGAGCTGCATTTGACGAAAGAGGATGCTGTCCAAGAGTAGCACCAGATGGATGCAGAGGCCTAGGACAGCGGCTACAGGAATCGAGATCGCCGCAATCCATAGAAGCTCTAGGACTATAAAAAAATCTTCAAGTAATCCAACCCATCGGGCATAGAAAGGAACAGACGGTTTCTTAAGCCGCAAGTAGAGAGGGACTGACAAATTGAGAATTAAAAAAAATAAAAACGACATACCGGTGACACGCAGGATAGATAAAGTCTCATTATATTGGAAACAGCAAGATCCGACAGTGCAAGCCATGTACAAAAGATCGAATGGCCGCTACTTGGACGGTCATGAAAAAGCAGAGATCATCTCCTACCTTCCCGCCTTACAAGGAAAAAAAATTTTAGACTTAGGGTCTGGCATTGGACGTTTTACCCATCATTTCGCCTCCCATGCCGATCATTTGACCTCCGCAGATATGACACCTCAATTCATGGAAAAAAATCAGCAAGATCATGCCGATTTTACCAATGTGACCTACCTTTGCTCTGATGTCATGAAACTGCAGCTCAAAGAAGCCTCTTTTGATTTTGTTTTTCTCCACTGGCTTTTGATGTATTTGGAAGATGATCAAATGAATCTTTTGATCGAGCGGATTCACACTTGGTTAAAACCCCAAGGCGAGCTCTTTTTCAGAGAGAGCTGCGCAGTCACCCGCACTAAGAATACAACTCAAGGGTATTATGCCCACTATCGTACGCTTGCCGAATACGACACTCTGATCAAAAATTTTACTCTTCTCAAAGAAGGTCATATACAGGCCTATGTCCATGCTTTTGCCGATCCCCTGCAATGTTATTGGCATTGTCGGAAAAGTTAATTAATCGGAACAAACTTAATAGCATCAATCATTTTTTGAGCATTCTCCATTAAAGAACTTTCATCCTTTTGATCTGTAATCGTAACGATGCAATAAAAATTATCTAAATACAAATAACTCATTCCCGTATAGAAGGTCCTATTGTCTTCAACAATTTTAGAAGTTTTCCACTGTTCAACGGAAGGAAACGCATAGCTTATACTGGGGGCTTCTTGAAAATTTTCATGAATTTTAAATCCGGAAGGAGGTGTCGTGGAATAGGAATAGATACGACATCTCGCTTGATGATTGACTAAGCCCAGTTCATGCACATATAAATCTTGTTCAAAATGACTATCTTGAATTGTAAAAGACGATTCATCTTTTTTTAACCATCCCTCAGGCATCTGGAGATGAACACAGTAATTTTCCGCCTGAAGAGAAAATGAAAAGAAAATCGCGCAAAAAAATAAAACGGATTTTCTCATTTGACCTCTCTGATAGAGAAAATCACATTATATAAAGATTAGACTTTCAAGTCTAAGAACTGTTGTGATATTCGTATTGGATGGTTTGTAGTATAAGAGACTGCAATGCTTCTCCTAAAGAACTATTTTGCCCGGCTAAAGTTTGCAAAGCTGTGCCCAGATTATCTAGATCAGTAGTGTTTGGAGGATTATTTGCCAATATTGCTGCACTTAAAGTCTGCAATGTTTGCGTTCCACCGACTTGAAGTGGAGTATTAAGATATGTCATTAGATTTGTAAGATATCCATCGCTTAAGGCAGGGCTCGCAGCTTGGGCATCGGTATCCAATTGACTAATGTCTTGAGCAATCATCGCGAGATAATCATTTATCATTTGCGTCTGGGGATCTGGTTCTTGCATGTAGTCATTATAATATTTGAGTATGGTCTGTAGGTGATTAATATCTAACTGTATCGTTGCATTTCCACTATCTATTGTTGCACTACTTACGGAATCAAGAGCTCCCTGTAAGGTATTTAATTGACCATTTCCTGTTGCTGTTTCAAGAAACTCAACAGCTGCCTGACAATTACTAGTTCCATAATTTGCACAGATTTCAGCCAAGCTACTTGTAACTGGTGGTCCGCTCGATAATGCTTGTTCAATTGAATAAGCTTTAGGATTATTGGGATCAGTAGGAGGATTTGCCGTGAGATAAGCATTTAGATTGTTGATAGCTTGCATCGCAGTCTGTGTATTCAAATCCGTAGGATATTGGTCGTCTTGCCCTATCGCCTCCCAGGCTGCATCAACCAATTGAATAAAAGTGGTGTTATTATCGATAGATCCTGGAGAATCCCCTGTGGGGCTAGGGCCTTGGGATCCACTCACGGGATAATTTGAAGGAAATTCAACCATAATCTAACCTTTTATTGTTAATTATAATTTATAATAAACATTATTATTTTTCAATATTATTATTAATGTTTAAATTAAAATTAGTATCGTTTAATTTTTTATAATTTCTTGCTAATCAATAACTTGAGTTAAATTAAACAATCGAACAATTTATTTCTTTACGTAGGATATCGCTTAACTTTAGTAACTTGAAGCTTTAGTTCACTTAGTATAAAATATCCTGAAAATAATTAAATTACCAAGGACTATCATGGCAGTCATCATTGCAGCAACCGGGGCTTATGCCATTTCACGCTTCGCTGATCAGGCTTTTGCCGATTCCTTAGGTTTAAGAACTCTCCGGTATGGACCCAATCCTGCTGAGTGGGTTAAAAGCCATTTCTTCGGCTGTTCAGCTACTGGGACACCGTCCCGCATCAATGTGAGTAATACCACTGATGAATATGGGATTGACATCACAGTTTTTTTTGAAAAATTCGATAAAGTTGTAACACAACAAATTTCAAAACTAGATCCTAATAGCAGACTTCGCCCAGTCGCTGTCTTTGTTCAATCGTGGGTGCTCCGTAATCATTTCATCTCTTTGATTCAAAATCATGTCAAAACCGTTAGCCCTTGGATACATGGGTTCCTTTTTAAATTGACTCCCCTCATGTGGATCTTTAGGAAATCAGTGATGTACAGCGCTTCTTATTTTGATAAAACTGCAGCGACCTTCTATTCAATTAAAGATCCTGAAAATAACCGTTTAGTGGCCTCTCTTTCTCTGAGTCTTATTGCCGCTCTATTCATCCCAACCATCAAGTTTAGATATCGAGATGAAGAAGCAAAAGAAGCATTTAAAGATCGGTTTGCTGGAAATGTGATCCTTTTCACAAAGCAAGCCATCTCTCCTTTCCGCATAGGGTTTCTAGGTTCTCTGACTCAAGGCATCGGCTTCCGTTTTCCTCTCTGGAACCATCCCCGGAAAGTCTTAAAAGGCGTGACTCAGCTGGCTTTAGCGGGAGCGGTCGCTTACGGTACTTATACTTTATGCCCTAAGTTCATTGAGACGCATAAAACAGCGATCATTGCAGGTGCAGTATTTGCTTTTGTTTGATAAATTATGAAAATCGGTAGGTTGATATGACAATTGATTTCACAAAATCTGATTCAGAACAAGCAAGAAGCTTTTACTGGGCCCATGGTCTTCTCTCCCAGCCTACCTACCGAGTGATCGGATATTTTAAACGGTGGGGCAATCCTTTAAATCCCGCTGTTTTCGATAATTATTCTACTAAAACCAAAGAGTTAGCTTATCGAGCTTTCGGGCCTGCGGCCTTAGTCGGCGCAGCAGCTTACCTTGCCACGGAGACTTCGCTTCCTTTTGTTGGACTGCTCTCTCTTGGAGGTGTAATGGCCATGGAAGGAGGAAGATTAGCTCTTCACCTCTTGGCCTATAGCAATCAAAAGAAAGATTATGTCCATGTCCGCACCTCCGCTCTAGAAATAACCCGATCTAATCCCAAAGTCATGTCGTGGAATATTTTAGGCTTCCCAGCAGGCATGAATTACACCTGCGGCGGATGCATTCCTCTCAAAGACAGATTTGAGGGAATCAAGCAATTAATCGAGCAAGAAGATCCGGATATTCTCGTCATCCAAGAATGTTTAATAGATGCCTCGACATTTGAAATGTTCATCTCTGCTTTCCAAGGTAAATATGCCCATTTTTTCATTCATAATGGTAAAAACAAGTTGGGAACAGAAAGCGGACAAATGGTCATCACTAAATGTCCTGTAGTGAACTATACTTTTACTCCTTTCAAAAATAACGACTGGACCATGACGCGCGGTTTTACCACATTACAAATTAACACTCCTCAGGGACAAATCGCTGTGATAGGAACACATATGGAATCGGGATCTAAGAAACAAGATACCATCAACCGCACTGAGCAGCTGGCGCAAATCCACAACCACGCTAAACAGCTCACCGATGTCAGTGCTGTGGTCCTGGCAGGAGATCTTAATATTAATGCAGCACGTCCTAAAGAACGGGAAGAGACAAGACTCGATGAGGTTTTAATCGGTGTTCATATTGATGGAGAACCGACCTGCACCAATGAATTTAATCGATTAAGATATCCTCATGATAGATCATCCCCTGAAACTGACGAATGGGTTGATCAAATTGCTCTGATCAAACGGAGCGAAGCGGATACGACAAAAAAAGTCGTTCGGGATTTAAAAGTTATTCCGGTTTACAACATAAAAGGTAAGCTGGATTCGAAGCATGCCCTTTCGGATCATAATCCCATGGTCGCAACTCTGGACTTAAGCTAAGTGTTTTTTGCCTTCTTTTCGATTTCACGAATGAAAGCTGTTTTTGCATGGGCATATTCATTCGTATCTGAATGAATCTTAGCGAGTGACCTTTTTAGCTCTTCATATTCTTGGGCAACTTGAGGATGGGAGCGCAAGTAATCTCGAAAAAGAAGATGCCGCTTCCACCAATCACTGTTGATTTCTACCAGATGAATTTGATGGGTTCTGACTCCATGAGATGTTTTCTGAAAATACCGTCTTTCAGGAAGCTCTTTTTCGTATTTTTGAATATACTCATATCCCAGCTGTTGAATACGAGGAACACACTGTTCATCGGCATCGTTAAGATTTCTAACCCCTATCATGATATCGATGATAGGCTTAGCAGACATACCGGGAATAGCCGTGCTTCCCACATGCTGAATATCTTCCACCCACTCTCCAATCGCTTCTAACAATACCTTCTTTTCCCTCTCAAACTCGTGCGGCCATTCATTCGAATAGGGAGCTAAATAGATCTGTTTTGAATTCATAAACTGAAATAAGCCTGAATTTATTTTTTATCTGACTCTGCTATTGTTCTATGAGGTTCATGGGCTGCAATGATACTTTCGATATGTTCGACAAAATGAGGCTCGTAGATACGCTCAGCATAGTTACGGTGAGATTGCCAAGCGTATTGAACCGCAGGTTTTGACAAAAGAAATTCCATTCTTCTTTTCCAACTGGGCCATACATCTTTATCCAGCTCTTTAAAATAGCCCTCAAGAGAATCTATCGTAGAAAACAGCTCGAACAATTCATACATAAGATATTTATTTTTCTGTAAAGAAAGGTCATCTGTTTTTTTAAAGACCTCAGAGTCATCGCAAATTAATTTAAACAGCAAGGAATGGTATTTATCATTGAGATGAAGATATGAAGACAATTCATTTTCAATCCGTTCCGCTTTCAAAATATTCGCGTGAAAATAGATAGAAGTTACCAACCCGATTGCCATACAAGCAATGGCAATCCACTGCAGCTTCATTTCTGTCTTTGAATGTAAGGGATGCTCAGTTGGATTCATGATAAATTCCCTTAAGTTTTACAAGACAAATCACGCTATCACAGCATCTCTAATAAGTCAAAATCTTCCCCTCATATCCTATTCCTGGTATACGAAGTCTTATGCAAGAACCTGTCCGTTTAGGCGCTTATTTTGACAATGACACTGCAAATTTTGCGCTTTTTTCCAGCCATGCTACCGCTGTGATTTTAGGTCTTTTTAAAGGTAATGAAATCAAAGAAATCCCCCTCCAAAGAAGCGGAGATATCTGGCATGTTTCTATTCCGGGGCTTCCTTCCGAAATACAGTATGCCTATCGATGTGAAGGCCCTTACGATGAAAAAAAAGGGCTCTTATTTAAAAAAGATCAATGGCTCATAGATCCGTATGCAAAAAAAGTCATCAATGGAAGAGCCGTCTTAGAAAAAGAGAAAACATTCGATTGGCAAGGTATCCAGCAGCCTCAAATTCCTTTGGAAGAGCTCGTGATTTATGAAATGCACGTCCGGGGATTTACCCTGCATTCTTCTAGTCAAGTCATGCATCCAGGAACCTATTTAGGACTCTTAGAAAAAATACCCTATTTGAAAGAACTCGGCGTCAATGCCATCGAATTGATGCCGATCTTTGATTTCAATCAAGCTGCTACTAAGCTGACCAACTATTGGGGCTATAACCCCTTCCATTACTTTGTCCCCATGCATATGTATGGCAATTTGGAAGAATTGAAAACACTGGTCCGTGAACTCCACCGGAATCAAATCCAAATCTTCCTAGATGTCGTCTATAGCCATACAGGAGAAGGAAATAATAAAAACTTCGCCATCAGCTTTCGTGGCATCGACAATTCCGCCTATTATTTATTGAACCAAGAAGGTGAGTTTCTCGATTTCAGCGGCTGCGGAAACACCCTCCATTGCAACCATCCTGCTGTCCAAAAACTCATTCTAGACAGCCTTCAGTATTGGATTGAAGAAGTCCATATCGATGGATTTCGGTTCGATTTAGCTTCTATCTTTTCTCTCGATTCAAAAGGAGAGGTTCTATCACAGCCTCCGCTCATCCAAGCGATCTCTCAGCTGAAAGATGTCAAACTCATCGCAGAACCGTGGGACATGGGACTTAATCAACAAGGGTACTTCGCTAAATGGGGACCTTGGCTAGAATGGAGCCAAACATTTCGCGATACTTCTCGTAACTTCATCAAAGGAACCGGCCAAGCTTCTTCTTTTGCCAATGTCTTTACTGGAAACAAAGCCGAGTTCCAAAAAGCCCAAAGCAGTATTAATTACATCACCTGCCATGACGGCTTTTCCCTTCGTGATTTAGTCTCCTATAATCAAAAGCACAACGAAGATAACGGCGAGCAAAATCGAGATGGACAAACACTCAATAATAGCTGGAATTGCGGCGCAGAAGGACCGGTTTCCGATGAAAAGATCAACGCTTTCCGCGAGCGGCAAATGCGCAATTTTTTCCTCACCTTGTTTCTTTCTCAAGGAACACCCATGATGCTCATGGGCGATGAATATGGCCATACACACAAGGGAAATAACAATCCCTATTTACAAGATAATGAATTGAATTGGTTTTTATGGGATGAGCTCGAGAAAAATAAAGACATCTTTCACTTCGTCTCCTCTCTGATTGCGTTCCGAAAAAAATATCTTCATCCCGACCAGAACATTCAATGGCACGACACCACTTTTATTTTACAAAATCTCCTGATCGCTTTTAACCCCTCCGCTCAAAATCTAAAAGTTCAACTTCCTTCTACTCACCAATGGCGCCTCGTCGTCAATACCGAAGCAAGCTGGAGCCAAAACCATCTCTCTGATCCTTCTAAAGGTCCCGTTTTTCCAACCGAAATTGAGCTCATTCCGTATTCAACTCTCTTAGCCATTAAAAGCTCATAGACATACTTTATAACTGTCTACATGCCCCCCCATAGATGGCATTTTAGAAGAAATTTACCCTTCCAATAAATATACCGAATTCGGTATATTTATGACTAAAGGAAAAAGTCTCATTGAAAACTGTAATTTGGATTGCTTCATCTAAGCGGGATCTTGAAGACTTGCCTAAGCAAGTGATACGGGCTTTTGGATATGCTATTTACCAGGCACAGGAAGGGGTTCATCCAGATATAGCCAAAGTAATGAAGGGTTTTGGTAGTGCTGAAGTGATAGAACTTATAGATGATGATAATGGAGGAACATTTCGCGCGGTGTATACAGTTCGATTTGGGGATGTAATATTCATCTTGCATGTCTTTCAGAAAAAGAGCAAAAAAGGTATTGAAACTCCTAAGCAAGATATAGAGCTCATACACGCTCGTCTTAGAAGGGCAGAAGAAATTTATAAAGAATTGAAACTCAGAGGAAAATAACATGGCCAGCAAAAATGAAAAAGACTACGAAATCTCTTCTGATAATGTATTTGCAGATCTTGGCTTAGAAGATTCTGAAGAACTTTTGACTAGAGCTAGACTTATGCATGAACTTGGATTACTCATAAAATCCAGCAAATTTTCTCAAAAACAAATAGCTCAAAAGTTAGGAATTTCTCAGCCAAAAGTTTCTATGCTGATTTCTGGAAAATTTAATGAATTTAGCTCTGAAAAACTGATGCACTATCTATCTCTCATAGGATGTTATGTTGAGATCAGCATTCAAAAACCCAGAGCCAGAGGATTATTCTCACGAAGAGGCCATATAGCCGTAGTCTAATTT
Organism: Parachlamydiales bacterium; assembly: GCA_003153295.1. Taxonomy (GTDB): domain Bacteria; phylum Chlamydiota; class Chlamydiia; order Chlamydiales; family Rhabdochlamydiaceae; genus PALSA-1444. The sequence goes on along the minus strand of PLXY01000003.1, from coordinate 98,047 downwards.
TTCAAGTCTGTTCTTTCAATGAACGATTTGGTTAAGAGTTTGGGCAATAAAAGAATTAAGACTGACTCCTATAGATTTCGCTTGCAGAGCTAATCTAGCAGGAGATCAGGCGGAATTCTAAGATTAAAAGTTCCTGAAAATGTTTTTTCTGGTTTTTCCTTTCTTTTCTTACACCAAGCAAGATAATCCTCAACGGAATCCTTAAAAGCTTTTTCCAACTCTTCAACAGAGCTTCCTTGAAAAGTAATAATGTCTTTTAAGCCGATGACTTCCCCATGAAAAATCTTCGCTTCATCGTCGTATTCGACATGACCGATGTATCCTTTATATTTCATCCTGGTTGTTTCACCTTTAAATATCGACTTTCATAGAAAATTTGGATTTTACCCGGTTAAGGAAGCTTCAAGCACTGTAAGCAGTCGCCTGGACAGCGGTAAGAGTAAGATCAGGATTGCTAAGATCAAAAGCAATACAGCGAGTTGCATTCGACCGAAGATAAGTATCTCTCCAAGTTTGCATCAAAAATTCTTTGGATAACTTAAGAACTCCGTTAGGAGGAATCACAAAAGGAATCGCAAGATGACAAAGATTAGGAGGTTCTCGAGAAACGTTCTCACCGAGTACCGTTGTAAATGAATAGCTATTTAGCTTCGTTGGCAGAAAAGCAAGCTCAAATGTAAATACCACATGCTTAGCTTGTCTATTCTGAATCACACAAAAAGCTTCAGTTCCTGTGGCTTCTTCAATTTTATCGGCTTGTAGAATGAATTTCATAGGTTGCTCAATTTTGTTTTTGAGTCCAGAAATTGATACTGTATCCGAAAGTTGACCCAAAGTTTTCACTACAACGTTGTTTTTCTTTATTTCATAAGTCGCTAAAGGCTGGATGATACGAATTTTTTGTTCATAACAAGTTTCGTCGTCCATCATTGTTTCAATAATGATTTCCTCTCCATAGGGCATATTGGGAATGAATATCTCTCCAGAGCTATCTTCAGGAGAAAGCCTTTGATAGTGAAAATGTAGATGAGATTGGTTATCTTTTTTATAAATGCACGAAAGAGAAACAGGTTTTGCTGATGAAGAAGAAAAGCTCGGATGAATCTTGAAGATACCTTGTGCAAAAAGTTTGTTAAATCGTAAATAAGTTTCATCATTGAGACAGGGTTGAGAGACTGAAAGTTTATGTCGTTTAGATGCAGGCGGCATCGTCGGAGAGGCCGGTTTTCTCCTGAAAAACAGAAAGGCGATTCCTAAAAAAGCTATTCCGGTGCAGATTGTAATAGTCCATCGGTTTGCAAAAAGATGGCCTTGAGTCCAGCGAAGAGCAGAAGTCATTGAAGAAGATCTTTGAATAGAAAAAACCATATCAACCTTTTGATGATTTCATTTGTTGGCAAAATTCTTTAGTCAAGTACGACGCATTAGAAAATTTAATGGGTCCATGATTTTACCGATCATTTATACTCGGATTTAAAGATATATGACAATATATCTGAATTTTTTAAATCTAGAAGTTCACTGAGATTTTGAGACAAAATCCTCGCTATGAAGAAAAAATGGTTAAAACTGAATCATTCGTGAAACATACGGAACTCGTCTCTTCTACCTCAGGAGAGGTATTTTCAAAATCAGCTATTTTAACCGATCTCTTGGGCCATTGAGATATCTTTGTTCATCATGAGATTATTCCTCCTGGCAGACGTTCATCTTCACCCCACTTCCATACTCTTAAAGAAGAGATGGTTTTCATTTTGAAGGGTTCCGCTACACTCCATTTTGAAGATCAAATTTTAGAACTTCATCCTGGCGATTTCATTGGATTCAAACCTAACTCAACACAACTCCATTTTATTGAAAACAAAACTGTTGAGGAAGTTCGACTCTTAGTCATCTGCTCAAATCCAACAAATGATCAAGTTGTTTTATCTAAAGAAAATTTAATTTTCTAATCAGTTTTTGACAATATTCAATGATTCAATTTAAACTATTTTTTTAAAAAAAGAGAGGTATCTATGGCTTTAATTGCTGCTGCAGGTGCAAGCACACCGTGGACTACATTACTTAACTGGGCTCAAGCTCATCCCGAGAAACCAGCCTATAAATGTGTTACAGAGGTCGAATCTCTTGCTGCATGGACTAATGGAACAGATCTCGTCTCACTAGCCTGGCAGGTATTTTCCTCCCAGAATGTGCCACTCCAAACAGATAATCAAAAGTTCGCAGAATTCAAGAGAAAGCTTTTAGATTATCTAGAGACTGCGCCCAGCGGCAATTCATTTTCTATTGAACAATTGCAAGGCATTCAGAGACAGATTGACGAAAATGAAACACTCGTTGAGATGTGGAATCAGACAAAACAATATTATTTCAATCTAGCTCGAAAAAATCAGGTTCATAGGGATTTTCCGGATTATGCATTTGGGTTCAGTTATTTCGGTAAACTAGCTGAGCGAGTAAAAGCAATTAAAGCTCAAATCCACGACTTGAATCATCCCAGATCTTTACCTTTTGAAAGGGTTATTCATTGGTACTTATGCAATACTCTTCTAACACATGCTTTTATCCCACAACCTATTGCATCTGAATTTACCCATATCCAATTCATAGATCTGACGTATAATCGCTTCGAAACCTTAGGAGACTTTAGCGGCCTGGATCGCTTGAAAATATTATTGTTAAGTCATAACTGTTTTCAAAAGATTGTAGTGGCTCATTTACCCGTTTCTTTAGAAAGATTAGATCTAGATAACAATCAGCTCACTAAACAACCTAATTTGGCTGCATTGACTCATTTAGTATCGTTAGATTTATCCGGCAATCAACTAGCTGCCCTTTCGAGCCGATCTCTTCCTCCTAATCTGCAAATTTTGGATGTTCAACGGAATCCTATCAGTAGTACCAACAGTGTACAAAGCGCTCTCCCCGACCTTGAAGTTCATTCTGATCAGGGCACCCACCCACCTCGAGGAAAAAGAACAAGAGATGACGAAATTTAAATCTTATAATTTTTTTTCAGAACAGTGGTCATGTTGTAGACCTTTTGTATAGGATAAAGTTTTTCTTTGCCTCATCAACTTTTTTATTTCTCCTATGTTTTTTTGCTGCTAATGCATAAAATTGCTCGCACAAAACTTAAGGAGTTTAAAATGATAAAAATCTTTGTAGGCGGTATGATGCTTGGTATAGCAGCGTCAGCTATCGCATCTAACCCCAAGCCATTCATTGATGTTTGCAGCACTATTTTCCGTAACACTATTGTCAAAGGCGCTGGCCTCGGATTAGTGGCCGGTCTTGCAGTAACAGGGGTCTTGTTATATAGAGAGAGTCGACCGGAGCGCCAACCCAAAGGCCATACAGGGATGATGGCAGGGTTCGCAAAATTATACGTGATCGGGGCTATACCTATCATCGGAGCATTAGGCGGTGCTTTGGTTGGCGGTGCCATATCTCTAAGTAGACGCGTCACTATTCAAGTTAAGTAAATCTGAGGGCATTTGATCTACTCAAGTGCCTATATCCTCAGACCTAATGAATAGATCTATTTGAATAGAACTAATCCAGGGTATACAGTTGTCTGGATAAGGAAAGAACTTTATGAAAAAATGGCTTTTTCTTTTTTGCATTTGCGGAATCTACTTAAACGCTGTTCCCTTTTACCAAAATCCCAGTCCTGAGAATGCTTACACATGGCTTGAAAAACAAAAAATTGAGCAAGCCACAGAAAATGATCGACCCTATGTATTATCATTAGCAGCTACATTTATCGCGCAAATCCTCAAAGTTCATCCGGATTACATTGAACGTTTTGCTCAAGATTTCTCTCATTTTTCTCCCTTACAAAAATCCATCTTTCAACAGGCTTTCTCCTCTGCTCAAATCAAAGATGCAAGAATTCAAGAAGATGAAACATCTTCAACTATGCCTATTTTTAAACTTGATCATTTGGAATTCAAATCAGGCCATGACTTTGATTTGATGGTCACCTCTTACCTTGCTACAGGCAATGAAAATTTTCTAAGCCAACCCATGGCTTTTCTGAATTCTGATCCTGAACTCCTCTTTTTTACATATGAATGGCATAATAGACAATTTTTGACTCAGTTTTTAAAGGAAGTGACTGGTCGAAGTGAATTGCCTGATGAAGCTGAATTTTCAGACCAGCTAAAGAGTTGGACGGAAAATAAATTGCAACAATTCATACTCACGATGGCCGCATGGCACTGTTTAGATTTAATCAAAAGAGAAGATCCAACAGCAGCGCAAAAAATCTCTAAGTTATGCCAAGATAATCCAAAAATTGATTATCAGGGAACGTTAGCAAAACTATTAAAATAGAATTCCAAAGATAGACATCACTCTTCAGAGTTGTGTTAACATATCCATAAACATCTATAGCTTATTTTCTGGGCAAAAAATAACCTGGCAATGCCAGGTTATTTGCTTTGAACAGGTATCGAACCTGCACTCGGTATTAACGAAGAAGATTTAGAGTCTTTGACTGTTGGATGAAGTCTGACTCACAGGATAGCATTGAAGAATATTTTAGCCATCGACTATCCTGATTTATCTAAACTTTTTCCTAAGGTCTTGTATGCAAGAATCTAATACCGAACTTGTACCTTCAAATCTATCCCTCGAGTCCCTTAAAAAGCTCAATGAGCATGGTGTCGAATATTGGAGCGCAAGAGACCTTCAGCCCTACCTCGGCTATTCTCAGTGGAGATATTTTGAAAATGCCATTAAAAAAGCCATAGAGTCTTGTAAGCAATCAGGCAACGATCCAGCTCATCACTTTGCGGGCGCCCGCAAGCAGATCAAGTTTGGTAAAGGCGCAACGCAAATGGTTGAAGATTATCACCTTTCACGTTTCGCCTGTTACCTCATCGCGCAAAATGGAGACCCAAGAAAACCTGAAATTGCTCATGCCCAAAAATACTTCGCGATTCAAACGCGCAGGCAAGAGATTTCAGATCAAATGGCAGCTGACCTCGAAAGACTAGAAACACGAGAGCAAACTTCAGTAGAATTCAAAGCCTTATCCGGCGCTGCCCGAGATGCTGGAGTGCAAGATAAGATGTTCGGTCTTTTCCATGATGCAGGGTATAAGGGGCTCTATGGTGGCCTGGGAGTCGATGCAATTAAAGCTCGCAAGGGGATCTTACCAAAAGAGAACCTGATGGATCGGATGGATACGACCGAACTGATCGCCAATCAATTCCGTATGTCTCAAACTCGGGAAAAACTTAAACGAGAAAACATCAAAAACCCAAGAGATGCTATGGAAACTCACGAAATAGTGGGGAAAAAGGTGCGTTCAGCGATCGCAGAACTAGGCGGCACTCTTCCTGAAAATATTTCTCCTGCCGAACCGATTAAAGAGGTGAAGAAGCGTGTTAAAATCTCTCAACCTGTTCTGGCGTTGGATTCCGAAGATTGATCTCTTCCGAGAACATAAGCAATGATCAACCCTCCTAAATCTGCAGCTTAGCCAACTGCATATAAGGGCTTGGCAATATCACGGAGAATGCGCCAATTAGCTCTATTCTCCGGTATTTTCGAGGGCCTTCGCAATCTCCCAGCTGACAGGCAATTCGACATCACGGTTGATGCGCACGTTGACGATCACCGGGCCGTCTTCGACGGCAAGCGCTTTGTCGATCTCGCCGAAATCGTCGAGCCGGTTGACTCTAAAGCCCTTGGCGCCAAAGCCGACGGCCAATTTTTCGAAATCTGGCTGAGCGATTTCCGCATATTTAGTTGGGAAGCCCTTGTGGACAAGGTCATGCCGCTCCTGCCCGACAGCGTTGTCGTTGAACACGAAAACGGTGAGCGGCAGATTGTGGTTGACCGCGGTATGGAAATCGGCCACGTTCATCATGAACGAGGCATCCCCGGTGAGATGAGTAACTCGCTTGCCGGGTCGCGCAAAGCAGGCACCGAGTGCAATGCCTAAGCCTTGCCCAATGGCTCCGAAGTCCAGTCCGATCGACCAGTTGTCAGCGCTGGAGCTGCTCATAGCCTGACAGGTCACCATTGCGCAGTGCCCGCCGTCAAAGACAAGAATGCGATCGCGTTTCGGCAGCTTGTCTTCCAGATAGGCGGCAGCGCGACGCGGGTCGACCCACTTGCCGTCGTCGTAACTCACGGTCGGCGGCTTCCATTGCTTGATTTTCTGTACTGTCTCCGGAGCCGGATGGCGACCCGTCTTGCCGCTCTCCTTCAATCGATCGAGCAACGACGCGACAGCCACTTTCGCATCGGCTTCCAGGCCGACTGTAATCCGCGCAAACCATCCGAACGCATCCTCTCGGTCATCGATCTGGATAATTTTCTTACCGTTTTCGAGTATCTTGCCGAAGTGCGTTGTCCACTCATTCAAGCTCGCGCCCACGACGATCATGACATCGCTTTCAGCAAGTATATCGACCGTCAAGTCTGAGCCCAGCCCGCCGCTGATGCCAAGATAAAGCGGATACTGTGCACAAAACCCTGCAGCCAGCAGTGTGGTTGCCACCGGCGCGCCGAGATATTCGGCCAATTTCCGGACCTCTGGCTCGGCTTTTCCTTGGGCAGCGCCAAGCCCGCAAAGAATGGTTGGTCGTTTAGCGCTGGACACGATCTTGGCAGCTTCTACAACATCATCCGCGCGCGGCGGCTGCAATACCTTCGCCTTGTACATCGGACGATAGGTCCATTTTTGATCCGGCAGGGCAGCGTGCAGGACATCCTGCGGCATGTTGAGGACAAACGGACCTTTCCTTGCTTTGAGCTGGCGGAAAGCTTCACCAAGGCAGTAATCCACATTGTTGGCGTGATCGATTTTCACCGTGGCCCCAGTTGTGAGCTTCGCCAGTGCGTGCTGGTCGATCATACCTTGCGGATTGTAAGGATCACGCAATGAGGCGTGGCCAGCCAGCATCAATACGGGCGATCGATGCAGTCGAGCCGACACTAGGGAGGTCGTAGCATTGGTATAGCCAGGGCCCTGCGTGGTAGTGGCAAGGCCGATCTTGCCGCTGAAACGCGAATAGCCGTCCGCCATGCCAACGGCACTGGTTTCGTGATGCGCTTGAACGTACTTAAGGCCGTGTTTTTCGCACAACTCCACAATCATATCCTGATTGGCATCACCCATAACCGCGAAAACGTGATCAATGCCCTCAGCTGCAATCGCTGATGCAAGCGCTTCAATGACCTTCATGATGACCTCCACCCGATTGGGCGATTTGTTTTATCTCGGGAACAACCGCATTCTGAGAAAATGACAATAGTAAATAAAAAACAACAGTGAATATTCTCACTGATGAATCCTTTGAGTGATGTTTTTATTATAAAAACTATAATCCAGATGAATTGTCAATGTCTTTTTTTGTGGACAAGAGATGCTGTGGATTTACTTATTTTAAACAAATTTGGGATAAAGCTTTCAAAATGGATTGTAGTGCTCAAGAGCACTTCACTTCGATTCCTGACTTAAGCCAAACTGTTGGCTTATTTTTCGAGCAAAAAAAAACCTGGCAATGCCAGGTTATTGCTCGGAACAGGAATCGAACCTGCACCCGCTATTAACGGAGGGGATTTTAAGTCCGCCAAAATTAGATCTCAACTAAAAACAATAAAATTCAACTACTTAACGGTCAAAGAGATAAAGCCATTTGTATTGTAGTATAAATTTTTTAATATTTATTGTTTTTAGTTATCATTTGGACCGCCAGAGGACCGTAGATTTGGAGGTCTACTCACCTTTTAAATATATATCAGACCCCATCTACCTTGACTCCATATCTTATCAAGAGAGCTATCATCTCTTTCTTCCCTTCCAAGGAGAAGAATTGCGAAAGCAATTTCATTACAGCGCTTTTTGACAATTAAATCCTTGAAGTTCAAGTCGCATATACGATTTATTTTACACAAATGCGATTATTTCCCTGTGTTTTGTATGATTTTTATTAATATAATTAACAAAAAAAATAAAACAATCATTTATATTAATATTAATGAAAACCACAGCTATAATATAAGAAAACAAAAAAAAGGAAGCTTATGAAAAGGAACTTTTTAGTAACTATATTTGCTGCAAGTGTTTTAACTGGATCGGCCTTTGCATATTATACCCCATACGATTGTAATCCGTACGACTATTCATATAGATCTGAAAGATCAGAAAGACAAATGGACCAATTACAAAGAGATATTGACCGCATGCCACGAAATGGCCATATGAAACCAGATGGTTCTGGCGGCTATTACTATACTTATTAACATCTATAAAATAAGATGGAATAGTAAATTATTTGAATATGAACTCTAAAATACTAAAGAAAAAAGAGGGAACTTCATTAATCCCAATTCGCAAGTTAAACCGATGCACCTTTATGGTTGCAGTAGCAATATCTATATATTTTATTTATAATGGAGTTTCAGATTCATGTTCTGTTTATTATCTTTTCACTCATCTTGTGCCAGGATCAGAATTTACCGAAGCCTGCGGTTTGATCAAAAACATCTTTTTTAAAGCTCTTCTTTTGCCATTAGGGGTTCTATTTGGTTCCTATGTCTGTTTAAGAAAAATCTTTGTGCTTTTATACCATGCTTTACAATGGATGCATAAAGGACTCAAATAGTGAGAAACAAATGAAAATAAAAAGAGGAAATATATGTTCGAAGTAATGAAAAGATTTGGCAAGTCTCTAAAATACGGACTGCAGTTCATTTTAGGAATATACGTACTTGTTGGTATCTTTCAATATGAGGGCGCAACCTTTTTTTCGGCTCTCTTTGCTATTGTCTTAATAGAGACATTCTCGCGAGTGACTGTTTGGATTATTAGTGGTTATTATGAGACGAATCCCCGCTCTAAAATAAATCCATTATTCATGAAACAGATGCGAGACTACTATAGATGTGTAAAATTAGTGAAAAAAATCGCAAAATAATCAGCCATTTAGAGCTGGGATTAGGTAGATAAATTGCATTGCTTAGAACGCCTACCTATCCGTTGTAAACCTAATAAGCTGCCGAGACATCCTCCTATCAGCGATGGCCTCTGCTGTATAAAACCCGTGCTTGGTGTTCACATCTTTGAGCTTTTGCCTTCCTTCCTTTGTCTTGGGGCCAGTACTTTTTCCACCGTGGAGTCTACATCGTCCGTTAGCCATGGCCGGCTGAGAACAGGGTTTGTTTTTGTTGGTTCTGGCTTTGGCTCGGCACATTGCTGACATGGGGTCTCTCCTCTGTTTTCGGGTGGAACCCCCACCCCGTTATAGTTGTTAACGACTGCTTGATTTGCTAGTACAGCGTGGGTAACGGTGACCTTTTGTTCGCCTCCGCGACGATGACGGTTGAGGGCTTCTACAGTCTCGTTATGAGCTCTAGATAGCTTAACGCTTACGTTGGCATAAGCTTCGACATGTTGAACTGTTTGTGCCTTTCCCATCCTTTGGAGATTAGACATACTATGAGTAAATAAAGCGGCTGCCTGAGCTGCCAGTTGAGCCTCTATAGCATCTCGTGGTTTTGTATCGTGGAGGAATTGAAGAATGATGTTCATAAAACAAGCATTTTCACTCCCAACAAACGACTTAATAGCACCCGACGCACATTGTAGGATATGATTAGCCAGTTCGATCTCTTTAACGCCAACGATCTTTTTGACAGCATCAGTGTACATCTTCAGAAGACCATCGCCTGCATTCTCTTCATGAGTTACATCAAGTGTAAAACCGCACTTGTCCTCACTTTTTCCATTCTTATATCGAAGCCTTATCGAATCATCCTTTGATTCCTTTTCCCTGATGTCAATAAGATCGCAAGGGTTCTTCGGCGCATCTAATTGCTTTTGATTTTCTGGCAAGGCATTCGCTTTTGGTTTCTCTTGCTCTTCGTTCTTATACATGCCTCTTTGCTCAGCTACAGCAATGAGCGCTTCTGCATCTCCCTTTATGGCTTTGTCAAAGAGCTCAACCTTCTTCTTCATGCTTAAGAGATTTTTCCTTTGCTCCGGGCACTTTTCTGTTTTTAGCTTCCTGTTTATGTCCGAAATGATCTCTTTGCGAGAGTCGTTTTGCCGTTTATTTTTGGACATTTTGTCCTCCTCATGCGTTAAATTATTTTTTTGTGCGTTGCTTTTGCTTCTTCCAACCCTATCTCAATCCATTTGCGTAGATCGATTCCTTCTTTAAAAGCATCTCCAGGGCTTTTTCCCTTTGGAGGTACCCACATTCTTAGATTTGGGTAAATTTTACCCCACCATCGATATGCAATAGCCCCGGCTTTGTCGGTATCAAAAGCAAATAGGATCAAGGGAGCTTTCACAAGCAGACGATGGCATGCTTGATCAGGACGTTTGGTCGCTCCGCCCACAGCGATACTACAGCAAAGATCGGATGCAAATTGCTGAATTAATAGAGCATCAAATTCAGACTCAAGCACAATGATAGGCTTATCGGAAGGATCACCATATATACCTGGCGATTGCATGCTTCCGGCTATTTCAACATATTTAGGAAGTTCGTCTTCTGAATGCCATTCATTTCTTCGTATTTTAAGTTTAATAACTTCTTGAGTAGTTACATCTAAGGTAGGAATCAGCAATCCTTGAGGTATCCAGATTTTCTTTTTTTCGGCATTGGACAATCCCCAAAGATCCCGATGTACCCAGACAGTTTGCGGGTTCCATCCAAGTTTAAAGTGTTTTATGGATTCTAAGGTGAATCCTCGTTGGAAAAGACTGTCCAACGCGATAGAACTTTTCTCTAACTGATTCTGGCAGAACTTTACAAAGCTCGATGCACTATCTCTCCAGGCCACTGAGGGCATGTCGGCGGCTCTAGGCTCAAACGTGCGTTGGATGTCAAATGGTCGCTGCCATTGGCTTGATTCTCTAGCCTTAGGAGAAACATTAAGTCTGAGACAGGCATCGCGGTATGAAAGTGAATGAAAATCCCGCAGATATTGGATGACATCACCTCTTTTTTCGCATTGCCTGCAAAAATATCGATTAACTTTGTCCCAAATGATAAACCTATCTTCTCCTCCACAACCAGGGCAGGGGGAATGAAACTCTCCTCCTTTGGTTGCAGCGACTTTTTTGGGTCTTAGTCCATCTTGCTCTGCCAGGGTTAAAAGCTGCATAATGTCTCCTCGTTTGGTGAACTGTCCTAGCTGTCCAAGATGCCCTAGCAATCCAAGAGTTATGAGTGGTTCTTTGTAAATGAGCAATATCTGCGCATTTTTTTGCCTGGACAGCCTGGACACCTTGGACGAGAAGAAAAAACATCCCTAGTCTTCCCATATTCGATCTGTTTGTTTTGTGAATTTTTCAAACCTTTTCCGACATTCCTCTAGCGAGGAAAACTCATACCACCGTTCTCTCCCTCCTCCTTCTATGGAGCGACGGCTCTTTTCTACACCTATAATCTTTTTGATCCGTTTCCCAAATTCCGAATCAGTTTCATGCCTAAGCCCTTCTTCATGACACCATTCCTTATAGTAATAATAGATGTCTTTAGTGGGATAAGGCTTCCATTCGCCGGTCTTTGAAGACGTCGATATATTGAGCCTACCTTCGGACAAGGCTGCATAAAGAAACTTTTCCGTGCTGCCGGCCGTTTTCATTTTCATATCGAACCCAGAATCATTAGGAGGCATAACTCTGGGGTCAAAATCTGATACATCTTCATGTAAAAGATCGTAAAGGAGAGCAGAGAGACCACCGCAGCTCATCTGTTTTTCTAAGTCCTCGAAATACTTCGTATCCCCCTTTCGATCTGCAGAAACATTAAGGGCGAAAAAACGACGATCATCTAAATCCATCGGAACAGCCCAGTCCTCATTACTCGATACGATGAGATGCCGGCAGTTGTCGACGCAGATTGCGTCTTTTCCCTTTCCCTCTATCATAATGGTCGGATCGGTGATAAGCGCTTTAAGCGCTCCAACCTCCTTCTTTGTTCCACCCCAAATCGCCTCGTTAGCATGGATTAAATAGGCATATTTCAGGTGATTGTTGAATTTGCCGGTCACGTGTTCGAGATTAGTAACCGTAAGGTAGTAAGGTCCCAATAACCTCCCAAACAAGTCAGCAAACATATTTTTTCCTGTCCCTTGCAATCCTCTCAGCACAAGAGCTGTCGCTAGGACCTTTGGTCTTTGCACGACGCAAGCCATCCATTTCCGTACGTACTGATAACTAATCTCATCTCCATTGCAGATTACCTCTTGAACATGTGTCCAATAAAGACTGCAATCGCCTTGAACGGGCTGAACACTGAAGCCTTTAAAGATATTGTAATTACCATCGTAATCACCAGGATGTCCCGGATCAAAAACAATATTTTCAAACGTTCTTCTCTCAGAATGCTTTAGCCAAAAATAAGCTTTACTCTCCTCTTTTCCTTTTGAATTCACGAAAAAGTCATTCTCGTGAAAATGAATAAACGACTGCCGTGAATCCAACTCAAAGCTCGTCTCAGTTTTTTGGACCAAGATATAGGTGGTCGAGGTACGCACAACGGCGTACTTTTGATTAAATTTCCGAAGAACCTTCTCCTCGGGTGTTAAGGACATCTCCTCGAGTTTTGCCCCCTGGCTTTTGGCCAGGGCTGCATACTCCTCAACAGAAATCCTCGTGGAATTATTTTGCGGCTGTGGTACCATGAGGTTATCCTTTCAGACGGTTTGGGGCGATTGCACTATCCGACTTTCTGATTAAAGACTGCCCTGCGCTACAACGTAGGGCTTTTTCATTTTCTTCAAATGTAATGTACTCCGAAAGCATGTGGTCAAAGCGTCCCTCCCACATGAATTGCTCTTTAGTACCAAGGGTATTAATCCAATTTCTGAAGGCCCAGAGAGCCTGCTGAAGCATCATCAAGGCTGGATCATAAAACTTCATATTCATCATATGTATCCTACCTTGCCTGCTCTTGGAGCCAGCGATCAAAGGCCGGAAGATCAATTAACACCTTGCGACCAACGCGTTTGACGCATGTATCAGCAAAGCCGTATTTATTGAAAAAAATGTAATATCGAAGACTCGATGCTGTCGGCCAATCTCTTCCTTGGAGAAAGGCCCGACAAGTGACCAAATGTGTCTTTGGTTGTGCATCAGAAATAGTTGCGATCATTGTGTACCTCATTATGTAATTCGTAGCTTCTGACTTTAGGGGAGTTGCCGAAAGGCAAGCCCAACCATCAAAAACTACTTATCACTAATAAATACCACGATGAAACTTTTTAGCGCAATATTTTTATTGAAATTTTATTTATCGAGTTCTGCATTTATCAAAACCATGCCTTCGTTGTTTCATTTTCTAATCGCAAAAGACTGCCTGGGGTAATCTTTACCTTCGTCTCTATTTTTTCGCAGGCGCGAGCAAAACTCTGGTTGAGATGTGCTCTTTCAACTTCTGCACCTCTTAGATTTGCAAAAACAAGCGCTTGCTTCTCGTCCGCTTCTGCAATATACGCTCGAAGATCCAATATCACATGTCCGGGAAAACTTATGGAGTCAATATCAAACGAAATTAAAAAATTATCAGAACCTATCGCACCGCGTTTAAGAGAAAGAACTTCTTCCATGGAAGGAGCTCCAAAATAAAGCAGTTTTGCAATTAAAGCATCTCTACGAGGCAAATGCTGCACAAAATCAATGAAATGGTCATATTTCACCGCCTTGCGTTGCACACGATCTCGATCCGGATCAAATCCAGGTGGAATAAGACCATAAGTTTGACGGGCAAGATTACGTGAAAATTGGATATAAGCTTGAACGGCTCTTTCTTTTTCAAGAATGGACCAACCTTCGACACAACGGATTCTTTCTAAGACCTCCTGATGCCCACGCGAGATAAAATATTCAAGAGTTGCAAGCTCGTTATCGCATTGAAGTGGAATAACATTTTTTTCCAGCAAATCCAACATTCTAAATAAATACTTACCATCATCATACTGAGTAATCGCTAGCTCCCTTATCCAATCACCAATCACTACGATAATAGGCATGCCTCGTACAACATTCTTGAATTCTGAGAACTGGGCAGCTAAATGAACTACAGTGTCATGATATAAGCGTAGTTGCGAATCAAGCCTCTCTTTTTGATCGTTATACTGCGTAGCACGATCCTTGCACTTTGCCCATATGACATCAAAGGCATGATAACCAATATTCTCATCTTCTAATGAGCCTGATTTTTCATTACTCACAGAACCCCAACTTTTATCGTCAAACTTAGCCTTTATCATGACTTCTCCAGATAATCACTTAAATACTTTGAATGGTTTCTTTATTTTCTATCATATCAGCAAAAATGCTTTCATTCATTTTAGCAACGACTCCGGACGTATGCGACTCCGAATGATGTGAGTATCTCTTTACCATTGCCAGCGTCTTATGGCCCAGAACTTCTGCTATTTCAGCAAGAGTTGCTTTTCCCATAGCAAGATATGATGCTGCCGTATGTCTTAAATCATGAAAACGAAAATCTTCGACTCCTGCTTTATTAATTGCATCATTCCAAGGCTCACGGAGGTCCATTGGCTTTTGGGCATCTTTCCCTGGGAATAATAAAAATGTATCCAATCTTCGCGCTTTCGCATGTTTGAAAAGCAGCTCCCAAGCAAAACCAACGAGAGGAACAACTCTTCTCTCACCATTTTTGGTGTTCTGCAAAACTATCCGCTTTTCAGAGAAATCGACATCTTTCCATGAGAGATTCATAATTTCACCCTGTCTCATCCCCGTTGAAAGAGCCAAGATCACCACAATATACAGATAAGGATTTTTACTTTCTTTACAGGCTGTCAATAATCGTTTTCTCTCTTCTTCATCTAAAAAACGGACACGACCGCGAGGCTCTTTGGGCTTCGAAACTTTTCTCATTGGAGAATCATCCAACCAACCCCACTCCTTCACGGCTGTCGTGAATGCATGACTCAAGGCCGCAAGATAACGAACAACAGTCGAAGGAGATCTTTGTTCCCCGTGTCTTGTGATTCCACGAGCAAGATTGTCGCGATGTTCAACAATGAGGGAAGGAGTGATGTCAGATAGAAGATATTTCCCTATCCGATCTTTCCACCACTTTAACTGCGCTGATTGCTTTCGCTCACTTTTAGGCTTATTTGGTAAAACATCATGAATATACCGATCTATCATATCTGCTAATGTATGCTTTTTGGCTTCACTATTCTTGAAATGCCGACCCTCACGCATTGCAGCTTCAGTGCTTTGAGCCCATTTTTTGGCTAAAGAAATATTTGGGAAAGTTGCGCTTTCAAGAGGATAACCCCGTAGTCGAATCCTTACCCTATAGCTTATTTTTCCATCTTCAGCTGTGCGCTTTGTAATATCTGCCATAACCCCGTCCTACATTTTAGAAAAAACAGACTATATAGAAAGGAGTTAAATTTCACAACAGGTGACTATCATTCACCATGAACACTATGATACTAGCACTAAAAATCAATGCTTTACACATTAATTAACAAGCAGTGGTCCACTCCAGGTCCAGAACACCTCTTAATTTCATGAAAATTTATTGCAAATCATTTTTTGATTGCAATAACTCCTCAAGCTTTAACAAGCTATCAATCTTTTTGATGTCACGAAAGAAATCAACCGCCTGAATACAAGATCGTTTAGAAAAAGCATCGATATCATATTTCTTGATTATCTTGCCGATCAATCGGCCTCGTTGAAAGTCATCCAGCTTGTCATAATTCTGCATTAGATAAGACAATTCATAAATTTTTATATCAGCAATCTCATGCACGTGATTTTGAATGGCGTCTTCAATGCATAGAGTAATTTCTGAAAGAAATTCCAAGGACGACTTCATACCTTCAGTTAAGTGCTGAACTTTGCAATCAACGAGATCTGTAAAAAAATTCGATAGTAGCGCTACATCGTCTTCAACTACTTCATAGCTATCACGAAAACCTGCCACTATCCCGTCTGCCAACTTTCTTTTGCTGATGAATTGAGATTGACTATTTTGAAAAAAAGAATGCAAGCCCGACAAACGATAGTCTTGCAAAGCCGCATCAACATTTCCCATCACTAATCGCACAACTGCTCTCTCAAGATACGCCTGAACACAATCAGGATTTTTCTCAATAGAACAATTTAAACAAGATTCAGCAAGCACATACTCTTCCACTTCGGAGGCAACAATCCCGCATAGCAGCGCAGCCGTATCACTAGCAATTGATTTGATTTTGTTCTCAACTAAAAGACTTATGAATTCTTTCATCTGATCAAATGCTTTTTGAAATTCACCTTTTAAGAAATCGAAAAGACCCTTTTGATATTTAGGAATCACACTAAAATGAGTCAGCTGACAGTTATTAAAGAGCTGCATCATAAGTTTCTCATCTTTCTTGCGCCTCTCTTTTATCTCCCTAAACCAAGCTGCACGATTTTCCTGTAAATCGAGAATTCTCATTGATCGCTGATAGACCTGATTTTCAGCATCGATCATTTCCCATCTTGATGATGCAGCACTTAACCTGTCTTTATCCTCAATAAGCTTTTGTCGTTCAAACTCGAGGTTTGAGCTATATACCCAGTCGACATCGAACAAAAATTCACTAAAAATTTTTGAGTGTTCATTGAAATTTAGAACATTAAAAACCTGAAAAACTGAATAACTATCCAGCGGATCATATCTTTTATGAACTAGTTCGTACTTTAAATAAAAATCACCTACTGCTGACTGTTTATGACGTACATCTTTCCACCAATTCACGTTTCCATAATCATTCTCAAAAAAGTCGACCCTGACATCGAAATTAAAGTTTCTCCTTAGAGTACAACTACTAAAGTTGGAAAAAATATCCTCGAGCAACCGATTATCCCCTTTTTCGTTTTTCCCACATACACAAGTCCAATCAGCAACGAGCTCAATTGGCATGTTGGCAATGAACAGGCTGAGAATCATACAAAACGCATATAGCATAGATCCCTTCCTTTTTGGGAAATAAAAACGATCCCCTCGTCTTTTGATTCCAAAGGTCAAAAGATAAGCGCTCAACATTTTTTTTGGGAACCAAAAATTGGTTATTTTTAGTTAATTAGTGGACCACAAGTGGACCAAGGACCTATTTTTGACTTCTTTGAAGAAGCTTTTTTTAGGTCAAAAAAAAGAAGTTTTCTATAGAAATTTGCTCGGAACAGGAATCGAACCTGCACCCGCTATTAACGGAGGGGATTTTAAGTCCCCAGTGTCTACCGTTCCACCATCCGAGCAAGAATAGACTTTGATCAAGGAGATAAAAGTCTACTGAGAGAGGATGATTCTATCAAGGGTCTTGTTTGGATCAGGGATTTTAGCTAGCGGTAAGCCAGCTAAAATCCAGACCGCGATATAACTCAAGATAAGAAGTGGTTCCAGCCTTCGAGATTGGTAAAATTCGTTGTTAGCGGTTGAAGTTCAACGGCCACACGACTGATAGGAGTAGAATCTCCATCGGATTCGACTCGGGGTTCTTCTTCCTTGCGAGGCTCTGTGCGAGTCTCAGGGCGGGGCTCAGAAGATTCCTGGGGAGGAATGTTTCCTGACTGCTGATCTTTATATTTTTGAATATTATGTGAGATCAGGGTTGTTGGAGGAGGAATCAAGTGCTGGAAAGAAGGCGCAGCCTGAGGCTCTTTAGGCTGGGGGGCTTCTTTAGGAGGCGCAGGCTTGAAGTCTGAAGGAATCTGAGAGGCTGGGGAGGTTGAGGAGGTTTGCTCTTCAACACGGTGTCTCATGTCATCCCGTTCTTCAACGGAGCGGCGGCGGCGATTGCGGCGGCCTCTATCCCGTTGTTTCTTATCGTGGGAAGGTTGTTGGCTGCCGGATTCTTCAGCAACTTCGTCTTCGAGTGCGATCGGGAGAACTTGATCTTCGTCTTCGTCCTTGCGGAGAGAGCCTTCGCGTCCGCCGCCAATTTTAATGGTGCGCTCGAATTGAGCGTTTTTCAGAACAACGCGGCTTTCTTTGACTTCGACGACTTCGTAGTCGCCCACAGGAACGAGAAAGGGTCTGGGTTTTTCAAGAGAGCGGTAGAACAGGGCGTGGCCGAAAGAAACTATTTCGACAGCGTCGACTGTAAATTCTTCTTGAGACTCATTTCTGCTGCTGCGTAGAACGAGGCGGCAGCCTTCTCGCGGTATGATTATCGTTTCTATGATGGGTTCGCGGGTAAAATTCACGGGACAAAACCTTTTTTTGTAGTAATGGTACGATCGTTTGAACCATCACTGTTTTTCTTTTGATGCCATGTATCTCATGAGATCGACAACGCGATGGGAATATCCCATTTCATTATCGTACCACGCAATCAACTTGTAAAAACGGCTATTTAAAGCTATCCCGGCCTTCTTATCAAAAATGCAGGAATAGGGAGTCCCAATAAAATCGGAAGAAACAACTTCGTCTTCGCAGTACTCTAGGAGTCCTTTATAAGGGCCGTCAGCCGCTTTTTTCATTGCGGCACAGATTTCATCGTAGGTGGTATCTCGTTTGAGACGTACAGTTAAATCAACGACAGAAACGTCTGGCGTTGGAACGCGGAAAGCCATCCCGGTCAGTTTACCTTTGACTTCGGGCAAACAAAGCCCTACAGCCTTAGCGGCACCTGTTGAGGATGGGATAATATTCAAACCTGCAGCGCGGCCCCCTCTCCAATCTTTTTTGGAGGGGCCATCAACTGTCGGTTGTGAGGCGGTTAAAGAGTGCACGGTCGTCATGAGCCCTTCTTCGATACCGAAGTTATCGAGAATGACTTTTGTGAGAACGGCTAAGCAATTTGTTGTGCAAGAGGCGTTCGAGACGATCGTGTCTGTTTTAGGATTATATTTCTCATGATTGACACCCATAACAAGCGTCGGCATCTCGCCTTTACCAGGAGCTGTGATGATTACACGTTTGGCGCCGGCTGTGATATGTTTTTGGGCTTCTTCGACAGAAGTAAAATGTCCTGAGGCTTCAACGACATAGTCGACCCCGAGTTCTTTCCAAGGCAGATTAGAGGGGTCTTTTTCATTGAGAACTTTAATCCGATGTCCGTTGACGATGAGATAATTGCCCTCGGCCTCAACTTTGAGGTCTGGACGTCCGTGAACGGAGTCGTATTTCAGTAGGTAGGCGAGATTGTCAGGAGGCACGAGATCGTTGATCGCAACGACATTTATATCAGGCGTATGCTCGAGAGCAATAATGCGGTAAACGAGCCTTCCTATCCTTCCAAAACCATTGATGGCAACTTTCACTATCTAGATCCTTTTTCAATACCATGATAATCGAGTTTTTGATGGTTGTAAAGCTATTTGAGAAGACGAGGAATCTCCTTCCTAAGAGCTTGTCTTTTAGCGCTTAAGCGGGTGATAGAGGATAAACTTATCTTGAGTAAATGGCTGTTGCAAGTTTTTAATTCTTTGGCAGAAAATGAATCAAGAAAAGAGAACTTTTTACCCCAGCAGGAGGAGAATAAAATGGCAACAATAGCAAAAACCTCTACGGATACTGGATACGGACCTAGGGTCCATACAAGCTCAAATGTAATTTCTAAAATTTCTGCCGAGCAGAAGAGTCATATGGATAATGTTGCTGAAAAAATATATGGTTCAACAATCAAAGAAGTTCTGCAGCTCACGGTTGATCAACTTGTACAATCCTTTATTGATTTTGCTGAAAGAGGAGTAAGAGAACCTAAAACGCTTATCGAAAGAGTGAGCACAGAAATTGAATTGTATTCTGCTTTACCTGAACCTGAGTGTGAAGAAATTTTGACGTCCTACCTAAATTTGTCTGGCTATTCTAGAGAAGGTAGAGAGCTTTAAAAGAGAGCTCAGCTGTCCGAAGACAGCTGAGTTGAAGTTAGTCAGCGAGATATTCGATCAGGCAAGAAGGGGCATTGTCACCAGCACGCATGCCGAGGCGTATGATACGGGTATATCCGCCTTGACGAGTTGCAAAGCGCTGAGAAAGCTCACCGAAGAGCTTGCCGATCACTTGGCGGTCGTTGTTTAACATGCTTGTCGATTTACCAGCTTTTGATACGCGAGCTTGCTTAGGAGTCAGTGTATTAAAGCTGACCATCAGTTCAGCAACTGCAAGACGACGGCTAGCTAAGGTGTTTTTCTTAGCGAGCGTGATCATGCGGTCTGCGTGCCGACGCAATTCTTTTGCTTTTGTAACAGTCGTTTCAATTTTTCCATGCTCGATGAGGGACTTGAGCATGTTAGCGATCATACAACGACGGTGAGAGGCTGTGCGTCCAATTTTAAAAGTGTGTTTACCGTGTCTCATACTTCTTTTGTAGCTCCTTTCTCAGCGAGGTAATCTATGATGATTTGTTTTACGTTATCGCGGGTAATGCCAAAACGGGAGAGGTCCATGCCGAGGGATAGTCCCATCTCTTCGAGCTTGGCTTTGATCTCATTGAGAGATTTTTTGCCGAAGTTTCTAAATTTGAGCATTTCAGATTCAGGCATGATAACCAGTTCACCGATTGTTTCGATGCTGGCACCCGAGAGGCAATTGGTTGAACGAACAGAGAGTTCGATCTCGTTAATTTTAAGAGCAAGCTTAGAGAGAAGCGTATCACGGTCGGTGTTGACTTCGATTTCATCGGAGTCAAAAGTGATCGCATGCTTTTTAAGCTGTTCAAAAACTTGGAGATGGAAAATTCCGATCTGCGTAGCAAACGAGAGGGCTTCTTCCGGTGTGATCCGTCCGTCAGTTGTGACTTCCAGGATCAAACGGTCGAAGTCGGTATCTTGTCCGACGCGGGTATTTTCGACGTAGTAGTTGACAAGTCGAACAGGTGAAAAAGCTGTGTCGACCAAGATTTCATCCACGACTTTGTCTTTAACGATATGTCGCTCAGAAGGAACATAACCGCGGCCGAACCCAATTTTAACATCGACTCTTTTAACCATCGGTTTAGTGACGGTAAAGAGAGCCTGATCAGGATTGACGAGGTCAAAATCTGTATCGCCGACGAGGTCTTTTAAAGTTACAACATAATGGCCGCCGTGCTTGTCCAGCATAGCTCCTGAAATGTCCAGAGTTTTAGTAATAACGCGAGGCTCTCTTGAGACATTCTCTTCTTCTGTTGGAAGTTTACGAAGTAGAGCTGATTTAAGGTTCAGGATGATGTGAGTCATGTCCTCGATAATGCCTTCGATGGCCATATACTCATGAGGAACTCCTTCAATGCGAATCGAAATGATCGCTGGAGCTTCCATTGAGGTGAGCAGGATGCGGCGGAGCACATTTCCTACTGTGTGGCCAAATCCCCTTTCAAAAGGTTCTGCTATGAAGCGGCAGAAATGTTGTCGGCGTGCCGATTCATCAACCTTGATTTTGCCGGGGAGTTCAAATTTTCCGTACTTAACTGTCATGATCCTCTCCTGAATATGTTTAGACGCGACGTCGTTTGCGAGCTCTGCATCCGTTATGGGGTACTGGTGTGACATCGCGGATGATCGTAATATTTAATCCTGAACTTTGGAGTCCTCGAACAGCTGATTCACGTCCAGCTCCTGGGCCTTTTAAATTGATCTCGATCTCTTTCATGCCCATCGCCATTGCAGCTTTTGCAGCTTCTTGAGCAGCAACTGTTGCAGCGAAAGCAGACGATTTACGAGATCCGGAATATCCGGCTTTACCTGCTGAACACCAAGCGATAACGTGACCTGCGAGATCAGTAATGCTGACGATCGTATTGTTGAAGGAAGCGAGCACATGCGCAATGCCGACAGGGACGGTACGTTGTGTTTTTTTACGGACCTTGGCTGGCTTCTTGTTTTCTGATTCTTTAACTGACTTCTCTTTCATCGTTATTTCTTCTTGTTAGCTACGGTTTTTCTCTTACCTTTACGAGTCCTTGCGTTCGTACGTGTGCGTTGTCCACGAACTGGGAGTCCTAAACGGTGTCTGATGCCTCGATAGCAATGGATGCTAATGAGACGCTTGATGTTGTTTTGAATTTGACGTCTTAAGTCTCCTTCCACTATGTAGTCAGATTGGAGCACAGCGTTAATGCGGGCGACATCATCTTGTGTAAGTTGATGTGCGCGCATGTTGGGATCTAAGCCCAACTTGGCAATAACCTGGTTAGAGAGCTTACGACCAATGCCATAGATATAAGTCAGGGCGACTTCTAGCCTTTTTTTGTCAGGAACGTCTATACCAATGATACGGGCCATGTGTAAAATCCTTTTTTAATATCGAAATAGTTTAACAATTAACTGAGTTTAACTCAAGAGCCACTTGCAACTCGTTTAGGAGTTTTGCAAGCAACTTACACTTCAAAAATTTCTTATCGAGCACGTGCACGCTTCATAAAACCGTCATACCGTTTCATGAGAAGATGCGATTCAATCTGTTTAGTCGTATCTAAAACAACCCCGACTAAAATCAGCAGGGAAGTTCCGCCAAAAAAGTGGCTGATCGTAGGGTCTACGCCTAAAAGCCGGCTGACCAAGGTCGGTAAAATGGCAATCAGGGCCAGAAAGAGGGCTCCTGCGAAAGTGATGCGGTTCATGGTCGCTTCGAGGTAATCTTGGGTCGGTTTGCCTTGTCGGACGCCAGGAATGAAGGCGCCGTTCTTCTTCATATCAGAAGCAATTTGCTCGGGATGAAACTGGGTCGCGGTCCAGAAGTAAGTAAAAAATATAATTAACATAACATAGAGACAGGTATGGACCCAAGTGCCTGGCGAAAACCAATTAGCAATTTGTCCGAGTGCATTACCTTGTCCTATAAATTGAGCAATAGTCGCGGGAAACATCAGAAGAGAGGAAGCAAAGATCACAGGGATAACGCCTGCATAATTAATTTTTAAAGGGATATAAGCGCTGCCGCCTTGGGTCTCTTGCCTTCCGACAACACGTCTAGCGTATTGTAAAGAAATTCTTCGCTGGCCTTGGATGACGAGAATGGTGCCAATGATGATCATGACAAAAACAACACCGAGGACAACCAGGGATGAAAAAGTGAGCTGTCCAGGTTCTTGAGAGTCTAGATTGAGCTGCCGGATGATAGAACCGATGGTGCCAGGCAGAGATGAGAGAATCCCGATGGTGATGATCAAGCTAATTCCATTGCCGATCCCCTTTTCGGAGATTTGCTCGCCGATCCACATCAAAAGCATCGTACCGGCGGTCATCGTGAACATGACAATCATATAAAAGAGCCACGGCATGCCAAACAGTTGGAAGTCCATGAGCTCAGGAACGATGATGCCAGGTGATCCCGCATTGAGCTGAACGGCATATTTAGCAAAGAGTCCTGCTTGGAAAAAGGCTAGGCCGATGGTAAAAAGCCGGATCCATTTACCCATCTTGCGGCGGCCTTGATCAGGGCTTTCTTTGATCTCTCGTTGGAGAGAAGGAACAAGGGCCATGAGGAGCTGCATGATGATGGAAGCGGAGATATAAGGCATAACGCCGAGCGCAATGATCGTCATGTGCGCAAAGGCCCCGCCAGAAAAGACGTCCATTAATTGAAAAAGATTTTGACTCCCGCCTGTCGCATGGTGAAAGAGCCGGACAGCCAGATCTCCATTAATTCCAGGCACGGGAATATGCGCCCCAATCCTGCAGACCATGAGGAGCATGAGTGTAAAGACAATTTTTGCCTTTAACTCTGGGATCGAGAAGATACGCTTTATTCCCTCTAACATTCTTAGGTGTCTTTTTTACCGAGAACTTTAAAAGATATTTTTTGTTTTTCGAGTTTTTCCAATGCGCCTTTTGAAAAAGCGTGAGCTTCGATCGTCACATTCTTTTTCAAATCGCCTTGGGCTAAAATTTTGAGTCCGCCTTTAGGATCCCGAGGTGCATAACCACGCTCACGCAATGTTTTCAAATTGATGACATCGCCATCTTTGAAAAGAAAATTGAGGCGTCCGAGATTGATCGAATAGACGTCATTTTTAAACATCCCATTGACAAATCCTTTGGTCGGAAGTTTACGATAAAGAGGAAGCTGTCCTCCTTCGTAACCGAAACGGCCTTTATAACCACGTCTGGCTTTATCGCCTTTAGCTCCGCGAGTACAAGTTTTTCCTCGTTTAGATCCAAGACCGCGGCCTACGCGTTGAACGCGTTTACGCGGACGGTGTGTATCGGAAAGTGCTCCCAAATTAATCATGCTAAGCCTCGCGCTTGAAGTGCTCGTTGACGGTTTTGAAGAAGGGTCAAAGCTTTCAGTGTCGCACGGACTTGATTAAGAGGATTGTTAGACCCGTAAATTTTAGCAACGATGTCTCTAACACCACCAAGTTCAAGCACCGAACGGACTTTTGAGCCCGCAATCACGCCTGTTCCTTCTGGAGCAGGTTTCAAGAAAACGGTAGAGCCGTCCCAACTCACAGTAATCTCGTGAGGAATGGTCGCTCCTTCCCTTTCAAAAGTCATGATATTCTTACGGGCGGCTTCTCCCCCTTTGCGGATCGCATCGGAAACTTCATTCGCTTTGGCAAAGCCAAAACCAATATGGCCTTCGCCATCTCCGACGATAATCAGGGCTGAAAAACTAAACTTACGGCCCCCTTTAACGACTTTAGAAGAGCGGTTGATATAGAGAACCTTCTCTTCGAAATGGGTATTGAAATCTTCTTGACGTTGACGCTTGGATTTATGTTTCATCATTATTTCCTTAAAATTGTAATCCTGCTTCTCGAGCTGCGTTAGCAAGTTCAGCAATGACGCCGTGATATTTGTAAAATCCGCGGTCAAAAACGACGGTCGAGATTTGTTTGCCTTTGGCAAGCTCAGCCAATTCTGTTCCAATTAAACGAGCAGCTTCTTTATTGCTGGTCAGTTTTTTTGAACGGAATTTTTTCATCAGCGTGCTAGCTGAAGCCAGGGTAATGCCCTTTTCATCGTCGATCAGCTGGACTGCAATATGACGATTAGACTTCATGACGGTAAGCCGTGGTTTTTCAGCGGTGCCGCGGAGGTTTTGGCGTACACGAGTTGCCCGCTTTAAACGCTTCCGATTTCTATTGACGAGTGAACTTTCCATATTTTTCTATCCTGTTTTATCCGGCAGCGGTTTTGGCTTTAGCAGCTTTTCCTGCTTTTTTGCGCACATATTCGTTCTCGTAACGAATCCCTTTCCCTTTGTAAGGTTCCGGGGGTTTCACAGCGCGCACCGTCGCAGCAAACTGGCCGACGAGTTGCTTGTCAATGCCGGTAATGATAATTGTAATGCTCTTGTCGACGGTCACATTAACGCCTTGCGGAATGCGTATCTGTGTCGGATGAGAAAGACCGACTTGGAGGTCGACGAAATTGCCTTGAACAGCGGCGCGGTATCCGACGCCTACCATCCCTAACTTGATTTCAAAACCTTTAGAAACTCCTTCGATCATACTGTTGAGCAGCGATCGATAGAGTCCGTGGGTGGGTTTTGGGAGATCGATTTTTTCATTCTTTTCGATCATAGCTTCTCCATCAGTCACCTTAACAGTGATTCCTTCGATTAGATGATAGCTGAGTGTTCCTTTGGGCCCTTTCACATGGATATTCTTACCGTCGGTTTTCACTTCGACGCCAGAAGGGATTTTAATGGCCATTTTTCCTAAACGTGACATAACTAATTCCTCACCATATATAACATAAGAGTTCTCCACCGATCCCTTTTTGACGGGCGGTTTCACCATCGACAACACCTTGCGAAGTGGACACAATAGCAACTCCCAATCCGCCGGAGATTTTAGGAATCTCATCTTTATTGATATATTTGCGGAGGCTGGGTTTTGAGATACGCTTGAGCCCTTGCATAATGGGTTCTCGGCTTCCTGCATATTTCAAAAATACGCGCATTTTTTTATGCTCTTCATCTACGAGGATGTGTTCGATAAAACCTTGCTGTTCGAGAACTTTCAGAACATTGTGCTTTTGCTGGCTGAGCGGCATATCGACATAACGGCTACGGGCTGTTACTCCATTACGAAGGCGGGTGAGCATATCAGCGATAGGATCTTGGTGTGCCATAATTATTTCCCCTCAATCTGAGTCTTAAATGGAAATCCGAGCATGCGGAGCAGCTCCACGCACTCATCATCAGTCTTAGCTGATGTTACAAATGTAATATTCATACCTTGTGTTCTCTTGACTTCGTCCAGGTTAATCTCAGGAAATACTTGCTGATCATTAAGCCCCAAAGAATAAGAACCTCTTCCATCGCATTTAGGAGTAAAGCCGCGGAAGTCGCGGATGCGGGGTGCGACGATATTGCAAAAACGGTCGAGAAACTCATACATCCGTTTTTTGCGGAGTGTGACTTTAAGTCCGATCACTTGACCTTTACGCGATTTGAAGTTTGCAATCGCTTTCTTCGTATGCGTCAAGATAGGTTTTTGACCTGAGAGCATTGTCATCTCTTTTTGGCAGGCTTGGACCGCATTTTTGTCTTTAGTAGCTTCGGCAAGGCCCATGCTAATGACGATTTTCTTTAGGGAAGGAACCAGCATCGAATTTTTATATCCGAACTTCTCTGTGAGAGCGGGTTTTACTTCCTCTTTAAATTTCTGTTTTAATCTAGACATTGCTTCTCATCCGTTTAACTTTTCTTTAGTGTACGCAGCGCGACTTTCTTATCGCCCTTCATGTAAAAGAGATCTTTCTCTTTCTTGGTGCGGTGCACTTTAACATCAATTCGTTTTCCTTCATCATCACAGAGACAGACATTAGAAATATGAATAGGCATTTCCATCTCAATGATGCTAGGAGTTTGTACTTGAGCGCGGCGTTTAGCGTGTTTTTTTCGAATATTCATTCCTTGAATAACAACTTTTTCGCCTTTCCGTTTCAAAACAGTTCCTGATCTGCCGCGTTCATTGCCTGCGATCACTAGAACTTTATCGCCTTGCTTTATCCACTTGCTCATATTAAATTACCTCAGGTGCTAACGATGTGATTTTTACAAATCCTACATCCCGAACTTCGCGAGCAACAGGCCCGAAAATACGTGTTCCACGAGGATTTCCTTTGTCATCCAAGATGACGCAGCTATTGTCATAAAAGCGGAGCATCGATCCATCGGCGCGTCGGATATAACTGCGTGTGCGCACGATAACGGCTTTGACGACTTCGCCTTTTTTAACCAGTCCTTTAGGGTCAGCTTCTTTGACGCTGCAGACGATCACATCGCCTACACCTGCATAACGACGCTTAGATCCACGAAGGACCTTAAAGCAGCGAACTCGTTTTGCGCCGGTATTATCAGCGACATCTAATTCGGATTCTTGTTGAATCATGCGATCACCTCAACTACGCGCCAGCGTTTCAATTTAGAAATAGGTCGTGTTTCAGAGATGCGCACTTTCTGCCCTTCTTTCACATCCATTTCGCAATGAGCGTAGTATTTTTTACCGCGCGTCACGACTTTTGGATACTCAGGATGCGAAAAGGTGCGGTCGACGCGGACTGTTACAGTCTTCTGCATCTTGGCCGAAACAACAATACCTTCTTTTTCTTTACGGGGATTTCGTTCTGTTTTCATACTTTAAGCCTTTCCCTGGTCTTCCGACTGGGACTTTGAATTTTGATTAATCGCCGTCAAAACACGGGCCCTATCTTTCTTCTTCAATCGGAGGAGATGGGGTTTTTCTAATTTGCGAGTTATGCTGAACTCTGTATTGATCTCGTAGATCTCTTTGGAAAGATCGTTGTAGAGAGCTGTAAGCTCAACGAGATTTTGCTTTTTAAGGTCTTCAATTTTAAACATAACTTTATACTCTCTCCAATCTTTCGACAAAGCGGGTCTTAATCCCAATTTTAGCTGCAGCGCGGCGCAGAGCGTTCTGAGCGAGGTCTTTAGTGACTCCGCCGACTTCGAACATCACGCGACCTGGTTTTACGACAGCGACCCAGTGGTCAGGATTTCCTTTCCCTTTACCCATACGAGTTTCAGCCGGTTTTTTAGAAACTGACTTATCGGGGAACATACGGATCCATACTTGGCCACGACGGTTTAAATAACGTGTGATCGCAACGCGGGCCGCTTCAATTTGGTGGTTGGTAATCCAGCCTCTTTCGAGCGCTTGCATTCCAAATTCACCGAAGTCGAGAAAGTTTGCAGCTTTGCTGAAACCGGCCATCTGGCCTTTTTGCATTTTTCGGAATTTAGTTCGAACGGGCATCATTGCCATAATCAAGCTGCTCCTTCTTCGCCTTTATTAATCCACACCTTCACACCGATCGATCCATAAGTAGTCTCGGCTCTTCCCATCGCATAGTCGATCTCGGCACGAATAGTATGGAGAGGGATACGTCCTTCTTTATACCATTCTGTACGGGCAATCTCAGCACCACCGATACGTCCAGAGACAGAAACTTTAATTCCTGCTGCACCGGCATCCATGCTCGATTGCATCGCTTTTTTCATGACTCGTCGGAAAGGCATCCGGCGTTCGAGTTGTTTTGCAATTCCGTCCGCTACAAGTTTAGCATCGAGGTCAGGACGTTTGATTTCTTCAACTTCAATCCAGATATCTTTCCCGGTAACTTTCTTAAGCTCTTGTTTGAGAATATCGATCTCAGCGCCTTTTTTCCCGATCACGAGACCAGGACGGGCTGTATGGATAGTCACTTCAATTTTTCCGCTCATTCTCTTGATGGTGATCAGAGAAGTTCCAACGCAAATCGGCTTGGACATCAAATATTTTCGGATGAATCTGTCTTCACCTAATTGGTTGCCAAATTCTTGGTTATTGGCGTACCACATGGAGCGCCATCTTTTTGTTCGAACAAGTCTAAATCCTATTGGGGATGTTTTCTGACCCATTATTATTTACCTTCCCTTGTATCAAGCGCGGTTTGGGGCTCTACGATGACTGTGAAGTGGCTTGTCCGCTTCATGATAGCCACCATTCCACCGCGTGCTTTTGACTTTGAACGCTTCAGAACAGGACCCGCATCGACTCTCACTTCTTTGACCATGAGCTTTTGACGTGGGATGTTCAATTGCGTTTCAGCGTTAGCAACAGCGCTGTCGAGAGTTTTCTTGAGGAGTTTACCGCCTTTGAGCTGTGAATACATGAGCTGGATCACGGCATCTTCGACATTTAATCCACGAATAAGGTCAGCAGCAAGCCGCGCCTTTCGGGGAGGTATTCTCACATATTTCGTACACGCTCTAGCGTTTTGCATACATTTCCTTCACTTTAAGTTGATGCTGGGGCTGCGGCTGCAGGAGCTGCACCAGCAGGAGCAGACGCGGCTGCGGCTGCGGCTTCAGCAATTTTCTTAGATCCATGTCCTTTGAAGATCCTAGTGGGCGCGAACTCGCCTAAGCGGTGTCCGACCATATTCTCAGAAACAAAAACCGCAATAAATTTACGGCCATTGTGGACTTCAAAAGTATGCCCTACCATTTCTGGTATAATCATTGATCGTCGAGACCAAGTTTTAATGGCTCGTTTAGACCCGCCAATGTTTTGTTTCTCTACTTTAGCGAGCAAATGATGGTCTACAAAAGGACCTTTTCTTAACGATCTACCCATAAAACTTTATTTCCTCCGATCTTTCACGATCCACTTCGTGGTCTTCTTCTTCGAACGAGTACGGAACCCTTTCGTATACATTGCCCATGGTGTTTGCGGGAGGTAGCCGTTGTGCTTACCTTCACCACCACCGTGAGGATGGTCAACAGGGTTCATGGCCGTTCCACGGACTGTAGGTCTAATTCCTTTCCAGCGGTTACGTCCTGCTTTACCTTCAACACGAAGAATGCGCTCAGCATTAGAAATGGCGCCAAAAGTCGCGCGGCAATCTTCATTGATCATGCGGATTTCACCGGAAGGCATTTTAAGTTTAACATATCCATCGCTACGAGCCAGAAGCTGCGCAGAGAGTCCAGCAGATCGGACGAGTACGCCGCCGCGGCCTGGATACATTTCAATATTGTGAATAACGGATCCGAGCGGCATCAGCTTCAGCTTCATGCAGCAACCGACATTGTACATTTCTTTGTCAGTTGTCATGACGACATCGCCGACTTTTAACCCTTCAGGAGCTAAAATATATTTCTTTTCGCCATCAGAATAATGTAAAAGTGCGATGTGAGCTGTACGGTTAGGATCGTATTCAAGAGAAGCAACCTTAGCAGGGATCTCAATCTTATCGCGATGGAAATCGACCAAGCGATAGAACATCTTATGGCCGCCGCCCATATGCCGGCATGTGATATGACCATGGTGATTCCGTCCACCTGTGCGGTTCTTACGGGCCAAAAGAGACTTGAGAGGCTTAGCGCCTTTAGTCAAATCTTTATGGCTTTCTAAAACGAGTTCTCTCTGGCTAGGTGTAATAGGTCGAAATTTTTGCGTCATATTTATACCTTATCCTCGATAACGTCACCGGCTTGGAGAGTAACGATGGCTTTCTTAAAGCTGGGTTTCATCCCTTTTCTACCGCGGACTGTACGAGCTTTAGGCTTATTGGTAATGGTATTCACACCGATCACTTTAATTTTCTTATCGGCATAAATGGCTTCAACGGCCCGGGCAATTTCTTGCTTTGTTGCGCTCTTGTCGACGAGAAACACATATTTCGGCGTATTGCATTTCTTGACACAAGCATTACTGTTGCTTGTATGCAAACCTTCCAAAACACGCGCCTTCTCGGTCACGTAGCGGCTTTTAATCACATTATAAGGGTTTCTTTTCAGCATATTTAGCTCTCTAAAATCTTCATGAGTTTATCAACAGCAGGTTCCATCAAAATGATGTTGCGGTGGGCAATAATGTCGTAACCGCTGACGTTATCGAGGACGATATATTGAGCGCGTGGAATATTGCGCAAGCTCTTCAGAAAATGGTCATCTTTTTTATCTACTTTTGCATCTGACTTTTTCTTTTTAGAAGCTTTCTTGGTTTCCAGATCCGCAATGATCAACACTTTCTTGCCAAACAGTTCACGTCCTTTCAAGAAGTCGGCAACTTTTTTGGTTTTTGGAGCTTTGAATGCTTCGTCTTCGAGAATGATCAAATGGTCGTTTTGTATTTTCTCAGCGAGAAGGAATCGGATGGCTGCACGCTTTTCTTTACGGTTGATGCTGACGTGCTGATCAAATTTTGCACGAGGACCGCCGACGCGTCCGCCGCCTTTATACTGAGGAGCGCCCAGATAACCTTGACGTGCACGGCCTGTTCCTTTTTGAGGATGCGGCTTTTGACCTGAGTGATTGACTTCAGAACGGCTTTTCGTATGCGCGCTCCATTGTCTAGCATTTGCCCGGAGAGCGACGATGTAGTCTTTTATCATTTGTGAATTGGCGCCGCGCTCTAACACTTCGTCTTTGACGGTGATTTGGCCCTTTTCTTTTCCTGAAAGATCAAACTTCTTTATGTCTGCCACATTTCACCTACTTTTTCACCTTCTTGACTTTTTTCTTAGCTGGGGTCACGTAGACGAGTCCACCGCGACTGCCTGGAATTGCGCCTTCGACGAGGATCACTTGCTTTTCCGCATCGATTTTCACAATGCGAAGATTTTCCATAGTAACTTGTTCGCCGCCCATCCGGCCTGATTTTTTTTGACCTGGCAAGCAACGTCCTGGAGATGTTCTCATCCCGCAAGAACCGCCATGGCGATGGAATCCAGAACCGTGCGCAGCAGGACCGCCGGCAAAATGGTGCCGCTTGATAACACCTTGGTGCCCTTTACCTTTGGAAATGCCGACGACATCGACGAAATCGACTTCGCTGAAAGTTTCAACGCCCAGCACTTGGCCGAGTTGATATCCTTCGACAGTGTCTAGGCGCACTTCGCACAAGGCTTTACGTGGTTCGACGCCAGCTTTTTTGAAGTGGCCGAGTTGTGGTTTTCTAACGTTTTTAGCTTTGGCAGGACGAACTTTTAGGGATGCCAATTGAACAGCGGTATATCCATCGCTTTCTTTGGTCTTAATTTGGGAGACAACATGCGGCTCGGCAAGGATAACTGTACAAACAATGCGATTGCCCTGATCATCAAAGATCTGCATCATTCCCTGCTTAATTCCCATTAACTTTGGCTTCATAATATATGCTCTCTTTTGGTCTACTCTCTGTCTATTTCAATGCAGACCGCTCTATAAATATTTTTCTATGTTTGCGGTTTTAACTAAAAACTGAAGAACAACAACCCAAATTCGGCACAGGGGCTGTTGCAAGTAAGTTAAAGCGAGTAGGCTAACAAATCTGTGGATTTTCCTACAATCAAAATTTATGCGCAGCTCTCATCTTTAGGAGACAAGAAAGGCATAAATGATCAAAGAGAGACATAGACCAAGAAAGGTCAGAATCAGAAACCACTCCCTGAATAACAAGGAAGAGGCTGTTTTAAATTTAGTGGATTGCTGTGACGACACTTAAAAAAAGAGTACCTGTTGTCAACATTAAGAACAAGATGTGCAATTGGACTGAAACTTGTAAAAATAAATAGACGGCAACGGCAGATGCTGTGAAGTTAAGAAATGCTTTGGCAAGCCTTAAGGGTGAAGAATAATGCACAACATTATCGCCCAGATCAACGGATGCGCTCATTAAAGAACAAACGGTGCCGATAAAGCTGATGCGCCAGGCTGCAGCGACGGCAGGAGTGATCATCCCTAAATTTTGCAGCCAGCTCAAGGTTTTGCAACACCGGCTGATCATGGAAAAACCCAAGGCTGTAAGCTCTGCTGGTTTAATAATCAATGCTTTGCCTTCGGATCCAAACCCCAAAGCTAACATTGAGACTTTTTTAACATCGTTAATTAAAGTTATGATTTGACATGGTTGAGTAAATTCCGTGATGAAATACAGAGCAGAGCCGCTATAATGCTCAATGGATTGGATCAATCCACCCCACGCCAAGCCTGTTGCAATAAAAGACAGAGGATTCTTTAAGTGTTCATTGTAGTGAATAGCTCTTTCAAAAACGGCATTGACCCTACTGGAAATGCCCTGTGGAGCTTTAGAGGTTTTTTCATGTGTTGTAGCTGCACAAATAGGATTAGTACTATTAATTACTAAATCGGCTTTCATAATATATATTATAACATTAACCAATAATTTATTGTATGGATTAAATTATTTATTAGTAATGTTAATTTTTATTAAAAGGTATCGGAAAATAATCCTTTTGAATTGCATACAAAGCAATACCAGCCAAGGCGATTGAAGTAATTATTTGATAGATTTGCAGATGAGTCAAATGCCAATTTTTAGGATTAAAAGATATTTCTTGGCTGCGCTTATATAAACTATAACCATCAATTGCCACACCAATCCCCGCAGCAACCATCTTAACCGACTTATTATCAAAGAGATAAACATATATTAAGAGGCTAGCCTTGAGAACTTTGGGGAGAGAAAGGTATAAATCCTTATCTGTGGGAGGAGTATCCCCTAATTCTTGCCGTAAACTGAGTGAAGTGCTCAGGAGCTCACTTACGGCCATGATTCCGTCTAAACGACCCAAAGAAGCTGCCTCTAACGAGACCAGGCTGTACTTCTCCATCCATTTCAGAGTCTCGCATACTTTTTTAAGGATAGATAAGGCTAATTCAGTGATTTTTCCTGCCTGAGAAGAGAGTGATTGTTGATTGACCAAACACCGGATTAAATTCAGACCCTCCACAGCTAGAGCAGCAATTTCCGGAGGACCGCTGATAAAATCTAATGCTTTAACGTTTTTTTCACTCCACGCAGAGATATAAGAGATTTTAGAACCTAATCCACAGACGGTTTTTGAAACACCGATCGGCGTCCCTAACGACTTGACAAGTCCTAAACCAGATTCGCCGATACTCAATAAACGATGTAAAGTTAAGTCCATAAAACTCGAAAATTATATTCCAAAAATAAAATTATGACGTGCTTTCATATTCATTTAAAACTGTATAACTATCTGTTTTGTAAGGAATTTGGCAGTACACAATAAAATCTGAACTTAAACAAATACTGGTACACATAAGCGATAAAAGAGGGTACTGATTGTCGGTGCCTTTATAAATAGAGATCAGCGACAAGACCGTTAAAACGAAATAGGAAGTTTTGTGAGACAGCTGGGCAACACTTTGTATATCCCAGGATAGAGTAGACATTTTTAGAGGATTTGATGAGAACTCTTGGTCAGGTATGGTTTCAACCTCTTTTTCATCCAATTCAATGGGCTTTTTTTTCCATTCGTGTATAAAAATATAGAAATCATAGCTGGCTTTAATAAGCTCTGCGACAGCTTCGACTAACTTTATCAAAGGCGAAGAACGCTCTTCTAAAATATGACGTCTACCAAAATTTGTTAGAAAAGCGATATGACCCACTCCTTGAGATATTTCTACCCACAAAGGAAGTATAATTGAGTCTTTAGTAGGAATTGTTTTATAACCTCGAATTTTTTCAGACAAAACTCGAATATTATGAAAGGCTCTTGGTAAATCATAGCCCATCTGAAGTAAAGCAGCCGTCTTGGAGATATTCTTAGCAACCGATAACGCTTTTCCTGAAAGGCGCCCTAAGTATTGAGCGCCTTCTGCTCCCAATTCCATCCATCCAAATAAATCCCTAGGATGGTCCTTAAACAGATACTGGCAAGCAATCCCAAGATAGGCAGGCATGATTAAGTCGCCCGCATATAAAGAGGCTTAGTTACAATATTTGGCCAATAACGCAAAGCCGCCGGCGTTATAAATGTCGGCGCTATTCTAGTCCAAAATATAGCTGTTTCTAACCAGAACGGCTTTTTTTCATGCGCGGCTAATTTATTAAATAAATCTAGGCTTAAGCAGACAACTGAAAGAGAAATCTTAAGGGCTGAACCTATAATTTCTCGCTTGGAAAGAGTTACCCTTTCAGTAAACGGAATATAGCCGATTATTTTCTCGTTTCTTTTTGCTCCATGTAAATGCTCGCCTTTCCACCATGTTTGATATAAAAACCACCCTTCAAAACACAAGCTTTTGATTGACATGTAACGAGCTCCCCAATTAACAAGAGGAGCAGTAAAAGGATGTCCTGAATTCTCTGCAGAACTTCTTAAATAAACTTCACACTCACCGACACTGATTCCCCAATCGACAAAATTTTGAAAAACATTTGACCATTGTGCCCATGCATTGAGAGGGAATTGTGCTTTTCGAGGATGATGGTTTTCATCCATTACGACATAGTTGATGTACATGTCTGGATCTTTAAACATCGTTTTAAACTTAGACCCGACTTCTACAAAAGCTAGAAACGTTTTCGCACATCTTCCTAATTTATGTAAGGGCTGCACTAAATTAGCAAAATCCCTCAGAAGTTTAGAGGGGATAGAAGTTGGAGGACCGATACGATGAACAATCGTGACTATCGCTTCAGGAAATTTGATGAGTAAAGTTTTTTGTCCACCGGGTGAACTTAACCAATCCAAACTATCAGAAAGAATTGCTCTGACATAGGTATAGACTTTATAAACCTTCTCAATAGAAGGGCCATAAGGACCCTCTCCTGTTAAAGCTACAGGAATCCAGTCCGGAACCCAGGAAAAAATTCTGACTTGTTGTGCTGGATATCTTGGATCTACTCGTTCTGCCATAAAAATCTCCACTTATAAACGTTAAGGATTATTGAACTTTTAAAGAAAATTATGCTAAGTCAAGAAAAGGTTAAAATCAATAGAATTGCGAAAGAATTTTTAAGAAACAGAAAGTTTAAGCAAGAATTTTGCACGGCTCATGAAAGCCCCTCAGAAAGTCTTCGATTGGAAGACTTTTTTTACCCTCAAGCTGTACTTCTAAAAGTTTTAATGCGCCGGGTTTGCATGCAACGACCCATTCTTTATTTGTAAAAGCTATATTCTCGCCAAAGTATCCATCAGGATAATCCGTTACAACTTCGGATCGTTTTATTTTTAAACGTTTTTTATCAGCTCCGATTTGCACCCAGCACCAAGCTCCGGGCTGAGGAGAAATTCCCCGGATCAAATTATGAATTTCTGTGGCTGGCTGATTCCATTTTATCTCTGTTTCTTGAGAAGAGATCTTAGGAGCAAAAACAACCTGCATAGGATCTTGAGGAATAGGATGAAGAGTTCCATCTTTGATTTGATGGATGACTTTAATCAAAAGAGGACATGAATCTTCAGAGAGTTTTTTTTCGAGCTCGCCATAGGTAGTGCTGGAAGAAAGGGATATTTTTGTTTTTTCCAACATATCGCCGGCATCCATCTCTAAAACCATCTTCATGATCGTAACGCCGGTTTCCGTGTCTCCATTCATCAAACACCGTTGCATGGGAGCCGCTCCTCTATATTTTGGCAGCAGGCTGGGATGGACATTAATGGCTCCCAGAAAGGGCATATCCAGAATAAAGCTCTTGAGAAGCTCTCCATAGGACGCAACAATGAAAAGATCAGGGTTAAATTTTCTCAAATGCTCTGCAAATTCAGGAGTCGAGGCTTTGACGGGCTGTAAAACAGGAAGATCAGGATATGACTGAAGGATGAGTTCTTTGACAGGAGGAGCGCTGACTTTTAGAGAGCGGCCTTGCGGTTTATCGGTTCTGGTAACCACAGCCACAATGTTGAGCTTATGTTTAAGCAAACAGTCCAAAAGAATAGCTGAAAAAGCAGAAGTCCCGAAAAAAACGATGTTCATTTAAGTCATTTCTTCTTGGAGCAACTCTTCGTATTCTTCCAACTCCTCTAGGGCATCTGCCTGACGATTGCTTCCATGGAGACCAATCAAACCTCTTCTAGAAGCCCTGCAGAATTGAAGCCAGTGCTTAATATAAAGGCTAGGCTCAATATCACGATGGATCCTTTCTAGAGCATCTTTAAGACGCAGACCTGAACGGTAAGTGAGTTTGAAAGCGCGGGTTAAATCTTTCCGGACGGTGATGGGAAATCCGTGACGTTTAAGGCCCACTAAATTAAGTCCGCCGAGCTTATAAGGGACACCACCCCCAATGGAATAAGGAGGGACGTCGTGGGTTACACGACTAAAACCGCCGACCATGGCATAACATCCAATGCGGGTAAATTGATGGACGGCGGCCATTCCGCCGATCACAGCGCAATCCTCGATGACGACATGTCCGGCTAAGTTGACACCGTTGGCCATGATGACACGATTGCCGACTTCGCAATTATGGGCTACATGACAATAGGCCATGATGAGACATTGATCGCCGACGCGGACTACAGAGTTTTCTTGGCAGGAAGAGTTGATGGTGACATATTCGCGGATTTCGCAATTTTTCCCGATGATGACAAAAGTTTTTTCACCCCGGAATTTTAGATCTTGGGTTTTAGTTCCAATGCTGGCTCCCGGCCAAATGGTGGTGCCGGCGCCGATGGTCGTATAACCATCGATATAGACATGCGATTTTAACGTCACATTATCTTCGATCGTGACAGTTCCTTTGACGACCACATAAGGCTCGATCGTGACATTGCTGCCGATTTTTGCATCCGGCTCGATGATAGCTGTTGGGTGAATGTTATTTTTTGCCATATCTCGAGTCCCTTTTAAAGTTGTTTCCGATCAACGAGCGCAAAACCGATCTCAGCTTCGACAACGACTTGGTCATTGACCAAGGCTTTTGCTAAGACTTTGCCCCCTTTAAAACTGATATGCTGACCTATAATATGCAGGTGTAAAACATCTCCTGGAACAACAGGCTTGCGAAATTTTGCATTATTAACGGTTAACAAAACAGCGATTTTATCGGTCTGAAGTTTCTGATGAACCAAAATTCCCCCGGTCTGGGCCAAAGCTTCTAAGATAAGCACGCCTGGCATGATAGGAACTTCGGGGAAGTGGCCTACAAAAAAATGTTCATTCATGGTGACGTTTTTTTGGCCGATAATGACATTTTCTTCCAAATCGAGATGAGTGATCCGATCGACGAGTAGAAAGGGATAGCGATGGGGAAGAATTTGGGCGATCCTTTTTGCATCTAAAACAATTTGCGGGGGCGTATGGACGTTCATTTTTTCCTCAAAAATTTGCGTAACTCTTTAGCAACGGTGTGATTAGCAGCATGGCCTGTTTTAATCGCGATAAGATGAGCATTAAAAGTGCAGCCGAGCAAAGCAAAATCTCCGATGATATCTAAAATCTTATGTCGTACCATTTCATCAGGGAAACGGACTCCTTCAGGATTTAGGACTTTTTCTCCATCAATGACAACTCCACAATCCAAAGCAGCATTTTTAAGAAGCCCTTTTTCAATCAAAGGGGCAATTTCTTGATAAAGCGTGAAGGTCCGGCAAGGGGCGATTTCGGTACGGAATATATCGGGTTTGACAACACAGGAATAATATTGCGATCGAAGGTAAGGCGATTGGGGATAATGGAGAGTATAGCTAATGCGGTATTCTTCAGCAGGAAGAGCAATCAAATACGTATCCCCTTGTGACCACGAAAAAGGTTGATCGAGAACATATAAATCTTTGCCTTCTGCTTGCTCAACCAGTCCCGCTTCGTCGATCATTTGCATGAAAGGCTGCGAGCTTCCATCAAAAATCGGCATTTCAGGTCCTGAGATATCGACAATTAAATTATCGATTTCGCTGGCTCTTACTGCTGCCATGAAATGTTCGATCGTTTGAACCGAATGCTCCCCCTCAACAACCTTTGTGCAACGTGTTGCATCTCGCACTTGTTCTGTTTTGGCCGAAATAGAAGGCATTCCGGGTAAATCGGTTCTTCGGAATATTATTCCCGTATTCGGAGATGCGGGGATCAGCCTTACCACGACATCTTGGCCTATGAATAGGCTTTTGCCATGAAAGACAACTTCTTTTT
This sequence comes from Parachlamydiales bacterium, assembly GCA_003153295.1. GTDB lineage: Bacteria > Chlamydiota > Chlamydiia > Chlamydiales > Rhabdochlamydiaceae > PALSA-1444. The sequence continues at coordinate 59,282 of PLXY01000003.1, read as the reverse complement.
TTAGGGTTTTTTGTTTTAAGGGCATTAAGAAGAAATCTATCGCATTGAGGGATTTCCAAACAAGGATGATTCGGGGACCAACCTTTTTTGATGCAACTAAAATAATAAATAGCAATTAGAGGCTGCAAAAAAGATCAACTCTTTTGAGGCTTCCAAAAAAAATTGTTGAAAAGCAGTCCGAGGACAGTCACTAAAAAGAGAACTACACCCCCTTTCTGAAGAGGCCCTTTGATGTTGTTCCATGTCAGTTTTTTAGGCACTTGAGCTTCGACGATGCCTTTTAAATCGGCAACTTGCTCCTTAGTCAGCTCTGTTTGGTCACTTCGGATAGTAATGACCTTAAAAGGGATATTTTCTAATATGCGATCTTTTTTAAAGTGAAACTGGCATGCCTGATCCCAGCAGTTCTTATCCCAATCACTAGCTTCCACTTCATCATTTTTGTGCGAATCCAAAACACGAATGATGGCAACAGCTTTGCATTTTTTAAATAAAGGATACCAATTGAGGATATCGTCCAGCCTGCCCAAGCAACAATAGCTCGTACATAAAAAGACTGCAGGAGTATTCCAAAAAGGGATTTTATGACTCTGTTTTTTTACAAGCTCTACCATCTGATTCTCATTAACATCGAATGGAATAATATGATATTTATCAAAGCTTTGTGCAATTAATCCGTGAATGAATTTTCTATCTACACTCAATCTGATGCCAAAGAGTATGTTTTGAGTCATAGAGACCTCCAAAAAATTAGCTTGGGTGAGAGCATCTCTTCAATCTAAAACCACCCGAATAAAAGCAAATTAAAAGAAAAAAGGAAGATAGTAAAACAATCCCCCAATCTCCCCAAAGACTATATAGAGTAGAATAGTGATAAAGCGGCACTTTTGCGACCAAAACACCGGCTGTTTTTTCATCGACAATCTGTCCAATGATCCTTCCTAAACTATCGACAGCTGCAGTCACGCCCGTATTGCAAGCGCGGACCATCGGCACGCCATTTTCAATCGCGCGAAGGCGGGCGTGATCAAAATGTTGCTGAGGCAGCCGTGAGTTCGGATACCAGTTATCATTGGTCAAATTGACAAAAAGGTTAGCCCCTTTCTGCCGGCTTTGACGCATCAAGTGAGAAAAGGTCTCTTCATAACAAATAGACATTGAAAGCGGCACTTTGCCTCCAAAAACCTTTGACTCTTTGCCATGAGTAAAGAACTCGGAGATCCCATAAGCGCGCGTTAACGATTTAACCCATTCGAAAGGGACATATTCTGCTAAGGGAAGTAAAATCTGCTTATCATACCGATGAACTTTATCATGATCGTGCTGGCAGTAAAAAGCCGAACTGAAATGATGCCCCTCGTCTTCTGCTTCCAGACCTGCAATAACATCGGTCTTAAAAAGTTTTCCAATGCTACGGACCCAAAATTGATTCGAGACTTTTGTTTTTTGGTTCATCCCGATATTTTTTACAGCCTCTTCTCCAAACACATCTTCTAGAATAAAACGCACCACAGAACCGGGATAAGCGTCATAATTTGCCGAAAGCGGAACAGAAAACTCTGGCAAGACCACTAAGTCCATCGGTTCTTTCGTGTCTTTGAGAAGATTAATAATACGATGCCACTGTTGAGCGGGAGGAATAAAATCTTTAGAAAATCCATCGATAGGGATTTTTTGGGAAGGAAGAAGCCCTGTCTGGACCAGGCCGATTGTCATCGTCTGACTTTGATCAATTTTCTCTGCATGTAAGGCTGTGTGAATGATACCGAACACATAAGGAAAAAGTGCCAGAGAGACTGCGACACCACGCCGTTTTTTCCAAAAGGCCAAGTTGGTCAAGATCACTAAAAAAGAAAGGCCTAAAATTCCAAAAATAGATGCCGCTTGCATCGGCATTGCAAACGCGGAAAGACTTAAACCCACGGGATTCCAGGTGAAGCCGCAAAGGACATAGAGCCGCGCCCATTCTAGAAGTGTCCAGCAAGCTGCAGTGGCGACCATAGGGATTTTATCGATGAATAACGTCACAAGACCAAACTGGAGTCCCAGCCAAAAAGCCACGGCAAAATAAACTAATAGAATATAAAAACCTTGGAACTCGACGCTCGTCATCCAAGAAAGCTGGATCAACTGCACAGCGCTAAACCATCCTGTCGCCGTCCAGAATCTTTTTTTAGAAAAAGGGATCTCAGCAGCTAATTTCCAAAAAAGCGCATAGCCTATGCAAGCGGCAATCGGAGCTAGCCAAGGACTCCAGGCCGGCTGTCCTAGCGCTACAATGAGCCAGCTTAAGACAAAAATTCCTGCGGCCTTCCAAGAAAATGTCACGCTTCTCCTCCACTATTGCATGAAGCCAAAATCAACAGACCGCCCAGGATGCTAATATTTGTTAAAAACATCCCCATTTGGCTCTCCTGCACCGCCCCGTTATACATCCAAAAAGCATGCATGATAATCGTCATAGGAATCAAGAAAAGGATCAGCAAAATAGCCCCTAAACGGATTTTAAAACCCAAAAGGACCAGTAAACCTCCCAGTCCTGCAAAAATAGCGCCCAACACAACGAGAAGCGATGAGTAAGAAAGGAAGAGATTAAAAAGTTTTTGAACTTGATCAGGGAGTCCGGGATAAACGATCCAATCACAAAGACTTGTGACAAATGCTTGATGAGTTAAGTCCCAATTCAAAATTTGATTTGCAACCCAGCAGATGAAAACTAAGCTTAAGCAAATCCTCCCGAGCATAAAGAAAACTTTTTTCATCTTTCTTCTCCAACAAGTTCAGGTTATAATGTCGGCAATCCATATGGAATTTAGACAATATCATCTTTCTACAGTTTTGGAAAGCTTGGAATCGCAAAAGATTCCTTTAGACGCTTTGCTCAGCCGCTATTTTCGTTTCCATAAAGCGCTAGGCTCTAAAGACCGTCTTTTTATCAGTGAAACTCTATACCACTACATCCGCTGGAAAAACCTTTATCAACATCTAAAGTTAGGCCCTTCGCCTTTAGAGCCGCTGACCCATCTCCAGGATACGACGATCCCCGTTCATGTCCGTTATGGAATGCCGCTTTCTCTTTACGAACTGCTCGTCGAAGCCTATGGCGAAAAAAAAACGCAAGAGATCGGTTTGATCAGCAACGTTCGCGCTCCATTGACAGTCCGCGCCAATCCCCTAAAAATATCGCGCGATCAGCTCTTACAAAAATGGTCCCATTTTAAAGTTTCAGCTTGCCCTCAATCACCTCATGGAATTCATTTTCATGAAAAAATTAATTTTTTCACTCTGCCTGAATTCACAGAAGGTCTTTTTGAAATTCAAGATGAGGCAAGCCAGATGGCTGCAGAGCTCGTCAAAGTAAAACTAAAACAACATGTTCTCGATTTTTGTGCTGGAGCCGGAGGAAAAACCTTAGCTTTTGCGCATCGTTTGGAAAATACAGGGCAAATTTATTTACATGACATCCGGCCGCACCCCCTCCAAGAAGCTCGCAAACGTTTGAACCGCGCCGGCATCCAAAATGTTCAATTCTCTCTCACTTCTTCTCAAAAAAACAAAATGGATTGGGTTATCGTCGACGTCCCCTGTACCGGAACCGGGACCTTCCGCCGCAATCCCGATCTAAAATGGAAATTCGAACCTGTTCGTTTAGAAAATCTGATCTTAGAACAACGGGAGATCTTCCAAGAAGCCCTTTCATATCTACACCCCAACGGCACTATCGTTTACATGACTTGCAGTATCTTGCCGCAAGAAAACGAGCAGCAAGCCGCTTACTTCCAAGAGACATTTGGATTAGAAATCGTTGAAACCTTTCAGACGCTACCTCTTGCCAATGGAATGGACGGTTTTTTTGCGATCTCGCTCAAAAGGAAAAAACCATGACGATAGGAATTATTTTCGACTGCGACGGAACACTCATTGACAGTGAACACGCTTACTTTTTAAGCTGGCAAGTCGCTCTTCAGACACATGGAGGCTCCCTTACTTTGGAAGAATCTGCAGCTTTTGCTGGCTTCTCAGGACCGCATATCGCACAAAAACTCCATGAAAAAATAAAGGTGGGTTCACCCGAAGCTCTTTTAGAAGATACTCGAAAAGCTTTTCGGGAGTTGCATTCTCACCTTGTTACTCCGATCGAAAGAACATTGAAGCTTGTCAGACAACTAGCTGAGCAAAAACACACCCTCGGAATTAAAATGGGAGTCGCTTCTGCCGCAGCAAAAAAAGAACTTCTCTTAAATTTGAACCGGTTTGATTTAGCAGGACTCTTTGATATCATTATCTCCGGCAAAGACGACCTGGATGATTATTCCGATCCGGAAGGAACGAATAAACCTAAGCCTTATATCTATCTCCATACCGCTAAACAGTTAGGAGTCCATCCCTCCCGCTGCATCGCTTTTGAAGACAGCGGTCCTGGTGTTCAAGCAGCGGTTACCGCTGGACTTTTGACTTTTGCGGTCCCCAATAGCTTTACAAAACAACACGATTTTTCTCGGGCTCATTTCACGATAGATTCATCGACAGAAATAGATTTAGAAGAGTTTTTAAGAAAAACTCATGCCCATATGAAGTCATCTTTATCTAACTAAGGCTTGGAATTGGCTTTGGTCTCTTTTCCTTTATTTAGCCAATCCTTGATAACTGACGATTTGCGTAATTTTGAGGGATCAGCTGGTTTTGATCTATCACTAGGAGGAGATAAAGGTGGTTCTGACAGATACTTGTCCTTAGGACTTTCGGTCGGAGTATTGAAAGAACTAGCATCCGGCTTTGTTTCTAATTTAAATGTATCTGGTTTTTTCTCTTTAGGACTCAGTTCTTCTTTAGATTTCCCAGAAGTGGTTTTAGCATCTTCCGTTTTAGATTTTTCTTCCCCTGTGAGACTGGAATTTGAATCTTTGGAGGGCTCACGTTTAAAAAGATTGAGACTTAGTCTATTGAAGCTGCTGCTCAAACTAAGGGATGGTTTTCTTTGAAGATTTGGACCTGGAGGTTCGCTTGAAGAGGGTGCTCTATCCCTACTTTCTTTTTTTTCCTCTGTCGATTTTTCTTTAGGTATAGCAACCTTAGAAGATAAGCTTACCATTGGGGTATTATTAGATGGGTCCAAAAACTGAGTGATCTGAAACTCAGGATTGCTTCCATCTAAAGATAAATCGGGAGCATCCACGTCTTGCATAAATTGGTAGCGCCCAATTAAACCCCAATTTGTAAGAAATCGAACTCGGGGTGTCTCACAGGTTTCAAAGAATAATTTAAATATATTCTTTTGATTTACACTTAATTGCTCACTATTTTGCACAACTCGGTCTAGTTTTTTTTGTTTAGCCTCAATCAATTTCAATTTCTCTAGCATAGAATTATTGTTATTCGAATTGAGTTCCTCTTTGGTTCGTTTAAATATTTCTGTCAGTTCAATAAATCCTTTTTGGACAGCACTTGCAATTTTTGCATTTGTCGTAAAAGTTATTTGATGAGTTTCAAGGGGTTTAGGTGTTGCGAGCATTTCGCTGGCAGAATGAATCCATTCGAGGGTTATGGTGCATAAACGAGGGGATTTACCTGGGGTTTTATCTGAACTGGACGAACTGATGAGGGTTTGTATCAAACCCATCATATCCGTGATATTTTTAAGAGCCGTATCAAATTCCTTTTTTTGAAAGTTTGTTAAATCATTGGATTCGTTAAGAATAGTTAATTGACCTCGCTGCAGATAAAAACTGTCATACGACTCACTTAAAGTATGCAAATCAGAGGAATTCTCGTCCTTTACGGTTCGAATGAGTTGATGAATATCGCCATCTAATCTTTTAAGGGCGGGTAATAATTTTTTAGCTATCTGCATATTGTCTTCCAAGGATTGTGCAACCAGAACAGGTAGCGTAGCAGTCGTGACATCGATTTTAGCAACAGACATATTAACCTCTTTTTTCGTAAGAGATTTTATTACGATTAAATTATTTAGTACAGCCTATTTCAACAAGAAGGTTTCTATCATTTTGCATCAAATCTTCGAGGTTCATTTCCAAATATCCAAGAAAAAATTACTTTTCAAAAAGGATAACAAAAAATCTTCAATATGGTACCATCTTATCCTATGCTTAAAACACTCATTTTTTCAGCTCTTCTCTTCGGAACTGTTGCAGCGCAAAACCCTCCAATGCCCCCCGTTGAGCAGGTTCAAGAAATCGTGGTCCAAAACCGGATTTTGATTAATCTGAATGGGAAAAATATCTCCGTCCTCGATGTGATGAAACAGATGGATGTTTTTTTAAGCCGTTATTATCCGCAATACATGGAATCAAAAACGGCGCGGTATCAATTCTACTCAACACAATGGCGGCAAACACTCCAGCAAATGGTGGATCGCGAACTCATGGTAGGGGATGCTGAAAGCCGAGAAGTCAAGGTGTCTGATGGTGAAGTACGAGAGGAAATCCAAAATCGTTTCAGCAATGATAAGATCGGCGTGATGGGCGCTTTAGAAAAACTCGGTATCTCCTATGATGAAGCCCGCGATATGGTCCATCAGGATATGCTCGTACAGAAAATCCAAGGATTCCGCGTGACATCGAAAGTCCTGCAAAAAGTGACCTCCAAGGAAATCAAGGACGCTTATCAGAAATATCTCCAAGAGAATCCTGCCAAAGAAGAATGGAAGTATCAGTTTGTGACAATCCGCGCAGCTGACGAAGCCTCCAGTCAAGAAATCGCTCTTAAACTCGCTGCGCTGAAAGAAAAAGCACAGGAAAGTTTGACAGTTGCTGCAGATCTTTATAAAGCGCAGCTCCCTCCAGAATCCACTGCAACCCTTGCTGTCTCTCAAGAATTTTCTTTAGAAGATAAAGCCGTCTCTCAAGCTCACCGCGACGCGCTTTCTAAATTAAAACCTTCTGAGTGGAGTCCTCCTACAGCCCAGCTGAGCCGGGATGGAACCACTGTTGTCCGTATTTTTCATCTGAAAGAGCACATAAAGACCAACCCTCCTACTTTTACAGCGATCTCCAATGACCTGAAAGAGAAACTGCTCAATCAGACTGCTGAGCAAGAGTATAAATCTTATCTAACAAGACTCCATCAACGGTTTAACTTCGATGAGAAATCTCTCGATATTCCTGCACGCTTTGAGCCTTTTTTGGCTAAATAATGCCACTCTATAAACCATCCGAATTGCGCGCTTTTCTTGAAGAAATCGATGCTTTTCCTAAAAAAAGCCTTTCTCAAAATTTTCTCATCGACGGCAACATTATCCGCAAGATCGTTACCTTGGCAGGAGTTCAGCCGGGAGATTCGGTTTTAGAGATTGGCCCTGGTCCTGGCGTGCTGACAGAAGAATTACTAGCTCGCGGCGCTCATGTTTTGGCTGTAGAAAAAGATCGAAAATTTGCTAGGGCTCTTACCAGGTTGCAAACAGAAGATGGCCGTTTGAACGTGATCGAAGGCGATATCCTCGAGCAGGATCTCTCTAAACTTTTAAAGCCTAAGACCAAGTTAGTGGCAAATCTCCCTTATCAAATTACCACCCCCATTTTAACAGGATTTCTTCCTAAAAAAGAATTTTTTGAGTCCATCACCGTCATGGTGCAAAAAGAAGTCTCTGCCCGCTTTATAGCACATCCTAGCACAAAAGATTACAGTTCCATTACCGTGTTTGTGCAATTTTATTCTCAGCCGGAATACGGGTTTACTGTAGAGCCCACATGTTTTTATCCACCTCCCCGCGTCAAATCGGCTGTCGTAAAATTTCACTTAAAAGATCATCCGCCCGTTTCTTCTGAAGAAGCCTTTTTTGCGATGACACGCCGGGCCTTTCAGCAACGGAGGAAAATGATCCGCGCTTCTCTGAAACTGATTTACACTCTTGAAAGCATCGATCGAGGATTAGAAAAAATCGGGAAAGGACTGCAGGTCAGACCTGAAAATCTCTCTTTAAGCGACTTTTTGATTCTTTCTCAAGAAATAGAAAAGAAGCAAGAAGACTTGACCGCCTAAGAATACCGCTAGAAGGAACGGCTTGTAGTCTTGGCATAAATCTCCCATGACAGACCACCACTTTTGATTGACATCATGGGCAGCAAACACCGGAAGTTGGCGTAAAATGGTTCCATCTTCTGCCACTAAGCGTAAGGTACCAACCGTTTCTTGCGATTTAATCGGAAGCTTAGAGGGATGCCACGCAATTTCAGCCCGAAATGCCGGTTCTTCAGCCGGATAATAATTCAAGACTAAGTCTTCTTTCAGAACTGCATCTAAAGGACCTTGAGCTCCGCTGATCACACGAGAAAAGCTATCGCTTTCTTTGGCAAACAGCACGCGAGCGATGAGTTTCTCTGCAAAAGCGGCTTCAAACAGCTTGATCGAATCTCTAAATCGATGCGCGCTCTCTGCGCAATTGAGCAGGACTGCGATCAACGTTCTTCCTTCATGCGTTGCCGCCCCTACAAACGTATGTCCCGCCTTTGCCACATACCCTGTTTTCACACCGATTGCTTTAGGATAGAAATACGGTCCTGGCCTTAGAAGTTTATTATGCTGGGAAAGATACCGGGCAGGCTGCTTATTGCTCTGAGGACAATGGTAGCGGGATGTTTTAACAATCTCTCTAAAAACGGCTTTCTTTAATGCCAGCTTAGTCATGAGTGCCATATCGTAGGCAGTCGTCCAATGTTGAGAATGGTGTAGGCCGTGAGAGTTCGTGTAATGAGTCTCTCGAATCCCATGGCACTTAAAAAACACGTTAAGCTCGGTAACAAATTGATCTAGGGAACCGCTGGTATATTCCGCTAGCACATTTGCCGCATCATTGCCTGAACTTAAAAGAAGGCCATGGAGAAGGCTATACACGGAAAGCGACTCACCGGGCCGAAGGCCCATGTTAGTTCCATCAGGCTCAAGAGTGTGGGAGGAGTATTTGGAGTCAGAAGCTTGTCTTAAATGAGCCGGGACTGTTTTTAAAGCCTGGTAAGAGACTTCTAACATATCGTTCAGCTTTTCTTCCTTTTGCTCTAGAACATAGAGAGCCGTGGCGATTTTCGTCGTACTCGCAGGATACTGTTTCTCGTGGATATTTTTCGCATAGAGGATGGCGCCTGTCTCGGCATTCATCAGAATCGCTGAAGGTGCTGAGACCTCTACTTTAAGAGGTTTTGCCTCCAGAATCGGTAAAAAGAATGAAAGAAAAATGAACGCTCGTCCCAGCATAGTGGCCAATACTTATGCCTGAATTTGCACTTATTCGAAAAGCAGTCTTTTCTTATGCATTGATCCTGAAGTGGTTAAAATATATTAAAGAAATTAGTTGATATGTCATGCGGGGATAGGTATTTAGAAAACAAATCATCAAGGGAGAGGTGGGCATAGATGATGTCGCCATCACAGTTGGAAGAAGCTTTTGTTGAATTCTCTCAAAACTTGCCGAAACATGCTCCCGATGGTGTTATCACCGTCGACCTGAATATGTTGCACGACTTAGGCCTGCTCAAGCATGAAAAATTCGACCAAGTGACAACCCATGAAGATTTGATGCATTATTTTCATGTTTTGGAAACGCCCGATAAAGTAACGCTTTTTAACGAACAGTTCGTCGTTTGGATTTTACCAAAAATGCTCCAAGAAACATCCCTGACGATCACCTTTATCGCCCTTCTTCAAAACACTAAACCTCATCTAGAAATTGTCTTTTCAACCGCAGGTGTTTACAACACACCGAAGTTCATTTTGAAAGTGTTAGAACATTTTCTCACTGAAGTGATAGACACGGAAGCGATTATCTCTTCGATCAATCGTCCGAAAGCGTCATGAGCCTATCCGACTAAACTCTCTCCATGGGCTTTCCGACAATTTTCGCTTTAAATCGGATCATTGACTATACCTCATATTTTCTAATATGGGGCATAGTCAATGATCCGATTTAAAGCTGAAAAGTGCGAAAAGATCATGTGAGAATTTAGTCAGATAAGCTCATAGAACTGCGCTGCAAAGCAATGACGATCTTCTGCGCAAGCTGCCGATAAACGGGTGTTAATGCAGCGTCTTGAGCTCCCTCAATGGAATCCAACTGGCCTAAAGAAAAATTAATTGTTTTTTCCCGCTTTCCGTGAGGATTAATGAAAGAGACCTCTTTTAACGAATTGACATCGATATAATCATAATCTGTTGTTGCGATAATATTGACGGGGCCCATCACGACTTCCTCAGTGGATCCGCGTGTTAAAATAACCTGAGCTGTCAACGTGCGGCGGTTTTCTTGCGCCATGAGGTTCCGTTCGATTTTTCCCTTTTTGGTGGTCAGGTCGTATTGGAAACCGACAATATCGTTCTTGTCTCCCACTAAGGTAACTTTCAAGATTAAATCTCCATCACTTCTAACAAAATCATAGATATTGGAATTGGAGAGTTGCCGTATCAGTTCAGCTGTGAGCTGACCTTGCGCATCTCCCGTGACATAAGGGATAGAAATCGTCGTCTTGTCGTCGGATGCAGCAGTATGGTAACCACAGCTCGTCAAACTAAGCGCGAGGAGGGAATAAGATATTTTCCTCAGGTTCTGCAACAGGAGTCGTATTTGCTTCATGATGGGGGGCTTGTCCTATTTCTCCCGTTTCCTTTTTGGTCTCTTGGGCCATATTCGAGTTGGCACTGGCAGCAGGACGTAGAGCATGGAGCCGTTTTTTAGAATTTTCAGCTGCCTTGGTATTAGGGAAAGTTTTAACAATTTTAGAGTAATAGAGAATCGATGCGTGAGGCTTTTTCGTCCGTTCATAGAACTGGGCGATCTCATAGAAGCTTTTCGCATAAACTTCTTGCATATCACTCAAAATATCCTCAGCTACTGCTAACCGATCATCAGAGGGAAAATCTTGCCGGAATTTTTTCAGGTTAATGGTCGCTAAGTCTAAAAAGTCTGCATCAGGATATCTTTCCTTCGATTCGATCAAATAGACACGTGCGATCGCGACGTAAGCCTCTGGAGCAAGCGGATGTTTAGGAAAACGGCGGATCAACGTCTGAAAGATTTCAATGCTCGAATTGTACTCATCTTGGTCTAAAACCAGCTTTCCTTTTCCAAATAACGCCTTTGCAGCTAGATCATCATTGGGAAGCGCGTTAATGACCTCGTCATAAATCTCGATTGCTTCGTCTTTGGCAGGCATCCACTTAGGCAGCAGCTGTATGCCCCCGATATGTTTTTTGTAGCCGTTACAGAATTTTTCTGCGATTTGAAATTTCAACTCGATGGCTTCTCTAAAATGCTGTAGAGCCGTCTGTTTTTTAAGATAAGTACTCAAATATTGGTTAGCGACATCGTAGTCGCCTCTATGAAAAGATCCCATCGCAAAAAAATAAAAAGACTCTTGGTAAAAAGGAGAGTCGGGAAAATTTTGAATCATGATTGTCGACTGTTGGATGACCACTTCCCAATTTTCAGTCTGAACCGCTTCCAGCAAGAGTCCCCAATGTTCTTGCACCGACATCGTTGCGACTTCTTCGGTATTCATCACCTTTCCATCTTTAATGGTATAGGCAGCTGTGAGAGGAGCTGAAAGCAAGACCAAAGCTAAAGACAATTTTTTGAGTAAATTCATATCTGAACCATTATGCAACTATTTCCGATAAAGTCAACGAGCCCCACAGGAATCTAATAGGGTATTTAAAGAATAAATTTTTTTTGATATCTTTGAGCCATTATGGATCTATCTAAAAAAAAATGTATCCCTTGTTCTAAGACCACGCCTCCCCTCAAAGGAGAGCAGTTAAAGGCTCTTCTAAAACAGCTCGACGGCTGGAAAATCATCGACGAACACCGTCTGGAGAAAGAATACCCCTTCAAAGACTTCAAGCAGGCCCTGGCCTTCACCAACAAGATCGGATCCATTGCCGAACAAGAAGGACACCACCCTGACATTTATCTTTCATGGGGATTAGTAAAAATTTTACTTTGGACCCATAAAATCAACGGTCTCTCCGAAAATGATTTTATCATGGCTGCCAAATGCGATTCTCTCTAATCCATTTAACTCTGTATTAAAACAGACAACTATTGTTATTATTTTCCGAAAATTTAGGAGATTATAACTATGACAAGAATCAGTTTCATTCCAAATATAAATTTAAGAGAACTTCCAAGAACAATTCCGCAAACATTAAAAAATATCGATATTAAAGTAGGAGCCTGTTTTGCACTCGCACTGGGTGTTGTTCTCTTTTGGGTTGTTAGTAAAATGATGCAACCTTCAAAACCGGCGATCTTTCAAGCATCTGCCGATAAATTAGGTTTTCCGTTAGAAGATCTGGAAAAAAAACAGTTCTTGCACATTTTGAATGGAGAACAACAATCCTGGACATTCAAAGATGTTTGCCAAGCGACTATCGATGCTATTCGAAGTGAGTCTTATAAAGACAAAAAGAATCATATAACAATAAACGGTGGCAGAATTCTTGATCTTTTAAACTTTGGACTGGGTGAACAGAGTTATGTAAATGCTGCAGACAAAGGAAATAGTTGGGTTCATCTCTCTCTACAAAAACTGAAAGATAAGAAATACATCGCAGATTTTAAGATCGTCCTCAATGAAGCTACTTCAAAGCTTGAAATCCAAATTGAACTCAATCCTCAAAAAATTAACCAAGCTAATAAAGGCTTGTCACCCTCTTCGGTCACAAAGGCAACTGAGGAAGTCCTACCAAAAACTGATTCTCCTACTGCAGTGGCAAATCCCGCAGATGACCAAAAAACTAATCCCGCGGAAAATGCTGCACCTGTCAGTCCTGTATCGATGAGCAGACCAGATCTCAAAAATGCCACAACCTCTAATCTGGGCTTTGAAGATGAAATCTTAAATCAAGTTTGGGAAAAGCCTATCTTAGCTGGAAACCAACAATGGACATTCTCCAAAATTTGCGACGCGACTATCCGGGCTATTCAAAAAGAATCAGTCGATCAAAAAATGCCAAAGTTGATCATAAACAGTCGCGATTCTGGTCATATCATTGACTATATTAATTTTGGACTCATAGAAGGAACTTCCTATCAACATTCTTCTGAAAAATCAAAAAGTTGGATTGACATGATTCTAACAAAACTCAGTGATAAAAATTATATCTCAGGTTTTGAAATCGGACAATCTGCTTCAGGATTACCTGAAATCTCTATTACGCTTCCAAGATAAAGTATGGATCTTAAAGAAGAACAGGACGCAGGGTCCTGTTCTTCTTCCTTAGATGACATTGAGCTGGATCAAAGACGGAAGCTTGCGCAGCTCCTGTTCTAACTCTTTTTCCAAAGAGACGCCCCAGCGGGCATCGACCACGATGTGAGCGAGGGTCTTGTTAGAGGAGATAAATTCCAGGATCAGCGGCATACTGCCAGGATAGGTGCGGAAGAGTTTCTTGAGGTGGAGCACATGGCTATGACGGACCTGGTCGGCATTCAATTTTAGGAAGACTTTCCCTTTCATCTCTTTTTTCTCCTGTTTAGGGGGAGCTTTTTTATCACGGCGGGCCATGTTCTTTTGCTGAACTTTCAGTTGATCAAAGGCTGTCTCACACTGTCTCATCATCTCTTCATCCGCTTTAGTCAGATCATCGAGCCAGCGGCATTGGAGTTTAGAATCTCCCTCTCGCCTGTCGACTTGAAGAATGGCGTAGAGAAGCTGATTATCGATGAGCAGATGTCCTTTTTCTTCAAAGAGCTCAGGCCAAACAGGAACTTCTAGCCGGTCTGTCCCATCGCTGATTTTTAAAATGGCGAACTTCTTCTGCGTTTTCGCCGAAGTTTTCACTTGGACTTCATCGACGATGAAGGCGGTGCGCAGAACAGCATCGTGTTCGAGCTGGCTGACTTGCGCAAAGGGAACACAGGAAAGTCGTTGGATGAGCGCTTTAAATTCATTGAGGGGATGGCCTGTCACATAGAAGCCGAGCAGCTCTTTTTCACGGCGCAGCATGTGCTGCTTAGAAAGAGGCGTCTCTTCTTGAGGCTGCAGCGGAGCAGGAGCTGAATCCGCACTCTCCCCAAACAGATCGATGAATCCCTTCGAGATCTCTTTTTGCTTTTGCATCGCTGTCAGATACATCTCTTCCAAAGGAAGGATCATCGTTTGGCGGTTAGAGCCTGTGAAATCAAAACAGCCTGCCTCGATGAGGTTTTCAATGGTCTTCTTACCGATCTTTTTAGTATCGATCCGGGAACAGAAATCAAAAAGGGAGTGGAAAGGACCTTTGCTGGTCCGTTCTTGGATAATAGCTTCTACAACGCCTTCTCCGACGCCTTTGATGCCGCCCATGGCAAAACGGATGCCTTTGGGAGTTGCGACAAATTCTTGTCCTGATTCATTCACATCGGGAGGTAGGATGGGAATATTCATCGCCTGGCTCTCTCCAATCAGCTTAGCCACTTTTGTGACATCATCGCGGTCGCAGGTCATGAGAGCAGCCATCCATGCGCCGGGATAGTTGGATTTGAGATAAGCTGTGACATAAGCTAGGTAGCCGTAAGCGGCGGCATGCGATTTGTTAAAGCCATAGGAAGCAAACTTTTCGATCTTATCGAAAATTTTCATCGCTGTTTCAGGATCTAGGCCTTTTTGCAGGGCCCCTGTCCGAAACTTCTCCCGTTGATTGGCCATCTCTTCCCGGTCTTTTTTACCCATCGCACGGCGAAGCACATCACCTTCCCCGAGAGTGTAATTCGCTAGGAGGCTGGCGATCTGCATCACTTGCTCTTGATAGACCATGATGCCGTAGGTCTCGGATAGGACATCTTTCATGAGGGGATGGTCGATCTCGATGGGTTCTTTGCCGTGTTTACGAGAGATGACGGAGGGGATCATCTCCATAGGACCCGGACGGTAAAGTGCCACAACGGCGATGATCTCTTCAAACTTATCGATATGGAGCTGGCGGGAGAGTTCCTGCATGCCTGTCGATTCCATCTGGAAGATACCGTTGAGCTTCCCTTGGTTCATCAGGTTAAAGGTAATCTTGTCCTCTAAGGGCAAATTCACCCAGTCGATCTCTTTGCCATGGCTGATGCGGATTGCATCAACGGTCTTCTGAATAGACGTGAGAGTTTTAAGCCCCAGGAAGTCGATCTTGAGCATGCCGACAGCTTCGACGGGCTTCATAGAGAACTGCGTGACTAAAATTTCGCTGTCCTTAGCCGAGCAGACCGGAATGTGTTCCGTGAGCGGATCACCAGAAATAATCAATCCGGCGGCATGGATGCCGGTATTGCGGACCGATCCTTCTAAACGGCGAGCGATATCGATCAGCTCTTGCACTTCACGGTCGGTGTCATAGGCCTTTCTAAGATCAGGATCTTCCAAAGCCTTATCGAGCGTGATGCCGATGTCCTCCGGTACTAGCTTGGCAATCGCATTGACTTTAGGCAGCGGCATGCTCAAAACGCGGCCCACGTCTTTGATCGCCATCTTAGCCTTCATCGTTCCGAAGGTGATGATCTGGGCGACTTTGTCTTTCCCATATTTTTGCACGGTATACTCGATGACCTCTCCTCGGCGGTCCATGCAGATGTCGACGTCGACGTCGGGATAGGAGATCCTCTCGGGATTGATAAACCGCTCGAAGAACAAGTTAAACCTGAGCGGTTCGATATCGGTGATGCCGATCAAGAACAAGATAATCGACCCGACTCCTGAGCCTCGTCCGGGACCCATGGGAATCCCGCGATTTTTTGCCCAGGAGATAAAGTCGTGGACAATCAAAATATAATCGCCCATGCCTTTGGGGATGATGATATCCAGCTCATAGGCTAAACGGTCATGGACTACCTGCAGGGGATCTTTGCCAGGATATTTTTCCTGCACCTTGGCCAATCGCTCAGGAGTATACCGATGGGGAATTCCCTCTTTACAAAGCGCTCTAAGGTAATCTTCTTTGGTAAAGCCCTCTGGGGGAGTGAAGACAGGATAAAAGCGGGCCTTGAAGTCGAGCTCTAGGTTAATTTTTGCCGCAATATCGGCTGTTGCATCAACTGCATCAGGAAGGTCTGCAAAAAGCTCTGCCATCTGTTCATGCGTTTTGAGATAGAGTTCATGGGTGAAATAGACCTGTCTTTTGGGATTCAGAACCCGATTTTTAGGATTTCCTTGAGAATCCCTTTCCCAGATTTCGCACGGCTCTCCCGATTGGATGTTCATCAAGATCTCATGCGCTTTCCAATCGCTTCTCTCCAGATAGTGGACGGCATTAGTCGCCACACAGCGGATGCCGTATTGTTTCCCTAGCTCGACGAGCTTCTGAATCACAATCTCTTGATTCCGGGCATAATCCCGATAATTTTGGAGAAGCCATCCTTCCTTGTCCATGCCATCTTGGCTGATATCGTTTTCCGACATGGGATTGCGTTGCAGCTCAAAATAGAAATCATCTTTGAAAAGCTGCTGAAACCATTCGACTTCCTGGAGTAGCTCTTTTTCCTTTCCTTGCATGATCAGGTACGGAATGAGTCCCTGGAGCGGACCCGAAAGACAAATGAGCCCTTCAGCATGCTGAGCCAAAAGTGCTTTATCGATACGGGGCGTATAATAAAATCCCTCGATATGCGCTGCCGAGCTGAGCTTGCAAAGGTTTTGGTATCCTTGCTTATTTTTTGCTAGAAGTACCAAAGGAAACCCCGCTGGCGTCCCCGGAATTCTTTTTTTATCTAATCGTGAAAAGGGGGCAAGATGCAGTTCGCAGCCGATAATCGGCTTGATTTTAGCCTCGCGACACGCCTTGTAGAATTCAATCGCCCCATACATATTCCCTTCATCTGTAAGGGCTAAGGCAGGCAGACCGGCGGTTTTTGCTTTTTCTACCAGGTCTTCAATAGCGGCTGTCGAATTCAAAATCGAGAACTGGGAATGGACGTGAAGGGGAATATACATAGTTGAAGCAAAGTGTAGCTTTGTCGTAGTTTAAGGTCTAGTGGGGAGTGAGCACAGTTTTGGTTGTTTGGGCTGCGTCAAAGCCTCGAGGTTCTCTGATCGAAGTCAGGTCCATATTGAATTAATATGAACCTGACTTCGATCAGAGAACCTCAAGAGCTTTCACGTCAGCCGAAACAGCTAAAACTGAGTTCACTCCCCACGCGTGGGGCGTTGATAAAAGTAGTTGCCCTCTGCTGCCCTCTCTTGATCACGACAGAAAAAGGAGACTTTGGATGCTAAAAAATATGGGATTTGTCATGTTGACAGGCGCTGTCATGGCCGTTTTTTTCTCCCCAATTTATATTGAAGCTGAGACACCTGCTGTTAAAAAAGAATACGTGAGCAAGCAGAAAGAGGGTAAAAAGAAGAAAAAATGTAAGCCTTGCGAGAAAGCTAAAGGAAACTAAGCCTCTGTAGGCTCTGCAACTGGGGTTGGTTTCTCATCCGACATAAACTTGGGGTTAGACTTGATAGCCCACATCGGAGCTAAAAGCAGAACGCTGATGACTCCGCAAACCGCTAGAGCAATAAAAAAGCCGTTCCATCCTGCTGCTTCCATGATCTTGGTCAAAGGATATCCAGCAGCCGCAAATCCCAAATAAGCGATAAATCCAATAAATCCTGTGGAGGCGCCTGCTGCTTTCTTATGCGAAAGCTCAGCAGCCGCAACTCCAATGAGCATTTGAGGGCCGAAAATGAGGAACCCGATCATAAAGATTAAAAAATAGTCCAAGAGTAAATTCCCTGGAGGAGCCAGCCAGAGAGCGACAATCGCTCCAATGACGGCAAGTGCAAACAGAGTATTGATAGGACCTCGGCGCCCTTTGAAGATCTTATCCGATGCCCAGCCTGCAGCTAAGCTTCCCACAAGCCCCCCAATTTCAAACCAGATAATGGAAGCATTGGCAGTGAATAAGGGATATCCCCTTGTCTCAATTAAAAAAAGAGGGGACCATTCATTGAAAGCGCCGCGGATGACATAGACAAAGAAATAGGCAATCCCGAGCACCCATAGATAGCCGTTATTGATCACGTATTTGACAAGGAGCTCTTTTAAACTAATATTTTCATCGACTTTCCTACTGGGGGGATAGTCATTTTTAAACTTTTCAATGGGAGGAAGACCAAGAGCCGCGGGGGTATCATGGAGACAGAAAAAGGTGAATAACCCCACCCCAATGCAAATAATTCCAGGCACATACATTCCATAGCGCCATCCGAGCAGTTGCGCTACTGTCACAACGATATAAAAAGCCACAGCGCCGCCGACATTATGGGAAGAGTTCCAGGTTCCCCACCAAGTTCCGCGCTCTTTTTGAGAATACCAATGGGTCAGAAGTTTGGCGACAGGAGGCCAGCCCCAGCCTTGGAAAAGCCCGTTCAATCCCCAAAAGACAGCTAGCAACCAAAGGGAAGAAGACATACCGAACAAGATATTCAGGACACCCGTCAACATGAGTCCGATTGACATGAAAATACGAGGATTGGACCGGTCTGAAATGATACCGCTTAAAAATTTGCTAGAGCCGTAGATAATGGCAAAAAGGCTGCCCAAAATTCCTAAGTCGCTCTTAGTCATTCCTAAGTCTTGAATCAGGAGCGGCATGATGTAGGTGTAACTTTTACGTGAGAGATAGTAGAAAACGTAACCCACATACATTCCAATGAAGATGCGCCAGCGCCAGTATTTATACTTGGAGTTGACAACATCCTGATCTTGGATCTCGCTGATCACAGGAGCGGGCTTAAAAATTTGCAACCATTTCACGCGTTGACCAAACCCTTTAGTTCATACGTTTAAAAGGAAAAATGATACTTGTCCTAACAACCTTATGTCAATTGATTTCTCCCCGATTAGAAAAATCTTTTTCAATGAATATAATAATTAAAATTATTATACAAGATTAAGAAATGACCGATTTTAAAACGTCCATAGATCCTGGGAATCAATCAAAAGATTGGTTGACAGTGCAACGCGTTGAAAAGCTCAAAGCCGATAAAGAAAGCGCTGAAGAGCTTGCTAAAAAAAATCCCACTGCTTTGCTCATGGCCTGTCTTTGCGCCTACGTCCGAAAAACAGCCCTATTTTTAGCTTCCCGCCCCCTAGCGGGTCAAAAAAGCGCCCTGGCCGGAGAATTGGAGCTCGAATTATCTTCATTAAAAAAAGCTCTTGTCCAGCTCACAAAAGAAGATATTAGCCGCAATCCCGACTATGCGCAAAATCTTTCCCAGGTTTGGCATCAGCTCTTGGATAGTATAAATTTGGTTGAATTTCTCGAACGGAAAAAAAGTGATGTTTTGATCCAATTAAAAACCTTAATCGATACTTTTGAGCATTATCCCCCTCGCCAACCCCGATCTTTGGGTTTTTATATGACCGAGTTTGCCGGCAAAGAGTGGCTCCCTTTTCCTTTTATGGAACAGCTCCACCAACTCTATGAAGATCACTTAGCGCACAAAAAAGAAAGCCAGCTTTCCCACTGGATTTCATCCATCGACCTCATTCTCTCAAATCTCATGAAGAAATAAGTTAGAATTCTCACTTTTCACTGATATATTATGGCTCTAGCTAATTTCTGACAGCAGTGCTGGCAGTTTTTGGCTATCGCGATAAGAAAACCTCTCCTTCTTCATATGTTTAGGAGATAAAAATCCGCAAAAATTTACAGATAACAGCATCGCGTCATTCGAAAAAGTCAAATATTTCACATGATTACTATCTAGACATTCAAATAATGCTAAATATACCGACAATTTCTGAATTTTTTAGTATTCTTCTCGTATGGATTTAAAAGAGCAAAAATAGTGGCTTGCGAGCCAAAACCCCACTACCATATTTGGATACGCTTCGATGATAGTCTTGAAGGTGAGGTTGATTTAAGAGAATTTGTGGGACATGGTGTTTTTGAAGCTTGGAATTCTGTAGATTTCTTTAATCAAGTCCGAATCGATCCAAGAACAGATACTTTGGCTTGGGGAGATGAAATTGATCTAGATCCCTATGTCCTTAGAGAAAAAATTTCAAAGCAAAAGTAACAATCCCTTAGAACCTGTATCATTAAGAAATAACTATTGCTGCTTTTACCTTTTCAGGGGTAGAATCGGCAGTCCAATATTATGGAATATACAATCCCTAAAGGCGTCTTTGATATTTTACCCAAAGAGCCCAAATCCGAAGATGCCTGGCGCGCCTCAGACCATTGGCAGTATGTTGAAAACATCATGCGCAAATGCGCGGCTGATTACGGTTTCAAAGAAATCAGGACTCCTCTCTTTGAGAGAACAGAACTCTTTGTCCGCGGCGTCGGAGAAAGCTCTGATATCGTGACCAAAGAGATGTATACGTTCTTGGACAAAGGTGAAAGATCTATGACCCTTCGCCCTGAAGGGACAGCCTCTGTGATGCGATCATTTGTTGAAAAACATCTCGATCAAGTTCCCGGCCTCCATAAGTTTTTCTATATCGGACCGATGTTCCGTTACGAAAGACCTCAATCAGGCCGCTACCGTCAGCACCACCAGTTCGGCGCTGAAGCGATCGGGATCGGTAAGCCTGCTCAAGATGTTGAACTGATCGATTTGCTCTGCGAAACCTATCGCAGGCTCGGGTTGAAGGGTTTGAAAGTGATGATCAACTCCGTCGGAGATGAAGCCTCTAGAACTCCTTATCGCGATGCTTTAAAAAAATATCTCGAACCGCATTTTGAAAAACTCTCTGCTGACAGTCAAGTCCGGTTCACTAAGAATATTCTTCGTATTTTAGATTCCAAAGATGAAGGCGATCAAGCTTTACTCGCACATGCTCCTTCGATTTTAGAGTTCCTCTCCGATGACGCTCGGCACCATTTTGAACAAGTCAAGCGGCTATTAGAATTGGAGAAAATCCCTTACGTCGTCAATCACAAGCTGGTCCGAGGACTGGACTATTACAATAAAACTGTCTTTGAAGTGGTCTCTGCATCGCTCGGAGCCCAAAATACATTGGGTGCAGGAGGCCGATATGATGGCCTCATGAGTGCATTGGGAGGACCTGATTTGCCTTCCGTTGGGTTTGCAACAGGCATCGAACGGCTTTTACAGACTATGGTTGCACAAGACGTCGTCTTTCCTCCTCCACTACGCCCGCTTCTCTTTTTGATTCCGATGGGTGAAACGGCTATGGAGGCTTGCTTTGCCCTGCTCTGCCGTTTACGCCATCAGGGAATCGCTGCAGAAATGGATCTTTCGGGTAAAAAAATACAGAATGGCCTTCAGCTCGCCAACGCCGAAAATGCCCGCTACTCTGTGATCTTGGGAGACCGCGAGTTGGAAACGGGAGAAGTCGAAATCAAAGAAATGGCGACAAGAACAGCTCAGAAAATCTCTCTCTCCAAACTGGAAAATTTCCTTCAAGGACACGTATGAAATTCGATTACCGCCGCACCCACACCTGTGGAGATTTAGACATGTCCTTTGTGGGCAAACGCGTGACACTTTCAGGATGGGTTCACCGGCGACGCGATTTAGGGGGGCTTATTTTCATTGACCTTCGCGACCGTTTTGGATTGACTCAACTCATTTTCGATCCGAATAAAAATCAAGATCTTCACACCATTGCTTCCAAACTGCGCGCCGAATGGGTGATTTCCGTTCGCGGTGTTGTGGCTCCTCGAGGAACACCCAATGAAAGACTCGCAACAGGTGAGATCGAAATCCAAGTCGATGAACTCGAGATCTTATCTCCTGCAAAGACGCCTCCTTTCTCCATTAGCGATGATCTTCTCGATGTCAACGAAGAACTCCGTTTAAAATACCGTTATCTCGATATTCGGAGAGGAGAGATTGCAAGAAACCTCGCCACGCGCCATTTGACCATGCACCACACGCGAAACTATTTGCATGAGCATGGGTTTTTAGAAATTACAACACCGATTTTAGTGAAATCGATTCCAGAAACGGGAGCCCGGGATTATTTGGTTCCTTCTCGTATCTATCCAGGAAATTTCTATGGACTTCCGCAATCGCCGCAAATTTTTAAACAGCTTTTGATGGTCTCTTGTATGGACCGGTATTTTCAAATCGCTCAATGCTTCCGCGATGAAAATCTCCGCGCCGATCGTCAACCGGAGTTTACGCAGATCGACATCGAAATGAGTTTTGGAATCCCCGAAGATCTCCAAAGGCTGATGGAAGGGCTCATGGTCAAGCTCTTTAAAGAATGCCGCGGGACCGACCTGCCTACACCTTTTCCTTACATGATCCATAAAGATTGTCTGGAATATTACGGGACCGATAGGCCCGACCTTCGGTTTGGCATGTCTTTAGTCCGCCTCGATGATATCGTGAAACATTCCACCTCGAAAATTTTCCTCGACCCTCTCGCTGTCGGCGGCTGCGCCAAAGCGATTCTTGTTAAAGGAGGATCTACTGTTTCAAGGCGCGAGATCGATAATTATACTCAGTTCGTCCAGCAATTTAAGCTCGGCGGCCTCGCCTGGATCAAGCGGCAAGAGGAAGGGGTTTCTTCTAGCGTAGCAAAATTCTTCACCGAAGAGCTCATGCAGGAGATTTTTTCACGCACAGAGCTGGAAAAAGGCGATCTCTTACTGATTGCAGCAGGGACCGAAGATGCTGTCAACCAAGGGCTGGACCATCTTAGGCGCCATATCGCCAAAGAAAGAAAATTAATTCCAGAAGGACAACTCAATTTTCTTTGGGTCGTCGACTTTCCTTTGCTCCGCTGGAATCCTGAAGAAAACCGAATGGAAAGCGAGCACCATCCCTTCACCTCTCCTAATCCTGAAGATCTCCACCTCCTCGATACCGATCCTTTGAAAGTGAGAGCCTTGGCCTATGACCTCGTGCTCAATGGTTATGAGCTCGGGGGAGGATCTCAACGGATACACAATGGCGACTTGCAAGAAAAAATGTTTAAAATTTTAAACTTAGGTCCTCAGGAGATCGAAGAAAAATTTGGATTTTTCGTTGAAGCGCTCAAATACGGCACCCCGCCTCACCTCGGACTTGCATTTGGACTCGACCGGATCGTTATGTTGCTGACCGGCACAGATAATATTCGGGATGTTATCGCCTTTCCTAAAACACAGAAAGGCAGCGACTTGATGATGCAAACTCCTTCTCCTCCGACAAAAAAACAATTGAACGAGCTTAAAATTCAAGCCGAACCTGTAGAAATCACTTGGATATAATCTATGGAGACGATAATTTGGTAGTTTATAAGAGGTATACCTATGAATAGAACTATTATAACATTATTATGCTTAATCTCTCCTTTTGCTTTCGCTGAAGAATCAGCAGTACCTCCTGTTGAAATCGAAGCTTCTTCTAAGGCAGCTCGAGATGCTGAAATCACACAAAAAGTCTTAGAAGCTTCCAAAGCTGTGGGTGTTCTCATGGCAAAAAGCATTCAATCGACAGGAATGAACTACGATACAGATAAGATTGTGCAAGGCTTCAAAGACACCCTACAAGGAAATGAGACATTAACATCTGATAAGTGCATGGAAATCGTTGCCCATGCGCAAGAAGCTGTCTTTAAGAAATTGGCCTCTGAAAATCTGAAAAAAACCGAAGACTTTTTAGCCCAAAATAAATCTATTGCCGGTATCAAAGAAATCGAAGCCAATAAGCTACAATATAAAGTGGAAAAAGAAGGATCAGGTCCTGCAGTCGAGGAAAAAAACACTCCGCTTGTTCGATATACGGCTAAATTTCTTGATGAAATTGTCGATGATTCTTCAAAAGAAGAAATTCGGATTAATTTAGAAGAAGAAGAGCTTGTGCCTGGCT
Organism: Parachlamydiales bacterium; assembly: GCA_003153295.1. Taxonomy (GTDB): domain Bacteria; phylum Chlamydiota; class Chlamydiia; order Chlamydiales; family Rhabdochlamydiaceae; genus PALSA-1444. The sequence goes on along the minus strand of PLXY01000003.1, from coordinate 35,556 downwards.
TTAAAAGAGCTTTGATCGGTATGAAAGAAGGGGAAAAAAGAACTGTCTATATTCATCCTGATCTCTCTTTCAAAACCCAAGACTTTAATCGATTTACGAACAGTTTACTCACTTTTGAAATTGAAGTCGTGAAGGCAAATGCACCTGCACAACAGCCCATCGATTCACTTTCTAACCTACCGACTAATCAAGGGAATTTTAGAGGTAATCCTGAAATTGCTTCTCCCCTTGAAGACCGTAAAGACATTCGTTGAAAATCGTTTTATACCAACCTCAAATCCCTCAAAACGCGGGTAATATTGTACGCACCTGCGCCGTTACAGGCGCAGAACTCATCCTAGTTCGGCCTTTAGGCTTTAAAACAACCGATCGATGGTTAAAAAGAGCCGGTCTCGATTATTGGGAAGGTGTGAATGTCTCTTTTCTTGACGATCTAGAAAGTTATCTAGACTCTTTGCAAGATCCATTTTACTTTTTTTCTTCAAAAGCGACAAAATATCACACAACGATCGACTTTGGTCCGGACGACCATCTGATTTTTGGATCCGAAACCACAGGTCTTCCTCCTCACTTTCATCAGAAATGGGCAGATCACTTTTGCAAGATTCCCATGAAAGAAGGAGCGCGATGTTTAAATTTGTCCAACTCTGTTGCGATTGGCCTCTATGAAGCATGGAGGCAATTACAATTTAGTTAGACTTCTGGTCCAATTATGATAGATATAAAGAGGTGGTTTCAAAACTCGCTTTGGGAGCCAATTTTGATGATTTTGACCTGGTTTGCATTTTCATAAATTGACATACACAGCTAGTGTAGGCGATTTATGTACAAGGGGAATACAAGGTCAAAAGCGCGAATTTGGTTCCAAATGGAGTTTTGAAACTACCTCTATAAATAATAAGTAGGTTTTGACCGTGCTTGCTTTTTTTCGCAGCTCTCTCACCTTCCAAATGATCACCGCTACCCTTCTGGGGATTTTTGCCGGTCTTTTTCTCGGAGACCTTTGCCACGTTTTTGCTCCGTGGGAAACTGCCTACATCATGATTTTAAAGATCACAACGATACCCTACCTCATTTGCGCGGTGATTCACGGGATTGGACGGCTTGCTACTTCGAGCGCCAAACAAATCTTACAGAAAGGACTGATTTTTATTGGAGGCGTTTGGGTCATCAATATCTGTATGATCTACATGGTGGTTTTTTTGTTTCCCAGGTCTCAAGGACTTGTTCACTCCTCTTATAGTACACTCACACCTAGCACGATTAACTTTGCTGAACTGCTGATTCCTGACAATATTTTTTATGCTCTCTCCAACAACATGGTCCCTGCAGTCGTCATGTTCGGACTGCTTCTGGGAATTGCCCTCATGCATCTCCGAGAAAAGCAAACGGTCCTCTCGTTCTTGGATGCCTTAGTCGAAGCCTTCACTCGCATGACGGGATGGATCAGCCGCATCACACCTCTGGGAACTTTTTTGATTATCGCTGACCGTGTCGGAACGATCCAAGTTGCCACCGTCAAACAAATCAGCACCTACCTCATTCTCTATATTCTGGCTATTTGCCTTTTAGTTTTTTGGATTATTCCTCGGATTGTAGGCATGCTGACTTCGCTTCCTGCCACCAAGTGGATCAAAGATTTAGCTCCCATCATGCTGCTGGCGTTCACGACCAACGTCGTGATTGTAACGCTGCCGTTCATCATTGAACTCATCAAGCGGGAATCAGAAAAGATCTATAAAAAAGATGCCGCTTTTCAAGATCAGGTCCAGGGGATTGTTTCGATTATTTTTAACCTTCCTTTAGGCTCCCTTTTTATCACTGTTTTTGTCTTCTTTATCTCTATTTTTTATCACATGCCGCTTTCTTTCACTTCGCAAATCCAGCTCTTTGTGACGACGTTTTTAACCAGCCTCGGAGCTGTCGGTCTTGGTTCTTGGATCAATTCACTCAACTTTCTTCTAGATTCATTAGGACTGCCCTTGAATGCCATCGATACCTATCTGACTACGCTTCCCTTCACTGCAGGATTCCAGTCTCTTGTTTCGGTCATGGAGATCTCCAGTCTCTCTTTATTGATTGCCCTTGCCTGCCATGGGCTTCTTCGATGGGAATGGACCACTGTCATCCGAAAAACTGCAACGACTTTGATTCCAGTTGTTATCTTCTTTTTTGCTTTTAAATCTTGGATCATGCTGCCACAGATTTCCAATCCGACTAAAAGCATCTGCGATCTTCATATCAATACGCCCGTTAAAGTGAAGGTCTATACGTATCAAGATGTGCTCCCCCCTCCTCGAACTGGTGACACCTTTGAACGGGTACTTCAATCGAAAGTTCTGCGGGTCGGCTACAATCCGGAAATGATTCCTTTTAGCTTCCAGGGCAACAATGGAAAGATGATCGGCTACGATATGTCGTTTGCCTATACATTAGCCGAGGATCTTCAATGTGATCTAGAATTGATCCCCGTCCATTTCAGCCATCTTGCAGATGAACTCAATTCCGGTTTGTATGATATTGCCATGGCCGGTGTTTCCATCACGGAACAGCGACTGAGAAAGATGTGCTTCTCCCAACCCTATCTCGAGTCGCGCATCGTGTTCGTCATGAGGAAAAAATTCAGCCACACCTATACTTCCCTCTACGATATAGTCAAGAATCCTCAAGTCAAACTCGTCGTCCGCAAGGGCACCTCTTATGAAGCATTGGCCCGTTCCATTGTTCCTTCCGATCAAATCGCCGTGATCGAGAGTTATGAAGACTATGTACAAAATTATCCCAATGACGTCTTGCTCCGAGGACAACCTCAATCGATTGCCTGGAGTTTGAACTATCCCAATTTTACCGTTGTCATCCCCAAAGTTGAGATTTCACAAGACAGCCTTGGATATCCAGTCGCCCTCGGTTCCGACCGCATGCTCTGCTATCTCAATCAATGGCTTTTGCTGAAAAAAAATGAACACTTCACCCAGCATCAATACGACTTATGGGTCTTAGGCAAGACAGAAAACGCCACTCCCAAAAAACGGCGATGGTCTATCATTCGCGATGTGCTCGGCTGGACTGACAATTAATTTTCATGAATATGATACAATTTTAGGCCATGGGCCTTGCAGCTATCTATCATCATGCTTCCAACTTAAATTCCTGGGCTTGTTCTTATTATTCTAAGAGCACAACATTGCGCTACTCCAGTTATGCTTTAGGTGTTTTTGCCATTATGGGAGGTTATCATAGATATGACCGGCTAAAAATTGAACTGCCACTCCTAACTATCAGTCTCGTGATCATCGTACGGCATATCCGCAGCAACGGCAAAAACAATCATCCATTACCGCTAAATCTTGAACAAAAGCTTTCAATGATTTCAAAGCTCTTTTCAACGATTTTTACCCTGGCTCTCATCTGGGGGATTGAGACCATAGGTTCTCAATTAAGGGTCACAGTTGTGGATGGAAAAAATATCCTTCAAGGCATTCGCCACAGGGATCCATTTGCGGTCCTCAAAGCGCTGAATTATCTTGGCTGTACTATAAGTCTTAGCCTACCCCTCTGTACTTTTTTCCTTCGGAAAGCCGATGCCTACTTTCATTCAAACCTTGACGAAACAATGAGAGCAAGTTTCACACAATTCTTAAATGAGAATCCTCTTCAAAAAGAGAAACCTTTTAGAATAAATCTTTCCGACTGGCTCCTTACATTGCTTTTGGATCCAAAAAAAATTGAATTTACCTTTGGAAAAGAGGGAACAGAAAAGTGCCGTTTAAATACTGATGCCTTATCGGCTATTAGGCATTTACGTCAGATTACTCTACCCGATCTTAATAAAATCAGCTTTATGGTTTCCTGTATTCTTGAAGCACTATGGAAACAAAAAACCGTATCCCATCCCTCTTCTCCTCTCTTATCCAAGATAAAAAGGATTGCAAATTCGATTTTCAATCATGGCTTTAATTTTTTCCTGTTGAGCACCAGAGTCTATTGCTATCCCGTTACTTTAGCTGTGGCGTTTTGCTGCGGGTTAGTCTTTCCTACCCAGCTTCGTTTAAAACAGCAGGTTAAAAAATCTTGGGAAATAGCTCCTGACTTTGTGGGTCTTTCACTGAAAAAGAAATGCGATTATCTTTTTTACCGAACCCTTAAAACTCTCGTTCCTCTTTATTTAAGTTATCCCATGGCAGTTCTGCAGGGTCTGTATTTAGCTGAAGATTTTCGATACTATCTTATTCCTCAACTCAATAAGTGGATTACTCTTCCTATCAAGCCTCTGGTCTTTGGAAATCGGTGGCGAGATTTTTTAAATGAAGATTTTAATAAAATTCAAACAGAATCTGATCTAAAGGACGATCCTGATTATACCCATTTTCGACAACAAATACTCCAAGGAAAGTCCCCTCGCAAAATTTTAGATTTAAACAAGGAATTTACTGCAAAAGAAGTGCAAGACGGGTTTAAAAAACTCTCTCCCAAAGTGCATCCCGACAAGCTAGACGCTTCAAAACGAGAAGAAGCGACAACTTTATTTAAATGTATTAAACAGGCTCGAGATTTTCTTCTTTCTGATGAAGAACAAGAAAATCTGCTTCAGGAGTCTCCTCCTGCTCCAGAAAATGGAATAGATGAAACATCACAGCCAGATTAGATTATTTCTTTGCAGAGAGAATAAATTCTCTAAGAGCTTTAAGATCACGAACTCCCACAATGCGACCCACTTCTTTTCCTTCTCGGAAAAGAATAAGGGTAGGGATTGAAGTGACTTGATATTTCGAAGCAATCTGTTGAGCGTGATCGACATCTAGCTTGACGATGGAGGCCTGCCCTTCGAGTTCCTTTGAAAGAGTTTCAAGATGCGGAGCGATCATCCGGCAGGGACCGCACCAGTCGGCATAAAAGTCGACAAGGACAATACCTTGTTTTGTTGCTGCATCAAATGTGTCTTCAGTAATTTTTTTTAGATTTTCGCTCATATTGACCCTCACAACTGTATTGTAACAAGTGGTTCCAGAAAAAGCAAGTTCACCCTATACTAGAGCTCCTGCGGCCATGGCGGAATTGGCAGACGCGCNNGTTCTAGTCGGGGCAACTCGGTGGAGGTTCAAGTCCTCTTGGCCGCAAAGGTATCTTTATGAAGAAATTATTACTATTCTTGCTGTTGATCGGACATAGCTTTGCCATCACTGTTTCTCCCCAAGACGCGCAACAAATCGGGGTTAAAATTTGGAAAAACGAGTGCGGCGGGACGCTAGAAGGGCTCACTCATTGGGGCAAAAATGAAAATTTCCCCTCTTTAGGAATCGGCCATTTCATTTGGTACCCTGAAGGAAAAAAAGACCGTTTTCAAGAAGGGTTTCCGCCCCTTTTAGTCTTCTTGCAAAACCAGAAGGCCGACATACCAGCCTGGTTGCGATCAGCTTCTTCCTGTCCTTGGAATACCCGGGATGAGTTCTACAAACAGATCAACAGCCCTAAAATGAACCAATTGCGGCAATTTCTCTATGACACGAGAAATCTTCAAGCCTTATTCATCGCTACCCGGCTTGAAAAAGCGCTTCCCCAAATGATTGAAAAGCTCCCCTCTCAAGAAAAGGAGAAGGTCACAGCTACCTTCAACCGTTTGGCCAGTACCCCTCAAGGACTCTATGCGCTGCTCGACTATGTGAATTTTAAAGGAGAAGGGACCGATTCTAAAGAGACCTATCAAGGACAAGGATGGGGACTCCTTCAAGTTCTCCAGGCTATTCCTTCTTCTTCCAAGACTGAAGTAACAGATTTTGTCCAAGCAGCAAAAAAAATCTTAAGTCAAAGAGTCCTGAATTCTCCTCCTGAAAGACAAGAAGAAAAATATCTGAAAGGGTGGTCCAACCGCCTGGAGACTTATCTTTTTTGAAAGATCAGGCTGAGAACTTCCCGCGTATATTCTTTCCCATACATGGGACTTGTACTGAATACTTTTTTTGCCTCGATTACTTGTAAAATATCTGAAAATTCACTCACAATTTCTTCCAGGGTGTAAAGAAGAGAAGAAATTTGTGAATAAGGGTCGATGATGAGTTTACGGGCTAGATCAGGAGAGGCTCTCAAGAGAGGTCCATAAAAACCATCTTCGTCAGAGGCTAAATTTAGCAGGTAGTATCCGTTCATTTTTAATGCCTCTTGCAGATACTTGCGATAACGTCTTTGAGCTTCTTTATCGACGATATGCTTATAGCAAAAGATATCGATGGCAAAATCAAATTGCTCCTTTTGAACAGGCCAAGGAGAGGTGATATCTTGACAGTACGCCTTCACAGGTAAATTTTCTTGCTTAGCTTTCTCGTTGATCTCCAGGACGTTCTTTTCAACTAAATCAAGACCCATCATAGCATATCCATTCTGTGCTAAGTGAAATGCATTGCGGCCTCTACCACAGCCCAAATCTATTCCTTTTCCGGTCTCTATTCCTAGACTTTGAAGAAAGGAAACAAACTCCGCCACCGCCTTCGTGGGAGTTTCTCGGTAGGAAGAGGGAATTCCTTGCCGCTCATATTCTTTTTTCCAAAGTTGATCTTTCATGTGGTGTACCTATAAAAAAGGGAAAGGAGCATAACGCAACTTCTGCAAAAACAAGAGAGAAGTGGGGTGGGGGTATTGTTGTTTGCACCAGGCGTGTTTTGCAACAACTTCTGGGGGAACTTCTTCTAGATTAGAGCATGAAACAAACCCATATTGCATATAAAATGCGCTGAGGTGTTCAAAGGGAATGCAATAGACCGTTTGAAAAAGATGCGCTTTCTTCAGAAGAAACGTGACGAGCTCTTTGGCAATCCCTTGACCTCGGTAGGCTTCAAAAACATACATACCGCCGAGCTCGAGATTATGTTCATCAATGGTCACTAAGCGGCCTATTCCGGCTCTCTTTCCCTCATATTCGGCCACTCCGATAATCTCTTTTTCAAAAATAGAAGGAATGAAGTCGACTTCTTCATATCGCTGATTGATCCATTCGATATCTGCTTTTTTAGCAGCGCGGATTTGGATTTTTTTTCCCAATGACATAACGATCACATTCCTCAAGACTTTTTGAATCGCAGTATAGCTGGAACAGATTTTTAAGAAAATTTAAGTGAGTTATAGACTTTTAGGTATAAGTGACTGATCAAGTTAGCACAGCAAACAAAAAAAATTTAAATCATTAACAATATTAATCAATAATATTGATTTTATTTAAATAATAAAATATAATTAAAACTATTCGTTTACTAGAGAAACACTAATGGGTGCTTTTGTAATACAGCCTACTCCACGAAAGCCGCTACTACCGCTATCTTTGGATGAGCTGACAAAATTCCCTTCCGACCTTCTTCGTCTTTTTTTGAGTTACTTAGATTATCAAAGCTTGTTAGCCGTTTCTTTAGTCAATAGACAATTGCTAGTTTTGGCTGAGGAAGAAACAACGGCTTTAGGAAAAGTCAAAAGAGTCTTTCGTGTTTTTAATTCACACGTTGAAGTAAATGTACTCAGTTTTCCTAATCAAAATTATAGAATAACCTATCCTCATAACCTAAATGCAAAAACAAATAACGAAGACTTAAAAATCGCTTATTGCCATATAAAACCAGGAAAACACACTGTTCCGCAAAAGGAATCTATCGTTACTATCCGAGGAGGATCCCTTTTTTACACTGTCTCCCCCACGCTTTTTGTTTTTAAAAAGGAAAACAACCGCTTAGAATCTCATCGGATCAATCCTGATGCTTCCATTACTTCATCTCTCCTGCACTTCTTTCCATTTATAACTCATCCCCAAGAATTTTTAGTGGAGTATCAACAAGAGAATGTGTTGCATCTAAAAGTGGAAAACGATGCAGCTCAAGTTCTTCATTTTCTTACTTATATTATTAATGAGAAAAATGGAGCCGAGTCTGGTTATCTAAGTCCAGTTCAACATCATGTTATTTGTCATTTGGATAACGACAAAAATGTAAAATTTATAGATGACAAAGGGAAACGCATTTGGGTTTCTGATGGAACTATTTCAAAATTGGAAGCACGTGAATTCCGAGGAAAATGGCTTATTTTGGTCAGCGGATCGCGTGAAGACATGAGTTTACGTTTGCATTTCCTAGATATAACTTCCAAGGCTCAAATGGTCACATTTGACATTTTAAAAGATAGAAATAACCTCGAAGAGAATATCGATTTAACTTTCTTTAACCGCAAATTTTTCTTAAAAGAGAATATTTGTGTTATCGTAGGTCGTCACAACTCAAGAGCAGCCACAGAAATAGCGGCAGCTACCGTTTTGCAACTAGAGGCAAAAAAATCGATTCGTTTATCATATCGATCGATGAAAGTTCTTAATTCTTTAGCTCCTCCTGATTGTGTATTTCATTCTACCGACAAAATAAGCTGGGATTTTTCGAAAGATAATGGTTTTTTTGTGATAGAAGGAACTTGTGGGTATTTTGAAGGAACTCATCAGAATGACCTAAAAAGAATACAGTTACGGTTTGGGGGAAATCCGAATATTCCTCTTAAAACCTCTTTTTCACCTAAGCCGCCTTTATCTGTTTCCATTTTTAGGGGCGGTAAGAAAATTTTTCAAATCATCAATTTTGCTTGGCAAATCATTGCAGGAATAGCGGCGGTTCTCCTATGTGGATATGGAATTGCTCTAATCATCTATATCGCATTCAAAATACTTCAATATAAAATCTTTTCAAGATTTCCAAAAACGGCATCCTCCCGTAAGATTGTTTAATATGTTGATTGCGATAGGGACAAAAAATACTGCTAAAGTTCAGGCATTGGAAGAAATCCTTAAAGATTACCCCCATTTTCAAGATTTGCAAATTGTTCCTTTCTCTGTTTCATCAGAAGTGTCTGAGCAGCCTCTGAGCTTAGAAGAAACCATCCAAGGAGCAAAGAATCGTGCTAAAAATGGTTTTGTGGCATGCGATGGATGTTCCTATGGCTTTGGAATTGAAAGCGGACTGATCGAAGCGCCAGGAGCCCAGACAGGTTTTTTTAATGTTTGTGTCTGCTCTATCTATAATGGAAAAGATTTTTATATCGGCCTTTCCACAGGTTTCGAAATTCCGCCTTCGATTTTATCTCTGATCACAGAGAAAAAAATGGACATGAGCCAGGCGTGCTTGCATTCGGGCATTACAGACAATACGCATATTGGATCTCAAGAAGGGCTGATCGGCATTCTGACAAAGGGAAGAGTCGATCGAAAAGAATATAGCAAGCAAGCGATGATGAGCGCTTTAGTCCAATTAGAGTGTTCCCATTGGTATCAAAATGATTCCCGATAGATCTACTGACCTTGCCAATCCTTTTATCGAAAAATTTGACCTACAACCTCATCGACCTGGAAACCTCTCAGGTTTAAAATTTGCGGTCAAAGACTTGATCGATATCCAAAACTATGTGACAGGTTGCGGCAATCCTCTTTGGAAACAAAAACATTCTCCGGCCCTTAATCATGCTCTTTGCGTCGATCAATTACTCGATGCAGGAGCTCAGTGTGTGGGAACGACTATCTGCGATGAATTTGCTTTTAGCCTCTATGGAAAAAATTTCTTCTACGGCATGCCGGTCAATTACCGAGCGCCCTTGCATATTCCCGGAGGATCTTCGAGCGGTTCGGCTTCTGCTGTTGCGGGGGAAATGGTCGATTTTGCACTTGGCACCGATACGGCAGGATCGGTTCGTGTTCCTGCCAGCAACTGCGGGCTCTTTGGACTGCGCCCCTCTCATGGAAGGTTTTCGCTGGCTGGAGTCGCTGTCTGTTCTCCAACCTTTGATACAGTGGGGATTTTTTCTAAATCATTAGAGGTTTTAGATAAGGTAGCCCACGTCCTCTTAGGGGAAGCCGAATCCAAAGGAACTCTTAATAAAATTTATCTCATTACCGACGTTTTTAATCTTTGCGATGCCGCTGTCGTGGAAGCTTTAGAAAAACCTATAGCTCAACTGAAAAAGAACTATCAAGTTATAGCAATCTCTCTGGATGAGATCTTAGGCATAGTGGACGGACTTAAGGGCTGCTTTGAGTGTCATGGCCTCATCAAAAATATTGAAGCGTGGAATAGCTTTGGAAGTTGGCTGCAAGAAAACCCCCATTCCGTCAGCCCTAAAATAAAAGAAAACTTCGATTATATCTCCTCTTTAGATCAAAGAGAGCTGGCAGACAAAATTCAATTACGAGAAAAATTACGGAACCGCTTGAATCAGTTTTTAGAACCCGGAAATTTACTCTGTTTTCCCACAGCCGCTGGCCTGCCCCCTTTGATCTCCACTTCTTTTCAAGAACTCAAAGAGAGTAGATACGCCCGCCGTACGTTGATGATCGCGTCTATGGCCTGCATCGGCGATCTTCCCGAAATAACCGTACCTTATTCGGAAACCAATGGGATTCCTGTGGGACTTTCCTTTGCAGCAGGTCATCGAAAAGACGAATTCTTAATCCAAACCGTCAGTCAGTTAACTGCTTTCTCATGAAAATAGTGTCATGTTCACCGTATTGCTTCTCAACAACTCCAATACGATAGTAACCGAGCTTTTTGTAAAAAGCTTCTGCTTGGAAAGGAAGCGTATCGACTTGAGAATGGTTACAGCCATGTTTTTTGCCTTCAGCTTCTGCCGCTAACATCAGCTTTCTACCCAACCCATAACCTCTGAATTCTTCAGGAATCCAGACGGTATCAATATATAACAAATGCATGCCGGGCCGCATCCAAGCAATGATTCCGCCGACAACTTTTTGATTTTCATCTTTAAGATAAACGGCAAAATGAACGCTTTTCTGCCCTCCAAAATAGGGAGTATTGAACTCTCGAAGGCCATCGCTGATGGTTTGAGTCTCTTCAAGTTGATGGTCGATTTCGATAGAATGATCTGCAGATAAAAAAGACATAGCAATAACCAGAAAAAAAAGAATTTTATTGATCAAGGAGGAACACCTTCAGCTCCATCTTCGAGCCATTTTTTGAGCCCTAAAATGTCGGCGTGTAATTTTTCAGAGATTTTCACTTGGGCCTCTTTTTTATCGAGATGTGAAAAAGATTCCCAGGTAATGGGAGATCCAAAAATACATGTCACTTTCCCAAAAAGGCGTGGAAGTTTTTTATGGCGATTCCATGACTCATAGGCTCCATCGATATAAACAGGGATAAGAGCTGTTTTAGAACGAGAGACGAGCATGCTGATGCCAGCCTTGAATGGTTGAAGCTCTCCATTTTTAGACCGTGTTCCTTCAGGAAATAGAACCACTTTTTTCCCTTGTTCTAAAAGAGAGAGGATCGTTTTTATCACGCCAATATCGCCTGCTTCACCGCTGACGGGATGGGTATTGAGATTACGGATCAGTCCGCCGAAAAACCGATTTTTAAAAAGACTTCGACGTGCAAGAAAATGGACTTCTTCTGGCCAACAAACTGAAATAACCGGCGGGTCTAAAAAAGAGGTGTGATTGGAAGCTAAAATCGCTCCGCGCGGATAATAATGTTCAAGCCCGTAGATTTTCAGGCGGTAAAAAATCTTACCAATGAGCCAAGCGAAAAGAATGACCATCCGATAGAGAAAAGAAATGCTTTTCGCATGAATCCAAGCAGGTTTTAAATTCTTTTTCTCTTTGTATTCGACGATCCGTTCAACCACTTCATCAATAGAGATATTCGAAGTATCAATCACATAAGCATCAGGAGGACAAATCAATGGAGCAATGGCACGTGTAGAGTCAAACTGGTCTCTGCGGATAATCTCTTCCAGCATTTGCTGATGGTCGGTGTTTCGCACTTCATCGGGTCTTTTTTCTTTAAGCTCGGTCAGGCGTCTTTCTGCGCGGACTTCAGGCCGAGCAGAGAGGAAAATCTTAAAGGGAGCCTCAGGGAAAACAACAGAGCCCATATCACGGCCTTCAAACACTCCGCCCCGTTTTAGAGCAAATCTCCGTTGAATTTCCCACAGCGCTTCTCGGACAACATGCAAAGCTGAGACAGGAGAGACAATATTGGTGACAGCATGCGAACGAATCACATCGGTCACATCGCGTCCATTCACAAAGTATCTTCTTTCAGTTCCATGATCTCGGATTTCAAATTCAAAATGGGCCAGCAGCTCTGAAATCCTTCTTTCATCTGATAAAGGAATTTTCTCATGCAAGATTAAAAAAGCGACGGCGCGGTACATGGCGCCCGTATCAAAATAGGGCAGTCCAAGCCTCTCAGCGACTTTTTTTGCCACTGTTGTTTTACCCGTACCTGCAGGACCGTCAATGGTTATTATCATAATGATCGAACAAAGAAGTAAACGACAGGCGAAGTGAAGAGAACTGAATCTAGCAGGTCGAGAACCCCTCCGATGCCGGGAATTCTATTACTGTCTTTGACAGAGGCATCTCGCTTTAAAAGAGACTCTGCTAAATCTCCGATCTGTCCTAAGATACCAATGATCATACCAAGCCAGGCCGCATCCCAGAAAGAAAGATTCCAGCCCACTGTTCGACCTATGACGCAGAAAACAAGGCTTAAAGCCACTGCAAAACAAAAGCCGCCGATAGCTCCTTCGACGGTTTTACGGGGACTCAAATGAGGAGCCAAAGGATGCTTTCCCACAAGCTTGCCAACAATATAAGCACCCACATCGGTAATTTTCGTAACTGCGATCAAATAACAAAGCCACCATCGTCCATCTGCTAATTCAGGCCGAGGATAGAGGATCGCCAAAATAAAACTAAAAGGAATGGCCAAATAGCAAACGCCAAAAAATTCGACAGCGACATTGAGAAGGGCATTTTCGGGTTTGCGAAAATGGACGATAAAAAAAGAGATAAATCCCAAGACGATGATCATGAGCGCCAATTTAGACCATTGAGGATAGGCCAGAGAAATATAGAAGGCCAATACCTCTAATACAGCAACCCCGATCATCAAAGAGGTGGCCGGCTGGATTCCTTTAGCCTTGGCAAGCTGTGCATACTCCCAAACGCCTACGCCTGTTAAGATGCCAATTGTTAAAACGAGCAAAACATTAGCCCAGGGGTGATAAGCAAATACCACTAAAAAACTGACGATTGAAATCGCAATTGCTGAAACCCAGAGACGATTATAAAACTCATTTTTTCTATTAAATTTTAGCATCCTGTGCGCCTCTCCCGTTTCTGATATTCGGCGATAGCCTTGACCAGTTCTTGTTCATTAAAATCAGGCCATAAAGTTTCGGTGACATAAACCTCTGCATAAGAAATCTCCCAAAGCAAAAAATTGCTCAGACGTTTTTCACCGCTGGTTCTGATCAAAAGTTCAGGATCTCCCCAGGGGGCTGTATCCAAATAACGGGCAATCAGCGCTTCTGAAATATCGTCTTTACTGACCCGTCCGCTTAAACAATCTTCAACAATGCTGGCTGTCGCTCTTCGAATATTATCGCGCGCGCCATAGTTGACAGCAATCACTAGATCGATCCGATCGCCGCCGGCAGTCGCTCTTTTCACATCGGCTAAAGTCTCTTTCACTTCAGGCGCAAGACGGCGAAGATCTCCGATCGTCGCAAGCCTCACCCCTTCCCGGATCATGCGGTCTTTATGACCCATCAGATACATTTGAAAAAGTTTCATCAACGAATCGACTTCATCATTAGGCCGATTCCAATTTTCTGTTGAAAAAGCATAGACTGTCAGGACTTTAACACCCAGTGTAGCTGCATATTCCACCATTTTCGAAAGAGATTCAGCTCCGTTCCAATGGCCGACCATGGCAGGTACGCCCTTCTTTTTAGCCCAGCGCCGATTGCCATCCATGATAATAGCGATATGATTGGGGATCCGATGAGGGTCTAGTTTAAGCTCGTCGTGTTCTTTTGGAAGGGTCTCCATATTTTCCTTTAAATAGTTGCTCGAGCTGAAAAGATCTGCTGGGACATTTTGCAAAGCTTTTCTAAGCGTTCGAGATAAAGCCGTGCCGAGACGGGCAAATCCCCGGTCTTTTTCCAATAAAGCATGGCTGTTTTCCATCCTGTAACCATCTCAAAAGGGGGCTTAAGTCGTCTATAATACCCAAAAGCGAAGAGGCATTGTTACCTTTTCCCCTTTAATTTCATAGTCCCGCTGCAATCCTGAACTTAGGATTCTTAATATAGCCGGCAAGTATAGCAATGGGTTTATTTGGAAGAAATGACTTTGATCGTAACTTAAAAAATTTCTGAGGGTTATATTATACCACCCTCGGTCCCAATCCAAGTTTCAAACCGATGGTGGTATAATTTTTCTTTTGATACGATCCACTTTTTTGGAGTAATCAATGTATACCTATCAATTCTTAGCCATCGCCATTTATTTTTTGATTGTGGCTTCGATTGGATATTTTTCTTACCGCCGTAGTATTTCTTCAGAAGATTTTATTATCGGCAGCCGTTCCTTAAATTATTGGCTGACAGCCCTCGCTGCGCATGCAAGCGATATGAGCAGCTGGCTCTTTTTAGCCTACCCCGCTTTGATCTTCACCAAAGGGCTGATTGGTGTATGGACTGCCATCGGGCTGATCGTTTTCATGTACCTCAACTGGCAGCTTGTTGCTCCTAAAATCCGTGTGGCGACTGAAAAATATAAAAGTTTGACCTTCTCTTCTTTTTTTGAAAGCCATTTGGGAGATACAACAGGGTTGATCCGGGTTTTTTCCGCTTTGATCCTGATCGTCTTTTACACCATTTATATTTCGTCGGGCTTGATGGGGATGGGCGAACTCCTAAGTTCTCTTTTTAATATGTCGTACGGAACTGCTATTTTAATCGGCATCTTGATCGTGATCCCCTATGTATTGACCGGCGGTTATGTAACACTCGCCTGGATCGATTTGTTTCAAGGATGTTTTTTATTAGGGGTCATTATTTTTATTCCTCTTGTATTATTGGGAAACGTCGGGGGGTTCCATGGCATTGCGCAAAGCATGCAACTACACCATTTATCCTCTTCTTTAATTCCAGATTTCTCCAGTAAGACCATTATTTATATTCTTTCTACCGCTCTCGGATGGGGCCTTGGATATTTCGGACAGCCTCACATTGTCACGAAGTTTATGGGCATCAAAGACGTCTCTAAAATTTATAAATCCAAACGTGTGGGAATGAGCTGGATGATCCTTTCTTTAGCAGGAGCCACTTTAGTCGGATTGGTAGGAATCCCCTTATTTAATGGAACTTTAGACAATCCCGAAAAAGTTTTTATTGAAATGGTTCAAAATTCTTTTCACCCTTTCACTGTCGGTTTCGTTTTATGTGCAGTGATCGCCGCTACCATCAATGCAATGAGCTCGCAAGTCCTAGTGCTTGCGTCCAGCTTAACCGAAGATTTTTATAAACGGACGATCCGTCCTAAGGCCTCTTCAAAGGAATTATTAATGATTTCCCGCGCTGGAGTTCTTCTTGTTGGAGCCATTGCTTTTACCATTGCCTTCCGCAAGACCACGACCATCTATAATTTAGTTAACTATGCTTGGTCGGGGATCGGTTCCTCATTTGGACCTCTGGTTCTTTTGTCGCTTTACTCGAAACGAGTGAATAAATATGGAGCCTGGGCGGGCATCTTAGGAGGTGGAATCACTTCAGGGATTTGGCCTTATTTCAATACCCCCATCTCGCCTATGATCCCCGGTTTTATCATGAGCTTTCTCTTGATCCTTATTTTTTCTACCTTCATTGGAAAAAGAGCTCATAAAATTCCGCCGAAGGTTCCAAAAGAAAAAAGAATGCATCGCCTTTCCGGTAAAGATCTTCCTTGAATTGGCCTTTATCTACGCTTTTGTTAGACTCTCCGTTCCTCTAAGGATCGGTAGAAATGGCATTATATTTGAATTCTATTACTAGACCGAATCCAGAATTTATTTTACATTACGTCGAACAGATAATTCAACTTGGTAGAAGTGAGATATGCGATGCGAAAAAATTGCCAAGCTCGGATGCAGTTCGAAAATTCCAGATCATTCTAGATCAGCTAGACAATGAACAAAAAGCTTTGCTTACAACTATATCATCAGATGTAACTTTGAAAGCGAAAGTCTTGCTGGAGCTTTTCGAGGCTAAATGTATGCTTCAAATCATAGAATATGATGAGACACGGTGGAAAGCTATAAGCTTTGTCGTCATTGCCACTATCGAGGAAGCGTATGAAAATATTAAAAAAATTGTCGATATAAGTCTCCGATTGGAACTTTTACTTCATATTTCGAGGGCTCGTTTGGAATCTTTTCAATTTATTCATAAGCAGGGAATGCAAAAAAATTCTCTCTTGGAGAGGGCGTGGCAAGGAACTTTTAAAATCCAACAATCAAACTGGGAAAAGCATCTTAATTTAGAGATTACAAAATATCGGAAAAAAGTTTTGAATGAGCAAAACGGTTTACGTGCCTTAAGCCCTCTAAATTTTTACATCGTTTGAAAATTCATACAAAATGACCCCAAAGTCTTGACTGGACAGAATCCAAGAGATCAAGGTATTCTTCAGGGTTTAATTTATATTGAAAGGATAGAGCTATGGAAAGACCTAAACGATGGCAGTTTTTTTTAATCGCCGCTGTCATTTTTCTAACCGTTTATAACATCTTACCCACCGTCTTTTTTTACTCCAAACCTCTAGGGTCTCCGATCGACCAAAAACGGGCGGAAAAAATCTCCACGGATATTGCAGTTAGGGTCAATGAACTAGAGGGCGAATCTCTCTCCTGGCTCGGATCGTTCTGCGATCTCTTAAAACTAAAACCGTTATCAATCGCCCTGGATGCTTCCAATCCTCAATTCGTTCAAATTAAATTTAAAGAGCAAAGCGAAGCTCAAAAATTCCGGCATTTCCTTCCTCGAGCTGGAAGTTTGATTGGATTCGTTCCTGCACAGCTCGATATCTATGACCGAGATTTGACAAGCAAGACTGTCGTTGTGCAACGCCGCATCCCTGTCCATCTAGACACCCAAAAAGTGCAAAATTATTTTCAGTTCGGGACCAAGCGCGATGCCCAAGGCCAGCCGACTGAATTCTACCGCGGTATTGTGGATGACCGTTTAGTATTCTTGGGGACAAGCGCAGGCGGAACTTCTGAGAACGCCTCTCTCATTCAGACTTCACTGTCTCATTTGCAAGATCCTGCAGCGCAAGATCTGCTCTTCATGCTTTCACAAAATCTTTTGAATTTCACTAAAGTTTTTGATGAAAACTCTGCGATCGCCAAAAGATATTTTGCTTCTTTTTCTCAAGTTGAAGTAGCCAATAAGCGGCAATTTATCGACCAATGGATTGGAGCTCTTGAACGGCTGAAAGATCAAGTCCGTTTAGAAAGAATCGCCCTCTCTCAAGAAAAAGAAACGGTTGTCGGACAAGGAAAATATCTAGATGCCGTCAAGCAGCAAAGACTTGAATGGCTCAATAACCGTGAAAATCTTCTTATCAATTCTACTGCGCTTGTCAAAAAACATATTGCAGATTTTTCTGTAGGTAGCACTCCTCTTAATTTCTTGACCATGAAAGCGACATTAAAGGAAAGCAATGCAGGTGCTTTGCAGACCATTGATCTAGCAGGCCACCACCCCTTTATTGAATCGCTGACTGTCGACTGGGATAGCGAAAGGATCGTCCTAAACCTCTACGCGGATGTCCAGCACATGAAAGATACCCTGAAACAAGGATATCAACGCGATCAGCTCGATCAATTAATTTATAACGATGTCGCTTCTCTTTCTCGGCAAGCCGGTGAAAAAATTAAACCCTATCTCGACAGGTTCGAGATTCAGATCAGCGATCTTCCCGATAGCAAAACCTTTTTGGCCATGCGCCTTTATAATATTGCCAAGGCTGAAGCCGACACCATGCGGGTTTCGCTTGCAACGAACTGGCTTCCTCAGCATCCCGACTTACAACGCTCGGCGTTTCCTATCTGGGACTATGAGACCTATCAATCGCTTCCTGCCGATCAAAAGAAGCTAGGCCTTGTCGTCTTTGCTCCTTCGATGCTCAACAAGATGCCTCCGAAGGGCTTTAAAATGAATTCTATCTATGTCGTTGCTAAAGGCGTCGATAAAATTTTAGAGCGTTTTGAAAATCAAGATTCTGATGCCGCCAAGCAATTCATCCGCGATTTCAATGAACTCCGTTCCATGCTTCAAAAAAATGGATTTACAGGCTACTCCGGAGGAGCTTATCCGATTGCTTCCGAATTCAAGTCCGACTTTGTTTTTGAGCATGAAGATTATTACCATGATATTCTGAAAGCAACTCGCGAAGAATTTTCTGTTCATGGGACCAAAAGATATGCCCTTCTCGAGTTCTCTAACGTTGAACAACGGATTCTGACCGAGAATAAAATTGACAACAGCCTCCATGAAGACCTCCTGAAATGGCGCGATGATTATCGAGCTGCTCAAGTCGATCTGCGAGGAACGACAAAATATGATGTTCCGGCGCCGACCTCTAATGTTCTTCTCGATAATATGAAGCTCAGCTTCGTTAAATATTTCCGCGGCGATGAAAGAAAAGTCATCCGTTGGGGCCTTGATCTGTCCGGAGGAAAAACCGTCCAAATCGAACTGCGCGACAATAATAATCGCGTCGTGACAAACGAAGCCGACATCCGTCAAGGGATCAACGAGCTTTACAACCGCGTCAACAAAATGGGCGTTTCTGAAGTCAGCATCCGCCAGGAAGGAAACAGTATCGCTTTAGATTTTCCCGGATCTCAATCGCTGTCTGCTTCCGATCTCGTGAAAGCTTCGTCGATGTACTTCCACATCGTCAACGAAAAATTCATGAGAAATCAAACCTTGGCAGACGCCTCTCACCGCTTCTTACAAGATGTTTGGAACGAAGCCGTCGTAACAAATCGAAAAGATGTCGAAGAAATCAATGCGATAGCGTGGCGCCATTTATATGGTGAATCGACAAATCCTGATGCTGTTCAACCTCGTAGCACGGCCGCTAAAACACTTTACGATAACGGCCTTCGCCTCGCACATCCGCAGGAGATGAATTCCAGCTCTAATCTCGATGAAAGCTTTTCAAAAATTTCGCTTTTCAGAGGAAATGATTTCACCGATTGGTACGGACAAACTCATCCTTTGTTAATCGTCTTCCGCAACTATGCTCTCGAAGGCGCCAATCTTGAAAATGTCCGCGGCTCTTACGATCCTTCCAAAGGAAATTTCTTAGCGTTTGGAATCCAAGGATCTCATGCCGCTAAAGACGGTGTGACAGTCAGTCCCCGCGATGATCTGCAAGCGTGGACCTCTCAATTCTCTAAAGAAAAAGTCACCGGCACGCCGCTAGAGGCCTACTCCAAAGGACAAGGCTGGCGGATGGCTGTTATTCTCAATGGCACTGTCATTACAGCGCCGACCCTCGATTCGACTTTGCGTGATAGCGCTTCGATCACCGGAAGCTTTACACAAAGAGAGATCAATAAGCTCGAGGCCGATTTAAAAGCAGGATCGCTCAGCTTTACTCCCCGTATTCTTTCAGAGAAGAACGTCAGCCCAGAACTGGGCGGACAAGAACGTTTCAATGGTATTATTGCCACCGTTTGCGCTTTGGGACTCGCGATCTTGACCATGATCTGCTACTACCGTTTCGGCGGACTGATTGCCTCGATTGCCGTCCTGTTTAATTTGCTCATCATGTGGGCGGCGCTTCAAAATATCGGCGCTACTTTGACCTTGGCCCAAATTGCCGGGATCATTCTTTCTGTGGCGATGGCCGTCGATGCGAACGTCCTTGTCTTTGAAAGGATCCGCGAAGAATTTGCTGTCTCTGGCAGGATCGCCGCTGCTGTTCATGCCGGTTACCGCAAAGCTCTTTCTGCGATCATCGATTCTAATATCACGACTTTGATTGCAGCCTTGATCTTGATGCATTTTGATGCGGGTCCGATCCGAGGATTTGCCGTCACATTGATCATCGGTATTATTTGCTCCTTATTTACCGCTCTCTTTATGACACGGTATTTCTTCAACTGGTGGTTTCAAAATCCTCAGCACCGTGAATTGAAAATGTCCAACTTCATTAAAGGCGCGCATTTCAACTTTCTGAGATACACCAAGCCGACGGTGATCGTTTCTGCAATTGTGATATTAATCGGATCTTATCTCCTTTTAACACAGCGGCAGACCATTCTTGGCATGGACTTCACCGGCGGTTATGCCCTGACGGTCGAACTGCCTGTTTCGGCTAAAAACAATTACCGTGCAGAAGTCGAACATGCTTTGACCTCTCAAGGACTTAACTCTCAAGAATTCCAAATTCGCGAATTGCATCCTTCTAATAATGTTCGTATTTTCTTGAGCAACAGTTTAGAGCAGAAAGGACGTCCTTTCGCAGGGCTGCCGGCTTCCATTGATGCTGCCGAAGTGACTTATCCCTTTGAAACCAATCCGAAAATTACGTGGATTGTCAGCGCGCTGCAAAGTTCCCATCTCCAACTTGCACCCGCAGTCTTACAAGACTTGGATCAAAATTGGACAGCCATCAGCGGACAGATGTCAGATACCATGAGAACACACGCGATCATTGGCATTTGCATCGCCCTGCTTTGCATCTTGGTCTACATCACCATCCGGTTTGAATTTAAATACGCGATCTCAGCGACTCTTTGTTTGATCCATGATGTCATTTTCTGCGTTGGAGTCCTTGCCATCTTGCATCTTTTGGGAGTGCCGATTCAGATCGACCTTCACACGGTCGCCGCTTTAATGACAATCGTCGGCTACTCTTTGAATGATACGATTATCGTGTTCGATAGGATCCGCGAAGATACACGCCTGATGCGCAAGAACAGCCTCACTGAAATTATTAACCACGCGTTGAACGTCACCCTCAGCCGAACATTAATGACCTCCGGAATAACCTTGCTTGTCCTTATTCCCTTGATCGTTTTAGGCGGAAGCACTATTTTTGGATTTGCTCTCGTCATGGCCATCGGTGTGATCTTCGGAACATTGTCCTCGCTCTTTATCGCAGCTCCGCTGATGCAGTATTTCCATAATCGAGAGATGCTAAAACAGCAGAGACTGGCACTACATGAGCAATAGAAATCAATCTCACGAAGGACCTCTTTGGATTTTTCCAAAGCAGGATCCTTCGTGGACTAAGCAAATCATCGATGAATTCAATATTCATCCTGTGACCGCTCAGGTATTGGCTTCTCGAAAATTTAACAATCTCGAAGAAATCCACGATTTTCTCTACGCAAAACTTCCCGACCTCCATGATCCAGACTTATTTCTCGATATGGACGTCGCAGTTGCACGCGTTCTCAAAGCTCTGGAGAATAAAGAAAAAATCCTCATCTACGGCGATAACGATGTGGATGGAATTACAGGGGCAGCCCTTCTAACAGAATTCTTTGAATATTTAGGTGGAAATGCGCTCGCCTACATTTCGAACCGGATCGCGCTCAATAAAAGCTTGATGCTCGATGCCGTCGATTATGCCACCCAAAACAACTGTACGCTGCTGATCACCGTCGACTGCGGCATCACCTCTGCAACTGAAATCGAAGAAGCCGTCCGCCGCAAAATTGATGTCATTGTGACAGATCACCACGAGCCTACAGCCCGCCTTCCCCATTGCGTGGCCACGCTCAACCCCAAACTCATCAATAGCACGTATCCCAATCGCGATATTACAGGAGTCGGAGTCGCCTTTAAATTTGCCCATGCCGTCTCTAACCAGCTTGTCGAAGACGGTAAGCTCAGCCCAGGTAAAATCGATCTCAAACGGTACTTAGATCTTGTGGCTTTAGGCACCGTCGCCGACATGGCGACCTTGCTCGGAGAAAATCGGATCCTCGTCCGTTATGGCTTAAGGCAGCTGCGTAAAACAAAACGGATTGGTCTTGCCAAGCTTTGTATCCTTTCCGAAGTTAAACTCAGTGAGATCACCCCTTTAGACATCGCTTCAAAAGTTGCTCCCCGTCTTAACAGTTTAGGACGCATTGCCGATCCTAATAAAGGCGTCAAGCTCCTGCTTTGCCGGGATCCCGTTGCAGCAGAAGCCTTAGCTAAAGAGCTGGAACAACATAACCAAGAACGGCAGAAAATTGAACGGAAAGATTCTGAAGATATCGACATTTTTATAACCCAGCATCCTGATATCTTCAAAGAAAAAGCCATCGTCCTTTATTCTGAAAAATGGCACCCGGGCATCATCCCTATTATTACTGCCCGCATTGCAAAGCTTTATAACCGACCTACCCTGATCATTGCGATCGATGATGGGATTGGAAAAGGGTCTTTACGCACCATTTCTGAGTTCCCTTTACTTCCTACCCTTAAAAATAACGCCCATCTCCTCCTCAATTTTGGAGGGCATGATTATGCGGCGGGATTGATGATCAAAGAAGGTGATATTGAGACATTTAAAGAGCGATTTATTCAGGCTGCTAATGAAGAGCTTAAAGATCAGGATATTCGGCCCAAACTCCATGTCGATGCCCAGATCTCCTTTGAAGATCTCACTTTCGACTTCATGGAGTCGCTCAATCTCTTAGAGCCTTTTGGAAATGGGAACCCCGCCCCCGTCTTCTATTGCGATGTGAACCAAACCTGGCCTCCCAAAATCGTTGGAAAGTCCCATCTTAAGTTCTATCTCGAAGAAAAAGGCCGCATGTTAGAAGGAATCGCTTTCGGCATGGCCGACCGCCGTTTAGAACTCCTTAAAAAAAGCCTGCCCCTGCACATCGCCTTCTGCCCCCACATCAACACTTTTCTCAATAAATCCAGCATCCAGCTTCAAATCAAAGACTTCCAAATTGATGTCACGAGTCGTAAAAGCATCGATAACTCACCTGCTAATCCTTAGTTTTATCTCGTTTTTAACTAATCTAAATCTATAATTCTTCGCAAAAGGAGTTTTTTATGCACATATTGTCATTAGCAAAAGGTCTTGGTGATTATGGAGTGATTCCCTTAGCCGTAGCAGGAATCTCTATTATTACTGGGCTCAGCCTCCTAGAGTTAGATCGAAGAATCCACTCATCCGAAAGAATATTTAAAGCTGATAAAAAAGTTGAAAGGGAAGTTAAGGTCATTGCAGTGGGTTTTGGTTGCGGGATCTTGTTCTCATGTTTGGTTCTTCCCAGGTTTTTGCCCTTCATGCAGATTACCCCGTATGGTCAGCCTCATTTTGCCTGGAATAAGATTGAAGCTTATCTCAATAAGGTTTAACTCATAGATTTTGTGCCTACTTATGGGCAAAAAAAAGAGGCAATGCCTAATCCTAGTTTTTTAGGCATTGCCCCTTCAAAGCCGGGTAGGCTTTCAGTATCTCAAAGTCTTAGCTGACTTGAGACTGAACGGTTTTCTTACTCAGGTAGTTCTCCTGATAAGATTTGATTTCGTTCGCATGAATGACCCATGCAGCGCCTTTACGTGTAGCTTTCAATAAGCCTACGCGTGTGGCGTAATAGATCTTCTGTGCTGGCACGCCCAACATTTGAGCAGCTTGATTCACAGAATAGTAACCTTTATTGTTATCAAACAATAATTCCCCTGCGAACATTGACTTCGTTCGGGAATACTTGTGCTTACGATATTCTTCTAAATCTTTCAGATCAATTGTCCATCGTGTTGAATCTTTGAAAGCTTTCAACTTCTTTTGCTTGATGGCAACGTAAATCGCTTGTCGCGTGACGTTATTGATCCTAGCTGCCTCAGTGATGGACACGACCCTTTTGCCTGCGTCTTCTACGCCGGGCATTTGGTTTTGAGAGCCGGTGAACATACTAAATCCTCCTAATTTTTTTCTGTGGTGCAGCTTCTAAGTTTACGCTGGCACCTATTGTTTTTCAACTTTCAGTTTTTTTTGCAGCTTTTATTAATTAATCGTTATTACGTTCTTAGTAGATTATTAATTATGTCATAAAAAGGAATTGAAATCAAGTGACATACGTAAGAATGTTGAGTAAATTATTTTAAAATATTTTTTATATAGCCATAAACCCTTCAATTGCTATAATCTACGTTTTTATAGGGTCCTAACCCCTTATAAAACATCCGAGGCATGTATGAAAATCCGACAGTATTTACTCACTCTTTGCCTTCTCTTTATCCCCTTATTACTGGCCTTTTCCAAACCTCCGGAACTCACAGCGCGGGACACGCGCATTAAGATCGATGAAATTTTGCGAGCTCACGCCACCTATCATACTCTAAATCAAGAACTTGTGCAACGATCTTTTGAAAACTTCCTACATGAAATCGACCCAAATTACTCTTATTTTATTGAACCAGAGATACTTAAATGGACTAAAGCCTCTGAAGCCCTTTTAACTTCCACTCTAGAGGGCTATAAAAAAGAGGACTTCTCGTCCTTTGAAGAAATCTATACCGCCATGTTAAGCGCCATAGAAAGGCGCAGGATACTCGAAAAAGAGATCCTGGGGATGACACCCCCCACTGAGGTCGATTCGTCGGAATTCAAGGATATGACGTGGGTTAAAGACAGCCAAGAATTAAAAAATAGAATCCTCAGAATCAAAGGGTTACAGCTTAAAACTGCCGAACGTGTCCTAGATGTTGAAACTAAGCAAACCTTCTTAAATAGACTCGATAAACGGCGGATTGCTAAGGAAGAGGAGTTTAAAACTTCTGACCTTAGCCAACGAAAACAACATGTCCTTTCCTACGTACTTAAGGCCACGAGCTCAGCCCTGGATTCTCAGACCACCTATTTTACCCCTTCGGAAGCCAATCAATTCATGATCCAGGTGCAGCAACGGCTTTTTGGCATCGGCGCCCGGCTCCGCGATGACCTTAATGGATTTACCATTGTCCAAATTGTCGAAAACAGCCCTATAAGCCATCATCCCCAGATCCAAATTAATGACCGGATTATTGCGATTAATAAAGAGCCTGTGATCGGACATGACATCACAGATGCTGTTGAGCTTATCCGCGGACCCCAGGGCACTTCTGTTAATCTGACCTTTCTACGGAAAAAAGAAGATAAAACCGAAGAGAAGTTTGATGTTGTCATCGTTCGTGATGAAATTGTTCTTAAAGAGAGCCGTTTAGAAAGCACTATTGAGCCTTTTGGCGACGGAGTCATTGGCATCGTAAAGCTTTTTTCTTTCTATCAAGATCCTAATTTTGCTTCTGGAACCGATCTATTAGAAGCCCTGAATAAGATTAAAAAAGAAAACAACCTCAAAGGCGTTATTTTAGATTTACGTAATAATGCAGGCGGACTGCTTCCTCAAGCCGTGTCCGTTGCAGGCTTGTTCATGAAAAAAGGTGTCGTTGTTTCCGTTAAAGATAACACAGGCTTTATCCAAAAACTGCGCAATGTCGAGACAACTATTGCGTGGGACGGTCCTTTAGTTATCTTAGCAAACAAAACCAGCGCGTCTGCTGCCGAAATTGTTGCACAAACGCTTCAAGAATACGGTCGAGCAATCATCGTCGGCGATCCAGAAACCTACGGAAAAGGGACGTTCCAAACTTTTACCTTAGAAGCTTCCCATTACGGCCGCGTTAATCCCAAAGGCGAGTATAAAGTTACGCGCGGACGGTATTACACCGTTTCAGGAAAAAGCCCTCAGCTAGTCGGTGTTCCTTCCGATATCGTTGTGCCCGGTTTCTTCTCGACAATGGAAATTGGAGAAAAATTCTCAAAATTCCCTCTTGAACCCGATCAAATTGCCGCTAGTTTCGTTGACGATCTCTCTGATATCCCTGCGATCCATCGTCAGCAAGTCAACCGTATCTATAAATACGACCTTCAACCTGTCTTAACAACTTACCATCCCTACTTAGCCACTTTAAAAAAGAACTCCGCCGAACGTCTTAAGTTGAATAAAAACTACCAAAATTTCCTCGAAGCTCTCTCTAAAAAAGAGTTCTCGCAGCTTCCCTCTTTTGGCCAAAACGATCTTCAGCTCAATGAAGGACTCAACATCATGAAAGACCTTCTGATGCTGATGCAAAAAAAGATCTCAGCCGCTCCTGCTGCCGCTGCTTAAAAACACTATTCGTATTTTGATAACCGAGCTAAAATGTTTTTTATTTGGAAAAAACATGTTTAAAACTGCCGCTTCCATATTATTTTGTCTATTGCCCCTAGTTGGTTTTTGTTCGACTCATCAACTCGATTGGCAACTAGGCCCCTTCATTCGCATCGACGAAGCCAATCCTATTCTCACTCCATCCTCGGATTCCGTATTTTATTGTCCCCTTCAGCATAAGAACATCTACTGGGAAGCAGAACATACCTTTAATCCCGGAGCAGTCGTACGTGAAGGAAAGGTATATCTCTTTTACCGAGCTGAAGACGATTATGGAACAAGTATTGGGGATCATACTTCTCGATTAGGGCTGGCAGTCAGTAAAGATGGCATCCATTTTGAGCGTACGAAGACGCCTATATTATTTCCTAATCATGATGATCAAACCAGTTATGAATTTCCTGGTGGATGTGAAGATCCACGTATTGTGGAAACAGAAGAAGGCACTTATGTGATGACGTATACACAATGGAATCGTCAATTAGCGGTCTTAGCTGTTGCTACCTCTAATGATCTTTTGCATTGGGAAAAGCGCGGCTATGCCTTTGAAGGCAGCTCGAGAAGGCGATGGTCTAAATCAGGCTCAATTGTTTGTCGTTTAGAAGGAGACCGCTTAATAGCCACCAAGATTCAAGGAAAGTATTGGATGTATTGGGGTGAAGGACACATCCACGCCGCCGTATCCGATGATTTGATTTCTTGGGAGTACCTGCGTGATGAAGATGGATTGCCGCTGATCGTTCTTGAACCGAGAGAGAGGAAATTTGACAGTCTTTTGGTTGAAGCAGGACCTCCTGCCCTTATTACCAAAGACGGTATCTTGCTCCTTTATAATGGGAAAAATTCCATTAAGAAAGGAGATTCTCAAATTACATCTCAAGCATATTCTGCTGGACAAGTTCTTCTAGATATAACCGATCCCACTCGAACTATTCATCGAAGCGAAGATTATTTTTTAACACCTGAAAGGACTTATGAGATGAAGGGGCAATATAAAGGGGGAACGGTGTTTATTCAAGGACTTGTTCATTTTCAAAACAAATGGCTCCTCTATTATGGAACAGCCGATTCAGCCATTGGTGTAGCCTCTTCACCATGATTTCTCATTTCGTTGATTTTAGTATTAGGAGATAGCTTGTATTACGCCCTCCTTCAGAATTTTTCGCAAGAATTCCTTTCTCCATGAGATCAAGAATATCTCGATAGGCGGTGTCCTGAGAACACTTTGTCATCTTTGCCCATTTTGATGAAGTGAGCTTACCCTCAAATCCATCCAACATGCGATTAATAATTTTTCGCTGCCTCTCGTTTAATGAGACTTCTGCAAGAGATTCCCAAAACTGAGCTTTATGTCGGATTGCATCAAGAATAGATAAGGCCTCTTCTATCGATCTTCCCAGGCAGTTGAAAAACCACTCTACCCAAAGTGTAATGTCCAAGTTTCCTTTTTGAGTTTGTTCTAAAATCGCGTAATAACTTTTTCTCTCTTTCTGAATTTGCGCAGATAAGCTGTAGAAACGGCGGGAGCTATTTTCAGAACGAGCGAGTAAAAGATCTGCAATTGCACGTCCAATACGGCCATTGCCATCGTCAAAAGGATGAATAGTAACAAACCATAAATGAGCAAGAGCTGCTTTTAAAACTAAATCCATTCCCGTGTCAAGGTTGAACCAATCCAAAAAAAGTTCCATTTCATGATCGACTCGCTCAGCGGGAGGAGCTTCGAAGTGAACAATCTCTTTACCTATTCGACCAGAAACAACCTGAACGATACCAGTACGCCATGCTCCCACTCTAATTTTTGTAAAACCCCTTTTCGTACTAGGAAAGAGAGACATATGCCATTTTAACAATCTTTCTTTAGTGAGGGGTTGATCAAAATTCTGCGTAGCATCGAGCATCATTTCAACAACACCCTCTATGTTTCTGTCTACGGCATCAAGACCTGCAATATCCATTCCCAGATGGCGGGCAACAGATGAACGTACTAATGATTGATCTAAAATCTCGCCTTCAATTTCGCTGGACTTAACGACATCTTGCGTCAAAACTTGTAGAACAGTTTCATCCCGTGTATGAAAACCGATCGATTCCATGCCGCCGATTAAACGGCCTTGTAAATGACGTAGCTGAATGAGTAATTCCGAGAGTTTTTCCTGATCCCATAAAAAATTAGGCCAGCCCTCAAGTTCATGTATATACATAACTTCATTATACCATCTAATCTCCGCATGAGCAATGGGATTCTCCGCATAATATGCGGAGAATAAACGACTTTTTCTCCGCATTTTTAATTTAAGCTGCTGAATTTAAATACGTTAGAATAAAAATTAAAAACATCAAAAAGCAGGCTTTTCAAACATCTCTATCATCTTGAAAACTATCTCTTCATAGGAGACAATAGTAGGGAACATTTTACCTTTAAAAAAATATATGACAGTACGCGTACGCATTGCTCCTTCACCCACTGGCGATCCTCACGTAGGAACCGCTTACATGGCTATTTTTAATCTCATTTTTGCTAAGCACTTTGGGGGGAAATTCATCCTCCGGATCGAAGACACCGACCGTACACGTTCGCGTCCTGAATATGAAAAAAGCATCTTTGATGCTCTCCATTGGGCAGGGATCCGCTGGGATGAAGGTCCCGATGTCGGCGGTCCTTTCGGTCCTTACCGTCAATCAGAAAGAACAGAGATTTACCAAAAATACTGTCAGCAACTCCTCGACAGCGGCAAAGCCTATAAATGTTTCGCAACGCCGGAAGAACTGGCTGAAATGCGCGAGATGAGCATTAAAATGGGTAAACGTGTCGGATATGACCGACGATACAGAAACTTAAGCCCTCAAGAAGTGGCTGAAAGAGAAAATGCAGGACAACCCTATGTCATCCGCTTGAAAGTCCCCCTCACAGGTGATTGCGTTTTTGAAGACGGCATTAAAGGCCGGATCTCATCTCCGTGGGCAGATATCGACGATCAAGTTCTGTTGAAATCGGATGGATTCCCTACTTATCACTTAGCCAACGTCATTGACGACCACCTCATGCAAATCTCGCACGTCATCCGCGGTGATGAATGGATCAGTTCTACGCCCAAACATATTCTTCTCTATGAAAGCTTCGGATGGACGCCGCCTGTTTTCATGCATATGCCTTTATTATTGGGCAAAGATGGCAAAAAACTCTCGAAACGACGTAATCCCACTTCCATCTTCTTTTATCGAGATAGCGGCTATCTGCCTGAAGCTTTCCTGAACTTTATGACTCTCATGTGTTATAGCATGCCAGGAGACCGCGAGATTTATTCTGTCGAAGATATCATTAAGGAATTCGATCCAAAACGCATTGGCGTCTCCGGAGCTTTTTTTGATGTTCAAAAACTCGATTGGCTCAACCAACAATATCTGATCAAGAATGTTCCCGAAAATAAACTTTGGGAAAGAATCCACGACTGGGGATTTAACGATGAATTCATGGCTAAGCTGATGCCTCTTTGCCATACCCGCATTAAGACATTCGGGGAATTCATGGAGCTTTGCTATTTTTTCTTCGTCAATCACTTGCCTTATACGCCAGCTCTTTTCGCACCGAGCAATCTCGCTCCTGAAAAAGCCGCTTTCATTTTACAGACTATCCTCTGGAGCTTAGACGAACAAGAAAACTGGGGACGCACCGGAATCGAGAACGCTTCTAAAGAAGTGGCTGAAATCTTCGGAGCGAACCATAAAAAAGTGCTAATCCCTCTTCTCTACGCTGCCATCATCGGCAAACATCAAGGACCTCCGCTGTATGATTCTTTTGAACTCTTAGGCAAAGACCGGTGTCGTGCAAGACTTTTAGGATCGATCGAGTTCCTTGGTGGAATCTCGAATAAGAAAATGGATCTCCTGACTAAAGGTTGGACGAAAAAAGACTGCAAAGACCTTTATGGTGCAACGTCTACGTCGGGATCTGCTTCTTCATCGGTATGAGAAATGATATACGAGTTTTGATAACCCGTATCAGCGCATCCGGCCAAAGAGAGAAATATAAGAATGAAAAGTAAATACATGTTTTTTAAATACAATTTTTAACCCAAAATGTCCAAACCTTTTAGTCGCGTAAGTCCTTTTTCTGCTGTGATTAAAGAAAGGTATCCCTTGACCAAACTGGGATCTACCAAAGAGACCCACCATGTCGTTTTGGACCTGAAAAATTCTCAGATGAGTTTTAAAGTCGGCGATTCATTGGGGATTTATGGCGATAATGACCCTACTCTAGTTCAACGGCTCATCGCTGCAATGCGAGTCAATCCTGAGACTTCGATCATTCATCCTCGCACCCAAGAAGAAATGTCAGTGATGACCTTTCTTACTAAAAAAGCCAATATCTCCCGGTTGACCTCTTCCTTTTTGAAAGTTTTTCCTCATGAAGCGGGACTGATCAACCTCCTGAATAATAAAATCGCCCTCGACCACTATTTAGCAACGAATGATGTCCTCGATTTTCTTTTAGAATTTGGCCATCTTCCCTTTGCGCTCCAAGAGCTCATCACTGCTTTTTCTCCACTGCTTCCTCGTTTTTATTCTGTCGCCTCTTCACTTTTAACACATCCGAATGAAGTTCATCTCACCGTGGCCGTTTCTACTTATCAGCACCGAGATGAACTCCGTTATGGAGTTGCCAGCCATTTTTTAAGCCACCTTGCCGAAGTTGAGAAAACTCCCATTCCCTGCTATGTCCAATCGACACCTCATTTTACTCTTCCGCAGGATGACGCTATTCCTTTAATCATGGTCGGTCCGGGCACGGGCGTTGCGCCGTTCCGCGGATTCCTCCAAGAAAGAGTGGCTCGAAACGCCGCTGGAAAACATTGGTTGTTCTTTGGAGAACGTCATCGTGATTATGATTTTTTCTATGAAGAGTTTTGGAACGACCTCGTGAACCAGGATAAACTCGCCCTTGATCTAGCTTTCTCCCGTGATCAAAACGATAAAGTTTATGTCCAACATAAACTCTATGAAAAAGGATCCCAGATATGGGAGTGGCTCCAACAAGGAGCTCATTTTTATATCTGCGGTGAAGCCGATCCAATGGCTAAAGATGTTGAATCTGCCTTACACCGCATCTGCCTAGATTTTGGCGGTTTAACCCCTCAAGATGCTCAAAACTATATCAAGCAGCTCCGTTCCCAAAAACGTTATTTAGCCGATATTTACTAAATTACCCCCCTTTTTCCGACAAAAAACCATAAAAATAACCGTCTTTTTCAGACATTTTTTGTATATAATTAAAAATATATCTCTATCTAGCTAACGATAAGCAGTTTGAGAAACTTTACAAAATACCCCTATTTGTATACAATAAATTGTATAGAATAAGGGGTTGAAATGTTTCGCCTATTGGAAGATAAACTGAAAGCGTGGAAGGAAGATTCTTTTCGCATGCCTCTTTTGCTCCGTGGCGCTCGTCAGGTAGGGAAAAGCTACCTTGTAGAAAAATTTGGGAAAGAAAATTTTGAATCTGTGGTAACTATCAACTTTGATGCCAATCCTGAATATTGCGCCTGTTTTGAAGCCTTGGATCCCCAACTTATCATCCAGAAGATAGAACTGCTTTCGAATCAAATCATTACCTCAGGAAAGACGCTTCTTTTTCTAGATGAGATCCAAAATTGTCCCAAAGCCATTATGTCATTGCGGTATTTCAAAGAAAAATGGCCTTCACTCCATGTGATTGGAGCAGGATCGCTTCTAGAATTCACGCTAGAAGATGAAGACTTTTCTTTCCCTGTCGGAAGAGTGCAATTTATTTATGTCAGGCCCCTGTCATTCAAAGAGTTCCTGATCGCTAATAACACTGTTCATTTACCAGGACTAATTGAAAAAACTGGGCTTAAGAATCCTATTGACAATGTAATCCATGACCATCTGATTAAATATATTAAACAATATTACTTAGTGGGAGGAATGCCAGCAGCGATTTCAGTTTTTTTAAAAACACAATCGTTTTTAAAAAGCAGGGAAATGCAGGCAATCATCTTGCAAACTTATCAAAACGATTTTGGCAAATACTCAAAAAAAAGCGAACATGAATATTTACAACTTCTTTTTGAAAAAATCCCGAATTTGATTGGGCAACAATTTAAATATTCAAAGATTGACCCTGAAACAAATTCACGCGAATTAAAAAAAGCTCTTCGCTTACTCGGAAAGGCCGGGATTGTCCATCAAGTCCATGCTACTTCAGCCGCAGGAATACCTTTAAAGGTTCATCGAAATGAACAGAAATTCAAGCTGCTATTTTTAGATATGGGGCTGATTCAGCAAGTCAATCAAATTGATGCTGAAAAAATATGGGTAGAAGATTTAACACAGATCAATGCTGGCATGATGGCAGAACAATTTGTAGGACAAGAACTTCTCTCCTATGGTGAGTTCTATGAAGAAAGGGAACTTTTTTTCTGGGAACGGGAAAAAAGTGGAAGCGAAGCTGAGGTTGATTATGTGATTTCAATCGGTTCTCACATTATCCCTATCGAAGTCAAAGCAGGAAAATCAGGAAAACTCCGCTCATTGAAAATGTTTATGCAAGAAAAAAAATCTCCCCTGGGGATTCGAATTTCTCAAAGCCCACTTTCCTATCAAGATAATATTCTATCCATTCCTTTCTACATGATTGAGCAAATACCTCGTCTTGTAAAAGAGGCTTTAGAGGGTGTTTCTTAGAAACTTGATTCTTCTATTTTAGCGGATATTGCTATGTGCTGATTTCTTCGGTACAGCATGACATAAAATGTCCCACAAACAGCAATGCAAACAAGAGCTAATGCAGTCATCGGCCGAGTGCTTCCATCAAACTTATAGGCTGCCAGCCACACTAAACTCGAGGATAAAAGTAGTCGCAACGACTGCGTCAACGATGTGGCAGAGCCTTTCAAATTTTCGCCAATATATGACATGGAATATGAGAAGTAGATGGTTCCTGCAAGAGCGCTTCCCATACTTGCTAATGACATGGAGATGATCAACATCAGAGGCGAATGAATTCCCAAGTAAGTGATAAAAGCAAGAGAGCCGATGCCGATCACATAGGTGACACTTCCCAAGACCTTGGTCGCCACCATGCCGATCTTCTGGATCAGATAGGCCCCTCCCATGCTTCCAACGAAAAATGTCCCCATGATTGCTGCTTGATAATACCCAAAAATCTCTTTAGAGACGTTGAGATAATCGACAAAAATAAGCGAGAGATTGGCAATGAAGACAATCACCATGCTGAACATCAAACACCAAATAAAAGTATGGCCCATAAAAGGAAAATTGGTGAGGATTGAGCTGTAATTTTTGAAAGCGCTCGGCAAACTTAATCGTGTTCTTTTCTCGGGAGGTAAAGTCTCTTTGGTCAAAGTCGCCTGACAAATGAACGTCACACTGGCAAGAATAGCAATCAGGTAAAAATTTGCTCTCCAGCCCATATGCAAGCTGATCCAATTCCCGAGCATCGGAGCCAGTGCCATCATTCCACCGATTGCTCCGTTGCAAATGGATACTAGCCGAGAAGATTTTTCCGGAGGATAGACATCAAAAAATCCGGCAAGTCCCGCACTGACAATCGCTCCACATCCAATTCCTTGTAAAAGTCTAAAGAATATCATGAATTTCAAAGAGTCTGTCGCGGCACATCCAAGACTTGCCAACATAAAAATTCCCAAGCCTGTGCATAGAACCTTCTTTCTTCCATAGGCATCTGAAGCTGGTCCAAAAAATAAGCTCGAGATACAGAGTCCTAAAAAGTTCATACTCAAAAGCAATTGAATCGTGTCGGCATCGGTCTTAAAATATTCGACCATTTGGGGAAAGCTCGGCGTATAGATATCCGTCTCAATGTAAAACGCGATGAATGCCAGCAAAGTGATGGCTAGGAACAAAAATTCTTGAGATTTACTTTTAAAAAAAGGATTCATTGCGACCGCCAAAATTTCCTGAACAGGATAAAGAATAAGTATTAGCTGTTCAAGGGAATCGAAAATCTATTATAAAAGATCATAAAGTCGGATAATGGCCCTTATGTTCACTAAATCCATGTCAATGCTGCATATTGCTTTTGCTCTCGTTGTTGTTGTGGTTTGGGGATTGAACTGGGTCGTGATAAAAATAGGGCTTGGTGAAATTCCTCCCTTACTCCTTGCATCTGTACGATTTTTCTTAACCAGTTTGCCTGCGATCTTTTTTATCAAAAGACCCGCAACTCCTTTTAGAAGGGTTGTATCCTATGGCCTTGTGATGTTTTCTTTTCAATTCGGACTGCTTTTTATGGGAATGTATGCAGGAGTGACTCCCGGATTGGCATCGGTCTTGATCCAGCTCAGCGTATTTATCACCATTTTCTTTGGGGTTATATTTTTCGGAGAAAAAGTACATATCTGGCAACTCATTGGAGCCTTAGTCGCATTTTCAGGAATTGGAATCGTTGCCATGAATTTAGGCGGAAGCCTGACGCTGACAGGCTTTTTGCTGATTATCGGAGCTGCGATATCTTGGGGCATCGGCAATCTCCTTTCCAAAAAAATCGGAAAAGTCAATATGGTTGCCTTGGTTGTTTGGGGCAGCCTCATTGCATGGCCACCGCTGCTGCTTGCCTCTTTCATCATGGAAGGCCCTGATCGAATCGTTTACAGCTTTCACCATCTCACCTGGTTATCCGGCAGCGCAGTCCTCTATATCACCTACCTGTCGACCTTGCTGGCGTTTGGGCTTTGGAGCTGGCTGCTTCATCATCATCCGTTAGGATCGATAGCTCCCTTTACACTCCTGGTCCCCGTACTTGCCATCTTAAGCTCTGCCTTAGTCTTAGGAGAGCCGCTTCAATCATGGAAAATTGTAGCCGCAGTCCTTGTCATTATAGGACTTTGTATCAATTTACTCGGACCTCGTTTCCTCGTTAGAAAACAATAGATTTGTAAACAACTCCTTCCTAAAGAAAGGAGCTTTATAGTCAGCTCTTAAATAGAGCTGCCACCTACGTGCGGTTTACATCGCACGTTGCGCAACCAATAGATTGCGCAAACCTACAGAGATTGCGACTTGCATTTAAGTCGCTGTGCTGTTGGTTTCCACATAAGCATTTAAAATGGTGTCTTTCACGGACACCCAAACAACCACATTGTGAGCATTCTTGACTACTATACGCAGGATTAACATAGATAATTTGGAGACCCTGGCTTTCAGCCTTATATTGAATCATCGTTTGGAGTTGTCGAAAAGCCCAGCGGTGAAGCCGAGATCTGATTTTTTTCCCAGCTTTAATGCGGGTTCGGATGTGGGTCAAGTCTTCCAAAATAAGGATTCCGGCTTCTTGTTCAAGGGCCTCTTTAACAATTTCTTTGCTCACTTGATGGTTGATATGCTTGATACGGCGAGCTTCTTTGCCAGAGATCTTCTTCAGCAGCTGTTTAGACGACTGAGTACCGTTGGACTGAAGTCTTTGCCGTTTGGCAAGATATTGATTTCTTTCATGACGGATCTTGCCTCCGCCATACATTTTTCCTGTGCT
>PLXY01000001.1 GCA_003153295.1 Parachlamydiales bacterium | reverse complement strand
GATAGTTACATCATCAAGCGGGATTATATCTTTTGGCCAGAGCCCCCGATATTGACTCAAGGTTTTTGCCTTTCCATAGCCAATTCCTATTTTGGCAGGAATTTGATGATGATAGGCATGAAGAATGGCTTCTACTGTTTGATCGATATAAAATTGGGTGGTTTGTGGGCTGTATGTTCCTGCTAAACCTGCGCCTAGAACTGGAATATTTAGATAAGCGCCACCTCCAGAATGGGTATGAGATGAGGCTATGAAAATTTCGCATTCCTTAAGTTCTGGTAGAGTATGAATTTTCTGGGTTATTTCCTGCACCATGTCATAGGTGAACCCTAGATGGTCCGCACTGCAAAGGGCGATCTGCTTTTCCCCGTTATCGATAAAAAGAGCTATAGCAAGTAGAGGATCATGAGTTCCTTGCATTCCCTCTCCTTTTCGTTCTGTATAACCGGCGGAAGGGGTCCCTATGGAAGGTGTTATATCTGCTTTCCCAATTCCCACATTGATGTCGGCAAAAATGATTATTGGAAGGGCCATTAAACAGAACAGACAGTGGGCGGTGCATCTCATCATATCCTCCAGACTTCGTGAGTAAATCCAAGGCGGTCATTGTAGACGAAAAATTTTTAAAGGAGAATCTCTATCGCCTTGCAAAGGCGATTCTATTCAAAATTTACTTGGAAGAGATTTTTCGCATTTTCTTTGGACTAGAATCCTTAGAAGCATGTCAGGAAAGGAGGTGCCATAGTGAGGAGGGCCTTAGAGGGCCCCCCATTTGAAGAGACTAAAATTGTTTAGACAGTTTTACAAGACCTTGGTGTGCATGCCATCTGTTACTAAATTCATAGTTATAGACAGCTTCCACCGCGAGATTGATACACGAGATGAATGTGACGCCAGCGCCCACATCTCCTCTATTTCTAGCAAGCGTAGGCTCATTGGTTGTCGTGATAGGGGCCTCGCTCGCGACGCTAGAAAAGGTCGTCTGAAGATGCTGCGCATCACCAAAGAAATCATGGAGCCACAACGCGTGCACTTCCGGCACAAACGCACCACGTCTGGTCTGTACTGGACGCGCTACTTTCCATCCCAAGCTAGACTCTAAGAAATTGTAATGCTGCTCATTCACGTTTAAATCCAGATCTCCAGCGCCATGCTCATGGTATTTATTAACGCTCAGGTAAGAATACTGTAAAGAAGCAAGCGGCGTGAAAATGGAACACCATTTGTAGAAACGGTAGCCCCCGGCCACAAGTCCTGTATACTGTCTGCCCACATACTCAGCTTTTGCAATACGATCCACGCCGGTGAACTGAATGCGTCTTTGATCTCTATATCGGTTGAAATCAAATGAAAACGCTGCATCCAAATACCAATGCGTTGGGTTATAAGATAGGTAGGCCGTTCCATCATACGTGTTGATCATGGAGTGACCGCCATGGACTCGATCCACGTGAGTGTTCGCATATCCACCGCCGAACCCTGCACTTAATTCCCGAGTAATAGGTCCTTGTGCTGCAATCATGCCCCCATAAAGGTTTGCACTATAGGCATTGAAACCTTGACGCTTCTTTTGATGACCCCATAATCCAAAACCATCCGCCCAGATTTCCCAACGATTGCTTACAGTATTGCAATTAATGGAGCTATCACAAGCAGCCTTGCGCCTCTTTTCGCATTCGGCTTGCTTCTCATGGCTTAGAGGATTTCCTTCACTATCTACATATTCCCCATTCTCATTGCGAGTATAGCAATCACACTCCTGAGCATACACACAACGTCCATTCGTCATATGCAACGCCCAAAGTTGCTGAAACTGCTTTGTTGAGTCAAAGCTCATGCGCGTCAAAGCGCCGTCTGCCGTCGGATTAAACTGCGCAAGAGCATCTGCGATTGCTGTGGGTGTAGGCAATGCCACAACAGCTGCCATCACATTCGCGATATCACTCCCGGGATTGTTTGCTGCAACGGTAAGCAATGCCGTAAACACAGCTCCCACTGTGCTAGGAAGCGCGATCGGATGGTAGGTAGGAATGATTTCGATATTGCCAGTTGTGTTAAGACCAGAGAAACTATAGAGAATGTTGTTACTTGTGACATTGACAGGCAATCCATTTGTACCTGCTCCTGCTGCCACAATAAATAAAGGAGCCCCACTTAAAGAGCCGGGGGTGGCTCCGCTTGCATCTACATTCACCTGAATTGAAGCTCCAGCAATCGAATCAGTCGCGCCTCCGATGCCAATATTACCAAAAATCGAATCACTTACAACTTTAGTATTGAGGATAATACCCGAGGGGAGGTTCAAAGCGCCCGTATTCGTCAATGTATTTTGTCCAAGATTAAACACAGCAGCTCCTGTAGCACCAATGATATTGGCATTACCATTGAGCGTAATTGTTGAAATTGAAGGATCCCCAACAGCGCCTTGATATAAGCTAGCATTATTAAGCACTAGAGTTCCTATAGCAGCGCCTCCATCCGATGTGAGCGCCCCCACAAACGTAATCCCTGCCTCAATGACAAAGGTGCCTCCAGGAGCAGGCGCCGTAAAATTCATTGCCTGATTGACTGTGGGAGGGGCTGTGACCGTCACACCATTGCCAATGTTGGCAGCCTGGACCTCTGGCATCATCATCACGATGAGCGACAGAGAACTGACCGCATAAAGTAAATTCAAACGTACATTCTTCATGAAAAACTACCAATTGTTGTGAGCATAGGAGAAGCTCTTTAATTTAGCATGCTATTGCACACGAGCATTTTCAGTCAAAAATATTTTATCTATAAAACTACAACCTACCATGAGACAATATATTACGCTCCCATTCCCTTAATAGCGGTACTCTAAACTAAGCGCCAAATTGACTCCGTCTAAACTTAGGGTACCGTCAGATTCGGGACAAGTCCATCACTTCGAGTCCTAAAACGGCAAGACTTTGCCGTTTTTTCACCGGCATAAACAACAAAGGGCAGTCCCAGAAGGACTGCCCTTTGTTGTTTATGCCGGTGACCGGACATAATTCAAACTTTTCACTGAAAGGAGCTCAAGGAAAAGCCAATGATTCGCACAACCCGGTCGAGCGCTGTCTATATTCTATCAGCAATACCAAGAGCGACTTCGGGACCCATTGCTTGCGCTGCGTCCAGCTCAACAGCAGCTTTCCCCAGCAGTTCGAGCTCGCGAGAAGGCCACGCGACATTGCGAATGAATCCCCCTGAGCGCAAAGAATGTAAAATGGTTTTTTTTGCCTCATCACATTGATTTGCGAAAAATTCTTTTGCAGCCTTAACTCCTGTTGTCACTGTAGCGGTTGCCACAGAAGCTGCGATTATAGAAAGAGAGCATCTCATCACTTTTACCCCATCCCCATCATCATGACCCACTCGGATCAGTAAACCTGTAAAAAATGCAGCGTATCCAATAGCTGACACTAAAGGAAGGGCCTGTTTCATCACATCGCTTGGTTGGATTCTCATATCATTGACTCCATAAGACTTTGGCTTTTTTTGTTTTTTGCCGGTAACCGGCACTCCTGATTCGCACATTCAATGTCCCCCGAACATTGAATGGTCTTCATCAGCCCGCCGGTTCGGGACAAGCCCCTCACTTCGAGTCCTAAAAACGGCAAGACTTTGCCGTTTTTTCACCGGCATAAACAACAAAGGGCAGTCCCAGAAGGACTGCCCTTTGTTGTTTATGCCGGTGACCGGACTCGAACCAGCACTCTATTGCTAGAAGTAGATTTTGAGTCTACCGCGTCTACCATTCCGCCACATCGGCATGAGTTGAAAATTATCGAAGAAATTGGAATTAACGTCTTGTAAAAAATTTATTT
The DNA here is from genome assembly GCA_003153295.1 of Parachlamydiales bacterium. GTDB lineage: Bacteria > Chlamydiota > Chlamydiia > Chlamydiales > Rhabdochlamydiaceae > PALSA-1444. The sequence goes on along the minus strand of PLXY01000001.1, from coordinate 70,248 downwards.
TTTATCGGAAATCTCCCAGGGATAGGCCTCTCTCTCACGGGGACGGGGGGTGGGGACGGGATAACAGACCTCATCATGATGCCGGTAGATGTACTCTCCCTTGGCATTGCTGTCCCGGATCTTATCTTGCTCGGATTTCTCTAATCCTGAGCATCCCATCAAAAAAAAGAGGAATCCTGTTTGCAGGATAATAAAAATTTTTTTAGAGTGCGATTTAGAGGCGCCTTTCCTAAATTCATCACATTGTACGGTCGAGCGAGGCAAAGCAGGATCGATCCGAACTCTGAAATCCATAGCCAAAGGCACTATGGATGAGGAGGAGGGTTGATCCTGCAAAGCCGAAGGCGGCCGCACACCTGATGAATTTAGGAAAGGGGCCGATTTAGAGAACACTTTAGAGAACCCAGGGAACATAGTGAAGATACTCCTACAAAACGACAGCGACTTTTTCTATCCTCAAGGCCAGCTCACAACTGTAAGAAACAGCCTCTTGGTATTGCAAATACTAGCGGAATCGGCTTTTGATCTCATCATTCTTGAGGATTTGGAGACTTTAAAGCTAGTGAAGTCCCTCTATCCCAAAACCCCTCTAGTCCTCGCTACTCCTATTGCTTCCATTGAACAAGCCGTTGAGGCTGTCCAACTAGGGGCATTGGACTATATCGTCAAACCTCTCACAGTTGAGATGGTGGAGAAAGTTGTGGCAAAAGCTCAATTGAAGTCATCTACCTCTCCTATTATGTCGAAATTCCGGGGTCGTCGAGAGGAAATTTTGGCCGATAGCCTGGTCATGCGGCAAGTGCTGTCCGATATCATCAAAGTGGCCCAAAGCAATGCAGCTGTTTTTATCAGCGGAGAGTCTGGAACTGGAAAAGAGGTGATCGCCCATGCCATCCATTACCAATCTTCCCGCTTGAATCTTCCTTTTATCAAAGTCAATTGCGCCGCCATTCCTGAGACGTTGATTGAATCGGAATTTTTTGGGCATGAAAAAGGGTCTTTCACGGGAGCAATCGAAAAAAGGCTCGGAAGATTTGAACAAGCCCATAAGGGTACGCTTCTTCTTGATGAGATCTCAGAGATCCCTTTGGGAGTCCAAGCCAAGCTACTAAGAGTTGTTCAAGAACAAGAATTCGAACGGGTTGGTGGGGTGAGGCCGATTAAAGTCGATGTACGGTTGATTTCGACATCGAACCGACATATGAAAGAAATGATCGAGCAAAAAATGTTCCGCGAAGATCTTTATTTCAGACTGAATGTCGTACCTATTCAGCTGCCTCCTTTAAGAGAAAGGAAAGAAGATATCCTAACCCTGGCAGATTATTTCCTGGAGCGATTTTCAGAAGAAAACAATAAGAGAAAAAAGCAGCTTTCAGCCTCTGCTCAAAAACGGCTTTTAGAATATCCTTGGCCCGGCAATATTCGGGAGCTTGCCAATACGATAGAAAGAGCTGTTGTTATGAACTCAGGAGATCTCATTGAGGCAGATCATTTACGCCTCGATCCTTCTTCTCCTGCACTTCTTTCAGTTCCTGTTGCGAAGGAAATGACTCTTGCTGATCTAGAAAAGCAGCATATTTTAGAAACACTTGCTGCCTGCAATCACAACCGCACACGCGCGGCAAAATCTTTAGGTATCAGCGTGCGCACTCTGCGCAATAAATTACGCCTCTATTTTAATACAGCGGCATAAGAATTTCTTTGGATCAAAAATATTTTTGCTTTAAAATATTTTGATCCTAACAAAGGAGATTCTATGTCCTTACGAAATAAAATCACGATTCTCAGCATTACACTGATGTCTTTAATGACAATTCCAACGCTTGCGGAAAACGACACTGCTCCTGTCAATTCTCGCATAGAAGATCCACAATTTGATGTTCAAATCAAAACGCCTGAAGGATGGAGTGAGACGAAATCTTTCAATCATACTGTTCCCGATCAACTTGAAATCAATGGAATGCTCTTCAAAGGAATAACATTTAAGAATGGTACCGAACTGCATGGTTGCGCCGTTTTCTTCGGAGTAGATACAGATGATGAAGATATCAAAATTTCTGACAAGATCGATCTCGAAAAAACATATGCAGAAGTGCAAGAAAAGGCATTTCCAGATGCACAGATGCCTATCTATACACTTGAGAAATTGAACGCCAGCGGAGCGTTTGAAATCGATGTTTCAAAGCAAGTTGCCAAATTTAATGTGAATGGAGCTTTCGAAGGCAATGCATTGTATTCGGGAGTTTCAAAAAAAATATCGCTTACAGGAAATCTAACAGGCGATACTACTGTAAGTACATTAGCTATAGGAAGCGGCAAATTGACTGCTGGGGATGAGCTCTGCATGTATGGATCCATAGGAGTCTTGATGGATGATGATTATCAGGTGATCGTGGTTGCTTGGGGATCGGATGAAGCAACTCTGAGAAATGATGTTCATAATTTCATGAAAGCGACCGCTGTTACTAAAAAAACTCCTGTAGCTGAGATCGTCGCTGAGCCATTAGCGGTTCAGGCTACATCTGTTGTAAATGTTGAAGCTCCTGCAGTCGTTGAAGTCGCAAAAATTGAACTAACGATCATTGTTGAAACACCCGCACCTGCTGTCGTTGAAGCTGCGAAAGCCGAACCAGTTATTGCTGTTGAAGCACCTGCTGTTGTTGAAGCTCCCGTAGCTTCTTCTGAAGAAGTTAAGCCAGTCGTTGCTGAAGTCGCTTCGACTTCCGAAGTCACAAAACCAACTGAAGAAGCTGTAAAAGCTGAACCGGAAGCAGTTTTAACGTCTTCAGAAGCTGTTTCTCCAGCAACTGAAGTTTCTGCTACTACAGAAACTCCAGCTTAGTCTCTAACTAGAAATCGTAAGGGGCAAAGGATTTTTCCTTTGCCTCTTTGCTTTTAAGCGTTTTTAGCTTTAAAATACTTTTAAAAAGAGGTTTTATGAAAAAACAACTGACAATTCTGACGATCTTATCTTTGCTGATTCTTCCAACGTTTGCCCAAGAAACTTTTCTTTTAAACTTAGCACAAGATCCCGAACATGCGATTGAAATCCAAATCCCCGATGGATGGAAAAAAATCGAAGAAACAGTCGCTGACAAGGGATCGAGTGTCGTCTTTACAGATGCGACAGATCACCGTCGATGTTCTATTTTTGCAAGTCTTAAAGAAGGCCCTAAGTCTAACTTTGTGAGCACAGCCCATGTCCTTAAACAGTTGTTTCAAGGTAACAAATCCAAATATCTAGTTCCACAAGCCTCATTTTTTAAGGAAGAGGGATGGGACAGCAAAATTGTCATTAAAAATAACGCGATCAGTTATATCGGCTTGGCAAAGTTTCCTCTTCAACACCTCGCCTTTGGTGTCATTCTTGAAAATGACCTTAAATATGAAGTTCTCTCCGATGATGCTTGTATGTTCATCCAAGCGATCAGCATTGCTGCTAAGACATCTCAGAGCGAATCTAAATAATGGCGGGCTGCCTCTTCGAGGAACTTCCATTTTTCTTGTTCTAAAGCCTCAGGATCTTTTTTAAGTCCCCATCTATCTAGAGCTCGTTTGGAAGATCCCAAGACAAGCTGATAAGCGATCTCTGTTTCAAGATCGCTTTGATAAAGGATCGATTTGCCACTGTCGTTTTCTTCTTGTTGTAAAAGTTTGAAGATCTCCAGGCATCTTTCAAGACTGCAGCGCAGTGAGCTTAAAATATCTTCGACTTGTCCAGGGGAAACTGAGATTTTTGTCCGCTCTATGAGATCCTTAATTTTTTGATCATAATCGCAAGAATCGGGTAAAGATATCTGAGAAAAGGGTCGATACGGGATGTGTTTAAACCCGAGGCCTCCCGGGCTTGCATTGATGAATGTCGTCTCCGGATGATTTTTGGCATAATTATCTATAGTGTCTCTTTCCATGATCCATTTGATCAAGGTCGGGACTAGATGGCCCTGAGCCCCTTTGCGGCGGATCGTTTGTTCACCCGCGCGCTTTTCTTGCTTGTTGAGTACAGCCTTTACAGGAACGCCTTCTGCATAGTGTTTTTCGCGCGCGTAGGCTAAGTCAACTCCTGCAAAAATGATCGGACCGCAGCCCCACGCATGGGCTAGCGAGAGCGCCAGCGTTGTCACCGAAAGAGCTTCTCTTCCCAGATCGTAACCCAGGAACGGATCATTCATGCCAAGCTCTTCTTCTACATAGCTCTCGATAGAGCCTCCTGTTCCGGAGCGGATATAACCATAAGGGCCGTCAAAAAGTTCAAAGACCTTGGGATAAAGACGGCTTCCAAAAAGGAGTGGAAGATCTCGGTAGGTGCAGCCTTTAAGACAATCGAATTCTCGGCCATTAGGATCGATGGCAATTCCCAAATGAGGCCTTATCTTCAGATGAGCCAAGGCCGAAAGTGCAGAACCGCAGGCAATAATCAATGCCCGGTCTCTTACTTTGCGCAAATCTTCTGCAACAGATTGCAACGAAGGGCCCGCCCCGCAAATAATAATCGGAGTTCCTGTCCAAGCCTCTTTCCAACGATTGATGTACGAGCAGTGAGGGATGCGCCGTAAGTTAGGAATGATATTTTGATGGAGCAGATGTCCTGAAATCGTCTCCGATGTCAAAGAATTCCAAAGGACGGTTTTCCGTAAAAGGCTTAACTTGATCTTTCGGTAGTGGGAAAGTTTTTCATACGCTTTCGAAGATGATACTTCTATCTTGTCGAAAGAAAATTCTGCCGCGCAATCTTCTAGAAGAAAGTCCCATGATTCAGGAGTGGAAGCAAATCGGAGATGAATTTGAGGATGTTCGAGAATTTCCTTGGCATGCGGCATTTGAGAAACAGCTTCCAAGGTGGACAAATCGTCTTCTAAGAAGATGAGATGGCGGCTCGTTTTTTCTTTCAGCCATTCTTGCATGATAGCCGCATAATGAAGTCCCAGTCCATACACATAGAGAATCTCAATTTGATCCAAGGCAAGCAGGGATTTCCATCGGACGGCTTCTTCCTCATCTTCAGAAATCTTTTTCTTTGTAAAAGAACTAAACTGCAAAAGAAGGGATAAATCAGGATACCGGGTGCTAAAGGGCATGGAGCTTCTCGCAGATAGATTGGAAAAAGAGAATCCGATTGAGATAAAGGCCCCATTCTCCAGAAGTATTATGACGGCTGATAACATGTCTCCAATAGATCCAGAGCGGGTCAAGAACTTGCTGAAAGGCCATTTCTTGGGTAAGATCGTGCTCTAAAAGCGCCGAAGCGGCATGTTCAGCAGGATTTTGAGGAAAAATCTTTTCCATTTCTTGGAGTATTTTTTTGCAAATATCGCCTGAGTTTTGGAAACTCCCCTCAACTTCTTTCCAAATATCTTGTCCTTGTACGTGACCCGTCTGCTCCACAGCTTGCTGAACTAAGCGGGTGATTCCAGAACTGGCAGAAATATCTTCGAGTCCGATCAGCGGGATGGAAGGGATCTCTAATCCTTTGCGAGAAATCGTTCCCCACTGACGATCGGCATGAACAGAAGCAAACTGATTCAGCCACTGTGCTGCCATGATCCAGTCAGCACGGCTGAGGACAGACTCCCCTTCCCGATTTTTCATAGGAAGAAACTGATCGGCAGTCGAGGTGGTTTTAACACCCGGAGCATACAGCTGTCCTTTGGAGGTGGCAAGATCCACGCCCGCTAAAATAATAGGATTACACCCTAAATGGACAGCCAGCGCAACACCCAATGTCCCGACGGTCCATCCTCCATCGAAGGTAGGTTCCAAATCCCATTTCTTTTGCACCCAGCTCTCTAAAGGGAAGTTTCCAGTCCCTGAAACAAGGAAATGGCGGCCTTTATATTTACTCACAACAGAGGCAGCCGTACGCAACTGATAAAAAAGAGGAATGTCGGTCGCACTGAATCGATGGAGCGGCGCAGGATCGACATGAGCGGCAAAATGAGGTTTGATTCCCATTTTAAGCAGCGCTTCGACACCAGCTCCACATCCGATGATTACAGCCGAGTCTTGGAACCGTTTGAGCTGAGAATTCACAGCAGCAAGAGAAGGCCCTCCTCCGCAGATAATGGCCGGAATATTTTTAAATTTTCCATAGAGATCTTTGGCAAAACTTGTCGGCAAGAAAAGATTGCTCCGGAAATTTTCTAAAAGCTGCAGTCCCTGATCGGCATAATCAAAAGCTCGAAAGCCGATCTCAGACTGCATTTGGGCCATTTTCTGCAGAATAGGGTGCTCTGGCTTGTCAAAAGAAAAGGCGACATAGAGAAATTCCCAGGCTAGCTTTTCTAAAGTTTCATGAGAATCATGTTCAGGAAGTGAGATGCATCGAATTCTAGGATGCGGAGTATTCAAAATGACAACGGCCGGATCGTCTTCTAAGAAAAGAACAAATCTCTGATCGTGGCCTTTGACCCACGATTCGAACTGACGGGCTTTTTTTTCATCCCATTTATAAAGGCAATGGACTTCACCCATTGACTGCCTCCATCAGATCTATAAAAGAAGGTAACCTGTCGATCTCGCATGTGGAACAAGCTAAGTTGTAGCGGAGGCGGATCTGATCACGATTGACGATAGCGACATAATAGGCTTGAACAAAGGTGTTGTAAGCGATGGCTTGATCTAAGGCTTGCTCTGAAAGAGACTCGTCTTTGCATTCGATTAAGAGCAAAGGAAATACCGGCCTTTCAATGCCTTTTCCAAAACTTAAAAGATCGACACGCCGAGTCGGGAGCTGGGGATGTTGTTGTAAATGGGGAAGCATTTTAAGTTCTCTTTCAATGACGAGGAGTTCTTTGGGAAATTGAAGCTCTTGCACCATTTTCTGGATCCATCGCTGCCGGACAATTTCTTCGGGGGTGGCAGCGACCCATTGCTCTCGAATGCTATCGTAAACCTGTTTCATTCCAATTTTCTACTCAGGAAGAATAAGACCATAATTGCCATCCGTCCGTCGATAGATCACTTTAAGTTTGCGATCTTCTTCTCCTCGGAAAATCATGAACGGATCGTCAGAAAGCTCCATCTTCATAACCGCTTCTTCTGCTGTAAGAAACTTTAGATGCCGTTTATCATTGCCGATGATTTGAGGGGGACGGTACTCGTCGGCAATTTCTTTTTTATTCTCGTTTTCAATTTCTTCATTGAAATCATCTTCCGTATCGAAGGGTCGTCCCAGAACATTGACTTCCATATCAACAACTTTTAAAGCTTTTTTATGGTGGTCTTGGATGCGGCTTTTCCAACGGGTAATTTTAGATTTGAGTTTATCGACAGCCTTATCGATCGAAGCATACATATCGCTGCTGCTGCACGCGACTTTCACTTTAAAATGATCGAACTTCATAATGATAATGCACGTATGTTCCATCTTTTGGATGTCTAAGGTGACATGGAGCTCCGTCACATGATTATGAAAACGGTCGAGCTTGGACAGTTTTTCGATGGCGTGGTTTTTCATCGCTTCAGTTACAAAAACATTTCGTCCATTGATATTAAGGCGATATCCGAGTGCTTCTTCTTGTGCTGCAAATTTGGATTTGTCAACCATGTGCGCCTCCTTGTGGAAATTAATTTTTTACTGCTTTTTCGTCATTATATGCCATAGCCTATTTTCGGTAGGCTAAATAAAAAAATCCCTGATCATGAGAACCAGGCTTTCCTTTGATCTTTATTCCCCAGCTGACCACAGGCAGCCATGATATTACGTCCCTTATGACGGCGTAAAAGAACTTGATATCCTTTTTCGAAAAGTCTTTTTGCAAAAGATTCCTGGACTTCTTCTTCAGGGGGTTGAAAACGGCTTTTTCTTTGTGCGTTATAGGGGATTAAATTGACTTTGACTTTGAGGCCTTGGAGAAAATCGGCCAACTGATCCGCGCATTCTAAAGAATCATTGAGTTCTTTGAGCAGCACATACTCGATTAAAATCTCTCGGCGGGGATGTTGGCAATAATCGATTAAAACTTTTTTGAGGGCTTGTAAATTCCACTGATGATTGACCGGCATGATTCGGTCTCTGATCTCATCTGTTGGAGCATTGATGGAAACAGCCAAGTTCACTGCTGGATCGGCATCTTCCATAAAGCGGTAGATCTCCTCGATACATCCGCTGGTCGAAACCGTTAAACGGCTCGAACCAAAAGCCATTCCTGCAGGATCGGTCAAAACCTTAATCGCCTGCATCACATTGTCATAATTATCAAACGGCTCTCCCATCCCCATGAAAACGATGTTGCGGACCGGTGATTTAAAACCAAACCGCGCTACAAAAACCTGCGCAACGATTTCACTCACTGTCAGAGATCTTAAAAGCCCCATTCTGCCTGTCTCGCAAAAAGTGCATCCCATTTTGCATCCTACTTGAGAAGAAATGCAGAGCGTCACACCCGCTTGCATCGGAATGAGGACAGATTCTGTTTCAAGACCGTCCGCTAGTTTTAGTAAAAATTTTGTGGTGTCTCCATCCTGCTGCTGAGAAATAACAGGCGGAAGCGTCCTATCCATATATTGAAGCATCTCTTCAACCAAAGACAGCGCTTGAGGCTCTGCCCATGTAGAAGGATTGACCTCACCTGTTTTGAACCATTGAGAATAAAGTTGGGCGGCATGCCGCTTGCCTTTCCCAAGCCGGTCGTAGATTTGGCGGACAAATTCAGCTTGAGTACAAGAAAAGATCATCGCACCGAACAGGACTTGAACCTGTAACCACCCGGTTCGAAGCCGGGTACTCTATCCAATTGAGCTATCGGTGCAAAGGTGTGAAATAGTAGCAAAAGATCTGCTTAAAAGGAAGGGACTTTGAAGATCGACTTTTTACCCGGAGGGCTTTATAACCTTAATCTATGGCGGAAGAAAGAGTCGAAGGCATCGTCTTAAGGACAACTATATATAAAGAGACCCACCGCATTATCACGTTGTTTACAGCGGATGCAGGCCTCATCAGTCTGATGGTCAAAGGAGTGAAAAGTCCAGAAAGAATGGTCCTCATCACTCCTTTTTCTCAGATTGAAGTTTTTTTTAGAAAAAAACTTTCCGACCTTTATCTATTGAAAGACGGATCGTTGATTGCTGATAATTTATTTTTGAGACAAAAGTGGAATTATTTAGAGACGGCAGGAAAGATGGCGCAAATGATTCTGCACTCTCAGATGCCAGGCAAACCTGCTCCGTTGCTTTATGCCCTTTTCCTGGCATGTCTGAAGCAATTACCGCAGTTTGAAGAGCCCGCTCCCCTCTTATTATTATTTTATTTAAAATTGTTGACCCACGAAGGAATTTTATCCTTGGATGACAAGGCAGCCTTTCCGATTTCCCTCTCTACACAGCAGTGGGATGTCATGATGGAGCTGGCCCAAAGTAAATCTTTTCAAGCGCTGCACAAGAGAAAGGGGTTAACCTCTCTCTTGCAACAACTAGAAAAAAATTTGAAAGATATTTTATAGAAACTTGCGAAAGGTGGGACTCGAACCCACACGAGTTGCCTCACTACCACCTCAAAGTAGCGCGTCTGCCAATTCCGCCACTCCCGCAAAATGAGGTCTCGATCTTAAAGAGTTGGAAAAAAGAAATCAACTGAAGAAGATGGAGCATACATCAAATCTTTTCTTGTCAGACAATCCCTCTTCCTTCCCTTAAAACGGTCCGTCGGCTATAGTCACACATACTATGCGTTGTACCACTTATTGCACTGCCGCGACTTATGACATCCCTCGGCTTTTTCAGTCCTTACAGAAATTCGGCTCCGCTCAAATGTTTCGCGATTGCGCTCATATTTTGATCAAAGAAGACCGAAAGCCTAAGGGAGATATTTTTTATTTTTCTTATGGCTGCGTTGTATTATGGGGATTCACCGATGAAGAAGAGTTGGCAATTTTAGGATCATTGAAGGAATTTGAAAAAAATCCTAGCCCTAAAGCTGAAATGGACGAGTTCACCTTCCGTTATGGCGACAATATGAGAATCGAAGAAGATGAAATTGTTCTTCAGACAAAAAATTCTTTATCTAAACTGGCGATCTCTTATGGCATTGCCCAATCGGTCAAATTAACGACGTTCGAAGAGACCATCCAAAAGACCATCGACAATACGAAACATCTTCCTGAGGATCTGGCGACCAAAGGAAAAATTGTTCTCTCGCGCAAAGAGATCTCGCGCAAGATGGGAGAATTGTTCATCGAAAGGAACTTCATCAATCTGCACTCCGAAATCTTAGACACCCCGGAGTTTTTCTGGAACTATCCTGAACTCGAACCTTTCTATCGACGGACTTCTCACTATCTCGATGTGACCAAAAGAGTCGAAGTCTTGAATAAGAGATTGGGAGTTTTGCATGAGCTGTTCGAGATCTTAAGCAATGAGCTCAACCATCAACACTCTTCTCGTCTTGAGTGGACGATCATCATCTTGATCTTTTTTGAGATTTTGATTGTCATCATGCGAGACCTTTTCCACTTAGTATGAAATCGATATTTTTGGGACTTATTTGGGTTTATCAATGGACGATCGGTCCCCTCATCGGAAACCGCTGCAGGTTTTATCCGAGCTGTTCTAACTATTCAAAAGAAGCGCTTCAAAAGTACGGCGTTTTTAAAGGCATCTGGCTGACTATACGCCGGATCCTCCGCTGCCATCCGTGGAATCCCGGCGGCGGCGATTTTCCTTAGAAGGTGTTTACAAAGTCAGATCGGATTTGGTAAACACCTCTTAAAATTTGCAGAGTAGATTGCAGAGTAGAAAATTATTTCTTAACACATGAATTCCAGCTTAATCATCTTACAATTAATGATTTAAATCGACTCTGCAATTTTTTGCTTCCGACCTTTGCAGAGTAGATTGCAGAGTGGGATCCGGGCTGTCACGCATCATAGAGGCCTCTCGGAGACAGGGCCTCAAAACACCTCTGATTGAAGAGCATAATAATCGGTTCAGTTTGACTCTTTACTCAACACAGGTAGAGGAAATCGCCATTGAGTCGTGGGGGAAAATGATCCTTAGGTATCTTAAATCTGAGGATTCTATTACCACAAAGGCCGCCGCAAAAATGTGGAAAACATCCATTCGTACAGCAAGGACTCGCCTTAAACAGTTAGAAGAAGACGGTTTTATTCTCAGATTGGCGACTTCTACGAACGATCCCAACGTCATTTATATTTCTACTCGGAAAGCAACTTAAATTTGTACAACACTCTGTTGTTGTTAGGTTTTCTTGGGAACATCCGAAATAGGTACCAGAGCGATTCCCCATTTCTTGACTTGCTTCAATGCTTTATAAGCTATAAATGAAGTCGATGCGATACAAACTGAAGCAACTCCCATGTAAGCCCACGTGCCGCCTCTTTCCAAAATTGCATAAAAATCATGACCTTCACTAGGCATCTTATTCAACAGCAGGGTACTCAAAGCATAGTATGTGAGATTCATGGATACGGGGAGAACTAAAAGAGCAGTTATTCCAGAATCTGTGCCAACGACCATACCAAGATGAGAAAAGGCTTCGACCAAAGGTCCTGCTGCATACATAACACACTCGACACCCGTCCTTCCCATTAACTTGCCAACGGAAGATAAGACCATGTTTAAGTTGGTAGCTATTGATGAGTCTCTCATAAGATTAGAGTAGCCTACCCGAGGATAGACCACTCCTCCGCCAAATCCCCATTTTCTTAGAACGATTTGGGGAGTAACATTCTGGTAGAGTAGTTTAAAAGCAAGAGCATGACCATTTTCGTGTATATAAGTACTCAAAGGAGTCATCAAAAAATTTCCTAGACCGAATAAAGTTAGACTAGGGATAGGACCACTTTTCCATTCTTCGGGCATATGTTTACTAATCCCCGAGCAAAAATTTGTGATAACAGACATTCAAATCCCCTTATTATTTTTTGTAACAATTATTGTATTAACTATTTTATTTAAATTCAATTTAATTAAAAAATATAAATTATGATAAGATTTTTATTCTTAACTAGATAAGAACAGAGAACTGTATATTAGAAAGTGAATATATCCCTCACCGGCAGAAACTTGGAATTTGACCGTGCTAAACCTGAGACCCGAATGATCAATCTTGCTAAGATCAACTGACTTACGATCAAATCTCAAACAATTTAAGAAGGCTTCGTATTAGGAAATATGAAAAAAGGACCTGTCGGCAAAAGCTTAGTGTCTTTTGTTGCCCACTCAGCATATCGAGGATCATGCTTAGGGAAATGCTCGATGACATCGCCCCAAAGATCGATGCAACCATTGTACATTTTTTTCCATGTGTATTCTACAGTTCCCGGCGTCATATAGGGTCTGCCATCTTCCTCTTCTAGTTCTAGGTCACGCCATTTACGTTTTTCCTCTTGATTAGAAACTTTAGTGAAAAGCATGAAAAACTGCTTACCTCGCGCAAGACGGTAAATATCCAATAAAGTGATACTTCCTTCGCGGCAAAATCTGTGATAAAAAAGCGTCTCTTTGCTTGTCAAGAGTGTTGCCATTTTTTTGAATACAGCAGGTGGGGTTGTCGCAGCTGGCCAAAAATTAGCCAACAAGCTGAATAAGGTTCTTGTTTCTTGATTTTGCTGCTTCTCTGCTTCCTGCTTTAAGTCTTTAAAAAGCTCAATCATTGCGTTAACGGATGCTTTCATCAGATCAGTGGTTGCTGCAATCACTATGGGATCTTCCCACCTTCTACGGACATCAGACTTAAGATCTCTTCCTAAATCTTGCATGAATGTTGGATTTACTTTCGCGGGATCATCATCACGACTAAAGGTGAGGTGCTCACGAAGATCCTCAAATTTTTTCCATAATATCATTACAGAAGGATGGAGCGATGGTTCATTTATAACTTCCCTTCTTGACAATTGCAGAAAAAAATAATGAATTGCTTTGTAACCCAAATAGAGGCCAGCTTCCAGAGTTTTATGAGTAGCATAGCGGGAACAGATGAAGAGAGAGACAGCTCCGGCTAGGTTAGCTTTCAAATAAGCTAGTAAAGGAGTAGAATTTCTTAAAAATAAGTAGTAGGCGATTTGATCCACTGCCATAGGTAAAACCGGTCTTCCCGAGGTTAAAATACAGGAAGAGGTTCTTTCAAACATAGAACCTATAGGATTGGTACTCATGTTACTCCGATTTATTGAGCTAGGCTCTGCGCCGGAATAATGAGTTCTTTTCCAGGCCGTAATTTGTCTGTGTCTAGATGATTGGCTTTTTTCAAATCATCAATCGAAACTTTATACTTACGGGCAATTTTCCAAAGATTCTCCCCTGTTTGAATCACATGTTTTCGCTGGGGTTTTGCAGGAGCAGCAGAGACCGGTTTTGGAGGAGCAGAAGTGACAGCCGCTTTTGCAACAGCTGGAAGACGATCCTTAGCAAATGTTTGCAAAGTCGCCATATGATCATACGGCTCAGGACAAGGAAGTCCTGCAAAGGCATAAAGTTTCTCTGCTGCTTTTTTCCAGATGGCATCGGAACGAGGACTGGTGATGATCTCTTTTAAAAAAGTATCTAAAGAGCCCATCTTCACAGAAAAAAGATCAAGAAATGCCATCAGATCAGGATCTTCAAATTTTTTAAGAATAAATTCACGGTCCCATTCCAACAGGATTTTTGCTGCAAGAACTGAGCGGGAACGGATGTAATGGAATAACAAATTTTTTAAACGTAGCGGCGATAGGTCTTGAGAGATCTTTTGCTCTTGAGTGAAGTGTTCGACCAGTGGCCAATCCCCTTGAGCAATCACCTCGACCACGTACTCAGGAGGTAGAGGAACTCCTGCGCGGTTAAAAAGAGTGATAAGAGTTGTAAACTCCGGCGTATGAAAAAAAGCTTCGAGAAGCGAAGGATCTCTCGGCATCTTCGATTGCTTGAGTTCAAAAAAGAGACCCTGGGTCGTGAAAGGAAATTTTTCTGTTTTAATGAACTGTAAAACAGCATGAAATTGATCTTCCGTCAGTCCGGGATAGACCGTGATGTCGACTTGCTCGGGACCGTCTTTCCGCTGGAAAGAGACAATTCTTTTTTGGAGAGGCGAGCCATGAAGGGCCTTTTCTAAGTTAATGAAATGGAATGCCGCCAGGCTTGCAAGGGCTAAATCTCTTTTTTTATACCCCTCTTCAACAGGCTCGTGATTATCCAGAAGGTCGATCAATTCGCTATACGACATCGTGGCAAAATGGGCGATCGTGTCCGCATTTGAAAGCTGATGAGGTATATTTTTCTTTTGAGCCTCTGATACAGGCTGCAATTCAAAAGCTACCGCTTCTTTTTTATCACGCGCGATAAAGTAAAAAAAGGAAGTGAGCAGACCGATATTCAAAGCGCCGCTGAAAATTAAAGCTTGGGTCAAAAAACGGCTTTTTTTTGCCCACTGTTCTTGCAGAGGTGTGCTCAATTGTGTTATCCTTTTTTACAAACCTGACTTATATACAATTTAGCTGGAAGGAATCTTTAAATGAAAGTCCCTCTCTCATGGTTGAAAGATTTTTTGCCCCTGAGCGCAACCGTTCAAGAAATTGCAGACACTTTAACACTTCTCGGCATAGAAGTTGAAAAAATCACAGGACTCACCACGACTTTTACAGGAGTGGTCGTAGGAAAAGTTCTAAAAGCCGAGCAACATCCTAACGCCGATCGCCTGCGTGTCGCTCGAGTCACCGATGGCATGGCAGAATACCAAGTTGTCTGCGGAGCTGCCAATTGCCGTGAAGGGATTACAATCGCTTTAGCACGAGTGGGAGCTGAGTTGACGGATGGAGAAGGCAAGAAATGGAAAATCAAAAAAAGCAAATTACGCGATATCGAATCTGAAGGCATGCTCTGTTCAGCCAAAGAATTAAACCTCTCCGAGGATGCCGAAGGAATCATTGAGCTTCCGTCTGATCTTATCCTAGGAAGCGATGTCTCCAGTTATGTGACCGATCCTGTTTTCGATATTTCTCTGACTCCGAATTTGGGCCACGTCTTGAGCATCTTAGGAGTGGCGCGGGAACTCGCTGCGGCTTATCAGAAACAAGCTAAACATCCCACTATCCATCTCAAAGAGACCGGTCATAAAAAAATTGATGTCGAAATTACCGATCCTAAACTCTGCCCTCGTTATGCGTGCAGATTGGTGACAAATATTAAAGTCGGTCCTTCGCCTGAATGGCTTCAAAAAAGACTTACAGCTTGCGGGTTAAGGCCCATCAATAACATTGTGGATATCGGAAACTATGTGATGTTAGAGCTGGGACAGCCACTCCACATGTTCGATGCCGATAAAATCGAAGAAAAAATCATCGTCGCTCCTGCAAAAGAGCCTCTTTTCCTGGAAACCCTTGACGGGAAAAAAAGAGAAATTCCTCCTCAGACCCTCTTGATCCAAGATGCTGAAAAGCCGTTAGCGATCGCTGGCATCATGGGCGGACTCACATCTTCAACGACTGAAAAAACCACTAATATCTTGATTGAAGCAGCGACTTTCGATGCAGAATCAATCCGCAGGTCGAGCCGTCTTCTCGATCTTAAAACCGATGGTTCTTATCGGCACGACCGTGGAATCGACGGCAGGAATGTCGTGCATGCGTTAGACCGCGCGGCCCAGCTGATCCAAGAAATTGCCGAAGGAGAAATTCATCCTCTTGTCGATATCAAACATCATGCCTTTTCTCCTCGGATGATCCGTTGCAGACTTTCACGCCTCCATCAAATGCTCGGATTTTCCTTAAGCCTGAGTGAAGTCGTTTCTCTGTTCGAAAGACTGGAAATGCATGTAAAAACACTAGACCAAGACATTTTAGAAGTGACAGTTCCTACCTACCGCAACGATCTTCAACATGAAATCGATCTAGTCGAAGAAGCGGCACGTCTCTATGGTTATAATAACATCCCTCGCCATGCTCCTGCTTACACAGGCTCCACTCTTTCCGACACTGCTCTTTATCGATTAGAAAAAGAAACTCGCCTTCTTCTCCTTGAACAAGGGCTACAAGATTGCATCACCTGTGATCTCATCAGTCCTGCCTTATCCGAGCTTACGATGGAAAAAGGGCTTTCTGAAAACAGTACTATCCATGTCCTCCATCCTCGATCGATCGACCAATCGGTGTTGCGTACATCATTGCTGGGGGGCCTGCTTCAAGTCATCAAGCATAACCTCAACCATCAAGTCGAAACAATGGCAGGATCTGAAGTCGGAAGAATTCACTTCCGTGAAAATAATGAACTGCTCGAAGCTTCCTGCGTCGGCATTGTGCTGACAGGCAAGAGCCGTCCCCACCATTTTGATCGGAAACCCCCAGATTTTGATTTTTATGATTTAAAAGGGATGATTGAGAATCTCTGCGATGCTCTTCGCATTGCGCGGTATAGTTTTGAACCCTCACATCTCCATACCTTGCATCCATGGCGCCAAGCAAAAATCAAAAGCGGCGATGTCACTTTAGGAGTGATGGGAGAGATCCATCCTCAGCTTCTCTTAAAACTCGATATTCACCAAAGCGTCTACTTTGCTGAGCTCAATTTGAATGACATTTTGCAGCTGAAAAAAAAGGGGCGTCTTTTTTCTGAACTAGCGGCTTTCCCTTCTTCCGAAAGAGATTGGACAGTGACTTTAAAAGAAAATGTTCCCATCCTAACGATCACCCAAGCAATCGAAAGAACAAAATCTCCGTTCTTAGAACATTTTTATCTTTTAGATCTTTATACGAGCGAGCAATTGGGTACCGACCGCAAAAATGCAACCTTTCGGTTGAGATATCGAGACCCAACTAAGACGATGGCTTTCGAAGCTGTCGAACAAGAACATCAAAAACTCACACATTCTGTGGCGGAAAAGTTACGCGATTGCTTATTATGAGCAAAGAAGCTTGAGTACAGCTTCTAAGAGCGTGTTCACAAACTTAGACATTGAAGTTTTTTTGAAAAATTTCTGACTTTGTAAACATACTCTAAAGGAAGGTTTTTCATGAGCCGCTATCTCTATTTATTGGGCTGTCTGAGTCTCTTGCTCACTGGCTGCTGCAAAAAACAGCAGGAAAACAACGTCGTATCGACACGGTACATCCATAAGTATGGATATGCCGTTTCAAAAGATGAATTTGAAAATAGAAAGTATCCAGGTCAAGTCGTTACAGTCATGAAAAATGGCGTGACGATCACATCGACTTTTGAAAATGGTGTCTTGCATGGAGCTTCTACTCTGACCTTTCCACACAGTCAAACCGTGGAAACATATTTCCTCTATAATCAAGGATCTCTAGCCAAACAAATCGTCTACGATGTGACGGGGATGCCGCTCCGTGAAGAAATCCAACTCTCACCTACACGCTATGTGACAACAAAGTGGTATGCGGATGGAACACCTCTTGCTACTGAAGAGTATGCAGGAAAAGAACTGGTAGATGCTCAATATTTCACTCGCCAAAATGAAGTCGAGGCCCGCATCGAAAAAGGAAAAGGAGCTCGCGTTGTCCGTGACATCCAGGGTGTTTTACTTTCCCGTGAGGACTACGAAGAAGGCTTTGTCGCTAAACGAGATACTTTTTATTCCACAGGAAATCCTGAGAGCACTGCCTACTTTGCACGAGGTATTTTACATGGTGAAAAGAAAAGCTTTAACGAAAAAGGCGAACCTTTAGCTGTGAAAGAGTATATCGCTGGAAAGCTCCACGGAAAAACAACTTTCTTTAAGAATGGCGCCCGCTCCGTTGATGTCCATTATCTAGACGGGTTGAAGAATGGCCTTGAAATCCATTATATAGACGGCGACCTTGTTTCCCAAGAAATCCTCTGGGAAAATGACCATAAGCACGGCCCTTCTAAATATTTTGTCGAGGGAATTGCCCAAGTCGAATACTTTTACGATGGACGTCGTGTCTCAGAAGATAAATGGAAAGAACTCAATCAACTCGATGAAATGATCGGCCAAATTAATTCAGCTGCTTCATGGTAATCATAAACTCTAAACCCGGGATCCGGGTCGAGGTCAAATTCAAGGCTGGTTCTCTTGAGAGAATCAGCCTTTTTCATGCCAAGGATTTCTCTCTAGATTCTGAATTTTGCCCTAAAGGCCAAATAGAACTCTTCACCTCTTGGCTTCAAGCCTATGCCCAGGGAATATTCACCCCTATGCCTTTATCTCTACCCCATGACACTTTTCAAGGGGATGTTCTTAGATTTCTACAGACGATTCCTTGGGGAACCGTTCTTTCCTATAAAGAAGTCGCCGAAGGAGTGGGAAGTCCCCGTGCAGCTAGAGCTGTCGGCAATATCTGCCGAGGCAATCTCTTCCCACTTGTCATTCCCTGCCATAGAGTGATTCGATCGGATGGAGGGATAGGCCATTATACTCCTGACCCATCCCTAAAGAGAGAACTCCTTCATTTTGAAGGCTTTATAACCGAAGCGTCTTCTTGAGCTACAACCCTTTGCTCTGTGAGAGGACTTTCCTTCGCTAGGTCATTTCCACAATCTTTCTTCTTCCGTGGACAGTCTCTGCTATTGCCGCAACCCATTAATAGTGCTAAGCCTAATACGGCGCATATTCCTTTCATATTTTTCTCCTTTTTTCTTGGCATGGTTCTTGCATCTCTCAAATTATGACTTTATAGAAAGGAGGCAATTATGGAAAAAGAAAAGATGTTAAAAAGGATATCCGAACTTGAAACCATTAATGATCAGTTACTTACTGAATTAAATTATTTGGATCAACTTCTTAAGCAGATCGGCTTTGAACAGGGCTTAATGACCTTAAAGGCTGCGGCTCAAGAGCTTATAGAAGAAGAAAACCAAAGAGAAGAAAGAGCTTAAAGTATTATTTAATTTTTTAATGTTATATAGTTTTTATTTAGCTTCTATGTTATAATAAATTAAAATTTATATAATATTATGACATTAAATACTGTTACACTTTTTTTCACCAAGGATCGTGGGTTTGGAAGTATACGCTTAAAAGAAGCGATACAAGGCCCTGCCCGCATCTCTCTCCGGTCTGATCAAATTGCCACGACGGGAATCGCCTGTATTTTTCAAAAATTGAGATCTGTCAATGAAAGGATATATCAGGACGCCCTGGGCATGGAGGACTTTACCGTTACGCTCTCCCCTCAGGCAGGTTCCAAAAATCTAGGTCTCAAAATTGAGAGTAAAAACATCTGCATTAATCTTGAAAAGCTTAAACCCGAAACCAGCGATTTCCTCACTCACGCTTTAAATCCTCTCCAGCGAGATTCTCTATTCAACACTGAAGTTATTCGTGCCGAGTCGCATGAAACCCCTACACTTCTAGTACCGTTCATGTTCATGCTCTCCGCTCTTCGCAGCATGCTAACATTCATCAGTAGTTGTATCAGTAGACCCAAAGCCGATGACAGCTTAATAATGGAGCCTATTGAACAGCGTGAAATTTTAAGACCTTTAGAGATTTTCCCTTCTCGCCTTGTTCTTGATGAAGCTATGAATCCAAGCTTAGCAGCTCCTTTCGTGGATTTGGATGAGGCAGAGAAAGCGGAGACTCTCCGTTTAGAAGATTTACATCAGATGTTATATAAACAGCTATCGGCTATCCCTTCGGACCCCTTAACATATATTGAACTAAAACTTCCGAAGAGTGAAGTACCAAGTCTGAAAAAAACTTCTCGATGTGTGCTTCTCGACAGTAAACCCTTTGAACTGATATCCAAAGACATTGAAAAATCTATTCCAGATGCATCCCTTGAAATACTTCCCCTTGCTCCTATTTTAGAAGACGAAAAAAATCGTGACTCAGTAGGACAAATTGAACAGCCTTCTGTTACCCTCGCACTTAACAAGACGGGCTTGGAAAGAGAACCAGCTTCACCTGTTCTTCCGAAGAACGTTGTTATCAAACAAGAACCCCTTGAACAGCCCTCTCTTCCAATCGTATCTAATATTGCAGATCTAGATAAAAAACAGGAAGTTGGTAACATACCTGTGAAATCGCCCCGTCCTTTAACTTCAGAAGAAATGTTCGACGCACTCCAAGTACAATTTACATGTCTTTTCCCCCTAGCAGCTATTACCAACCCAAGTACGGGTGACGGGAAATTGTTTGGCGCCTATCTAATACTTCGTGTTTTGGGAAAAGCCGAATCCTGCCACTTCGACCCTATCACCGGAGATTTTACTTTGACTTTTGCAGATGAACGGAAAATACTTCTTTCAAATCTTCCAAAAGAATTGTCTGAAAATGGATCAAAAAAGCTCCAAATCTCTCAGGGCCACACTCTTCATATTGCAAAACAAGTGAAGGGAACTATAAAGTCCGATGGTGGGATCACCTTCGTTGACGGCTCTCTCACGATACAAGGAAAGAAATTTTGGTTTCCTTTTAAAGCACACTTGATCGAAATTAATAATCATCCGGAGATGAGTACTAACCATAATTTTGGAAATGTGCTGATGTTTAAAGGGAAGATGGGAGTAAGTAAGACAGAAAGTCTATTAGCTCAAGATTTTGTTAATCTGGTTGAAGCTAATTTTCCTAAGATGTAACTAACGCGTAGAGTTCCTCTAAGCCAATAGGCTGTATTTCCCCTTCAAATTCCAAGAGATTTTGTGATAACGACTGCTTCTGTCCTTGGAGCTTGAGAATTTTTTCTTCAATACTTTCCGCAACGAGATATTTTCGCGCGATGACGGTATTCTTCTGACCCACGCGATGAGCTCGATCAATCGCCTGCCTCTCGACTGCTTCATTCCACCAAGGATCATAGAGAAAAACATAATCGGCAGCTTGAAGATTCAATCCCACACCGCCGGCTTTGATACTCATTAAGAAAACAGGGACTTCTGGATCATTTTGAAATAATGCAACCGCTTTTTCCCGGTCTTTGGTCTGCCCATCGAGATAAGCATATCGATAATTTTTTTCTTCCATCCACTTTTTGAAGAGTCCGAGGATCGAAGTAAACTGACTATAGAGTAAGACTTTGTGACCTGTAGCGATGGCTTCTTCAAGGTCATTGCAGACCCTTTCAAATTTCGCGCTCTCTCCTGCATACTCTCCTGTGACTAATTGAGGATGGCAGCAGATCTGCCGGAGTCGCAAAATGAGCTCTAAGATTTCCATTTTTTGAGAAGAGAGGCCTTCAGCAGAGACTTTCTGCACCAGCGCTGATCTTTTTTCTTTGAGATATTGATCGTAGAAAGATCTTTGCTCTTCTTCCCAATTGACCCACACAACTTGCTCTTGTTTTTCTGGAAGCTGCAAGGCCACCTCTTGTTTGGTTCGTCTTAACGTAAAAGGGCGGATCTTTTTTCTGACACGTTCAAAAACAGGAGCCTCTTTCCTCTCCCCTAATAATTCAGGCATCAGAAATCGAAAGAGCGACCATAAATCTTCATACCTGTTTTCAATGGGAGTTCCTGTCATAGCCAATTTGAAACGGCTTCTCAGTCGACAGCTGATTTGTGCTGTCAGAGAATCGGGATTTTTAATCGCTTGCGCTTCATCTAAAATAATCGCTTCAAAGTCAAGAGATTCCCATAAGAGACGGTCGATTCTCAGCTGAGCATAGGAAGTGAGAATCACTTTCTGTTTTTTGAGCTCTTCCGTCTCTTGAAGGCGGTCCTCGCCTCGATGCAGATATACAGCAAGAGAAGGAATGAACTTTTCAAACTCTCTTTTCCAGTGAAATAATAGAGAGACGGGCATCACGATCAAAACTGGTTTTTGCAATTCTATCGTCGATAAAAAGGCCATCACTTGAATGGTCTTTCCCAATCCCATCTCATCTGCCAAAAGACCGGAAAATCGAGACCGGTAAAGATAAGAAAGCCACTGAAGCCCGTGTTGTTGATAGTCAAAAAGCTGTCCCTGAAAACTTTCCGTAGGAGGAACATTTTCCCATGCCGCTTCTTGATACTCAGGAGGGATCGGCGCAATGCTTTCCAACAGCCCGACATGATGCCGTTTGACACGGATCCCTTCTGCAACAATTTCTTCTTCAGCTAGCGGAATCCACTCTGCCGGAAATTCCAGAAGCCCTATTTCGGTCGTATTTAAATTGATAAAACGATCCCGCCGGGTAAATGCTCCCATGACATTTTTAATATCAGTCTCGTGCTGTCCGTAGGAAATTTTTCCTTTCACTAAGAGATGATCTTCCTGAGCAACCGTATTTAAAACAGCACCACCTTGCCGCACGACTTTTTTTCCTTGAGCATCGATAATCGTCCAGCCGATATCGAGCAGAAAAATCAGGCTCTTTACTACCTTGTCCATGGGGCAATAATAGTGAGACCCCTCGACTTTTTTCTTCATGAAATCGGTCTCGAGCAGATCTTTTTCCCAAAACAGCTCTTCAGGAGAATTTCCCGCTTCCACCTTCCCAAAGGGGCCATAGTCCATCCAAAGATCCGCAAAAGCTCCGGTTCGATCTTTCAATTTTAAGATGGGAAGCGGCTCGGGTTTCCAGCGGGGAATAGGACATTTCCAGACCAGCGTAGGGACATCGGGATCTTCAACAAGCCTTTTAAGTTCCATTAAAGTCAGGTTATGAGAAATAAGCCACTTGAGGTCGATTTCTTCTTTCCAAAACCGGAAAATTTGATGTTGAAGCGCACCTTTGGCAAAGACTGCTTCGCAAGAAGAAAGATCTTCTTCGCGAGCGCCGATTTTAAACTTACCACGCACGGTAAAATTTTCTCCGGAAGCTTCGATGAGATAGAAAAATTCCATTGCAGCAAAAGGGTCCAATACGACTTTTTTGCCGTTCCAGGCTAATTGTCCTTTTGTAGCTAGATTTTTTAGTTCTAGCTTAGAACTACTATGAAAAACCTCTTCTTCTGTATTATCTACTTTCATGAGTAATAAATTAAAAATTTGGGAATCTGCCTGGGATGAACGAGCAAAGGAATTGGCTGAAACGCATCCCCTGAAAACTCTTCAACATCTTCCTAAAATGGTGGGGATAACCAAAGAAACTTCCCGCTTTTTGCGCTTGAAAACTTTTATTTATATGCTGCGTCATGATAAAAATCGTATTTTTAAGCGATATTTTTTAAAACACCTGATTAAGTATACGTGGAATATCCTTAAATCGTATGCAAAGAAAAAATCTTTTGTCCGGGATGGAGATTTTTTTCTTTATAATCTGTCTTCTCTTGATGAATTTCAAAAATTTACCAATGTTCCTCTCGCCGTTGTAGGATTTTCTTACTGTCATAAGCCTCTCGAGTGCCCTTCAGGTCGTTTTACTGATCAGTGTATTCATGATGAGAAACACCCCGTCTGCGGCCAATGTTTTATCGGAAAAACCATCCATGCTCTTCCTACTAAAAATGTCCAGGTTATTATGGTCGTCACTATTCATCAATTGGGTGAAGAATTTTGTAAGCTTTTAGAAACTTATAAACCTGAAGATATGATTTTTTTAATCACCGGCTGTGAGTTAGTCCTTGAAATGTTCGGTGACTGGGGTAATATGCTCAATCTTCGAGGGGTAGGTATACGCCTAGATGGCCGTATTTGTAATAACATCAAAGCTCTTACGCTTGCAGAAATCGGTATCAAACCCGGCCTGACTGTCGTGCGTGATGAAACCCAAACTAAGATTTTAGAGCTCATTCAGTTGCTGAGGCGGGAGTAAGACTTCTTGGAGACGTCGTCTGATCCGAGGGTCTTCTAATTTATCATCTGGAATATAGCGAGTTTTGGCCAGCAGTACTAAGCCATCACAATTTTCAGGAAGAGTGTTGTTTTTACATAAATATGTCTTTAAAGCTTTAGATTTTTTGTCCGGGGCATGAATCCCATTAAAAACTTCGCCATGCTTGATTTTGATGTCCTCTTTTTGATCTCTGATGTCCCATTTAGCATATCGAGGCGCTTGGACCAAGAATAAACATCTTCTATTTTGATAGAGGACCTCAGTTATCATTTCTGGCGTATAGGGCCCATCACCGAAATAGGTTCGAAAGACACCTTCATGAGGACGCGCGGTATAAATAATCCGCTGATAGACGGTAGATGTAATGCGCGCTTTAATCAGCTCTACAATAAACGAATCTTTATGCATGTTTGAAGTTTGACCTCGAACAATGTTCTGCCAATAAAGAGTTTGATGAGCGAAATCTTCAGGTTTTATTTTTTCACGATAAATACGATTAACCACCGTCGCTAATACAAAGAGTGGAAATCCGACTAAATTCAAGAAAGTACAGGAAACGATTGTTTTTACCCGCTCTAAGCTTTTGCTTAAAAAGGTCCCCTGAGGACATCTGCAATACCATGTATCTGCCCACCATTTTTCAGCTAAGCGTGAAGGTTGCATCAACCATTCTTCATAGCCTGCGGGACGGCCTGTTAAGTAATAGTACTGAGGTGTGATCGAGCTAGCCATCCTTTTTCTCCTTATTATTTTATAGTGGGCAACAAAACTTCTAACAGACGACGTTGAAGCCGAGGATCTTCAAAGGTCCCTTCTCCGTAAATCAGATTTTTCGTCAGCAAGAGAAGACAGTCAAATTGTGTAGGAACCCCCTGACACGTACGGATAATTCTTCCTTTCAAAAGTCCTGATTTTTGATCAGGATGGGGTATCCCATTCTCCCTAGGAAATTCAAGAGGGTTTTTTGGTAATTGTCTTCTTGCCGCTCTCGAGCTATGAATTAAAAATAAACATTTCTTTCCTTCTTGGACGATGTGATTAAATTCATCCAGGCTATAAAGACCATCGGCAAAATATTGACGGTTAATAAGTTCAGGTTGTTTCTGCGCATGAAAAATGCACCCATAAATCGTATGTGTAATTCTCATTTTAATGAGCGCTGAGATCAAATAATTTTTTTGATCATCTTGAGCGCTAACAATAATTTTACTCCAATAATCATGGTTCTTTGTCCACTCTTCGGGCCGAATTTTTTCGCGATAAACAAGATGGATTAATGCTGCCATAGCCTGCAAAGGCAGTCCAAGAACATTTAAAAATAGACACGCAATGCCCTTTCCTAAGCGCTCATAACGGGGTTCATCCTTGTAGGCATGCCAGGCATCAATTCTCCATTTTTCACCCAGACGCGAGGGTTGCATTAGCCATTCTTCGCAGATAGCCGGTCGACCCTTTAAATAGTAGTATTGGGAACCAATAGGATTAGCCATAATTTTTATCGTCAGAAAGTTGTGAAAGTCTGCGGAAGGGTTTAGGCCTCTCTGTTACGTGAAAAGGTCGAACGCGAGGAGCTTCTTTGCAAGCAGAACTGCAACATCCTTGGGTTTTTTCAGCACACGGTGTGCATGAGATAAAAAGCTTATTGCAGTCCATGTTGGCACAGTTAAAATAAAGATCTGATTTTTCAGCGCAATGAAGACAGTTGCTGATTACTTCAGCCGGCTCTTTTTCGCTAATCGGAACGGCAAGACGGTCATCAAAAACAAAGAGCTTTCCCTTCCAGTGCTTAGAACCTGCTTTGAGGCCGTATTTGATGATGCCTCCCTGCAGTTGATAGACCTCATTAAATCCTTCTTCTTTTAGCAGCGCTGAATAAAGCTCGCACCGGATTCCTCCTGTGCAGTACATCATGACCTTGGTCTTTTCAGGATCGCACTTTTCTTTGAGCTTCTTGGCAAAAGTGGGAAATTCACGAAACTGTTCGAGAGTTGGAAGTTCGGCTCCTTCAAAATGGCCCAGTTCCCATTCGTAATCGTTTCGGACATCCAGAAGAACAGTTTGATCGTCTCGTTTTTCAAGCATTTTCTTCCAGTCTTCCGCGCTCACATGCGTTCCCGTTTTGCTCATATCGACCGGAACATCAATAGCAACGAGTTGAGTCCGTGTTTTCACAGTGACCCTAGGAAAGCAGTGTTCGAAATGCGTATGAATTTTAAATTCGATCTCTTGAAAACGAGGATCGGAGCGGAGCCATTCCATATATTCTTCAGCAGCACATGGACTTGCGCTCATCTGACCGTTGATGCCATCTTTAGAGATGTAAATTCTTCCTTTAATATCGCGATTTGAAAAAAAATCTTTATGACGAAGCACCTCAAGCGCAGGTTGTTCGATCGAAGTAAAATAATAATAAGCAAGAACGCAATAGGTCGTCATGCCGTTGAGTATACTCAAAAACTCAAATCCTCGAAAGCTTAAGGAATACATAAAAATTTTTATGTATTTGTAACAAAATTGAGCAGCCCAGCATCGCGATCATGCTTTGCAGATAACCTCTAAGAATCATTTACACTTGTTAAAAATTTGATCCTGAACTACTATTACTGCCTTTATATTGTTATTACTGGAGCAACAATGGTACGCTATACCGGCCCTAAAAATCGTATTGCACGTAAATTTGGCGTGAATATCTTCGGACGCGCTCGCAACCCCCTTCTTCACAAGGCCAACCCTCCTGGACAGCACGGGGCCAAGAGAAAGAAAAAATCTGACTACGGCATGCAGCTGGACGAAAAGCAAAAGCTGAAAGCCATCTACGGCATGATCAGCCAGAAGCAGCTCGTTCGCTATTACAAAGAAGCTCTCCAGAAAAAAGGAGTAACTTCCCACCTGTTCCTACGCCGTCTTGAGTGCCGTCTCGATAATATTGTCTATCGGCTTAAATTCGCACCGACGATTTTCGCAGCTCAACAGCTCGTTTCCCATGGCCACGTCTACATCAACGGTAAAAAAGTCGACAGACGATCTTTCGAAGTCCGTGCGGGTATGACGATCTCTGTCAAAGCTAAATCTCAACAGATGGGCCTCGTTAAGGACTCTGTGGCAAATACTTCCCGCGACATTCCGGAATATTTAGAACTCGATGCACCTGCATTCAGCGGAAAGCTGATGAGCGAGCCGCATTTAGATCAAATTCCTTTCCCGATGCCGGTGAATATCGCGATGGTTTGCGAGCACATTGCTCATACAAACTAAAAATCCTTTTCTACATGAAAAAGCCTCCTTTTACGGAGGTTTTTTCATGTCTGCATTTAATTAGCTAGACCAATTGATTTAGAGGAATCCCCTGACTGATAAAAACAATATCTGGCGTGGGTGGATTTTCTTGAGCTTTGATTCTTTGTAGCCACACAGCGTAGACTTTTTGTTCGTACTCATCACGTCTTTTAAGATGATTCAATGCATGTCCATAATGAACTAAAGTTTCAAAAAAATTACCTTTTAAAATTTCTACGCCGCATTGTCTGAAATCTAATTCGTATTTAATTTGCTCTTCACGCGCTCTATAAGTGAAATAGGTTTGAGGATCTATCTCCTTAGAAGTTCTTTGCTGTGTGAGTCGTAATAGTTCTCTTTCTCTTTTTTCTTGAAAAGAAGAGACTAGATGACCATTCCATTTGTGCTCTTCTTTTTTTGCAAAAGCTGGAGCGTCATTTTTTTCTGCAGAATGGATTTCTTCGATTTCCATAGAGAAAGATTAAATAAACGCGGAAAATTTTCCTATCAATAATTTTTTGTTGGATGATTTTAAAGACACGATTAAGATAGTATCTTGAAGTGTAGAATGTGAAACCTTAACAAAAGGAGTCTATGATGAAAAAATCATCCATGACATTATTGACAACTGCTTTGCTTTCTCTCTCATCTTTTGTGGGAGCAGACGCATCACCTAAAATTGAAATCACAACAATCGACGGCGCAAATGACAACCGCGTGTATGTTGGACCAGAATTTATGTGGTCTCATTTCAACGGTGGATTGAAAAGCAAATCTATTGATTTCAGCCTTACCCAAAACGTTTATTACGGCGGATTGAGATTCGGTTATGAATATTTAAGGCCGAATGCTTTTTACGCGAATACAGACGCTGTCGTCGCTCTGGGTTCAACTAAAAACAATATCCGAGCTGAGAAAGATGAACTGAAAATGGATAAAGATCCAGCAGCTCATATCAAAGAAACGTTTAAAGGTCATCGTGGCCATTTATGGACTAACATCGAGCAAAAATTGGGCTATACCTTTGCTAGCTCATTAGTTCCTAGCAACACGATTTCTTGGTACGTGGCTCCTGGCTTCCACTTTGAACATATCAAAGGAAGCAAGGCTCAGTGGTGGTATGCTGCAACTGGTTTGAAAACTCTTCAACAGTTCACAGAACATTTCCATGTCGGCTGCGACTTGAAAGTGATGTATGCATTTGATGGTCATGATCAAGGCGCTCTTATCCATCCTACAACTTTAGGAAAGAAAGAGTTCTGGGGTTATGAAGTCGGCGTTCCTTTCGAATGGAGCTTGGGTGAAAGCCATGCTTTTGACATCCAATTGAAGCCTTATCTCCTTAAACTCAACCTCGACAGCCCAGAAACGATTCTCGGCGCTCGTGTTGAGCTCGGATATAACTTCTAAGCTTTTTTCAAAAGCTGCCTTAACACATAAGGCATAATGCCCCCATGGCGGTAGTATTCTACTTCGATGGGGGTATCTATTCTGACTTTCAATTTCACCTGTCGTTTCTTCCCTTCCTTCTCGATATCCAACATCACTTCTTGATGAGGTGAGAGCTGATCCAATCCTTCAATGGAAAAAAGCTCACCCCCTTTAATCCCCACTGATTCAAAGCTTTCATCATTTGTAAATTCTAGAGGAAGAACACCCATTCCGATCAAATTGCTCCGATGAATTCTCTCAAAACTTCGTGCAACCACAGCCCGTACGCCTAAAAGTGCGGTTCCTTTGGCCGCCCAATCTCGAGAACTTCCCATTCCATAGTCTTTTCCTGCAAAAACAATCAGAGGAACATTTTTTTTCCCATATTCAACACAAGCATCGTAAATGGGAAGCAGGGTCCCTTCAGGGATAAGTTTTGTAAAACCGCCCTCTTTTCCATCGGCCATTTTATTGAGAATTCTGACATTGGCAAAGGTGCCCCGCATCATCACATTATGATTGCCCCTACGGCTTCCATAGCTATTAAAATCTTGTTCCTTCACCCCCAGAGACTCTAGATATTTCCCCGCAGGAGTTTTGACGGAGAATGCCCCTGCAGGTGAAATATGGTCAGTGGTGACCGAGTCTCCAAAAAGAGCCAATGCCCGCATATGCGTGAGTTCTTTTTTCGGTGGTAGATCTAAAGAAAAATCTTCAAAATAGGGGGGCTTTTGGATATAGGTGCTCGAGGGATCCCACTCATATTGAGCGGTTTTTTTCATGACGATCTCTTGCCAGACAGGATTATCTTGCATGATATGCGCATACCGCTGTTTGAACATCGAAGGCTGGAGAAATTTTTTAATCTCCTCTTGAATTTCATGAGACGTCGGCCAGATGTCTTTTAAGAAAACAGGTTTCCCCTGCTTGTCATTTCCAAGAGGTTCTTTCTCCATATCGATATCGATACGGCCTGCAAGAGCAAAAGCGACAACAAGGGGAGGAGACATTAAAAAGTTTGCTTTGACAGCGCTATGGATTCGGGCTTCGAAATTCCGGTTTCCGCTCAGCACGCTGGCTGCAATTAAATCGTATTGCTGGATCCCTTTTTCTATCCTCTCTTCCAACGGCCCGCTATTCCCGATACAAGTCGTGCAGCCGTAAGCCACCAACTGAAAGCCGAGCTCATTTAAATAAGTCTGAAGACCGCTTTTATCCAGATAGTCCGTCACAACGCGCGATCCAGGAGCTAAACTTGTTTTTATAAGAGGATTGACAGTCAGCCCTTTTTCCACCGCTTTTTTAGCGAGAAGTCCTGCTCCGATCATGACGCTGGGATTGCTGGTATTCGTACAACTGGTGATCGCTGCGATGACAATCGATCCGTGACTGAGCACGATTTCAGCTTTCGACTCATCATCATAGCCAGGACTTGCCACCGGCTCAGTAATCGGACGGTTCGTCACCATCTCTTCTTCGCTCCAGCCTTGGGGTTTGGGGCCGTTGCCAATCGTATGCTTTCCACCACTATCATGAGGAATCGCTGGGGAATAAACACCTCCGGAATGGATGAAAACTCTTCTTGCATGTTCTATTTTATCTTTCCCGTACCCACCTTCCGGGATCGGGGCCATCATCAAACTCTGAAATTTTTCCTTTAAACTATTTAAGTTAATGCGGTCTTGAGGCCTTTTTGGGCCTGCTACACACGACGTCACGGTTTTCAAATCGAGCTCGACGACTTTGGTGTAATCGATCTCCCCTTTGCGCGGAATGCCAAATAGATGTTGTGCTTCCAAATAAGTTTTGACTTCAGCTACATGTGTTTCATCCCGGCCCGTCATGCGTAGATAATCGAGAGTTTTTTCATCGCAGGGGAAAAATCCCATCGTTGCTCCGTATTCGGGCGACATATTTCCGATGGTAGCGCGGTCGGCAACAGACAACGTCGCAGTCCCTTCTCCGAAGAACTCGACAAACTTCCCGACGACTTTTTCTTTTCTTAAAAGCTCTGTGATCCTCAGCGTTAGATCCGTCGCTGTTACCCCTTCATTTAAACTGCCGCTCAAATGAACGCCGATGACCTCTGGCGTTTGGATAGAAACAGGTTGTCCCAGCATCGCCGCTTCTGCTTCGATTCCTCCGACTCCCCACCCGACAACGCCCAGACCATTGATCATCGTCGTATGGGAATCCGTCCCTACCAATGTATCGGGATAAAGAACAATCTTGTCGCCCTGTTTTTCGCTGATGACCACAGAGGCGATATTTTCAAGATTGACTTGATGGCAAATGCCAATGCCAGGAGGAACGACTTTAAATGTTTTAAAAGCCTCTTGGCCCCATTTTAAAAATTCATACCGCTCGCGATTCCGATCAAACTCGATCTGTAAATTGAACATGAAGGCATCGGACGTTCCCGAGCGATCGACTTGAACAGAATGATCCACAATTAGATCCACCGGGACTTGCGGTTCAATCAGCCCTGCTTTAAATCCTTGGTCAGCCACCGCATCCCGCATAGCAGCTAAATCGACTAAAAGAGGAACTCCGGTAAAATCCTGGAGGAGGACTCTTGCGACCACAAAAGGAACATCACCATCAGACGGCTTTTGAGGATTCCAGTGAGCTAGCTGTTTGATGTCATCATCTTTAACTTTCATCCCATCGTGGTTTCTCAAAAGAGATTCCAGCATGATCCGGATCGAGACTGGCAATCTTTTGATCTTGCCGATGCCCTGTTCTTCAAGAGCAGGGAGCGAATAGTAGTACTTTCCCGCACCTAAAGATTTTAGTGTCTTGAATGGATCACGCATACTTAAACCTCATTCTTTACCCATATACTTTAAACGAGAAAAAAGATCGAAATGTAAAATATTTTTCTTAAACTTCTCATCTCAAAGCTCAGTGCCTAGACAATTTTCTGGGTATCTCATTTAACTAGAGCTATTTAATTATGACGAGATTTCTCGTCAGTACAAAGTTGACGAGAAATCTCGTCATTTAGAAATTGCAAATAACTCCATCCTGGATATTTTCACAGGTTTCTGGAAAAATCTCTGGGATGACAAAAAAGATCTCATTTTTTTCTCTTATCATTCTGATCATTGCCGCTATTGATAATATCCGAAATTTACCTGCGGCAGCTCTTTTCGGCAGTTCTATCATTTTTTTCTTTGTTTTCTCAGCGATTGTCTTTTTGATCCCAACTTCGCTCGTTTCAGCAGAACTTTCAGCGACCTTCCCTGAGAAAGGCGGAGTTTATCACTGGGTCCGGACTGCTTTCGGAGAAAAATGGGCCATGGCTGCGATTTGGCTCCAATGGATTAATACGATGGTCTGGTATCCCACGATGCTCTCTTTCATCGCCGGCACTGCAGCTTACTTGATCGATCCTGAGCTAGCGCAAAATAAAATTTATCTCGTTTCCTTTATTCTCATTGTTTTCTGGGGACTGACGCTCATCAACCTCAAAGGGCTACACATTTCGGCCGTAGTCAATAATATTTGCGCGATGATCGGAACGGTCATTCCGATGCTCTTTCTAATCACCTTAGGGATCATTTGGGTCTGCAAAGGTCAGCCGCTCCAAATCCGTTTGAGCACTGACAACTTAGTCCCCTCGCTCTCCAACTCGACGAATTGGATTTCTCTGATTGCCATCATGGCTTCCTTCTTAGGCATGGAGCTTTCCGGCGTCCATGTTAACGATATCCGGGAACCTCAAAAAAACTTTCCCCGCGCCGTGCTCCTAGCGACTCTTTTTATCTTTACCACAATGGTCTTAGGATCTCTGGCCATCGCTTTTGTCCTGCCCGAAAAAGACATCAACCTCGTCTCGGGTGTCATGCAGGTCTTCAGCAACTTTTTTGACGTCTTTGGCATCCGTCCTTTGACGCCTCTTCTGACTTCGATGATCGTTATCGGTTCGATTGGCGCCATGACAAATTGGCTTATTTCTCCAGCTAAAGGTTTGCTCCATGCTGCGGAATTTGGTTTTTTACCTCCCTTCTTTACACATAAAAACAAAGCAGGGGTCGCTTCCAATATTCTTTTGGCCCAAGCAATCTTAGTCAGTCTTTTCTGCCTTATTTTTCTCTTAGTTCCCAGTGTGAATGCCTTCTACTGGTTTTTGACCGCTCTTAGCACCGAACTCTACATGATCATGTACATTTTGATGTTCTGCTCTGCCGTCAAACTCCATCACACTTATGTCAACCGGCCTAAAACATTTAAAATCCCTGGAAAGCATTGGGGGATGTGGATCACAGCCCTTTTAGGATTGTTTGGATGTACGACAACGATCATCGTCAGTTTCTTTCCTCCGGGCAATGTCGACATCGGCAGCTCAGCTCGCTATCTATCGATGATCTGCATCGGCAATATCGTTACTCTCAGCCCTGTCTTGCTTTTTTATCTCTATAAAAAAAGACAGACTTCTTAGAGGTTTTACAAAGTCTGATCGGTCTTGAACATGCTCTTAGAAATGAGAAAATCTCTAATGGAGATGATGACTTTAATTGATTAGGGAAACTAATATCTTTCTAAATTTAGGAGAATAAGATGGATGCCGTTGGATCGATTGGTAGCTATGTTGATGAAAGTGATACATTTTGGCAAAAACCGTCTATCTCTTTAGGTGAGAAGCCAGATCCGCTTCAAATGGAAAGCGAGGTTAAAAAGTCTCTCAAAGACCGCGTGGTCGTTCATCTAACAAAGGAAAATAAAACAACTTATCAAATTGATCATTGTATCAACATCCAGACCTACACCGAAGTTTTCTGCAAAAAAATGGCTCAACTTTGTGAAGGTTTAAAAGCCCACTATCACCATCAACAAAAAAATGTTGTCATAGTAATTGTAGGAGTTGCATTATTCCTACCTACCTCCTACAAAATCTACGCTGTAGGCGTAGCAGCACTTGCTTGGTTGAGTTACTGGGCAAAAATCGATACTGTATCCCGGGAAATGGAAGATTGGAATAAAATCCGTTATCAAGAACCTGCTGAGCAAAGAGCAAACGCTTATTTAGAAACATTTCCCTCACTCTATGCGAATCGGCTCGAATATACCCCGGATCTAAGAACCGGTGTTTTGCATCCGAATGAAGTTGAATATCTCTACAAAAAATACTTGCTTGATTTTTGCCAAAAGCTTCTTACAAAATCTCCTTCTACACCCCAGGAAAAAGAGGCATGGCTACAAGAGTTTTTAAAGGACAATCCTCTTTCTGAAGCGTTGATGCACTATGGATTTCAAAAAATCCCTGCGTCTTTCGAACAACTCGGTGCACAATATAACCATCTCGTCTTAAAACCTATTAATTATGAAATGTTACGATCGAAATTTACAGCCTTTACCCATCTCATCGGACAGATAGGACCCATTGGGCGCATAGGAAGGTACTCCCCTCCTACTTATATGTATGATCTTGAAGGCTTAGTTGTTGAAAATGAGAAAAGGCTGGAAAGATTAAAAAACACATACCTAACTGATAAAGAACATCTCAAAGCCCAATACGGTAAATATTTGCAGCAAGCTGCACGGGTCCCCCGCCCTATTTCCTCAGAAGATTTACAAGCGCTCAAAAACAAATTCGACAATGATTTAAAACAACTTAAAAGCACATGCAAAGATGAGATGGAAGAGATCAAAAAAAGTTATTTAGAAAGGCTGAAGCACCTAAAAGTCCAATTTTCTTTTGAACACGGACATCAATGGCTAGAAAATCATCTAGAAGAAAGATGGGACAGGCTTAAAACTATTTTAACCGAAAAAACTCGATCAACTGCTGCTGAACTCAACTATGAAAAAGCTAGAGAGCTCCTTGAGCTAGCACAAAAAGAGGTTTTAAGCGGGCTTGTCTAGATGTTGAGGATGTTTTATACTCTTCCTGTTTAAAAGGATTTTTTGTGTCAAAAACATTCCCACAAGATCTACTAATCGGTGCCCACACTTCTGCTCAAGGAGGGCCTCATAACGCTCTTTTGGAAGGGCAGGAAATCGGAGCCACGACTATTCAGCTCTTCACGGCAAATCAGAAAACCTGGAATGGCAAGAAATTAACTCCAGAAGCCATCGAGCTTTGGGAAGAAACGCTTAAAGAGACCGGCATCAAAAAAGTGATGAGCCATGACAGCTATCTCATTAATCTAGGCTCTCCTCATCCAGACGCTCTTTTGAAAAGCCGCCATACGTTTAAAGAAGAACTGCAGAGATGTCATTTGCTCAAAATTGCTTTTTTAAATTTCCATCCCGGAGCTGCTCTCCATTCTTCGGAAGATGACTGCCTTCGCACGATTGTTGAAAGCCTTCTGGAGACCGAAGATCTCGTTAATCAAGGTCCCACGCGTCTCCTCTTAGAATCGACAGCAGGACAAGGCTCTTCTGTAGGAAATCGTTTTGAGCATCTGGGATACATTGTGGATCGTGTGCAACGAAAGATCCCCATCGGTGTCTGCCTCGATACCTGCCATCTTTTTGCCGCTGGCTATGATGTTTCGACGAAAGCGGGTTGGGATGCCACTCTGAAAGAATTCGATAAGCAGGTCGGACTTAAACATCTCTATGCCCTGCATGTGAACGATTCACTAAAACCTCTAGGTTCAGAAGTCGACCGGCATGCACCGCTAGGAAAAGGACTCATCGGCATTGAGTGTTTCAAAGTCATGATGCAAGTGCCCGAGCTCAGAGAACTGCCTAAATATTTAGAAACTCCGGATGGCCCCCCGCTCTGGAAAGAAGAAATTAAAATGTTAAGAGAATTTGCCCAATGAAACGCACAAAAATTAAAGACATCGCCTCTTCACAAATCGGAAAACCTTTAAAAATCTGCGGCTGGGTCCGTACCGTCCGCGATCAAAAAAACTTTGCTTTCATCGAAGTGAATGACGGCTCGACTTTAGCCGGTCTACAAATCGTCGCAGAAAACTCGCTTCCGGACTACGAAGAATCGATGAAGAACCTGACAACAGGAGCTTCACTTATTGTACAAGGAACTCTGGTCGAAAGTCCTGGAGCCAAACAAAAATGGGAAGTCAAAGCTTCTTCTTTGGAAATTTTGGGGCTCTGTTCCGCCGAAGACTATCCCCTGCAAAAGAAAAGACATTCCTTTGAGTTTCTCCGCACCATTGCGCATTTAAGACCTCGCACGAACACGCAAGGCGCTGTGACACGGGTCCGCAACGCTTTAGGCTTTGCAACCCATGAGTTTTTCCAGAAAGAAGGGTTTCTATATGTCCAAACTCCCATCATCACAGGGTCTGACTGCGAAGGCGGAGGGCAACAATTTGCCGTCTCCGGATTTAATTTAAACCAGGTCCCGAAACTCGCTGACGGCAAAGCCGACTTCTCCCAAGACTTCTTTAGCCGCCCTACCTATTTGACGGTTTCAGGACAACTCGGCGGCGAAGCGATGGCTTGCGCTCTTTCCGATATTTATACCTTTGGACCTACATTCCGCGCAGAAAACTCCAATACCTCGCGCCATTTGGCCGAGTTTTGGATGATCGAGCCTGAGATGGCTTTTGCCGATCTCAAGCACAATATGGAAGTCGCTGAAAGCTATCTCAAACATATTATCACGGCTGTTTTAGAACGATGCCCTCAAGACTTGGAATTTTTCGATGCCTTCATTGAAAAAGGACTCCTTGCAAGATTGCAGCATGTCGCTTCAACTCCTTTTGCCCATCTCACTTATACACATGCCATCGAGATCTTGAAAAAGTCCGGCAAAACTTTTGAATATCCCGTCGAATGGGGAGCCGATCTTCAATCCGAGCATGAACGTTACTTAGCAGAAGAATACTGCAAAAAACCGGTTATTCTCACCGATTATCCCGCTAAGATCAAAGCCTTCTACATGAGAATGAATCCCGATGGCAAGACCGTCGCAGCCATGGACGTGCTTGTCCCGAAGATCGGAGAGATCATAGGCGGCAGTCAGCGTGAAGAAAGGCATGACCTTTTAAAACAAAAAATCCTCGATTACGGCCTCAATGTGGAAGACTATTGGTGGTATCTACAACTCCGTCAATACGGAAGCGTGCCTCATGCAGGCTTTGGAGCGGGTTTTGAAAGACTCGTTCTCTTTGCCACTGGCATGGAAAACATCCGTGATGTGATCCCTTTCCCGCGGTATCCTGGACATGCAGATTTTTAGGAGTATTTAATGGCCTTAGCAGTTGTATCTTCAGTTTTTAGAGCCGATGCTTCTCAATGTCTGGCGAAATGTGATGAGCCGAATTTTGACAAACTCACAGCGACAAAATGTTCTCATGTATTTTGCGAAGTGTGTATTCGACAGTGGATTGTAGAGTTTAACAAAAAAACATGTCCGAGTTGCGTTGGGATTGTTGGTACAAATAACAATGAGCCCATTAAAGATTTATTAGCAAGGGTGACCTATTATGCTCGTCATGATCTCAAAACCTTGGAAGAAAAGCTAGAGCATGAAAAGATTTATCGCGTGAGTAGTTGCCAATTAAAAACAGAAGCAAAGTCACAAAGTGATGACTCGTGTGCTATTTGTCATGATAGCCCTATTCCCTATGTTTATTTTATCATCAAAGACAAAGATCCTGCTAACGTGGGACATTACGTGCATAAAGATTGTTTAAAAAAGGTTGAACAAAATAGTTTGATTCAGGATTTCAGTCTTCCTGAACTGTCCAAAGTCGCTCAGCAATTGCCTTGGCCTCCTCCTTCAAAACCAACATCACCGTTTAGAGTGATTTTTCTTTTGATTATACTTCCGATATCGGTGTGGGCTTTAGCCATGAACTCGAGAATCTACCGCAACAATAATATCTTTCTTTTTGTGCTGTCGATTCCCGCTCTTTTGATCTTTAAGATGTTCTTTCTAATCTTTAGCGGCATACAAAAGATTTTCACGGAAAAATCGCACTAAGAGACAGAATTGTCTCTAAGCTGCAGAAGGAGCGAAAACTCGGAACCAACCTTGCATAAATAACTCTTCGGGACGCCCTTTGCGCATCAAACGCATCCAAAGCGCATGCGCTTTTAATCCCTTCTCACACTCGGGTTTATCTTTAAATATCGCGCGAATAGCCTCTTCGGTTTTATACTCTGTTCCAGAAAATATCTTGAAAGTGCTTAAAGTGAATCTGACAGAACCTTCTGATAAGGAGAAGCTAAAAAAACTTAAAAGATAAGCTTTAGGAAATAGTATATTTGTCACAACATTAAAGATCATTGGCAATTTCGATGACAATATTCCGGTATAGCCAGCAGCATATGGAAAGACATATGCAAAAATAAATCTTCTTGTCCATCTTTCCTCA
This sequence comes from Parachlamydiales bacterium, assembly GCA_003153295.1. Classification (GTDB taxonomy): domain Bacteria; phylum Chlamydiota; class Chlamydiia; order Chlamydiales; family Rhabdochlamydiaceae; genus PALSA-1444. The sequence continues at coordinate 32,633 of PLXY01000001.1, read as the reverse complement.
ATATATCCATTAAAAGCTCTAGCTGCATAATAGAGTTTACTTGCCTGTTGGGCAGCATAGATGTGGGAGTGGTCGTTCAATATATTTTCCCATCTAGGAAAGACATGCGCTACAACTAAATCAGAAATTTTATTTACCATTTTTGCAAAAACAATCTGAGAGATAACAATCACTGCAACAAATGCTATTCCTTTCACGAAAGGTATTCTGAAAATATACGTGACAATCCCTTGGATTCTATAAATAAGTCGATCGCTATCGAAAAACTTAGGCTCTAGTAGAGCACACGCTGTTTCCATATGATGTATGATATCATTTCTTTCTACATCAGATGCCCGACAGTAAACTTTTCTAAAAACCAAGCTATCTAATTGTGATTTAGGTGATGCGACAACGTTTAATAGGGGATACGAATTGACTAAACCCTGAGGCAGAATATGCTCAGGTTCCTCTTTCAAACTATCCAGATGATCCTGAGCGCTCAACTGCATAGCCACTATCTCAATATTTCTCCGAGCCATAAGTTTCCCATCTCTCAGCTGCTGATAACTTAATAGACTTTCGACATCAACTTTCATATACCACTCGCCTATCGTTGAAGAATAATTATAGTCCTCAGCTTTCCTTAAGTAGGGGGCAGAAGGATCTTCGTCATCTATCTCAATATCAGGAATAGGCTGTTTTGAATCCATGCGATCATACAACGTTGTAATAGCATTAAAAAACGGCAGAGTTGCCTGCAAATTGAGAGTGGACATAAGTAATTATACCTCTGGATTTGGCAAAAAATTTTAACGAATAGAAAATTTAAATCAAATAGGGAAAGAATGCCCTTTTGTATGTCTACAAGAGGGCATTGATTTTAATTTGATACGAGTGGTTGTGGTAAGAGATCGGCTTGAATTCCAGGTTGCATCATTTCCATCCAAGCTCGGCAAGCTTTCAGACCACCTTCTCGGTACAGTTCAGTTTTACTTTTTTCATAACTAGAGTTCAAACTAGCTGCCAGCGAAGAGTTCATTTCCCAAGAGGATGTAAATAAACTAAAAGGGCTCATTACTAAATAACTGATCATTTTACTGGGGAAGAATGCAAAGGTTTCGACGACAGTGACTGCCCTTTTCGCTAGTGGATGTATTTTTCCAGCAGCCCACTTTATCGCAAAAAAAGCAGCTGTTGTCTTCCAATAATGGAAATAAGCCGCTTGAACTAACGCAACTCCTCCGCTCACGACTCGAATCACCGAAAGATGGGCATGATTAATTAAAAAATTCACTCCTCGAGGGATGACCGTCTGAGAAAGTAAATGATAAACCTGAGGTTGAATCCACTGACCGACCCGATAAGCCAGATAAGTTAATGCTATTTTACAAAGTGTGTGGTTTAAAACGCGAGCGACGACGTATTCCACTTTGTACTTCACGCGGCGGAATGTAAAAGGTAAATTATCTAAGCCCGGCTGTATTTTAGCCGCCAAATCAATCATATGTTCTCTGCGGTCCAGTCGGGTATCGCCCTCTGCACGATTAAAGGCCTCCTGAAAAACATAAGCAAAGAGTTGTTCGCTGTAGGGTCTAAAGTAACCTAGCGGCTGGTTCAATCGCATAAGCATTGTTTTAGCGCTTAGCTCAATTCCAGCTCTTCTTACGCTTTCTCTTCCAACGTCTTCTAAGGGAGAATCTAAAAAAAGTGTTGCACTCAACCAGTTTGAAAAATTTTCCGCTTTGCTAGAAAACATCCCTTGAAGATCTTTAGTCAAGAGATCGGTGTATAACCCAGAAGAAGAAACATTTTTTTCTGGTACAAAATCAGGAAAAGATTCGGCTTTTGGAAAATGACGTTGATCGAATTGTTGAGCCACTGAACGTAAAAATTGAGAAGCATTTTGATTAATCGCAGCCATAACTAATGTTCCTGGTTGAAAAGTGGGAATATTCTAAAGAAAAAGGACGTTAGCTAAAAGAATTAAATGCGATGGGGACAGCAATCAAGGATTTTTTTTCGTAGAGGGCGGTGTATTGTTCAACAGCCTTTTGAAGAAAATCTTTAATTGACTGAACTTCTGAGAGACGTTGAGAGTGATAGCTCTCGAAGAAACTTCCGATCTGCTCCATATTGAGGAGAATGAGTTTAGGATGACGCTGCAAAGAAACGCTGCGAGGAACGCTTAAGTCCAAGATCAAGCGAGTACGGGCTTTTTCTGGCATAGAAGTAATTAGGTGGCCCTCGCTATGGGTAGCAGCGATGACACCCTCATAATGGTGCCATTTCTCGATTTCGGAGCGGTCTTTCAAGGTGAGCTGATAGTCCAAAGCAAAAGACTGAGCAGAAGCAAGACCGCGAGTGCATAAGGTCATCTGCCTTTTTCCTTTTCTCCAAAAATAATGGATCATCTTCCGGTTGATATCGGAATTTCCAATGAATAAAAGGTTAGAAGAGGAGTCTAAAAGTTTATCCGCTAATTGATAAATCATCCCTTCTAAATGGAGAGGGCTTTGAAAAAGAGGAAAAGAAGAACGGACAGTTTTTCCCAGTTTTAGTGCTTTTTGAAAAAGATAATGGAGAGGGGCTGATAAGGTCTGCTCAGTGCGTGTTTGTTCATAGGCGATCTTCACCTGTCTTTGGACATCGCTTTCTGCCAGCATCGCACTATCAAGACCTGCGGTGACACAGGCTAAATGGAAGAAACATTCTTTTCCAAAATATGTATAGAACGCGTGCTCGTGGGAATGGGGCACCCGTTTTTTTAGATCGGCAAAGAGTTCACATTGAGCTTCGACGAGATCGTCCTGGCTGATATAAATTTCTGTGCGGTAGCAAGTCGATAGAACAATCTTATTGGGGGAAAGGCAATGGCGGCAGGCTTGAGCAATTTTTTCTCTCAACTGAAGAGGAGCCGATTTGTAGTTAATTCCCAGAACGCCAATTCGCATAAAATGTTTTGTTATATATGAGGCGGGATTTAGAAATCAAACTTGTTATTTGACAATTTCGAAAATAATTTCAAGATCGAAGCCCCGCCTTTGCAGGGCAGCGATCCGTTTATTCCTATCTTTACGGATGTAAATAGGGGTTTTTAAAAGACGTAAAATAATTTCTTTCTGTTCTTCAGGGGTATAGGAAGACGTTTTAAGTCCTTGCTGCTTAAATTTCCCTATGATCCGATGGGGGCCATAACCTCTTCTTTTATAAGCTTCGACACGGCGCTCCGCGAGATCACTGTCGTTGAGGAAGCCCAGCTTCTGGTATTTTTCTAGAACCGGTTCAATCTCTTGAGGATCAAAACCCCTACGAATTAATTTTTTTCTTAACTCATAAGTACTATAACTTTTAAGGCTTAATAAACGTAAAGCAACTTTCTCTATCATTGTTCAACTTTATAATATATAATTACAATTGGAGGCAAGCATGAGTAATGAGAACCTAAATGATGAAAGCACCCCGATTGTTCCATCTGGAGAAAATCCTGAGAATACCAGTGCTTCGTCAGCAGGTCAACCCAATCCATTCCCCGCTATTTCAGGCTCCGATGGTGTGGATCCGTGGTATGCTTATGCCCAACAGATGTTTCCGAATACCATGGTAACTCCTGAGGAAGTCGCAGGCCTAAAACAAAATATGATGCAGATGATCAGTACAACGATTTCGGAAATTAACGCAAGACATGCCACTGCCAACCAGTACAACCAGCAAGTTGCACAAGGCGACGAATAGTTTTATGGAGACCTCCACAGAAAATATCATCGTATCCGAGGAGATGATCGAGCACCGTTTAGACCGTCTTCTTTCATTGCAATTCCCGACTTATTCAAGGACTTATTTCCAGTACCTGATCGAACAAGGGTTTGTTCTTGTCAATGGACTTCCCATCAAGAAAAAAGATAAGCCTAAAATGGGCGATGAGATCGAAATCTGCTTCCAGCTCACACCTGAAATCTCCTTAGAGCCCGAAAACATCCCTCTTGATATTCTCTATGAAGACGATTATCTGCTGGCGATCAATAAACCTGCCGGCATGGTCACGCATCCCGCTCCAGGACATTATACACAGACTTTCGTCCATGGACTGCTTTACCACTGCAAAACCCTTCCGCATGCAGAGACTCTCCGTCCCGGGATTGTCCATCGACTCGATAAAGACACCTCAGGGGTTTTACTGGCTGCTAAGACATCTGAGGCCCATCAAAAACTTGTGGAGATGTTTTGCCAGAGAAAATTAGAAAAAACTTACTTAGCTATTTGTATAGGAACTCCTGGGACAGGGACGATTGAAGCTCCGATTAAAAGGCATCCCACGCGGCGTAAAGAAATGGCCGTCGATCCTACAGGAAAACCGGCGACTTCTATTACAAAGGTGCTAGCCTTTGATGGAAAATTCTCATTAGTAGAAGTTCAGCTCATCACGGGAAGAACTCATCAGATCCGTGTCCATCTTAAGCATAAAGGCGCTCCGATCTTAGGAGATCAAGTCTATGGATCTGATGCGTGGAATAAAAAATATGACGTCTCTCGCCAAATGCTCCACGCTTATCATTTAACGTTCCACCATCCGATAACAGGGATGAGAATCAGCCTGAAAGCCCCAGTGCCGGAAGACTTTAAAAAAAAATACTTGATGGCCAATCTTGATTAATAATTCTACCCTGCGTATCTTTGATTTAAATGTTTTTTACACTGCTCTTTAACATGAGGACTGAATTATGAAAGAATTCGTCGAATACATCGTCAAAAATCTGGTCGATAATCCGGATCAAGTACGCATCAACGAAGTCGGCGGAACGCATACGCTGATCATTGAGCTTGCCGTGGATAAATCAGATATTGGCAAGATTATCGGCAAAAAAGGCAAGACTATCAATGCCATCCGAACTCTGCTGATGTCAGTGGCAAGCCGTAATGGGATTCGAGTCTCTTTGGAGATTATCGAAGAACCCAAGCCTGCGGTAGCTCCTGCTCCTCAGCAAACTGTTTAGATATTTAACCTAAGCGTGGAAGGTAAGGCGTGATGAGCGCCTTGCGTGAATTGATCGTACCCGCTTTGAATTTAAGCACGGCGATCGGTAATTTTTCTTTGGTCGTTTTGGAAGGAACCGGCTTAAAACTCTCTTCGAAAATCTGCTTTAATTCTTTTGCATTGTCTCCTAGCAATTCGACTTCCATCGGATTGTTGACAACCTGTGGACAGGAGCGGAAATTGCTGAGAAAATTCTTCAAATGTTCAACCGCGATCTCTGTTGAAGGAATCCAAATCCATAATTCATCTTGGTGGGAATAACTTTCTGATTTTCCCTCGTAAAGCTCTTCAGCCCCCGGAATAGTGCTAATCATGTGGAGATGAAGATCGACGTCTGTCTTTTCTTCATGGGCGAGCTTTGCATCCGTGAGCCATTGGTAGCGGATTTTAGCCGCATGCTTTTTATAAGTCGGGAAAGTTTTACCCAAAAGCTTCGTCTGCCCCACACGGCAGCATCCGTTCTGCTCTTTGGTATCGTCAAAAATAGAAGAAGGCTTTCCTTCTGCGGCCAGATGTAGGTTGGTTTCGATGGCTTTTTCTTTGGAATGGTAGATTTTACTATAGAGAGAATACATCTCGTCGTTTTGTAAAATCCGTTGAGCGGCCTTCTTTTTAAAGTGTTCATCATGAGCAATATCATCTAAAGTAATGACTTCCATTTCTTTACCGGCCATCAGAGATTTCAATCGATTGAGGAGCGACGTAACGGTTTCAATATCGCGCACAGAGATTTTTGTCAGGAGGTCCGTATCGTCTAAAATCGCATAGAGGAAATGGAAATACTCAACAATTTCCCGTTCTGGGGCGACAAAATAGGAATCTTTACGCTGCACGACTATAGATTTTTGTAAGAGGCGCTGCAAAATCCGTTTGCTAGAAGGAGTTTTGAGATTTTTTTGAACCTCTTTGATCTGCCCTTCAATTTGCTGCAGCGTCATGCCGCCGGTGCTATAAAGGTCGGTAATTTTAAAACTCAGTTCAGCTACCATCGTATTGGATGATTGAGCGTCGGTAATCCAAACGACAGGAGGCTGCCCTGTCGAGAGCTGGCTCTTATGATGGTCAACAACACTGATCACATCGAGATAAGCTGGAATTTTGGTCTCTTCCCGATTGCAAAAATCCCGCAGAGAAACAGTGGCGAGCGTAGATTTAAAAATATCCGTGGCATGGATAACGCCAATGGGGAAAATTTTTCCCTCTTTATCAGAGGCTGTGACAGTTAAATAAGAAAGGCCGTCGATTTTGGTGCGGATCTCATCAAGATCTGCACGATAATTCACATGATGGGGCTGAAATCCTAAGACTTTTGATTTGACTTGTAGGGCGACATCGAACTTATCGACATACTGCCGAACGGCATAGATGGCATTTTCAAGAGAACCGATAACTTTGGCTAAGTAGCTGAAAAGGCGCGCTCTGTTTTCTGTGAGCTTGCCTTTTTTATCAAAGACAGCTGCGGTATCAATTAAAGAGATGAATTTTTGGAAATCAAAGATTTTCAGATGAGACATCGCTTTCGCAAACTCTACAAAGGTGCATTTAAGACCTTGCTTCACGCCTAACACTTTATGCAGATAATCATTGACGAGTTCGGTTTGTTTTTTTGTAAAGTCTTGAACAGGCTCGCACTCTTCGATCTTTAATTTGAGCACCGCATCGAAAAACTTCTCCAGCTCTTTAGGAGTGAGTTTTTCTACGGCGAAGATCGAGATCAATTTCACATGCAAAGAATTTTCATACCAACGGAGGCACTGGTTTAAAAGATTGATCACGGATTCGACACGATCAACATCGGAGCTTTGCCACTCGCCTAAATAAAATCCGTGCGCATCCACGAGTATGACCGCTTGAGTTCCATTTTCATAATCGATGTCAAAAACGGAGTCGTGCGGATGTTTTTTCTCCACGCCTAGCTGGTTGACTAAGTCGAGTCCCGAGACGGAAAGAGACGTACGGTGCTTAGCTACATGAGAGAAAACCGCAGTTCCAAACAGATTATAAAAAAGAAAAGGAACTTCTACTTGTGCGGGCGGCTCTCCCCCTGGAATGTTCCAGACATGGAGCCCTTCTGAGAGGCGCGCGGCAAATGCATCGACCCATCCCCAAAAAGAAGCAATCGTCGTATCGAGATCAGGAGATCCATGGGCTGTCACAAAATGACTGCCTGGATAAATTTTCCCCATCGCGACAGGAAATAATACTTGATAGGCTTCTCGAGGCACCCAACGTCCAGCGATCTTTCCTCGGATGTAGCGGTTCTCATGTAAACCAAGACCTGAAAACTGATTCAGCCAAAGCTCAAAATTATTGAAATGAAAATGCTCGAGGATCTTTTCTCGATTGACCCTTTCGATAAAATCTAGAACAGGAATCAGTAAAAAAGAATTCTCAGGCGCTGATTCGATTAACTTCAAGAGCATGCGGCTGACATGCCCGAATCTTTTTTGCTCAGGTAATTTTTGAAACGACAGTTTCTTCAATTCCTTCCAAAGAGCTTCGAGCTTAGGAAAAGATTCTTTTGAAAGGACGTAATCACCCAGATGCTTCATAATCCCTCAAGTACACCATCGCCAGTATTAAAACAACGGATTGAGCAGGATTCGAACCTGCGACCGCCCGCTTAGAAGGCGGGTGCTCTATCCTCTGAGCTATCAATCCATAAGAGTCAGTCTCTGAATTTAGGCTTCGTCAATTTTTTGGATTATTTTGGCTGATTTTTAAGTTAAGTTAAAGGAGTAATATATGGAAATTTATATTACCCCTTTAACTTAACTTAAAAATCAGCTCAAAAGAACCTAAAAACTGACAGAAGCTAAATTCAGAGACTGACTCTAAGATATGAAAATAGCAAAATCTTATCGGTATTGGGAAGAAAGATCAATTTAAAATATGATTTTAGCCTATAAAAGGCCTTAAATTAAGAGACCTTGTTGCCGTCGAGCGGTGATTATGTTAAGCTCTGGTGCATGGAAGTATCCCTCTATGTACATGGGGTCGGAGGCCGGATGGGCCGGACGATCACAGCCCTCGTTGAAAATGACAATTCGCTCTCACTCCAAAATAATTTGGAAGCGGCTGATGTCATAGTCGATTTTTCCTCCCCTGCTGCCTTGGCCTCTCTTTTAGAGCGCTGCACGCAGTATACCAAACCTATCGTTGTGGGCACGTCAGGACATTCTCCCGAAAATATCGAGATGCTTCAAAAAATGTCTAAACACATTCCTATCATTTACTCCCCCATTTTCAGTTTAGGGGTCGCTGTCTGCGTTGAAGCTGCGCAACTGATCAGCAAGCATCTAAAAGGCTTGTGTCAAATAGAAATTGTTGAAGCCCACCACCAGACCAAAAAGGACAAGCCCAGCGGGACAGCGCTGACACTCGCCAAAGCGGTCGATCAAGGAGAAATTCCGATCCATTCCATTCGCTCCGGGGACATTGTAGGTGACCACACGGTGATTTTTGCCCTTGCAGGAGAAAGAATCGAACTCAAGCATCAAACCCAATCGCGCGAAGTCTTTGCTCGCGGAGCCCTTTTAGCCGCTAAATTTATTAAAAATAAACCTCCCGGTCTTTACTCAATGAAGGATTTATTATATGCAACTTGTCAAAGTTAAAAATTTTCTAATCGGAAAAGGACAGCCCTTAGCCGTTATCTCCGGACCTTGTGTGATCGAAAGCGAAGAGCACGCCATGGCAACCGCTGAATTTTTAAAAGAGCTTTATAGTTCACTCGGTCTGAACTTGATCTACAAGTCGAGCTACGACAAGGCCAACCGTTCTTCGTATCACTCATTCCGCGGGCCTGGGCTGGAAAAAGGATTGAAGATCCTTGAAAAAATCCGCCGCGAATTCGATATCCCCGTCCTCACTGATATTCATACGCCAGAAGAAGCAACGGCTGCAGGCGAAGTTTGCGATATTATCCAAATCCCCGCTTTTCTCTGCCGCCAGACAGACTTGGTCACAGCCGCAGGAAAAACCGGCGCTGTCATCAATGTCAAGAAAGGGCAATTCATGGCGCCGTGGGACATGCACAATGTCATCGATAAAATCGTGGCCACCGGCAATAACCAAATTATTCTCACCGACCGGGGAACAAGCTTCGGCTATAACAATCTCGTCAGCGATATGAGAACCATCCCTATTTTGCAAAAGATGGGATTTCCTGTTTGCTTTGATGCCTCCCATTCTGTTCAACTTCCGGGAGGAAATGGGACTTCTTCAGGCGGACAGCGGGAATTTATTCCGACTCTTGCTAAAGCGGCGATTGCTTCAGGATGCGACTGTATTTTCCTTGAATCCCATCCTAACCCCGCTGAAGCCAAGAGCGACAAAGATTCCGTCTACCCCTTTGATCAACTGAAAGCCTTGATGGAAGACCTTAAAAAAATTTACAACGTGGTTCATGTTTAAACGAGCGATCTACATCACCAGCTTCTTGATGGCACTTCTCTGTTTTGGATGGCTGTTCAAGCTCATCTATCTCTTTCCTGCTGAGCGGGCAGAATGCACAAAGACACTCAATTCTGGTAAAGCGATTGCCCGTGCGACAAGAGATCAGCAGACCCATCAAAATCGAAGAAGCGTGAGGAAAGATCTTTGGCTCTCTCAGCAAGACAGAACGCGGCTCCATTACCGGATCGATAGCAAAAGTTCTGTTTTAACTTTGTTGCCAATCGATGACAAAGTCGATATTATCGAAAATTTACAGCAGATCCAATGCTGGATGCAAGATAAGCTCTACGCTCAAGGAGACGTTCCGATGCAGCAGATGAGATTTTTTGAAGCAGATCAAGGGATCTACCAATACTCTTCTCAGCGGTTTGCAGCCAATACCGTGACCCTTTCCCTCTTTCGGATCCCAGGACTCCAGCTTCCGACAACAATTGATCCTAGGACAGCCTTTCTCCGCGGCATCGCACAAGATGTCTCGTTTTCTGTCGCGGGTAAAACGACTCAGTTTCAAGCTCAGAAATTTAAAGCAACCCTTCTCTCACAAGAAGGGTCTAAACAAGAGGAAAAACCATGATTTGCCTAACCTCGGTTATTTGCCTTTTAAGTTCTGCCATGCTTTGCTCTGCTGCTCCTGTTAATCCTCCGGAAGTCAATAAGACCGTCGATTCGGGAACCATTTCTTCTTCTAATGCCTCCTATGATGGCAATGCTCTTATTTTAAAAGGGCAGGTCTTGCTCGATCATGGTCTGGGAAAAATGCAAGCTGAAGAGGCCATTTTGCAGAAACAAGAAGTCGGAAAAGATTTTCCATTCTCCCTCATTCACTTGGAAAAAGAGGTTTCAGTAAAACTTAATCAGAGCGGCGAGCTCAAATGTGAAAAAGCCGATCTTGATTTTGGAACATTGAAGGGTTTTCTGACTTCTTCCCATCGCGTCGTTTACACCGATGCAATGAAGCAAAAAAAAGGGAAAGCTCTTTCTTTTCAACTTTTAAGCCAAGCCATTGATCTCCAATTCCTCAAAACATCAGACCAGTCCAAAGTCAGTTACGATGTTCAAGATATTTTAGCGCGTGAAAACGTCGAGCTCACTTATGCAGATGGCTATACTCTTTTTACCGATGCGATTTTGTACAAAAAAGGACTTCTCAATCCGGCCAGCAATGAGTTTCAAAGCCATCTTTCATCGCATGGAAAACAAAAGTGCAAACTTGTTCATCAAGCCGATACGATCGAAGCTGACAATTTTCATCTCGATATTTTGCATAGCCGCTTGAGCATGACCCATCCCCAAGGGATTCTCCCTTCTTTGTCTAAAGGAGAAGTCCGCTTCACAGCTGAAAGCCTCTTGTGGGATCACGAGCAAAACACTCTAATCCTCAAAGGCAATCCAACCGTCCAAGAGCCCAATTTAGGAACCATCGTTTCCGACCAAGAAATCTATCTATTTCAAAAAGATAAAAATCTGACCGGCTTTAAAAGCTTTGGAAAAACGACTCTGACCTACCTGAATAATCATCAGCTCGTTTCTCATGGAACATTAAGCTTCGATCGCGAAAGGAACCACGGCACGGTCGAAAGCCCCCTTGTTAAAGGCGCTGTCCCCGAAGGCGCGCAGCTCTCTTACCAAGAAGGAGAGATGTCGATCCTGGCTGATAAAGCTCATATCGAATACACCGAAGAAAACGGAACCTTTCAACCCATCTCCGTCTCCTTGAAAGGACATGTCAAAGTCTCGTCCTCTGGAGAAAAAGCTTCTCGTTACGGCATCGCCGACCGTCTGACTTACAGCCCCACTACCCGCACGTTTATCCTGGGAGCAGACCCAGGTAAAAAAGTTCTCTTTGTCAATGACGAAGAAAATCTAAAAGTGAGTGCGCAAGAAGTCCACATCACTCAAGATCCTACGACAAAAAAACAAACCGTCAAAGGACTTGGGAACGTCCAGCTCGCCCTCTCAGCTGAAGAACAAGCATCCCTTAACAAATATTTTGGCAATTATGCACCACCCTCTCCTTAAAGTTACGAATCTTAAAAAAACTTACGGCGGAAAAGCCGTTGTTGATGGCCTCTCTTTCGATGTAAAGCCTGGAGAAGTCGTTGGACTTTTAGGTCCTAATGGCGCCGGTAAGACCACTGCCTTCTATATGGCAATCGGCTTGATCCATCCCGACACCGGAGAAGTCTTTTTCAAGGGACACGATGCCACTGCGCTCCCTGTTCACAAACGGGCCCAGCTCGGCATGGGATACCTCGCGCAAGAACCTTCTGTTTTTCGAGCGCTGACTGTGGAAGAAAATATCCTCTGCGTCTTAGAAACTCTTCCCCTTTCTTCTGAGCAAAAAAAAGAGAGGCTCAAAACCCTTCTCCATGAATTACATCTAGATAAGCTTGCCAAGGCCAAGGCCGGCAGTTTGTCCGGCGGCGAACGACGACGCCTTGAGATTACCCGCGCACTTGTCACGGAACCGTCCCTCCTTCTCTTAGATGAGCCTTTTGCCAATATCGATCCCCTAGCTGTCGCCGATGTCAAAAAAATGATCCGCCACCTTAAAAATAAAGGGATCAGCATTTTGATCACGGACCATAATGCACGGGAAATTTTCTCCATTGTCGACCGGAGCTATCTGATCCGCGAAGGAAAAATTCTCATCTCAGGAACGGTCCAGCAGCTGCTGCAAAACCCAGAAGCCCGCAAAACCTATTTCGGAGAAGATTTTCGACTTTAAGCCTTCGATCATCTATTGAAAAAGTTTGTTTCTCAAATGCTCCTCTTAAAACATGTATGATCTTTTTTTTCAGATATTAGTTAAATAATTTAGGTAAATAGATTGACATATCTATAATTATTTCTTGTCAAATTAACATTTTGCATATAAAGTTTTTGTAAACAAATCCAAGGAGTTGTTATGGCACCAAAACTAACATCAGTGGCGCAACAAACACCAGAACAAATTATCGCTCTTGCAGAATCTGAAAGAACGCGAAGTCATCAGAACGACAAAACCATCAAACAGATCGCACAAAAATTCTTAGGCCATGTTTATAACAAAGAAACCCATAAAATTGAAGAGATGGCCGTTGAGAACTTTCAAGATGAAACTGTGGTGCGGGATCATTCTGAATCACTTTATGTAGCAACACTTGATGCTGCGACAGATATAGCAGTAGATCGTTTAAACAACCGTTTAGGCTTTAATATTGATGCAACTGTTGGTTCATCACCTGTGAAAATTGGGGCAGGTTTAGATGTTGGTCAAACAAAAAGCAAATCTTCAGATTCTAGCACTGTGGTTTGTGCTGTTGCTTGTGTGAAAAAAGATCGATGCGGATTTCAAAAGACACCTAAACGGCTACCCGTCACATCTCAATCTATTCATTTAGGAATTATCAAATCCATATGGGTTTATGCTGGGTATCGAGTTGTGTTGGAAATTATCTCTAGCAGCAATAAATCAGAGAAAAAAACAACTGTGGATGTCAAAGCTGAAGGATCTACATTATCAACTATTCTGGGTGGAAAAGTTCAAGTCAATCATGAAAATTCCTCTCTTTCCGATCGAAATATTGAACAGATCAATATTAAAGAAATTTTTTCGTTTGGTGGATATCGAGTACCTCACATGAAAATCCCAGCAGGCAATGACTTCCCTAAAATTCAAGAGATGTTTGAGAGTATTAGGGAACACTTCCAAATCAATTACTACTCTCTTGTAGATCGACACATCCTCGTTAATCCCCATGAAGATTTAGTTCAATTGAGAGAAATGGCACTACCAAACTCCGAAGCCCCTTATCTCGTTCCCTCTGAAGTTGCATTCCTTAAAACCCTAATCACCCCACGAAACTCAGACTATTACATCGGTCTTGCAAAAGAAATTCTCTCTTTATTATCTGACTCTGAACTGGGCTATAGAGGCCCCTATCTTCACTTAGAGCTGATGCTTTACGGTATAGAAATATCGTTTTCAAATCTATTAAATTTACCTAATAAAAGAGCGCCTGTTTTGCTAGTAGGTACAGACCCTTCGACCATACGCCTACAAGGCGTTCGATTGGTGGGGGGAAAGGCTCAAGAAAGAAAGAGGCTCTATCCTAATGGTCGCTCCGAAAGTTTCACAGAATATGAAATTTCTGGTGAAGTATTGGCCAACGATTTTGTGCCAGATGTTTTTAACCCTGCATTAAATGCAAATAGTTCTAGGATCTATACCTATGGTAATGTTTTGGAAACACCGATTTTATCACCGGGTATACCTTCTGAATATAATATATGCCTTGGTGTCGCTACAGATTTCGTGATTTCCCATTTTACTCCTAGGAAGATTATCGTTTGCATTCCTCGAGATTTTTTTCGATTTTCTAGCTCAAGTGATCTAGTAAAAAAAATGAATTCCCTTTACCAATCTTTACGACGTATTGTTTATAACCCAATATCTTGCACAAAAAGCGTTTTATTCGCTATTGATGATCAACCGAACAATCGAAAGGAATATGGAGTTAATATTTATGAAGAACTTGTTCTCGCTGCAAATGAGCTTGATGCTGAACGTGCTAAGCGAGAGACAAAAGGACGTTCCCTTGCTGCTTGGGTAGCTAATTTATGGAAAAGTTATGATTCAGTAGCAGAAAAAAAAGCTTTAACCGAGATTATGGAAGCTTTTGAGGCTTATAATTTTATTGTCGATCGTCTTGTAATGTCCTCACAGGTGAATGATGTTTTAAATGGAAAAAAAGTGAAGAAATTTGCGATTTGTTCAAAATTCGATGTACCCCACGGCTATCTATCATATAAGTCAACGAATCGAAGACACTCTTCATATATAAAACTTGTAGATTTACCTATTGATGAATTTGATAGAGATAATATCACTTTGAGTGGGTTTTCTTACTTCGAAAATGTATTAACCATCGCTTTAAGATACATGCGTTATATTGAAAACAAAGTTGCTAATTTGAATAGTCAATCCCTAACAAGTATAGAGTCCCTTAAAAGCTATGATAGAATTTTAAATTTACTAACAAAACAAGAATTTGAGAAAATCGACAAAATAGAAGCAGAAGAATCGTTAGGAAAAGCCGTAGCAGAAGAACTAGAGAAATGGACTACTAAAAAACAAGAGAAAGAAAAAGAGATAGGCATTAATACTAAAAACATTGAAGAAAAAACAGTTAAGATTCAAGAATGGAAAAAGGATAGAACCCCAACCCCATTAAAATTAACACCCGATCAGCCCATCACTATGCGTTCTTTTTGGCACTTACCTCCATTCGGAAAAGAATATACTTTTCAAACTTCATTTGAGTTTTCTAAGTGTGAATTTAGGAAAACGCATGGAAGCTTTAATTGTACTGAAGCTGAATTTAAAAATACAAAAAAGGCACAATTTACTCCACAGCATTGGGGATATGAAAAAGATTTACGGGCTAATATTATGATTTGGATGGAAAAAAGAAAGCATCCAGACACGCTAAAAGATATAGATAATTACAATTCTGAAATTAAACAATTACAAGAAAAAGAAAAATCACTTCAACAAGAACTGAAAGATATCAATACGACAATTAACGAACTAGCAGCTAAAAATATAGTAGTAATTGAAAATAGATTAATAGAAAAAAGATCTGCGTTTTCAAATCTCGTATCGGAATTAGATAAATTCCGATCGAATCTCATTCAGCATCATGAATATTATGAAATCTTGAAAGGAATCCATAACCTACAACTTCAGAGAAGGGATCCATCAGAAGATTATTCTATAAAGACACCAAAGTTATCGACAAACTATTATGGTCTTTCTCCGATAAACTCTTTTATTCCAGGAACACGATATATTGAAGAAGAGCATTCACCTATAAGAGCCCTATCTGAACAGACTAGACGCCCTATTTATCTTATTACTCCAGGGAACCAAAGCGATAAAAGGTTTGGAACCCATTGTTACGGGGCTCCACTTTTTTTTGAATATGATGGCCAGGATTATCGTGGACTAGAACCTAGTGATGGTCAAAAAGCACAGGAAATTGCCAAAGAAATTGAATCCAAAAGCCTAAGGGGTTAAGAAAAATAATCTCTTCACCTCCTTCATAAAACCTAGATTTAGGAATCTCTCGAACACAAAGTAAGCCAACCAGATCGAGAATACTATATCTTTTGAGTTTTGATTCGAAGAAAAGTTTTGTCTCTATGAATGAGGTCCTTCCTATCCTATGCAGGTGTTCAAGTATGAGATCTTATTTCTATGCTTCATTGGTTAATCAAAATTGTTGATCTGCGCGTCTCGAAGCTCTTACTTCTCAACAAAAAAATTCGAGTCTTTGTTTATGGTAATCCCATCTTTTGTCTCTAAGTCAGACTCTTAAAGATCATATCTAAAAAATCATTTGCAAGCCTGGGCCAAAAGCTTTGCTCATAGATCGTAAGTACCCTTTTATGCTATATTTCATAGATAAAAGAAGGTTTTATGACATTTTTAATCAAACCCATCACAGCACCCATTACTGATATTACAGCTCCTCTCTATCATTTAATGCGTGGAGATTCCCCCCGACAAAAAGAACTTGAACGACTCTTTTTAGCCACTTTTAGAACCGCAACAGTTGCAGGACTCTTTTTTGTGATCATCCCCTTTAATCGGATCTTTGGCCATCAAGACAACCTCAGTGGAAGTTTTACTTTTGCTTCGCAATGGATCATTCATCCTTATGCAGCAGCTCTATTTAACGCCTTTATGAATGGCGGCATTCTCCTAGTCTTCAAGACCGTGGACGTTGTAACGAAACGGCAATTTATTTTAACACGTAATGATGTCGGGGGTTTCGCACGCGCTTTCAGTTTTCTCTGTCTAGCCCAGTTTCTAAAAACTTCTATGAGTAGAGATCATTACGTAGATAGAAAATACCAGCGATGGTCTCATTATTTAGCTTGCACATTTACCAATAAACAGACCATCTAACTAAATAAAAAATTAATTAAGAGACAATGAAAACATCTCTTGGATTGTAATTTTTATAGATTAATTCTATTATTATAATTCATTTAATTTTTTAGAGAGGAATTATGCCCATTCAGTTAAACCCTTTCAGACCCGCTTATGATAATCTTCTGGTTCCTTTAACCAAAAGTTTAGTTAAGCCTTACGCCAATCTCTTAGATGATTCTGTGATTCCTCTCTACAATTCTTTCATCCACTCTTCTGGAAGTTATCAGGAAGGCGTGGAAAAATTTAACTGCTTGCTCAAAACCTTAGAGCTTGTCGCGCAAATCTCTATCTATTTTTTTGTTTATCAAAAAGGATGGGACTTTGGCTTGCGATACTTCGGTCTTGCGGGTGGAGGAGTCGCCTGTACTTTAATTTATGGACTAGGACATATCGCGGATCAACAATTGAATACCCGCTTTAATGATATCTCCACGGGAAGTTGGCTCTATTTTAAAGGAGGCCGGGCACTGTTGAGCAGTTTTGGTGCTAACCGAGAAGCCGCACTCGCCGCTCTACTTGTAGGAGGCTACTTAGGAACTCAGCACCAAAAATCATCCGCAACAAATGGATGGGATGCTACGCGTCAAAAGATGGCAGAACAGTTAGCATGGTTTTTTGGATATAGAAAACTTGTCATTTCAACTACCCCTCCTCCGTCATCTCCGCAGCAATAGCGCTGGTACCACTTCATCGATTGCCTTCAAGACCTTCCCCACTGGAAGCGTATGGAGGCAATCGCTCATTTTACTTCCTCCGCATCCATCCATAAAGCAAGGCCGGCAAGGAAGATTCTGCGCAACGACTCGCGCTTTATGATTGAGCCAAGGCCCCCAATTGATTTCAGAAGAAGGCCCGAATAGAACCACCGTCGGACTTTTTAAAGCGCTCGACATATGAAGCGGCACCGAGTCAACAGAAACTAAGCAGCGGCTCATTTCGATGAGAGCGCCGAGATCTTTCAGTGACGTTTTACCGCCCAGATTTAAAACCGGCACATGAGGCACGAGCTTTAAGATCTCATCGACCATCTGAAGCTCCTGTGTGTCAGGGCTTGATGTTAGGATGATTTTTTCACCTCGCATATAAAGCTCTGCAATGAGCTTAGCGACAAGCGAAGGAGGCCAACATTTAAATTTCCATCTTGAGACAGGATGTAAAAGAAAATAGTCATGGGGGGCCATTCCATTTTCTTGAAGAAGTTGAAGCGTTCTTTTTTTACTCTCTTCAGGAATAGCAAAGAAAATATCTCTTTCTTCAGGTGTAGGGAAAATGCCGATACGGCGTAGCGCATCGAGATTTTTCTCCACGGTATGGCGCGGAGTTTTACAAGCTTTGACGACGTGGGAATATATACTTTTCTTTCCTTTAAACCCTTTTCCTTCCGGATCGAGTCCCACACAAATCTCAGCCCCGGAGACTAAAGCGGCGATCGCTCCCCGGTCTCCTTCTGTCAGATTGATCACCATATCGTATTTCTCTTGCCGGACTTTTTTCAGAAGAGAAAATTCTTTCATCAGCTTTCCCAAAAAACGGAGTTTTTTCCAGCCCCGGTCATAACTGATAAATTTATGAATCGCAGGGTGACCTTCCAGCATAGGGACCGTATCTTTGTAGACCATTGCATGAATTTCTGCTTGGGGTAACGCCGCTTGTAAATTTGAGAAAACAGGCGCAGTCAGCAGAACATCTCCATGGTGTCGTAATTTGATCACAAGAACTTTTTTCACATCTGATAGATCAGGATAATTTCCGTATTTCATAAAAGGATTTTCTCCACTGCTTGCTGAATGATTTCTTCGGGGATGAAGTTCACATTATGAGGATCTCCCAGGCAGATCGCTTTTTCTGAGAGGGGCGCCCATTCCCAAATTTTGGTCCCTCCGAATAGAACCACTTGAGGTTTACTTAAGGCTGCAGCCAAATGCATGATTCCCCCATCGCCGATAAAAAATGCATCGACGGAGGCGATCAAGGAAAGGAATTGATCGAAGGACGGTGTCGGAATCACCTCTGTAGGCATATCAAGACCTTTAGCTAAAAGATCCGCTTGGTCCCGATCGGCCGGCTCGCAGTTGATCACAACTTTAAAAGATGTCTTTCCATAAGCCCGATTTAAAATCCGCTGAGTTTTATCAGCATCAAGCGTACTTCCCAGGCGGTTATTAGTCACAGAAACTAAGATCGTGCGGCTTTCAAATTGATGAGAAGGCTTTACATTAAGCCGCGGTCGTAATGACGGAGGGACGGTTTCAAAAGAAGGATCCAGCAAACGCAAGCTCTTGACCATTTGATGCCTTTCTTCCCTAGGATCATACGGCTGGGGCCGGTTAATCAGCCGGGAGTGCCAGGCCTTATCGACATAAGCAATTCGATCTTTCCCCCTCAAAGAATACAAAAATAAATTTAACAACTTCATCGGAGACGGTTTAGCTGAGATGAGTAAATCAAATTTTTGATACCTATGCGCCCAGGCAGTTTTGACAAGAGCGGCATATTTATTCGTCGAAGAAGGCAGAACTATGGCTTGGTCCACGCCCTCTAGATAAGGAAGAAGAGGGGCGCTTCTACCATCGACAAAAAGAGTCACTTGGCAGCCGGGAAACCTTTCTTTGCAGAGGTTAACGAGCGGCATCACACAGAGAAGATCTCCTAAGCCATTGCGGCGGACGATACCGATTTGTTGTGGATTCATAGGTTTTTTACACTGGATTATAGACCATCTGGACTTATTTTGCCTCGACGGAAAGTCAAAAACAGGCTATAATTGGCAAAATTTTAAAGAGGAAACTATGAAGACAGAACAAACATTATCGATCATTAAACCAGATGCAGTTGCGAACAACCATATCGGCGAAATTTTAACCCGTTTTGAAAAAGCAGGCCTTAAGATTGTTGCTGCAAAAATGGTCCAATTGACAACCGAACAAGCAAAAGCATTTTATGCTGTCCACGCCGCCCGTCCTTTCTACATGGAACTCGTCAATTTCATGATCGAAGGCCCAGTTCTCATTACTGTTTTAGAAGGCCCTAATGCCGTTGCAAAGAACCGTGAAATCATGGGTGCAACGAATCCTAAAGATGCAGCGCCAGGCACAATCCGCAAAGACTTGGCCCAATCGATCGACCGGAATGCCGTCCATGGCTCCGATAGTTTAGACAACGCAAAAACAGAGATCGAATTCTTCTTTAAACCTACCGAAATAAGAGCTCTTCCTAAAGTGCATTCCTGCTGCCATTGCTAATCACTAAAAACCCTCTGAAAAGAGGGTTTATTTCCCAAGAATATAAATAGCTTATAAGACCTTGCATACTATAGATATATATCTATTTATAACTGAATGACTTATGCAAAAATATCATCTATTTAATACTAGTAAAAATAATCTGTAAACTCTATAATTAAATTAGAGATAATATAATTATAATAAAAAGGAGAGAGATTATGGAAATCAGTTCAATTAACACTCAATTATTAGCCGCATTAGATACATCGACAACGGATGAACTCGAGCAAATTGCACAACAGCAAGATAGCACTGTTAGTAACGATAATGTTCAATCGGCACAGCTCGATGCTTTTGCCTTGAGTACGATCCAGCCTAGCAACTCATAAGGAGAATACTTATGGGAATCAGCTCAGTCGGTTTTAATCCTTTTGATGCTTATTCGCAGCAAGTCACTTCGCAAGCTGAAATCAATCAGATTTCTTCCTTCATGGGTGAGCTGCAAGAAACGCAACAGGAAAGCGAGCAAGAAACAAACCAGATCAATCAGCAAACGTATTCCTAAGAAGGATAATCGACGATAAAAGTCACGGGGCCATCATTCACTAAGCTGACCTCCATATCGGCCCCGAATATTCCCGTTTGGACCGTTTTTAGCTCTTGTTTGACTTCTTCAACAAACTTTTCATATACCATTTTTGCAATCGATCCTGGAGCCGCGGCGTCAAAACCGGGCCTCCGTCCTTCATTGCAATTGGCATATAACGTAAATTGGGAAACAATGAGGACTTCTCCCTGAATATCTCCTAGTGAAAGATTCATTTTCCCTTGCGGATCAGAGAAGTATCTTAATCCAATGAGCTTTTGGGCCATCCAAAGCGTATAGGCAGGGATATCCGTCTTATTCACGCCAAAAAGCACTAAAGCTCCCCTTTTGATTTGTCCTACAATAGCACCATCGACACGAACCGATGCTTCTTTAACGCGTTGGATAACCATTCTCATGTTATCGATATATCTCTTTTCTATTTCCTATTTCGAGTACAACCAAAGTATTGTCTTTTACTGTGTAGATAATTCGATTTGCACATTATATTGCAGTTAACGAACTCTCTTTTTTGCCTTCTTCAAAGCAACAATTTTTTCTTCCCCTGATTCTATTCGTTTCAAGGTTTCATGAGCTTTTTTTGCAAGCCATTCATCTTCAATTTCTTTCATTTTTTCAAAGGCAGCAGCCAGAATAAATTCTCTCATGCTAATGCCAAGTTTTGCACTTGCCATTTTAAGATTTTGATGTTCTTCCTGAGACATGTCTACAGTTAGACGGGCAGATTGTTTCATATTTTAACTCCGAGGATTAGAATACAGAAACACAGAATTCTGTGTTAACTCTACAATCTATTTTCAAGAAAGTGAATCTCCTGAAGCAGTTCAGGGGACATTTTAGAGCCGACCAAAGCTTATTAGCAGGGATATCTGTCTTATGAACGCCAAAAAACACTAAAGCTCCCCTTTTGATTTGTCCAACAGTAACCCCATCCACATGAACAAAGGCTTCTTTAATACGCCGAATAACAAGTCGCATCTATACCCATAACGTCTGAATTGGAACAGCCCAAACATCGTCACCTAAAAACTCGATCTGAGCGCCTGGATGCAAAATAATCCCACGTTTGAAATTTTTTTTAGCAATTTTTTGGAGATGTCTGAGTCCCTTTGAATCATCAGAATTAAGAGAACGTGAAAATGTTACTTCAATTCCAACTATGGATCCATTAGGCTTTTCTAAAACGAGATCGACTTTATTGTCGCCATCTCGGAAGTGAAATAATTCACAAGGTATCGATGACCAGCTTTTTTGTTTACGCAATTCAGAGAAAATAAAGGTTTCTAAAAAATATCCCGCCAATGACTGATCGTTTTGTAATCTTACTTCATCGATATCTATGAGCTGAGCCATCATTGCAGTATCACAAAGATGTAATTTAGGAGACTTTTTCACACGTTTTCCCAAGTTAGTATACCAAGCAGGAAGAAAATTGACAAAAAAGATAGCTTCCAAAATTCCGATGTAACGATTTAACGTCATGGAGACCATTCCCAACAATCGAGATAAATCCGCGACATTGATCACCATCGATGAACGTAGGGCCAGCAATCGTAAAAGACGAGGAAACTCTCGAAGCCCTTCAATGTTAGCGATGTCTGTCACATCCCTTTCCAGCATTGTCTGAAGATAGCTCTTAAACCAGCGCTTCACATCCTGCATTTCTTGCAAAGATTGCACCAGAGGAAAACCACCCCGAATGATCATTTGGTAAAGATTCTGCAATATTAAGGGCTCGACCTTTTCGATCTTAAATGTGTCAGCAAAAACTCTGCTGATGAAAGTCTCCTCTTTACGCAGGAGCTCTCCTTGCGAAAGCGGATATAGGTTTAAAATACCCATCCTACCTGCTAAAGAATCGGCCAGATCCGGCGATAGTAGCGGATTAGATGATCCCGTGAGTAAATATCGCCCTGGCACTCTGTTATTATCAATATCTAGTTTAATTGCTAAAAATATCTCAGGAGCTCTCTGGACTTCATCAATAATCACAGGTTTTGGAAGTGCCATTATCCATCCAGATGGGTCTCTCAAAGCATTAGATAAAGTGAGATCATCATCCAATGTCACAAAATAATAGCCCTTATTTTTTGCCAATTCATCAACCAGGGTCGTTTTTCCTGTTTGGCGAGCCCCCGTCAATAATACCGCAGGAAAAATTTTTAAATATTGCTCTAACTCATTTAAAATGTGACGTTTGTACATTTATAACTCCAAGTGTTGAAAACTATAACAGCTATTGTTCGTTTTTGCAACAGATAGAATAAGCTATTTATTTTGAGGGTGTTAGACGCTGTTGAAGCTGATCTAACTCACGGAGGAGCTCCGGAGGTATTTTAGAGCCGAAAGTCATAAAATATCTTCTCATTTCTGATGCATCTTCCAAATATCCAACGGTGTCGATATGAGCTAGCTCCGAAGGAAAGATTCCATCGATGGGCAAATTTCCAATGGGAGAAGGTTTAGCATTGGGGAGGCCGCTAACACGCTCAAAGATCCATTTGAGGACATAGGTATTGTGGCGGAAGCCGGGCCAGAGATAGTGTCCTTGCGCATCTTTACGGAACCAATTCACATGAAAAATTTGGGGAAGTTTTTGAGAATTTTTCCCCATCTCTATCCAATGTTTAAAATAGTCGCCCATATTGTAGCCGCAAAAAGGAAGCATCGCAAACGGATCATGACGGAGTTTGCCGACTTGTCCTTCTGCAGCAGCTGTCATTTCTGACGACATCGAAGCGCCGAGAAAAACACCGTGGTTCCAGCTGAGAGATTCGACGACGAGCGGGACAAGGGTTGAGCGGCGGCCTCCAAAAATAATGGCAGAAATAGGAACGCCTTGAGGATTGTTAAACTCAGGGCTTAAAATCGAGCATTGCCCGGCTTGAATTGTAAAACGGGCATTAGGATGGGAAGCAGTCCCTGTATGATCCCAAGGCTTTCCTTTCCAAGAAGTAAGATGATCGGGCGGAGTTTCACTCATTCCTTCCCACCAGACATCGTGATTAGCGGTCAGCGCTGTATTGGTGAAAATCGTATTTTTCTTGATCATTTCCGCGGCAACCGGATTTGTTTTTTCAGAGGTTCCTGGTGCAACTCCAAAAAATCCATTCTCGGGATTGATGCCGTAGAGTTGTCCATTTTTTAAATGAAGCCAGGCAATATCATCTCCCACACATTCAATAGTCCAGCCAGAAAGTAGAGATTTAAGCATCGCTAGATTCGTTTTTCCACAGCCGCTGGGAAATGAAGCGGCGAAATATTTTTTCTCACCAGCAGGATTAGTCACGCCAATCAGAAGCATATGTTCTGCAAGCCAGCCTTCTTTTTCACCTAAGACCGAGGCAATCCGCAGGGCAAAACATTTTTTGCTTAGGAGTGCGTTGCCGCCATAGCCGCTGCCGAAGGACCAGATGGAAGGCTCATCAGGGAACTGAACAATATATTTGTGCTGGGGATTATTGGGCCATGGGACATCATCCGATTCTTTTTGAAGCGGCATTCCGACAGAATGGAGGCAAGGGACAAACGGTTTTCCTTGCATGGCATCGGACGCTTCTTTGCCCATGCGGGTCATGAGGCGCATGTTGCAGGCAACATAGGGAGAATCAGTGATTTGAATTCCAAAGCGGGCGTATGGGCTTTTCAAAGGTCCCATGCAAAAAGGAATGACATAGAGAGTCCTTCCTCGCATGGATCCTCGAAATAAATCCTTAAGAAGCGCTTTCATCTCAGAAGGATCTTTCCAATTATTTGTCGGGCCTGCATCTTCTTGCTGCAAAGAACAAATATAGGTATTAGCTTCAGAACGAGCAACATCATCCGGAGTTGAGTGGCACCAAAAACTATTAGGCCGTATTAAAGGGACGAAAGTCCCTTTTTGAACGAGGAGATTGCAGAGATGGCTGTATTCTTCTTCAGACCCATCGCAAAAATGGATGTCTTTAGGCTGACATAGACTTGCAATCTCTTGAACCCAAGAGTGCACTGGATTACACCATCGATTTTTTCTTTTTGAACTTATCGAGGTATTCGAGCGCTTTTCCCGTTCCCAGGCAAACTGCGAGAAGAGGATGCGGTGCTATTGTCACAGGAAGACCTGTTTCTTTGATGATAGCTTTATCCAGTCCCTTGATGAGGGCGCCACCACCTGCAAGAACCATCCCTTTATCGACGAGATCGCCGGCAAGTTCAGGAGGGCATTTTTCAAGGTTTAGTTTGATATTTTCAATGATTTGCTGGAGCGGTTCAGCCAAACATTCACGGATCTCCACAGAGTTGATCCGCTTGGTCACAGGCAAGCCTGCCACCTGATCTCGACCGCGGACTTCCATTTCGAGTTCGTGATCGCCCATCGGATAAGCAGAGCCGATGGTAATTTTAATTTCTTCAGCTGTTCGAGGGCCGATCATCAGATTGTAAGTGCGGCGCATGTA
Source organism: Parachlamydiales bacterium (assembly GCA_003153295.1). Taxonomy (GTDB): domain Bacteria; phylum Chlamydiota; class Chlamydiia; order Chlamydiales; family Rhabdochlamydiaceae; genus PALSA-1444. The sequence continues at coordinate 7,912 of PLXY01000001.1, read as the reverse complement.
GTTGAGGATGCATTCATCAAACTCATCACCGGCAATCCTAAGAGAGCGGGATTCCACGATACCGCCCAGAGAGATAATCGCAATTTCTGTCGTACCGCCGCCGATATCGACAATCATGCTGGCAGACGGTTCATGCACGGGAAGGTCAACCCCGATGGCAGCAGCCATCGATTCTTCAATCAAAATCACTTCTTGCGCCCCGGCACGAAGCGCTGAATCTTCCACAGCTCTTCGTTCTACACCCGTGATGCCGGAAGGAACCGCAATTAAAATTTTAGGACGAAAGATACTACGCGAGGGCGTAACTCGTTTGAGCAAGGCTTTGATCATCCCTTCAGCAATTTCAAAATCGGCGATCACCCCGTCTTTCATCGGACGTACGGCATGGATTTTGCGAGGAGTTCTTCCAAGCATGGCTTTAGCTTTGTGACCGACAGCAAGAACTTCATTCGTAACTGAATCGACGGAAACCACAGAAGGTTCGGCCAAAACAATTCCTTTACCACGGACGTAAACCAGCGTATTGGCTGTTCCTAAGTCGATACCGATATCATTCGAGAAAAAGCCTGAAAGTTTTCCAAATTTCCCTACAGCACTGCGACTGAGGCGGGCTATCATGTCTCTAACGTTAAAAGATCTTTGTTGGCTCATATATTAATGGGTTATGTTCTTAGGAGTTCTAATACGTCTTCCCAAGTTAGTTTAGCGATTGCCTCATCATCGCAACTTACGACTTTCTTGACCAATCCTTTTTTCCGTTTTTGCATTTCAGCAATTTTTTCTTCGATTGTTCCTAAGGTGATCAATTTATAGGCAGAAACATTTTTTTTCTGTCCCATGCGGTGGACGCGATCGGTCGCTTGGTTTTCAACAGCAGGGTTCCACCACATATCGTAATGGATCACGGTGTCGGCTCCGACGAGGTTCAGGCCCGTGCCTCCCGCTTTCAAGGAGACAAGGAAGACAGAAAGACTTTCATCTTCATTAAATTGTTTGACAATCTCTAGACGGTTTTTGCTAGATCCGTCCAAATAAGCAAACCGGATGCCGCGATTTTCAAAATCTTCCCGCATAATCTGTAGCATGCGTGTATATTGGCTGAAAATAACGGTCTTGTGTTTTCCTTCAATCAGCGTTTGGAGAAGCTCCATGAGCATCTCGTACTTTGCTGAATCGCCGGGTTCTGCTTTTTCTTTAGCAAAGATCGCAGGATGGCAGCAGATTTGTTTAAGACGCGTGAGGGTGGCCAAAACGTGAATTTGAACACGATCGAAACCATCACGTTCGACCAGTTTGACCAGTTCATTGCGAGCCGATTCGGCATAAGACCGGTAGAGGTCCTGCTGTATATCGGTGAGCTGACAATGGTAGACAATTTCGGAGACCGGAGGAAGATCGTCGAGCACGTCGGCTTTCATGCGGCGCAAAATGAAAGGCGCGACTTTTTTGCGGAGATATTCCAGATTTTTCGATAGTTCGGCTCCGGAGACACGGATATATTTTTCGACGAAACGGTCGTAAGTACTTAAGAAGCCCGGCATCAAGAAATCGAACAAACTCCACATTTCGTCCAAAGAATTCTCGATCGGCGTACCGGAAAGAATCAGTCGATGCTCTGCGACGATCATCTTCACTGATTTAGCATTGCGGGTGCCGCGGTTTTTAATATGTTGGGCTTCATCGAGAACGACATAACCAAAGGTGACTGTTTTATAATGCTCCACATCTTTTTGAAGCAGCGTATACGAGGTGATGATCACATCGTATTTGGAAATATTTTCCATGATCCGTTTACGAGCGGAAGGAATTCCATCGACAACTAAAACTTTGAGCTCAGGATCAAACTTGGCAAATTCTTCTTTCCAGTTATAGAGGAGCGATGTCGGACAGACGATCAAGGAAAGAGCTTTTTTCTTCATCCGGTATTGGGCGATAGCAACGATGGCTTGGAGTGTTTTTCCAAGGCCCATGTCATCTGCCAAAATACCGTTGAGATACATGACCCGCAGTCTTTCCACCCAGTTGACGCCCTCTTTTTGATAAGGCCTTAAAGTGGCTTGGACTTCCATAGGGACTTCGGTAAATACGAGCTTCTTCTCTCCTAGCATCTGCTTCCGGATATCGATCAGCTTGTCAGAAATGGTGAATGTGACCGGAAGGTCTTTGAAGTGGGTGGCATCGATGTTAGCCAAACTCCAAAGGGGCCTCTCAAGTTTATGATCCGTAAGAACGGTGATGCCAAGTTCGTCAAAGAGCTGGACAATCGCTCCGATTTTTTCCAGATCGAGAACCAAGATTTTCGGAAGCTTATTACTTTCGCCAGCTTTTTTAGCAGCCCGCTGTTTTTGAGTCTCCATTTCGAGATAAGCACGTTTGGAAGCCACGCATTCCCATAATAGGTCGATCTTCGCTCCTTTAAGAGAACCATGGATTTTAAGATCGATTTCATAGGCATCGATACGGGAAGTATGAGTTAGATTCAAGGTGTATGAAGTTTGGTCGTAAATGAATTGATCCAGAAGATTTTGAGGACAATTAAAAGTGATGCGGTGCTGGTGGCGCGGAATAATATCCGTCATGAACTCGACGATTTTCTTTTCTGATTTAGCGATGAAGACCGATTCATCGGCATTGAAAAGAAAATCTTGGAAGAGTTCTTCAATGATCTTTCTTTCTTCCACCAGATTGCGCGCTAAAATTCCCGATTTGGTGACAAAGGAAGCAACATGTTCATATTCAAGTTTATTCGGTGATGCAGGAATCTTTTGCTTGTCGTAATGGAAATAAAGCATCGCTTCAAGCTCGCCATCCAAGTAGACCAGATCGCACGTTGCTTTGACCGATTCGACATAAGGCAGCGTGACGAAATCTTCAATGGCCTGTCCGTTTTCGATATGGGCAAAACGAGAAAGTTCAGGCATGGCATTTTCGACAAATGTTCCAAAAAGAGGCTCCGGGATCGTTAAATCTTGTAATGTTTTGAGATTTTTCAGATGCAGTCTAGTAATATGGGCAGGGAAAGGATAATAGACATTTTGGTGAAGCATCCCTGGCGAAGCGCAAGAAAGAAGTTTGGCTTCTTCAACCGATATTTGTTTTTGATCGATCAAGATCGCCGGCTGGAGAAGAATTTTCGAAACGGGAGGTTTGAGATATTCAATAATAAATTTCAGATTGGCAGGATGGGGTGAAAAGCGGATAGGGTTTTCAAACGTGGTATCAAAAAGTCCTGGAAGCTGTGGAAGATCTTCTTCTTGAGCAGAATATCCGCTCTCTTTAAAGGCTTCATTAGCGCTTTCAAAAATACGCGCCAAAATAATCCCAAAAAGCTCAAGTTCAATCTGACCAATACGATGTCCTTTTTCTGAGCTCGGTTGATCTTGGAACCTCGCTTGGTCTCTCATCATTTTCATGATCTCGCGCTGTTTGACATCGAACGAATTGAGAGAAAAACAATACCGTTTGCCACCGATGAAAATAGGCTCTTCATAACGGAGAGCGTCCATAAATTTTTTCAGATAAGGAATATGGAGCGGTTTAGACCGGGAAGGAAGTCTTAACGCTAATTGAAGCTCGACAGGCTGTTTGCCATCGAGATTGGCAGGAAGCGAAAAAACCCATGCAGCTTCAGCTCGATCAATTTCATATTTTTCTTGAGGTTTGAAAAAAGGAGAAACAGCGAGCATTTCAGAAGAGGTGACATATTCCTGGAGAATTTCTTCTTTATAGAGAACTTCCTGTTTTTGTGTCTGCTTGATCTCAGCTTCTTTAAATTTATTGATGAGGGCTTGCATTTGCTCGTCATTGACATCCCGCTTGTCAGCCAGGTCGCTAAGGTTGTTTTCCTTAGAATAGGTGACCATGATTTCATCGAGTCTCTCTTCTAGATAAAAAATCAAAGCAGCTAAATGTTGGCAATCATAGTTATAAGGACAGTCGCAGTCCGAATCGACAGTCTCGCACTCGATGCGGTCGATTTCTATTTCGCTTTCATAATGATTTTCGTATTGGCCTTGAACCCGTCCGCTGATCCGGACAATGCGATGATCCAGATGAAGAATTTTGGCTGTCACCACTTTTTGTTTGTCAAAAAGTTCTTTGCCTTCTTTCACAATTCCCGAGGCAAAATCCTGCCTGAGCTTTCGAAAATTCAACATCTTTTTACCTATTAATATTCTGCGGCTGTGCAATAGACCTCTTGCGTAACTAAAGTTTTGTCGATTTTGTGGTTCTTTTGAGTCAATTTTCAGATTTTTTTTGCAGGGGTCATATCAACTTCAGATATTACCCCTGCAAAAAAAACCGAAAAGTGGCCAAAATAATCCAGAAAATCGACGAACCCTTAGTTACGCAAGAGGTCTGGCTCGTCGATAAGTTCTCTAGTCTCAGAAAAACTTACAAACAAACGGTCGCACAACTCATCTGTTGAACTTGTGTTTTACTTTATTTTTTAAACTCTCGCAACAAAAAATTTTAGGAGCTTGCAAATTTTTTCTTAGAGATTCAGATTTTGTTGCTATTCTGAGGATTTTAGATCTGCATAGCTTGTTTTTTAATAGTAAGATGAAAGTTATTCTTGTATGTTAGACTTTCTTTTAATAATGGAGCATAAACCAAATGGCAAAAATCTCTACATTTTTCAGACCCATTTCTTATTTATTACATTTTTGTTTTTTTATTTTTCTACTGTCCACTTCCCTTTCTTTCGGCACCTGTACATGTACGGCTCCAGTCGGCTGCCCGGAGCAAACAATCGCCCCCTGCACAACACCATCCGCCGATGAATATATTTTAAGATACACTATCACCGGCGTCCATGGGGCCATGACTTTTATTGGGAACACCTTAGGATTAAGTAAAGAGACTTGTCAAAATGAACCTGGAATGTCAGATGCAGCTGGAGCATTTACGACAACGGATCCTTCTCACGCCGTAGGATCATTTCCTAGCCTATCTTTAGGACTTGGCAGCCCCGCGGGAACCACACTGACCTGGCAAAACAATAGTTCATCCGCTGTTTTGACTCTTCCAGCCGGTATTATGGTCCTCTATGCTGAATTAATTTGGAGTGGTAGCTATGGTTACTACTGTAGCACTCCCACAACAGGTCCTGTCATAGCAGTTGACCCTAACTGTATTTTATCCTTTGCAGGTGGACCTATTTTTTTAACAACTCCCGATAATATTGTGCATCCTGTGATGGCAGATCCTGCTACAGCGCTCATTTCTCAAAATCCCGCACCTGATGTACAACCGTTTTATTGCGCAGGAAATTACACTCGTAGTGCAAACATTACATCTTTGTTCCTTGCATCCTCTTTGGCAAATCCCAACGGCACCTATACTGTCAGTGGTGTTCCTGCAACCATTTCAGGTTTCGATGATACACATAATGCGGCGGGGTGGACTTTAGCGATTGTCTATATGGATTCAACGAATATGAACATTAATAACATGTCTTTGTTTGTAGGTGCTCAACAGGCATCTCGCTCAAATGTGGTGCAGCCGGCTGCGGTGACGGGCTTTTGTGCCGCCCCGTCGTTAACAATGGGTCAATCAGCCCGATTACTTGTCAGTGCTGTTGAAGGAGATGCGAACAAAGATGGCGACCAAATGGAATTTGGACCTACGCCTACGACATTAACCTCGTTATTTGGACCTAATAATTTGATGGATAATTTCTTTGCCTCACAAATTAACGATGATGCAGGCAATTTAATTAATATGACTGGAACGTTCTGCGGTCTGAATGCAGACCCCTCGTCTATGCAGCTTGTGGATGGCGGTCGGCAAGGTTACGATATTACCAATGTCGATTGCTCTTCTACGATTACAGTCAATCAAACCACAGCATTTGCCCTGGGGACTACAAGTAATGATGATTATACCATTAACGCCATCGGCATCCAAATTAACGTGATCGCGCCCGTCATTGTTCCTATCAAAAGAGTCAATGGGCAGTTCAGCATTGTCTCTGAAATTGGCGCCACGGTTACTTTTACGAATTTAATTGAAAATACAGGATCTGGAGGCGCTTCGGATGTCGTATTCAAAGATGTTTTAGAAACAGGCTTGTTAATTGTCCCCAATACATTTTTTGTGAATAATGTGCTTATACCCGGTGTAACGAATGCGAGTTTAGCTGCCGGTATTCCGCTGGGAATAATCAATGAAATGGATACGGTGATGATTTCTTTTCAAGTGATGATTGTGGGCCCTCCTGCTAATGGCATTGTTTTTGACAATTCTACAACGGCCTCTTTCGAATTTTTTGCCTGTAGCCAAACACAACCCTTCACAGGAACTAATAATTCGAATATCGTCATGATTACACTTCCAAACCTTACAATGCCGGCGCCCACAATGTTCAATGGGAAAGTTAAGAAATGCAAATTTTTAGATAAGACTACGCACAACTTAAAAGCAACATGGGTTCCCGTTTCAATACCCACCGTCCTCTCGTATCAAATCTTCAAAGACTGGAAGCTAGTACAAACCATTCCTGCATCCGGTCCTTTCGTATTTGAAACCTGTCTCCATTCCAAAAGTGAAGCAAGCGAATTTAAAATCGTTGCTGTTTATCCAAATAATTTGACAAGCCCACCTCTTAACATCAGGATCCAACATGAATAAAATATTTTTTGCAGCTATCTCATGCATTTTAATGTCCCAGGTTTTTTCGGACAGTCCTCTTATTGCATTCATTCCTCCATCGGTTAATTACCAAACCTCCGAACCCACTACCCCTGCCAATGTCGACTTCAATAGACTAGAATTCCGCTCCGCTGCTTTTGTTCCTACCAGCGGAAGATTCAGAGAACTCTGTGGAAACGTGGGTGTCAGTCTTCAGGCTGAATATGAAAGAACATTGAAAAACCATCGAAATCTAGAAATCTGGGGAAATACAGAGTGGGTTTTTATGGACGGCAAACGAAATTCCTGCGGCCATTCGGATATCGATATTTTAAATTTCAACTTCGGCTTGAAATTCAGCGGCAAAGTTTATCACGACATCATTGGGTTATATGCAGGTATTGGCCCTGATGTCGGCATTGTCTTTCTTGAAAACAAAAAACGATGCTGCCACACCTGTAATAAACATGGAATCATCGAACATAAGCGGAAAGCCGGGATTGGCGGTATTGTCAAAACAGGCGTTCAATTCTACATTAAACCCCATCTTTATTTTGATATCTTTGCCGACTACCTTTATTTACCTATTTGGTTCCACCATACCTTAGAGGTAGGCGGACTTAGAGTGGGTGGAGGATTTGGAGGGACATTCTAGTAAAGCCTCCCTTTAAAATAAATTTACCCATTGTCAGGATACAGCCTTCTGCTTATCCTAATGACATGCCTATTCCATCCATTACACCTGATAGCAATCAAGCGGTAAGCCCTTGGATAAAAGTAGGAGGCCGAGAAGAAATGCCTCCTGGACCTCCTATGCCTTTAGACAGTCCTTGGGTGAAGTCGTTACAAATCCTTTTTCCCCGAGAGAAACCTGCAGAATTGAGTAAATATGCATTTCAGCTCCTTTCCAATATGATGCGGATGCTCTCGAATCAAATTGCTCGAGATACAAAAAAAGCCCGAGAAACCGCTCAAAGATGGAAAGATGCCCTTCACGGCAGATAGAAATCGTCAAAAATTTTTAAAAAAACATCTTTTATAAACCTATATACCGAACGTGTCTCAAAAAATTGCCATTGGGACTACGTCAAAGCCGCGCGGTTGAATTATTTTAACTGGGTTTGTATTGCATGAATACTAAGCCAGTTAAAATAATTCAACCACGAGAGCGTTCACGTCAGCCCAAATGGCAATTTTTGAGACACGTTCGGTATAAGTTGCTGAAAAAGCTCTTTACACCCTATACTTGTTCCCCATGCGGGCGTAGCTCAGTGGTAGA
>PLXY01000006.1 GCA_003153295.1 Parachlamydiales bacterium | reverse complement strand
AACTTAAAGCGACTAAAACTCGAGAATTAGATGCTCAGATCGCTACTCTGAAGCTTTCTAAAGTAGGCGAAGTTGACACTCAAATTGCAGAACTTAAAGCGACTAAAACTCGAGAGTTAGATCTTGAATTAGCTCAGAAAAAAGCCCAAGCTGAGAACGAGCATGCTGAAGCTGTGCGAGCCTTAGCTGGAACTTTGAAAAATAGAGAAGAAGAAATGAATAAAGCCTTAGAGCAATTAAAGAGAGAAAATGCCGACAAAATTGCTGAAGAAGAAAGAACTCAGACGTCTAAACAAATAGCTTTTGAACAAGCCAATAAAAAACGAGAAGAAAAAGCAGATAGAGTCAAAAAAGAAGAACTTGACAAAACGAATGCAGCCCTACAAAAGCAAAGCGATGGAATAAGGGCTAAATTTGCTGAGGAAATGAAGAAACAAATGGACGCAGAAAGAGCAAAGCTTGCTGAATTAAAAATTGAAGTAGAACAACTACAAGCTCAGAAAGCAGCCTTGACACAACCTAATGGTGCTCCTGCAGCTGACAAATAAAAAAAAGGAACTCAAATCCTTAATATTAAAAATATAATCTCTAATGAGGGAGAGTCAACTCTCCTTCATTTTTTTTCGAGCACGAATTGGACTGTATTCGCATTAAAAATAATTAACTTAGGATAACAAATATGTCACACCCAATGGAACGTTTGCCACTCTTACCTCCAACAACTTCCACTACTTCTACCCCTTGTCAAAAAGCTTCATGGACGACCGGCACATTGTTTTTCTTTGCCGCTGCTTTATGGCCTGCCTATAATACTTGGAAAAGCTGGACTGGAGGACAAAAGGTTAATAATATCGCTACTTCTCTTGAAGCGGTAGCTCTTGCGTCTTGTATTTGTATCTATTGTGCAAGAAAAACTTATAATTCATTTCAGACACGTAAGGTGGATGTTCTGCCTAGACTTAATGAAGAAGCTGCTAAAGCTCAGGCGCTTATATTAGATCGAATTCTTTCGAGGCTCAATTCTATTATTGATCCATCTAAAGTAGAGGATGAACGTCCAGTTAACATTGCAACTCTTAACCTTATTGAAGAACAAATAGAATTATTACGTACACTTTTAACAACTACTGGGAAAGATCGTGATAGTTACAGAGCTGGATTGGAAAAGCTTGTGCGCGATTTTGATACATTAAAAGACCAATATGAAAAGCTAAACCGTCAAAATGTTTTAGCAAGCCCATCTCCTGCGGCCTCACCGATTCCTAAAGAAAGTCCCCAGCAGGCTGCTCCATCTCCTGCTGACTTAGCTAAGTTACAACAAAATCTACTCGATGAATTTTCACTACAAGTAGTTGCAGCTAGAATTAATTTAAGTGATTTATCTGCTAGTTCAACCCCTAATGCTACACCAAAGGGAACACCTCAAAAACTAGCTTTACCTCCTGTTTCTCCTCAGTCAACACCTGCACCTAAACAAGGGACTAGAGTAGCTTTTAATCTGAATGGGGATCAATCTCCGGCTGCTGCATTACCTCCAGGCGATGAAAACGTCTAATTCATTTAAGTCCCGAGTTATGCTCGGGACTTCTATTTATATAGAAGCCAGAGACCATGGATACCATTCGCTATCGATTGGACGGCCATGGATGCGAGAATTAAACCTCCGATACGGGTGACAAGATGGATGCCCGTATGTTTGAGCATTCTTTCGATAGTTCCCGCAAAATACAAAACCGAGCCTGTTGTCAAGGCAACGACAATGGCGCAGATAGAAAGATAAAAATGGTTGAGAGGACCTGTCCAAATAGAGGCTCCGACGACGACTGTGGTAATCGCTCCGGGACCTGCCATGATGGGCATAGCTAAAGGAACGACCGCAATAGAGACTTTATTGAGGGCATCGGATTCGTCTTCTTTGGACTGTTGGATCCGGTTGGGACGAGCGTTGAGCATCGAAAGGGCCACGAGAGCCAGAACGAATCCCCCGGCGATCTGAAAGGCAGGGATCCGGATTCCAAAAATATTTAATAAGGGAAGGCCTAGCCAGGTCACGATCACGAGGATCACGGCAACAGCAAAGCTGGCAGTGACAGCGATTTTCTTCTTCTCAGCGTCACTTTTACCATAGGAAAGATTTAAAAGAGCCGGCAGAGCCGATAAAGGGCTGCAAACAACCAGGAGTGAAAGGAAATAGTTGAAAACGTCTGAGAGGACCATTGCAGGAAACCTTCCTATTCTTTAATCTTGTCATATCAAATACCGGGTTATATGAAAAAAAGTTTTATTAAAGTCGGACTTTTATTAGCTGGAGCTTTAATTCCATTAGTACTGATTTTCGTCTCACTACGGGATAAAAAGAACCCCCGTGTTTCTACGGCTTTAGCAGAAAAACCTTTTGTCATCATCGTCCCCTCTTACAATAACGCGGCCTATTGTGAACAAAATATTCTTTCGATCCTCCATCAACAGTATGAAAACTACCGGGTGGTTTTCATCGATGACGCTTCCACGGATGATACCTATGACAGAGTCAAAGCCTTAGTCGACAGATCTCCTAAAAAAGAACAGGTCGAGTTGATTAGAAATGAGAAAAATAAAGGCTCTCTAAAAAATCTCTACGAGGCGATCCATAGCTGCAAGGATAATGAGATCGTCGTTCGTGTCGATGGAGATGATCTATTGTCACAGCCGTTTGTACTCAAAAAACTCAATAAGGTCTATGCCAATGCAAATATATGGATGACCTATGGAAATTACCTCGATTACCCTTCTTATAAACAAAAGCCACAGCTCTGCCAAAAAATTCCTAAAAGCATCATCCGGAACCATCGCTTCCGCCAATATAAATGGGTAACGGCGCATTTACATACGTTCTATGCAGGTCTATTTAAAAAAATCTCTCCTGAGCATTTAACTAGAGATGGAACTTTTTTACCCGTCGCTGGCGATGTCGCGGTCATCATCCCGATGTTAGAGATGGCTGCAGACCATTTTCAATTCATCGATGAGATCCTTTATCTGTATAACCGGAGCAATCCGTTAAGCGACCATCTAAATAACCGCTTAGTGCTGCAAAACTCCTATGACAGGTACGTCCGGTCACTCCCCTCTTATCAGCCTTTGGAACAAGCGCCTTATTTGCCGGTTGAAGCTGTGCGATGAACGAGTCGATCTTTGTTCTACAGATCTTCGTTTTAGTCGGTGCGCTTTTTTGGGCGGCAAAAATCGGTAAAGAGGCGCTTATCGCTTTGTGTGCCTTGCTAGCGGTCTTTGCAAATTTTTTCGTGCTGAAGCAGATGTATTTGTTTGGTTGGAATGTTACCTGCAGCGACGCCTTTGCCATTGGAAATATCTTCGGACTCAATATGCTAGCCCAGCTCTATGGACGGGATGCGGCCAAGAAAACCATTTGGATCTCGTTCTTTGGGATGGTATTTTATGCAGTGGTCTCTCAGATCCATCTTTTATATGTGCCCAACTCGCATGACACCAGCCAAAGCCATTTCTCCTACCTTTTAAACTGCGCCCCCCGGCTTCTGATGGCATCGCTAGCGACTTTTTTTATTGTCCAGCAGTTTGATGTGCGTCTGTATGGCTTTTTTCAAAAGAAACTTCCTCATTTTTCTTGGCGAGCGCGTAGCACTTTTTGTCTGTTTCTCTCACAGGCCCTCGATACCGTTCTTTTTAGTTTCCTGGGTCTTTATGGGATCATCCAAGAGCTCACCTCAATGATGGTGGTCAGCTATCTGGTTAAATGCGCCGTCATTGGTCTGATCTCCATCACCGCGTCTTTCTTTAATCCTCTGAAGAAACTGACGGAGAAGGAAATTCCGTGAAATTTGAAATTCTTCATTCTTCTTCTAAATCCAGAGCGCGAGTGGGACGGATCCATACGCCCCATGGAATCATCGATACGCCGAACTTCGTAGCAGTGGGGACGAACGGCACTTTGAAAGCCCTCGATAATAAAACGGTCCAAGAGATCGGGCTGCAGCTGATGTTCTGCAATACCTATCATTTGCTGCTCCAACCAGGAACCGAAATTGTTAGAGAAGGCGGAGGTATCCACAATTTCATCAACCGGCAACTTCCGATTATTACCGATTCAGGAGGATTCCAGGTGTTCAGCCTGGCCTATGGATCGGTGGCCAATGAACTCAAAAGCCGCGGAACAAAAAAAACAGATGGAACCGTCTTAAAGATCACAGAAGAGGGAGTGCTCTTCCGCTCCTATAGAGATGGAAAAAAAATCCTACTGACCCCTGAAAGTTCTATTGAGGCTCAAAAAAACTTAGGCGCCGATATCATCATTCCATTTGATGAGCTGCCTCCCTACCATATTGACCGTGAAGTCCTGGTCAAGTCGTTAGAGAGAACCCACCGTTGGGAAGAAAGATCCTTACAGGCCCATTTGAAAAACCCTCAAAACCAAGCAATGTACGCGGTCATCCATGGGGGCGTCGATGCCGATTTAAGACAGAAAAGCTGCGAAGTGCTCACCAATCTTCCTTTCGATGGATTTGCCATCGGCGGGAGCATGGGAAAAACCAAAGATGAGATGATCGGCATGCTAACAGCAATGATGCCGTTGCTGCCTCGAGAAAAGCCCAATCATTTGCTGGGTATTGGCGATCTTGAATCGATCACGGGCTGCATCCCTTTAGGCATCGATACTTTTGATAGCTCTTATCCGACAAGAGCAGCAAGGCATGGCATGGCCCTCACGGGAACAGGCCCCTTAAATCTGACCAAGGGTGAATATGGGAGCAGGTTTGAGCCCATTCAAAAAGGATGCTCTTGCAGTACCTGCGCGCACTTTACCATGGCCTATATCAACCATTTGTTTAAAGCGCGCGAGATGACGGCGCTCACGTTAACGACGATTCATAATCTCCACTTCATGGTGGAGCTCATGAGGCGCTATCGCGAAGCGATTGCGGCGGATCTTCTCTGACCTGCTTCTTCTAGCTGCTCTCTATAGCAACGGTAGCAGACAGGAAAATATTTCTCCTCGGCTCCCAACTGAATGACGGGGCCTTCTAGTGTTGCTTTTCCATTGAGGTGACGAATATTCATGATCGATTTTCGATTGCAATAATAACAGGTCGCTTTGACTTCTTCGATCGAATCTGAAAGCTCCATCAAACGGAGCGATCCTGGAAATAATTTAGTCCGAAAATCAGTTCTGAGGCCATAGCAGATCACAGGGATATCTTTATCGAGGGCAATATCTCGGAGTTGATCGATATGTTCCATTGAAAAGAAATGGGCTTCATCCACGAGGATGCAATTGATACCTTCGTAGTCAATGTGGTTAAGATCTGTGGCGGGACCGACTAAAATATCGGCTTCGCATTGAAGTCCTGCGCGGGACTTGATGTTCTCTCGTCCAAAGCGCGTATCCATGTCAGGTTTGAGGAGCAAGACTTTCTTGCCTTGCTGTCGGTAATTGTGTGCAACGGCTAGTAAATTCAGGGTTTTTGCGCTTCCCATTGTGCCGTGCCGAAAATAAAGCTTGGCCATTTTTTAGACTCCCGGTTAAGGTTGAACATGACAAAAATCTTCGATACCATATGAAAATGCTCCGGTATAGAAAAATTCAAGCATTAGGCTTAGGTTAATCGATTCAGAGATTTTTGAGGAGGTCAACGTGACGCCCGATATTAAAATCCGCACTTTGATAGGAGCGGGTATCAAAACATATATTCCCAGTATTGTGAAAGTCAGAGACGAAGTTTTAAAAGAGTACCCCTACATGCGGGTCGGACATGCAGAAGAAGACACACAGTACTTTAAACGGCTCAGTCAATCGAAAGATTCGATTGCCGTGCTGATCTTCGATGGACCTAAAATCATTGGGGTAACGACTGGCATGCCCCTCGATGAACAAATCTCCCCTTTGCAAAAGCCGTTTTTAGAAAAAGAGCTTAAGCCTTCTGAGTATTATTATTTTGGCGTTTGCTCACTGTTAAAACCTTACCGCGGACGCGGCATTGCTCACCATTTTTTTGATTTGCGTGAAGAGCATGCTAAGCATCTTAAGCGGTTTAATAAAATTTGTCTGAGCGCTGTCGCGCGTCCCAAAAACCATCAAAAAAAACCCAAAGACTATATTTCACTAGACTCATTTTGGAAAAAAAGAGGCTATGTCGAGAGAAAAGATCTCATTGGCTATCATGCCTGGCGAGAAGTTGATGAAAAAATCTCAACTCCAAAACCGCTCATTTTCTGGGTCAAGGAAATTTAAATCTCCTTCGAGCCGATCCTTCATTTTTGTTTGATTATCCCTAGAGGGTGGTCTTAGCGTGGATCGTGTACACTAATATAACGAGAATGACCGTATTTGAGTAATTTTTCGTCACAAGTGATCAATACAGCATTTAATTCATGGGCTGTGGATATAAGCAGGCGATCAGCAGGATCTCCATGAATGATATCTGGCAATCTGCAGCTTTGGATAGCAATTCTAGGAGAAATAGGAATCAACTGGACTCCCGGTGATTCAAGCGCTTGTTCAACCCAGTCTAAGCAGTCCATTTCGAATTGAATTCTCTTTTTCTCAACTAACATGCCTATTTCCCAAATGGAAATAGGTGAAATTAGAATGCCATCATGATCTTTAGAGCGGGATATAGCCCGTCTAAAAGCTAGAGATAATGAGGAATGCCCAGACATTAACCATAGCCATACATGAGTATCTAAAAGCATTTTATGCTGCTTAATTTGATTAACGATCGGCATCCCACTCTTCTCCTATCGGCTTTGTAATATCACCTTTAAAATGAACAGTCCCTTTCATTTTTCCATAAAGTTCCTCTTCCTTCTTTTCAATGGGAACCATTTGTGCAACAGGAATATCTCTTTTGGTAATAATCACTCTCCGCCTAGTTCTTCTGACTCGTTCCATAACTTTTAAACACTCCGCTTTAAATTTCCCAGCCTTCATGAACTCACTCATTCTTACACTCCAAGGGTATAAATTCAATAAACTTCTCTATAGTCATGATAACATGGTCATGAATCGTATTACAATACATTTTATCTCCTTCTTTCAAGTTAGATCCTGTCCATAAACTCAGTTGCTGTTTTAAGAGATCATTGGAAAGTAAACGGCTGTTTTGCGTTGGTTTTATTGAGTACAGTTAACCTGATCCCTCATCCAAAATTGTAACCGTCTCTAAACCAGAGGATTATGGAAAAACGTCAAATGTGACGAAAAACATGTGGCAAAAAACGTCATATTTGACGAAATATCTGAGTTATTAGACGATTATTACTAGAAAAACTTTTGCAATGGAAGGAAAAAAGATCGCAAAATCTCCAGAAGGTTCAAAACGAAAGTTTTTAAACCTCTAAATCTCGTCAGGATCTAAGACAACATGCTTGATCTGTTTCCGATTCCAGGTATAGGTGATATGCACAAGCCCATCTTGGGTCTGGATCATCGCAGGGTAAGAATACTCCCCTTCCTTGTCTTCCAGGATTACTTTCATCTCCCAGGTCTCGCCGCCATCAGAAGAAACCGCAAGATTTAGAGGATAACGCTCTATCTTGGAATCGTTATAAACCAAAAGGATCCTGCCGTCTTTCAGATTGACAGTCTCAATGGCAGAGTTCGGGTTTAATAAACTTGTCGGCTTGGCAACAGTCCAGGTTTTTCCTTTATCTTCTGAAGAAGCCGCGCAGATATAGCCGATTTGATGGGACCTTGCTAAAAGGCGGAGGGTTCCATTTTTTGAGAAAAATACGGTGGGCTGAATGATGCCGAAATATTGTGTTGCCACATTGATGGGATTGCTCTTAGTCCAAGTCCTTCCTCCATCGGAAGTGATATCCATCCAGCATCCCCAGCGCTGCCAGCTTTCAATGGATGACCCGCATAAAAGCGTCCCGTTATCCAAAAGGAGAGGTTTGCTGCGGACAGGACCGATAATACCTGCAGGAAGAAATTCAGGAGCAGACCATGTCATTCCATGATCTAACGACCGTTTTAAAAAGCCCGACCATTCTTTAGGATTTCGCCCGGCCTTATAAAATAAGAGGACTTCCTTAGAAGGCAGCGTAAATAAAACGGGATTCCAACAAGGAAAATTATCAGCACTGGCAATTTCTTGAGGAGCTTCCCACGTCGATTTCAAATGAGACATCCAAATTTTAACGTCAGGATCTCCTTCTTTTGTCCCCCCAAACCAAGCGCATAAAAGATGTCCATCTGCTTCAGTCAGGGTCGAGGCATGGCAGGATTCAAAAGGAGGATTAGAAAAAACAAATTCTTCGCGTACAACGGAGGGGTGGGCAGCTTCAAGAATGAATAGAGGGAATAAAAAAAGAGTCACAAAAAGGGACCGCATAAGACCTCGCAAATTTCTAATGCCTTAGAAAATAACAAGAAAGCCTAATGGGCTCAATGGATATTAGTTAATTAGAACCTTATCGACCGATTTTAGGTCGAAAGAATTAACGAAAGTTTCATGCTGCAGATCGCGAGGAGTATCAGGATAATAAACCACCATCAGACGGTAGAGTGTATTGCCCACGAGAATTAAACGGCCTTCAATCTCATTTTCTCCCTCTTTCATACGGAAGTCCATGGCGGGATAGTTTTTATGTTTCACGATTTTCTTATCGATGATCTGGGAACCGGGCATATGGTCTTGGATGACATTCATGGCCCCTTTCAGGAGGGTATTTGAGCTAAAAAGCTTCCATTTCTTAGGGAGGTCTAGGTAGCTGACTGAAAAAGCAGCGTCTTTTTCTGCTTTAAACTCATTGAGGTTGATGGGGTCGCCGTTAGGCACTTCGACGGTCTTGGTGGCAACTTCAGGCTTTTTGGGGAAGTGGACGGAAAACCGGCCGTCTTCAGAGATATACTCAACCCATCCTGAGCCAGCGACCTGCTGTTCATAATGGACGGCAGCTTCAGAGATGTCTTTCCCATAGAATAAGCCGCTTCCTGCCGAGCATGCAATCATTAAAGCGAAGATATAGCGCCAATAGGTGATCTTCGTGAAAGAGATAATTCCTGGCCTTTTGCCGATAAAGAAAGCACGTTTAAGGCTGTGTTTCCAAGAAAGTTTAGAAACAGAAATTCCAAAAAGTTTTTTGCCAAAGGTCGTGCCGCTTTGAGTAAGGATCAAAGCCTCAATGGGAGCCCAAATGAAAGGGACAGCCAACGCATAGTAAAAATAAAAATTTTCGTTGACTTCGACAGGGGCCATGAGGGAAAGGAAGACCGAACAGAAATAAAAGATACCGTAGTCTAGTAAGCGGGCTAAAGATCTTCTTAAGAATAGGAACATAGTACAAATAGTATAGCCTAAAAGAGAGTTTATTACCAGGTAAAGGACCAGGGAAAGGGCAGGGTGACAAATTTTTATTTTAAATCAGGATTAAACTTTTCCATACAGGATGATCAGCTGGGACTTATTGTTGAATGTAGGCAAGAAAAAGGTACTTTGGGTTTTTTTGCAGAAGAACAGCGACG
This sequence comes from Parachlamydiales bacterium, assembly GCA_003153295.1. GTDB lineage: Bacteria > Chlamydiota > Chlamydiia > Chlamydiales > Rhabdochlamydiaceae > PALSA-1444. The sequence continues at coordinate 413,986 of PLXY01000006.1, read as the reverse complement.
GCAAATGCCAGATGACTAATGATGAGTATGTTGCGGTAGTTTAAGAGTATGTCATAGAGGGGCTAGATTTAATTAAGACCACTAAAACCTTCATAGTAAAAGGCCCAAAGGAGTGTTGCAGCTCAAAACAAAAAAACAACGCCTCACAGTGGGCAGATTCGTGTTAAAAACCCTAGCGCAGTAGCTAGGGAATAGAAGCTTAGATTTTATTTTTGATATAACCGTCGGCCCTTCCACCTGCATCACCCCACCAAGGCTCTCCTGAGAAGAAAACCGCAGTGCGTGGCGAGAGCGAGCGACCGCCGCCATCTTGTTTCTCTAAATAAAGTCCGCCTGTCATATAGAAAAAGTAAGATATTTTATCATCTTCGTTAGCAATCTTTTTCGCATCATCTAAAGAAATGCCATCAACTCTCTTAACTTGAGTACCCCAATTACTGTCTTTATACTGGGCAACATTTGGAATTTTTTCCAAAACAGTTTTGGTTTCTTTGGCAGCGCGAGCAATCTTATGGGAAGCATGCCGTTTTGTCCCCTTTACTGAATTTTGTTCAACAGAACTCGCTGTTTTTGGGGTTCTTTCTCTCTTCACTTTTTCGCTTTTTTGTGCAGTCTGATTAAGGTTTGATAGAATAGATAATGGATTAAAAGCCTGCCAGCCTTTCCAGACAAACGAACTAGGCATTTTAAAGTTTTGGAATAAATTCAAAAAGGGAATGGAAGTGATAGCTTTTCGAGTTAAAAAATTCATTGGACTACTTCTTGTGTCATTCAAAGGTTCACGAAACAATCTTGATCCATGAACTGGGTTACTCATATGAGTCATAAAATCTCCTTTTTTGTTTAACTTTCGCGCGCTTATTATATTAACAAATAAATTAATTATCAATATTAAATAATTATTACTTCAATTCAAATAAATATAATTTTAAATTGATTGAAGATTTTACTACAGCTTCAACTAATTTTTTCTGAAATATATTTAATCCGTCCTGAGCTAGCCACCTGCTGTTTCCCATAGAACAAGCCGCTTCCTGCCGAACAGGCAATCATGAGTTCAAGATATAGCGCCAATAGGTGATTTTCGTAAAAGAGACTATTCCTGGCCGTTTGCCGATAAAGAAAGCATCTTTAAGGCTCTGTTTCCAAGAGAGTTTAGAAACAGAAATTGCAAAAAGTTTTTTGTCAAAGGTCGTCCCGCTTTGTATAAGAATAAAAGCCTCAAGGGGAGCCCCCAAAGAAAAGGGCCTCAAATTTTTAGTTTGAGGCTCCTTTTTACAATTACAATTTGTATTTAACGTGTTTCTTTTTCGGGTTTTTTCATCAAATGATCGTAGACAATTTTACCGATAACGCCCACTGAAGCTCCCAAAACAGCTCCTATGACAGCATTTTTCCCTATGGTGCCTATGGTGTTTGACAGGCTTTTTTGAGCATTTTGAATTGCTTGATTAATAAACACGTTAAGATCCTCCCTAGCATAATTCAGAGCGTCTATATAAAAATTATTAGTCTTTTGCAATGAACTTTCTTTCGAAACATGTATAGCTGCCCTAATTCCCCAGTGCATGCCGAAATACATTTCCTGCTTGATATAAGAAGGTAGCGCTTCTGCGAATGTGCAAACGCCCTGGTAAACACCGTACGATGCTCCGCCTGCTGCACCGATCATACTGCCCACGAGGCCACTAACTACAGCTTCATTTATTTTCATCTTAAAACTCCTTGTTTTTCTGAAATTACAAATATTACAATTAAATATCACACATAAAATACATGTAATTACAATTTGAAACGATTAGAGTAAATAATTACGTTATTACATGAAAATAAATTTTTACTGAACCTTTCCATGAGAGCTTGAATAAACACATTGGGAATGAGCTGGTATAAAGTGTTGCAGGAGAATGAGATTTTCAGGCAAAATCCTTGCAAAGCGTATTTTTAAAAAAAATTGTGGAAATTACCTATGCGTCGATCAATCTGTGTCTGTGAGCCAATGGGCTGTTATGCTGGAGAAATTGGGAACTTCCGTTTTGTGTATACCCCTGCAGTCAATCTACCCAAGGGAACAAAGCTCCGGTTTGACCTGGCCACCAAAGGACGTCCGATCGATTGGGAGCTTCCTCAGACCAACGTAAAAGACAAAAAAAATCTTATATGGGCACAATTACCCGATGGGAAAGGAATCCCTGCAAAATCGATTGATAAAAGCGATAAGATCACACAGATGTTCGAATTCACCCTTCCAACGGAAATCAAAGCGGGAGAAAACTTCATCATCTATATGGGTTCCACTGTTAAAGGAAAAGATACCGGCAACCGCTGCCAATTGAATGTCCAGAGACGGCGCCCTTTCCATCTCTTCATTGATCCTCGAGGTAAAGGAGATTTCAAAGAACAGGAAACCTTCCATTTAGATGTCCGTGGAAATGTCCTACACAATATTCGTATCATCGCTCCATCGCTCGTGGCAAAAAATAAACGTTTCGATGTGCTAGTGCGTTTTGAAGACGAGTATGGCAACCTGACCAATTACGCTCCTGAAGGAAGCCTCATTGAGCTGAGCTATGAAAACCAACGGGAAAACCTCAACTGGAAGCTCTTTATTCCAGAAACAGGCTTCATCAATCTCCCCAACCTCTATTTCAATGAAGCGGGCGTCTATAAGATCCAGCTCCATAATTTGAAAACCGGAGATAAATATTTCTCAGCCCCGATTAAATGTTTGCCTGAGTCTGCAAATGTGATTTGCTGGGGGCTTTTGCATGCAGAATCGGAGAAAAATGATTCTCATGAAAGCATCGAAGCCTGCCTGCGAGAATTTCGGGATGAAAAAGCTCTTCAGTTTTTCGGCACCTCGCCTTTTGAGAGCACAGATGAGACGACTCCGGAAATGTGGAAGCAGATCTCGACCCAAGTCGCTGAGTTCAATGAAGAACAACGTTTTTGCACCTTTTTAGGGTTTCAGTATCCTGCCGATGAAGGTCTGCGTCAGTTCGTCTATTTCAAAGACCTGAAACCGCTTTTGAGAAAAAAAGAAGCGAAAAGCAACGTCCTCCCTAAAGTCTACAAACTCCTCAGTCCTAAAGAAGCGATCTCGATTCCTTCTTTCACAATGGGGAAAGGTTATGAGACAGACTTCACCCATTTCGAGCCTGAATTTGAGAAAGTCGTTGAAATCTACAATGCATGGGGCTCTTCAGAATGTAGTGCCAAAGAAGGAAATCCCCGTCCGATCCGCTCAACCTCCAAGAACGGGGTCCAAGAAACGGAAGTGGGTTCTGTTCTCAATGCGTTGAAGAAGAACCGCCGCTTTGGTTTTGTTGCCGGGGGTCTTGACGACCGTGGTATCTATTCCGACTTCTTTGAAAACGGTCAAGTCCAATACAGTCCTGGTCTGACAGCCATCTTATCAACGGATCAGACCAAAGACGCTCTTGTCAATGCTCTAAGCCGCCGTTCTTGCTATGCCACTACGGGAGCAAGGATCATTGTCGGATTGAATATTGCGGGAACAAATATGGGCGGAGAGCTCAACACTAAAGCAAAGCCGGGCCTTGTCATCAACCGCCATGTCATTGGCTATGTTGCAGGCACCGCTCCTCTTAAAGAAGTGGTCTTGCTGCGCAATGGAGTCCCTATCAAAACTTTCCCGATTAAAGACTTTGCTCTCGACTTTGCGTTTGATGACTTTGAACATCTTTCGAAATGCGCCTTAGCCTCAGCTGATGATAAACCGCATTTTGTGTTTTATTATCTGCGGGTGACGCAGCAAGATGGCCATATAGCGTGGAGTTCGCCGATCTGGGTCGATTATATGGACTATCAACCAGTTCCTACGCCGAAGAAAGCAAAGAAATAGACACCTAAGTGTCTATTTCTTTGGAAATATATCTACGGCAAATATCTTAAGGAGCTATGTCAAACTCTTTGCTGGCTAATAACACCAGGGAATGAATTCCAAAAGCAACGGAGCCCATTACAAACGTTGTCCCCATATGCAGGGGCTTGAAATGAGGGTAATCATTGAGAGCCGATCCAAAGGAGACAGCAACCCATCCCAAAACATAAGATATTAAGTGAGCTCTTGCTAAGTCTAGGCGAGTTTGTTCTTTTAGATATTGTTTCATTTTTATTGATTCAGCTATTGAGTCAAAACGTGTGGGTAAGATTCCACAACGCCATTGTTGTTGAACTTCTTTGAAATACTCACAAGCAACCGCAGCCGTGATACTACTGATAGCACAATAAATTGCACTTTCTTTCAACGAAACTCCGAACTGACGGGCAAGCAAGAATTGACTGACTGTAGTAGTTCCAAAAGTTAGTATTTGATTCGCCATTAACATCACCTTTCTTTAATTAGAAAAAACTATTTTAACATCAAAACAACTTTTCAAACAACGCAGATATCGAAGGTTTAATTTTAAAAAAATATATATAAGAAAAATTTAACTCATCTTCGATCCCTATACGCAGGTTTTTATTTAAATATCATCTGTGGACTGGTATATTTCTCGGTTATGCAAATCATTTTAGGATCACAATCGCCTCGCAGACGCGAGATCATGGATTTTTTCTCGCTGCCGTTTATTCAAGTCTCTTCCGATTTTGATGAAGAATCGGTTCCGTTTGAGGGTGACCCGGCTAAGCATGCGATGCTATTATCACAAAAAAAAGCAGAAACTTTGGCCAGCCGTTTTCCAAATGATGTCATCTTGACTGCGGACAGCGTTGTCTACTGCAATGGCAAGCTGTATAATAAACCTCAAGACGAGCACGAAGCAGCGCAATTTTTGAGCGATTTTTCCGGCAAAAGGCAATCCGTTATTACCGGTGTCACTGTCCGTCGAGGATCTGAGGTCCACACGAGTTTTGAAGAGACGAAACTCCTTTTTCATACGCTCAGTCCCGAGCATATTAAGAAATTCCATACCTACTGTCATTTTCTCGATAAGGCCGGCGGCTATTCAATGGAAAAAAGTGGAAATTTGATTGTTTCCCGAATCGAAGGATGTTATTACAATGTGTTGGGCCTGCCCATTAACACTGTACAGAAACTTCTGTTGAAGTTGGGAATTGACTTATGGGACTACTTAAAAACCTTGTCTTAACCTCCCTCGTTTTTGTAGCCTGCCATGCTTTGGACAAAGAGCATGTCGCCTATCTCATGCAGTCGAAAGAGATCGACGCGTCTATTTCACTTTACGAAACGTATAAAAAAGAACTCGGCCGGCACGATTTTGAAATTCTCGTCCATATGGCCACGATCATTTTAGAACAAGGGATCAAAAGCAACGATCTCACGATCCAGCTCTCAAGTCTTTATGGAACGGCTTTTGCGACCATGACATCATCGATGGACATTCTAGAGCAAGGGATCAAAAGTCAGAACTTTGAAACGCAATTGGCCGCGATCCAGCTATTGGCCCACATGCATGACGACCGTGGCGATGAACTCCTCACAAAAGCGATGGCCTCCCCTTTCCTCATGGCGCGGATGGAAGCCGGTTTTCATCTAGCGTCTCGCAAACACCGCAAGGCAGCCGGCCATATCGAAGCGCTCATGTACAAACTTCCGCAAGAATTCTGGTTCTACTTTCCTCAATTTTTTGCCTTGATCGGGACCAGTGATTCGATTGATGTGTTAAAAAAATTGATGGAAGATCCGATGTCGATGACACGTGTCGAAGCGATCCTCTGCGCTGCCCGTTTTGGCCGCGATGACCTTCTTTTTAAAATCCGCGCCCACGCCACCCATTTAAACCATGATGAGCAAGAGGCTTCAGCCTCGGCTTTAGGCATGCTAAAAGACTCCAAATCGATTCCTCAGCTGCAGCGTCTTTCTAAATCAGTTTCTATTCCAGTGAAACTCGCTGCTCTTCGCTCACTCTATATGTTAGGGGATACTCAGGCTCTACTGCCTATTTTTGACATGGCGCATCAGTACGATCTCTTTGCGATTGCTCTTTTAGGAGAGTTGCCCGGTGGCGAAGAAGTGCTTGCTCCTCTTCTCAAGCATGAAAATATCCAGGTGAGGTTTAATGCAGCGTTTTCTCTTTTGCAAAGGCGAGATGCCCGTTGTCTTCCTGCCCTAGAAGAGTTTTTGCTAAGAAACGCCAAAGACCTAGGCTTTCAGCCGCACGGCTCGATCGGCCATTCTCTCAATGCATGGAAAGTCGTCCCCTCTATGCAGCATCATGTGAAAAAACTCCCCTTTGACCTGGCCGCCATGACACTTCAAATGCGAGAGCAGATGCTCAGCGGCTGTTTAGAGCTTTCTGAAAACGATTTTTTGAAGATCGCAGAAAAAATTTTCCGCCATCATGAGTTCGATCTCATTCCTCTCCTGGTGCAACTGTTAGAGAATCATCATACAGAAGGAGCCATCGATCTGCTCAAAAGACATGCCGAGCATGCCGGAGCTCCTCTGATTCGGGCCTATTGCAACCTCGCTTTATACCGGTTGAAAGAAAAAGGTCCCTACGAAGAGCGGGTCCGTCACTGGATCGGCCGGGTTCAATCTCAAGAAATGGTCCGGTTCCGGCCTTCACTCCCTTGGAACTTACGTAAAAATGCCTCTCCTTATGAGCTAACGCCTGAAGAAAGCACCCGGCTTCTTTTGGAGGCTTACCAAGCTCTTGCCAACCGGCATGATGAAAAAGGGATCGAGATTCTCCTGCAAGGAATCAAGGAAGGCCATCCAAAAAATCGTTATGCACTCGCAGGACTCTTGATCCACACTCTGCAATAAAGTATCCTGTTTTCTGATGAAACGGTTTCTGCTTCCACTTACGCTCATTTTTGGCGCTCTTTTGGCTGATGATTATAACATCAACCTCAAAGATCCCGTCTTCACGAATGGGACTATTTCGACAGATCAGGGCGGCATTATTTCAAATGAGCAACTGCGGATCCAAGCGCGCCATATCGAATATACCAATCGCATTGAGAATGGTGTGGCCATCAAAAAAGTCACAGCAGAGGGCGACCTCCTCTTAGAGTACAACGGCCGGATCTTCATCGGTAAAAAACTCGAATACGACCTGATCAAAAAAATCGGTACGATGACGGAAGGCCGGACAGCAACCGAGTATTGGTATTTGGGCGGAGATGAGATCGAGCTCTTGCCTGATGGCAGCTTTTGGATCTCCAATGCCTATTTAACAACCGTTGAAAGTCAGGATGCCTGGTGGGAACTCCGATCCACTAAGATCGATATCAATAATAAAAGCCTGCTCTCTGCTAAAAACATCAAGATTAAATTCTTTAACATCCCTGTTTTTTGGATCCCCACTTTTAAATTCGATCTCAATATGGTCAAAGATTCTCCTATTCGCTACAAGATGATCTGGGACCAGGTTCTCAAGCAGAAAATTTCGATGCGGTATGAACTTTATTCGACGGAAACTTTTAGCCTCTTTGGACGATTGGACTACCGTTTTAAAAGAGGCCCCGGTGCAGCCATTGAGACAGACTATCACTCTCTGAATGAAAGGACCGTTTTCCAAACCAAAAACTACGGCGCTTACGATAAACTTGTCGATGATGAACAAGGCAACAAACGGTACCGTCTCCAAGGACTTTTCACAACTCATTCCAAAAATGACAAGACGAAGTTGTACATGTGCTATGACCGGCTCAGCGATGATAAAATGCCGCAGGATTTCAAAAGCGATGATTTTGAACTTAATACCCAAAAAAGAACCATTCTCTGGGTATCCCATCATGAAGCAAATTATTTTGCCCACATGAATTTGCAGCCCCGCATCAATTACTTCCAAAACATCAATCAACAGCTGCCTCTTGTCAACTTCGGCCTCAGGCCTTTCCCCTTGGGCAATTCGGGCATTATCTTTGACAACTGGTTTTCTGCAGGATTTCTGGACTATGTCTATTCACGAGAGCTCACTCAATATCTCTCGAGTTCAAAAGCCGGCCGTTTTGAGACTAACAATAGCCTCTACCGTCACTTCGAGTGGGGACCGGTCTCGTTTACACCTTCCGCAGGTCTGATCGGCATTTTCTACACGAATAATCCTCACCATCATGGCGTCGGGCAAGCGATAGGAAATTTCAATTTCGATCTAAATTCAAAGCTTTATAAAAACTATTCTTCTTTTAATCATATGGTCCAGCCTTATCTCCGTTATCAGGGCCTGACTTCTCCTACTTCTCCCAACCACGACCATTATATTTTCAGCATCGAAGACGGCTATGCCCATGAAAACCTTTTCCGCCCTGGCATCTTCCAGGCATTTTATCCGTTAAATAATTCGCTTCTGCCCGATATTACTATGGACCTCTACACGAATGTCTTCGTGGGAGCGACGGCTTTTGGCCGCACGGTCCCCAAGGTTTATACGACGTGGGAGTTCAGCTATCCTTCTTGGCACGTCGCTACCGACTTGGTCTACAATATTCAAGAGCTACTCTTTGATAGAAGTAATATCAGGACGGAATGGACCCTCTCGCAAAATGCAGCTTTCGGAGTCGAGTTCCGCCACAGAAGTAAATACGATTGGAGAAAGGCTGATCATGACAATTATATCTTAGATATTGATAGGCCGATTGATGAGCTGCTCCACTCCCCTCTTTCCGATGGCCGCGATACGCTTCTATCTCGGTTTCAGTTCCGGTTTTCTCCCTTATGGACCTGCCACATCGAGACCCATCATGGCTGGGGAAGGAATGACCAACCCCGTTATGACTCTTACGAGATCCGGCTTTCAACGCTCTTAACCGGCCGATGGCAAGTCTCCGTGGGTTACAAATATACACCGGGTATCAAGAGCGAATGGATCTTCCCTTATATCAAATTGATCGGAGCTCAGTTTTAGAAATTAAAGTCTGAATAAGATTGAAAGATTCCGGAACTTCTTGTTCAAGTCAGATTAATGTTGCCCATGAATTTGTTTAAGGACTCATCCTCGCTGCCGGAACCATCGTTTTCAAACTCGCCGTCTTTCTTATCTGACAAAGAATAGAGACTAAACAATTGTTGGGGAATTTTAGGTGCGGAGGCACGCTGCTCTAAGGAAACGCGGCTGATAGGAAGATTTTGAAATCCTGTTACGGATATTTTACCATCGGGGAACCGTTGAATCACCATTCCGTTAGGCATTTGTTGAATTGTCGAACCATCTGGAAGCGGTATCAAAGGAGATGGTTTTGCTGGCTGGCTAGGTAAAGGGGGAAAACGGTTATGCTCTAACGGTTTTTCAAATTTCCAAATCTCAGACTTTTCTTCTGGTTGGATGAGGGGGTTACCAGCTGCAGCGGGTATAGTCGGAACACCTGACGGATGATTTGCAGGAGGTTGTAGACGTCTGCTGACTGAAATCGTTTTCTGGCTTGCCTCTGGAGATTGATCTACCATGGCAATATCCCTATCCCCTAAAGGTCTTGCTTTCGCTGTTACAGGTGGCGGGGGGAAAACAGGTGTGAATTCTTTTTTAGATACTCTCTTAGACAACTGTAGATTTGCAGTCCCAGGCTCATCTATAGAGGATCGTCTTTTATTGCCGTTAGGAGGCGTGACAGGAACGGCGACATGAGAAACAATAGGAAAAGAAGTTGGGTTAGTCATAGCACAATTATTATATTATTAATAACAACTTTGATCAATCAAATAATATATCAAGATCATATCAATCATTATCGATAATCAATAAATCATGTGCCAGCTAAATATTTTATATTATCTAAAGCGATGAAGATGACTTTCCTTCTGCAAATTCAATGAATTCTCCTCCAATCCAATCTATAAAAGGTTCAAGTTTCACAGTGATCATACGACCATGTAATGGGTCTCTTAAAGTCGCACGTTGGTTTTTCCACGATATTGCATCTAAAACAATCGAATGGCTTCCGACCTCTGGATGGAGAACATGCAGAATTCCTATTCCGATCTTATCTAAAAGCTTTTCTAAGATTTGAACTTTTTGAAAACTATCTCCCTTCAGAAGATGGACTTTTGGTTCAAATCCTGCCTCTTTGATGAATACCAATTCCCTTTCATTGCTCGTCATAGGATAGGAAATCTCCTTATACAAACACTTTTTTTTGCGATCTAAAGCTATCATAGAAATAGCTGTAGGGGTGCATGATCTTATGGCTTGCTGCCAAATGACATGCTTTCCCTCCCGAGTTATAGCAATCACTTTGCTAGCCGCTTTATAAGGGCCGGAATCGATGTATTTCATGACATGTTTTCTGAGGATATATTTTTCTCCCACAAATACACCACAAGGTCCATGGGCTGAACTCAGCGTTAATCCGTCATGGCAATAGAATGTATCGTGTCGAAGACTTAACGGAGGAGTTCGAAAGGGAGGAAATAGATACCCCTCTTCTTTACAAACGTCATCAGAAGAGTCATTAGACTCTGTTGATGACACATCTTTTACAGAATCTTCTTCAAAGAAAGAAAAAGTTCTCTTTAAAGGGCGGGGTTTGGAAGCTTCTAAAGGCGGGCTAAACTTTGGCAAAGAGTCAATTCGGTGAGTCATATCCCGAGGATTTTAGATATCCCCCTTTACGGGGTCAAGGACTTATGATTTCAATTCCATAACCAATTAACTATTATAGGTTTATAATTTAAATAAATTATTAATATTATGTTAATAAATAATTATAAATATGTTACAATATAGTTATAAATATAATATGACACATAAAATATCAGATAATAACAAAGCTACTATAAACACTTCTAAGCTGAATAATTCAGGTCCAAAAGTGGCAACTACTCTTGTCCAAAAGGCACTCACTCAAACTGCAAATAATTCACCCTCTTTATCAACAAAAAAAGTCACTTATTCCAATCCATTTTTGACATTCATAAACTTACTTCTAAGTATCTTCGGATTTTCAATTGGATATCCTATAGAAGAACCTCAGGCCGTAGCTCCAGAAACTAAAGAAATCATTTTGCCTGCGGAAGCAGCCAAGCCCCCAATAAATCCGGAGACCTCTTCGAAGTTTAAAAAGGTCGGTATTAAACCTAAGGCATCTCCTAAATCTGAAAGCACAACTTTAGAAAAACCGAAAGACGCTAAAACAGATGTTAAATCCAAAGAACTGGAACAAACTAAATCACAAATAACTGAACTCTATCGCGCAGGACTCTTAGATGAACTGAAAAAAGATCGCGCAGAGCAAAAAGCAACCGAGATATTCAATACCATTTTCCCAGCTTTCTACGCAGGTCTGCAAAAACATCTTGAAACCACTGTCGATCTTGCTGTGCTCAAAAAACCGTTAAAAGCTCTTGCTAAAACTCTCATTGAAGAATACGAAGTGAATCACATGCTGCAAGAGATTTCAGTCAGCCTAACGAAGGGAGCATTAGTCTTAAACCGAGAACAGATCTTCAAAGCATATCCCTCTTTGAAGGTGATGCTAGAGAAGATGCCTGAGCAGTCTAAACAGTTTGAAATGATCCTCTCTAAGACTTGGATTGCGAAAGAATTGAAAAATCTTTCTGCATACCAAGGAGGCGACTTTGAAATCACTGTGTTAGAAAGTCTGGGCTACTCCGTGAGTAGTTATGATGATAAACAGTTTTTCCAAGAAGCGATGGAAACGTTTTATGCTAAGGCCGACCTTCCCTCCATTGAAGACCTACCTATCGATTTTAAAAAACAAGCATTTAATCTTAGAGCAAGAGCAGCAGACGTACCCGAAGAAGCGCTGCTAAACTTACGAATGCTTCTGCGCTTTTATCACCAAAAGCGACAAGAGTTAATCGATGAGGCAAAAGTAGCACGCGATTCTCTTCAGATCCAATCAAAGGCTCCCTTAGCAATACGCTTCATTAAACAAGAATTCTATGGAAGAAATTTGGATAATATCGATAACCATTTAATTCAATTTCTGAATGGCGCAAAAGCAGATATTCTTAAAAATCTTTTCTCTCCTGATTTTAAGAATTTTTTAGATTCTCTTCCTCCTTTCTCAAAAGGTTTAAACGGACTTAAAGTGGTAGGACAAGATTTAAAAAAAGCTGAAGCATGGTTCACAAAATATGAAAGCATGATTATCGGTGAATTTTCTCAAGGAGAAAAAGACAAAAATGAAGCTTTAGGAACAGGTGTTTGTTTAGGCCTTGCCTATCGCTCTGCAGTAGCTGCGCTTGAATCTCCCCTTGCCGTTCTTCGGGAAATTTTAGTTCGATCAATTGAGCCTTTAGACCGCGCCATTCAAGCTTTTCACACACTCAATGTGAAAAGCGCTAGTCCTCAACTTTTACCACCCAAGTTACTTGCAAAACATGGACACGAAGAAAAAGCTTTATTTACATCGATGGGTGATATGAATGTGCGCGACGCGCTTGTTAAACAATTGCAAGATCCTAGTATGAAAGAGTCTAAGGGGGGAATAATTCTAGGGTGGGGTAGACATGCAACGTTCATGCGTTTCGATCTCGAGAATAATAAATTTTCCTTCTTCGATCCTAATTTTAACACTTTAGTTTTTAGAAGAAAAACAGATGAGACTTCTCAAGAACTTGCTAAACGCATGGTAACGGCTTACATAGAATTATATCAATGGGCCTATCCTAATCGAGAGATGATGACAGCTCGTCAAATTATCCCTTCACAACCTTTCAATACTCGTCTCAATAAAACAATCTAAGTAGAATTATATTTCTTTTTGATTTCCCGTAGCTTGCCTTCCGCAAGTTTCAAGTATTTATCTTCCACTCGGTCGATGAAAAGCACCCCATTGACGTGATCATTTTCGTGCATGATGACGCGTGCATTGATCCCCTCTATCTCTTCGACAATTCTGTGACCCTCGAGGTTTGTTGACTCGATCTTGATCTTTAAAGGTCTTTCAACAGGCAAATAGAGCTTGGGGAGCGACATGCAGCATTCATCTTCGACCCATGTTTCTTTCGAACGGGCTACGATTTTAGGATTGATATAGACATACGGCTCTGAGGTTGTCCATTTTCCATCGGGAAGATGGATATACCGCCGGAGAACAAACAGCTTGAGGGCTTTGCCCACTTGCTGAGCAGAAAGGCCAATCCCATTATTGTTATCAAAATAATCGATCATTGAAATGGCAAGATCGCGGATCTCATCGGTGATTTCTGTAATCGTCTCGCCTTTTTTACGAAGAATAGGATTTCCGTAATAGCAAAAAGTCAGTTTCATTTTTGGACATCCTCAATCGTTGTCGGGAGTGATTTGACCCTTTGAGCCCCTATCGAAGCCGACCAAAGAGACAGAAGCACGCAAGAAACCATAAAGGCCACAACCAGCCATGCTGTGATCTTCTTCAGCACATCCGCCGTCGATGTTCCGAAAAGAGACTCTCCGGGATCTCCTCCAAAAGAAGCTCCCAGTCCTAAGCTCTTGCTCTCTTGGACGAGAATGACAAGGCAAAGCACAACAGCGAGCAGCATAAAGGCAAAAATAGAGAGATAAAATAAGAACGTCATAGAGAAAATCCTTGGATAATTTGTATAAATTTTGCGACATCAAGAGAGGCTCCTCCTACGAGGGCGCCATCGATATCGGGTTGCTTGGCAAGCGCAGGGGCTGTTTCCGGTGTTACAGAGCCGCCATAGAGGATATGCGTTTTAGCCGCATGATCTTCTCCCCAAAGCTTCTTAAGGAGGCCACGGCAGAAATGGTGGGCCTCTTGAGCGATTTCAGGGGTCGCGGTCTTGCCGGTGCCGATAGCCCAGACAGGCTCATAGGCCAAGATTAGCTCAGCAGGAGCAATGCCACTTAAAGCCTGCTCAAGTTGATGGGAAAGGATATCGAAGGTCTTTTTCGACTCTCGGTCTTCTAAAGTCTCACCGACGCATAGAATCGGAGTCAACTGGCTGGAGAGAGCTTTTTTAAGTTTTTGATGGATGATGGCATCGGTCTCATGAAAAAGACGTCTACGTTCTGAATGGCCCAAGATCACGAACTTGGCTCCCGCATCTTTGAGCATCCGTGCAGAGATTTCGCCGGTAAAAGCTCCTTCATCGGCCTCATGCATGTTCTGGCCGCCTATAACGACTGCAGTCCCTTTTGCCGCTTCATGAGCTATCGGAAGCGCGGTAAAGGAAGGCGCAATAAAAATTTTGATTGCAGCAGGGGGCAATTTGACCTTGAAAAGGTCAAGAAAAGCTTCTGTTTCTGCTCCTGTCTTGTACATCTTCCAGTTAGCAGCAATGATAGGAATTTTTTTCGGCATGGAAGTATTTTACTCAATCTGCTCTATCAAAATCAACTTGCAAGATATTGAAGAATTTTTTCACGCTCTTCCGTAGAATTTTAAAACGGGATTTCTTGAAAACAAACCTATTCAAGTCTACTTATGGAAAAATTCAAATAATTACTAAATATCTTGCAAACGACTCCTTATCTATAATAAGTTAAATATGAACGCGATTTCTAGCACATCTTCAAATTACTGGCTTCCGAGTTTATCCCTTGAAAAATCCATGAAAATCGCTCTTGCTCTTGCGATCATTGGATCGATCGGACTGCTGCTTTACCGGTATCTCTTAAAACAACCCCAAGCACCGATTGCGCCACCTGATAAAATGGGAGGAATTATCTGCGGCTCATTCCCTTTTGACCGCGCAAAATTTCCCCAGGAACTCATGGTAGTTCGACTCTCACGCCTACGCGAGAATCTTTTTGAAACAGTCGATGTTGCAGGATCTTCCTTTGGAATTTTTGCCCCCGATCTTCCTCGAGGAGTGGAAGTGAATCTTGAGATACTCAATGCAAGATACGAGCAACAGCATGCAACAAAATTTATTACCGATTCCACAGACCGGATTTACCGATTGACCCCTAAAGAATATACCACTTATGCCATGCACCCTCTCCCCGCTCAATTTGGAGCTCACCCTCCTAGAGAAATAGACCAACGTTTAAATTTTAAATTTATCAATTGGGTAGCTATTACTCCTCTTAATGAAGAGAACACAGACCATTATCGGATCCAAAATCAAAGCAAGCAGCGGCTTCTTTATCTTAGGCTCGTATTTCAAACTGATAATACCGATGGGATTGAACGTGCTGTGACCGTTATCACACTGCCAGGTGAGACGAAAACCTATACTTTATTTGCTCTGAATCAGTTATCAAAAGCAACTTACGCGGAAGATGAAAAAAAACCTCAACGTCTACTTTCAGTCCAACCACATATTTACGCACTTAATTAAGATTTACAACTGCCTATATTTTTAGAGTCTAAAAAGAGCTGATAAGGTGCTTTCTGCAATCAAGTGTTCGTATCTAGCCAGACCTCTGAAAATTCGTTCATTTTTTTGACGTAAATCTTCGAACTTTTTGAAATGTTCCATGAATGTGTAGTCCTTTTGATCCAATTCTTTAAAACACCCTTCGATTTTTTTGAGATCTTCTTTGGATAGCTCTTGAAAATGCATTGTAACGATTGTTCCCGCGCGTGCGAGTAGATGCATTTTATAATCTGTTGTGTATTGAGTTAGATCAAAACCTTCTAGAGCAGCTTTGCCGATCTGGGCCTTTAATGTTTGATCCCACTCTTGGAACTGTTTCTCTATATGAGCTTTTTCCTTTTCAAGCGATTTACACCACAAGGTGAGAAAAGTAAGGGTAGATTCGAAATAACGATCCGGACTAAAACACAAACACTCAATAGACAGGCTTGAGACCAGGTCCAACGGGTAACAGGGAAACCTGGATATGCAGCCGCATCTCTCTTGAATCTCTCTCGCCTAAAGGCGAGAGATTCCTGCTTCAAGGCTCCCCTCATGGGGCAGCTCCACAGGCTTTAAAACCGACATCCCGGCGGCTTTGAGATCTATAGCGCTATTGTAATCACGGCCGATCCTAAGTCCGCAATTTTGGCAATGATACTCCCTTTGGTTCAGCGGCATTGCTTGGCGATTGTCGCAAGAAGAACAGATTTGGCTGCTAGGAAAATACTTGCCAGCTTCTACGAGGTGTTTTCCACTTTGTTCTGTTTTATACTTTAAAAAATGTAGAAAACTTCTCCATCCTGGATCGCTAATGGCTCTTGCGGAGGAGCTCCTATCTCGGTCATTAGGCAGTATATTGAGCAGCAACAGGCTCCGGTTTAAGAAGGCACGCCTTACATCACGGCCCTGAAGGGCCTGTTTTTCGGCGCCTGAGGATAAGAAATATTTGCTAGTTCAAGACCTTGGTAAACAGCTTTAAAATCTCGAAATCTTCTTTCATTTTTCTTCCAGTTAGGCTCATTGTAATAGGGGCCATTTTTCGTGGAAAGGACCTTTTCCACTCCTTGCGCAGGTGCTTTTTCCATTGCGATTCTTTTAAAAGTTTTATCATATTAATATTCAATAACTTAAGATATAATTATTTATTAAATTAAATTAAACAATTTGATATAATTAACATTAATAAAAGAATACTAATGGGAACTATAACAAAAGTAAAAAACCCGCCTAATCCGCCGGAAGTTAAACCTGCTTCTGAACTGTCCCCTACTGAAAATAAAACCCTGAAACAGAAGAAAAAAATGAACTTTTTGGATTCCATAGGATCCAAGTTAACGGCTGTCGTAGTTGCCGTCGGATTGGTCGCAAGCCCAGTCCAAAAAGAAAATATAGATCCCCATGAAAACATGACCTTGGCTCAAGAAGGCGATTCTTATCTTAAAAAAGCTGTACAGCTTTCAGAGATCAATCCTAGCCGTAATTCCGTTACTGCCGACTTTTATGAAATACACAACAGAATCGTCGAGATGCGCCAAACTTATCCTGAAAAAGTGTCGCTCTTTGCCATGGCAAAGGCGGTAGGAAATACCTGTCTAAAATACTCCTTGGGCAACTGCTTGGAATTAAGCTGTGCAGGATGGGTCTACTTACAAACCCAAAATCTGGGTAAAAAGGTCGATATTTTTAGGATCAGAAATAAAGACCCCAAGAATGAAATCGGAGGAGACCACGGTTTTATCGTCATCGGAAGAGATGTTAAAAGCGATCCTAAAAATCCTGCGACATGGGGCCCTCATGCAGTGATTTGGGACCCGCTGCGCAATAGTTATTTTTACCCTACTCAGTTGCATTTACTGCTAGACTACATCAAGATGGATGATCAACATAAGCCGATCTCTAAACCTTTCGATCCAGCCACTCAAGATCTTGCTCTCTATGCCTCCAATACCTATACCAGCCAGGATATCATTGATTTGTGCGATGGTCTCGAGAACTTGACCGTGACAGAACAATCAGAACTTACGATTTTGGAAACCTGTCTTAACGGATTACATACAGCAACAGATAGGCAAAAAACGAAAGAAATGAGCCTCTCACTGATAAAATGGCTAGGCACTAGTTTAGAAGACCATCCGACTCCCCTATTTGTTATGGCTAAGCAGTCTCTGATCGATCAACTAAATTCTACCCTTTCATAAACTCTATTCGAATGGTATATTAAATCCTAAAGAGCATGCTTACAAAGTATGATCAAGATGCTTTGCTGCTCAAATTCGCTACTATAGGGGCTTAAAAAAATTTTGCCATATTTTAATTAATATGGCGAAAATTTTTTTAAGCCCCTATAGCGAATTTGAGCCACACAAATCATCCGATCGGACTTTGTAAACATGCTCTAGGGGATTTGAGATGCCGGAAGCCGCGATATTAACTGTCACAGAATTAACATTATCGATCAAAAAACAATTGGAATCGCGATTCCCTTTTGTGCATGTACAAGGGGAAATTACCAATTTTAAAGAACAGGCCTCAGGGCACCTCTATTTTACCTTGAAAGACGCCCAGTCTCAGATTTCAGGTGTTCTGTTCAGAGGAAACGCTCAAGGTCTCTCACGTCTACCTAAGAACGGCGACCAGGTCATTGTGCAAGGAGAGCTTAGCGTCTACCCTCCTCGCGGCAACTATCAACTCATTATCCGCCAGCTCCAGTATGCAGGCGTCGGTGAACTCCTCTTAAAGCTCCATGCTCTAAAGTCAAAACTCGAAGGATTAGGGTGGTTTGATAAGTCACTCAAAAAGCCTCTTCCTACCACACCCAAGACCATCGGGGTCATTACAAGCCCCACCGGAGCTGTGATCCAAGATATCATTCACATCCTGAGCCGGCGGCAGGCCAAATTTCATCTAATCCTTAATCCCGTCAAAGTCCAAGGGGAAGGGGCGGCTCAAGAAATCGCTCTGGCGATTGCTCATTTCAACAAATATAAGCTGGCAGACGTCCTCATTGTAGGCCGCGGCGGAGGCAGTTTAGAAGACCTCTGGGCCTTTAATGAAGAGATCGTTGCAGAAGCTATCTATAGGTCGGAAATTCCGATCATTTCAGCCGTCGGGCATGAGACCGATTTTTCTATTGCTGACTTTGTCGCGGATGTCCGGGCGCCAACGCCCTCTGCTGCAGCTGAGATCGTCATGGCCGCTGCCGAAGAACATCTCCAATATTTAAGGCAGGCCGATAAACGGCTTAATCAAACAATGCTCCATCTTTTGGGAGCTTATAGACACCGTTTGGAAGTCATCCGCCGGCAGCCCGTCTTGACCTCTCCTTTTGCCATCTTAGGCCAAGCCTCACAACATTTGGATGACCTGTCTGAAGAAATGTCGCTTTCAATGCAAAGGATGGTGGCGACCAAGAAACTCCAATTACAGGGGCTCCAAAGGCAATTACAGGCTTTAGATCCGATGGTCCGGGTGCAGCATCTAAAACAGAAGCTGACCCAGCTCACTTCTCACTTAAAGTCGATTGACCCTAAAAATCTTTTGACGAAGGGATACTCCATCCTCTTCCGAGAAAACTCCAATTCGGTTATCTTCTCCCCTAAAGAAGTGCAAGCCGGGGAAAATGTCCGTGTTCTTGTCAAAGATGGAGAAATCAAGGCGAAAGTATTATGAAATTTGAAGAAGCATATAGTCGTTTAGAAGAGATCTTAGAAAAGATGAATTCAGGCAAAGCGTCGCTGGATGATTCATTAAAACTTTACGAAGAGGCCGACAAACTGATTGTCACCTGCCAGAAAAAACTCACGGAAGCAGAAAAGAAGATCGAAATGATGATCAAAAACCGCAACGGCGAGGTTGTCCTCGATGAAGCGGGTAATCCTTCGGTCCAGGCTTTTGAAGTATGAATATCGCCTTATTGAGAAATCAGCAGATCCAACAGTCTAAGAACCTAGCATTGGGGATTCGAGAATTTTTCTCTGCCCAAGGCATTGAAATCTTTGTTGCCGATGATGATGCGAAAGAAATCGGAGCCACTCCCCTTTCGGAAGCCGATCCTCAAGAAATTCAATTCATCATCTCTTTAGGAGGCGATGGGACCATTCTGAATCTCATGCATGAATACGAACAGTTGGATGCTCCCGTCTTAGGGATCAATATGGGGCATTTAGGATTCATGGCCGATGTGCAGATCGCCGATGTCTATCCCAGCTTACAAGATCTGATCAACGGGGCTTATCGCATTGATGAACGAATCATGCTCCAAGGAGAGACGTTACAAGGCGAAAAAAGTTTCGCTGTCAACGATATCGTCATTCATCGAGCGAGTAATCCGAGTCTCGTCCAAATCTCCGTCCATGCCAATGGACTTTATCTCAATACGTTTGAAGCCGATGGAATTATCATTGCAACACCTAATGGATCTACAGCTTATTCTCTAGCAGCAGGAGGACCGATCCTCAGTCCTACTTTAGAAGCGATCGTGATCACGCCCATCTGTCCTCATACGATCTCCAACCGGCCCATTGTGCTAACAGCCGATCAAGAGATCCAAATTCAATACTTGAGTGATTATGATCCGGTGGAAATCCGGGCGGACGGAATGACAAGATATCAACTCAACACCGGCGAAGTGTTTCATATCAGTCGCTGCAAGAAAAAGTTCAAGCTAGTGAACTTACTACGGCAGGACTACTTCTCTACCTTGCGAACTAAGCTCGGTTGGTCCGGCAAACTGCGTTAACCGGACCTCGACTTTCATCCTTTAGGAAGAGCGTTCACGGTGTATTGTAAAAATTCTTCATAATCAGCTTTTGATCGTCTCTCGGGGGTCAATTTCCTAGCAGCTTCAAGAAACGCCTCTTTATTCGCCTGTGTCAAAGGTTTTAAATCAGAAATATCAGGGGGAATAAAGGTCTGAAAATCTGGATCAAGCTCGATATTAAAGTCAGTGGGTAATTCCTTCGATGGATCAAGTGCTGCCTCTAAAAATTGACAAGCGATCGGGAAAAATACCGCTTCGTATTCCATCGCAATTGTATTAGCAGCAAAAATAGCTGGATGATGGGGATGAAGTGTAATCAGAGCTTTCGAAGCGGCCGCAAAAATAGGATAAAGAAAATCAAAGCAATCCATGCTCGGTCTAAATTGGGTGCATTTCTCATGAAAATACTGTTTGATCGGCAAAGACTCTTCATTTTTTCCAAGAATCGCAGAAAAAGAATCAAACTGACAAAAAGGACTCTTTTCAAATTCCGCTTTATGAAAAGCCTTGAAGTCAGAGAAGGTTTGACAAACTTGTTTGAAGCGGTTTTTTAAATCCCAATGCACATTGTTTTTTCGGACATCAAAAGTTTGCCGTTCGGGACTGAGAAGAATTCTGACCCAAGTAGCTTGTTCTGCGCGGGTTTCGCAAGGCAGTTGATCTATTGATCGTAGCTCTTCTAAATAAAGAAGCTCAATTTCTTTTGGATGTATGAATGTGGACATCTTTTCATCTATAGAGCTGAATGAACGAGGAAAATTTAAGAATCTTGCAGATGCAAAAGCATTAACCGCATTTTTCAATTCTTCGACCGATGCTTGGGTAGATGTCACTTTTATGCCCAGATCAACCCGGTATCCATCAGCAACTTGTACGACTCGTTCAGAGGGAAGGATTCTATGCATCAAAGCTCGCATTTCTTGAGCTTCCTCCAAAGTCGCAGACATAAAAGAAATCACTGAAACATAGCGGCATTCGGGCGTTTGATATGCCACAGATCCTATAGTTGGTATAGCCATTTTTTCTCCTGAATTTCAAGAAAGAGAATGAGCTTATTGACCATTTAGATCAAAGAAAACATCTCAACTTGCTAAAAATTAAAATCGGAAGGTAGAAATCGATTAGACTGCTAGTTGTTGCATACAGGCGTTGCAAGAAAAAGTTCAAGCTAATGAACTTGTCAGTCAAGATTACTTCTCCCCTCTGCACACTAAGCTGATCTAGCAAAGTGTGTTAACGGCTCATCGCAGGGGGAATGTAGTTGTTAAAGTGATCTCCATTCAAATTGTAAGCGACATTTATTGTTAAATCGCTTTCATTGAAAGGGGCATCAAAATCGTTTGTATATTTTCCATTCAGTTCCCGCCAAACATGTATACTGACAGCGGGATATATTTGACTAAAAGCGTACATC
Organism: Parachlamydiales bacterium; assembly: GCA_003153295.1. Classification (GTDB taxonomy): domain Bacteria; phylum Chlamydiota; class Chlamydiia; order Chlamydiales; family Rhabdochlamydiaceae; genus PALSA-1444. The sequence goes on along the minus strand of PLXY01000006.1, from coordinate 392,605 downwards.
TCAGCACTAGAAGCAAAAAAGGCTGGGTGGCCAGCTTTTGCTAAATACCAATCTTGTTTACTCTTTTTGTCTTTTGCCTTTAATTCATTTATTTCCTGTAAACCTTTTTCAAGAGAGGCAGAAGCCATACGTATATCTTCACCTTGCTCTTGTAAAACTTTTAAACCTTCTTGTTCAAGTCGATATTGTCCTTCTCTAACTTCAATATAATCTCCCACAGCTCGGTCGATATATCCTTCTAGCTGTTGATTTCTGGAAATATGTTCTTGCATCCATGCGACAATTTTTTTACGAAGAGGTTCATGATCAAGAGGCTCTTCCTTCCAAGTTCCTCTTTGTATCAGATTTTCCTTCAGTAATTTCAGTCCTTCTCCTAAAGCATGAAAAAGACAATTCCCATCAGAAGGTTGATAGATAATTCCTTTATCATTCAAACGAAGAGGGGCTAAGAATAAGTTTTCTCGCATATTTTTTAAAAAACGTAAATTGCTTTCAATATGCTCAATCGCTTTAAAATAGGTACTAAAGTCATTTTCATCTTTTTTATTATATTTATCAAATTTTTCATGAAAATCTTTTAAAGCTCGTTCCAAGTTATTTGGTTGATTAAGTTGCTTTAAATCAGAGAAAATAGCATCAAATTGCGCATTAATTTCCTTAACCGTTGAAGCAAAAGATTCATTCAGTTCCCTTGTTTGTTCAGAACGCCCCTGAGCTGGACTCGATGGCCTCAGCGTTGGAGTACCAGGAACAGAAGGAGGCGGCTGAGGGTGTGTACCAATAACCGGAGCGGAAGCAAGACGGCTTCTAGCCACAATACCAACGACAAGGAGCAAAACCAAAGCGATAATAAATTTAATTCTATCGGCCACTTCTAACATTCCATCTCGGCTTAAGAAGGGAGCGTTTAGAGGAGCAACCATCTTCCCCCCCCAATTTGAGATTGAACCCAGCAAAGGATAAGCTGGGGGTTGTATTACTTCTGAAGTTTTTTCAATAATAGGCATGATACCCTCAAATTTTTGCCACTATTATAATGCAAACATTATTAAATATCAATGTGAGTAAATTAAATTTTATATTACGAGCGGGTAGAAAAAGTGGTAAAAAAATGTTCTAAAACATTTTTTAATTTAACGTGGTGATGGAGGGCCTGGCGGGACTGTGCGATGAGAGGGACAGCGCGATCTAGATGAAGAGGATCGTGTTCGCGGATCCAATAAAGTATTTCTTCGAAAAGCTGATCGATCTCTTCTTGGGAAGCATCATCGGAAGGCTCATTTAGATGGCCCAGTTGCTCGTGCAGCTCAATGTATGTCTTAGCACGAAAGAGTGCATCTAGATGGAAATTAGAGGGGTTGGTGGCCCGGCGGACAGCCTGAGAGACGGACCCTTGAGCTAGAACGGCAATTTTTTTAGCTTCTTGAGTATGAAATTTTTCCATGACAAAAGTCGCGAGCTCCTCGTCTGGAATAGGGAAGAAAGGGATTTTGCAGCAACGAGAGACGATGGTCGGAAGGAGAAGTTCCACTTGGGAAGTGATCAGAATAAAGTGGGTATGAGGAGGAGGCTCTTCAAGGGTTTTAAGGAGTGTATTGCTGCTGGCGGGCATCATTTTTTCAGCATCGTGAATGATGAAGATTTTGACAGGAGCTTCAAAAGGAGGAAGGCCTGCTTCTTGGATCACCTGCCTCATATTGGCAACAGGATGTTGATCGCTTTTGGGGTCAGGAAGAATCAGGTGGATATCAGGATGTTCCTTTTTGATTCTACCCATGAGGGCTAGCGCAATTTCATAGGCAAAATGGCCTTTACCGACTCCATCGGGTCCATGCAAAAGTAAGACGTGCGGCAGTGTCTGTTTGGCATGCAGCCGAATTAAGATCTCTTTGGCTTTATCGTTTCCAATGAGCGTCGAGAACATCAAGGGCTTGTCGGAAGACATCGTCGGGTTGCTGAGAGGCGTCGAGGACATAAAACCTATGGGGTTCTTTTTTTGCAATTTCAAGATACGCCTCGCGGATCTTTTGATGAAAGGCAATATCTTCTTTTTCGATCCGGTCTTTGGACCGCTGGACCCGTTTGAGTCCTTCGTGGGGATCGATGTCAAGATAGAGGGTGATGTCGGGTTCGAGATTGTTAGTCGCAAAATGGCAAAGCTTGCGAACCCAGGCTGGATCAAATCCCCTAGCTCCTCCTTGATAAGCAACGGTGGAGTCGTTAAAGCGATCGCATAACACGAGCGTATCTTCCTTCAGAGCTGGCAGAATCACCTGCTCGACATGCTGAGCCCTGTCGGCTAAGAAAAGAAAAAGCTCGCAGCGGGAAGAGATATCTTTTTCATCATGATGCAAAAGGAGGTGTCGTATGAGTTCGCCGGTCATGGTGCCGCCGGGAGCTCTCGTTAGAAGGACGGATTTTTCACGCTTTAAGAATTCCTCGTAGATTTTTTGGATGAGGGTGCTTTTACCAGCACCCTCGCCGCCTTCAAACGAGATAAACACTATTTAGGACCTCCAGTAGAGAGGTCTTCGATTTTTTGGACAGCGACGACTTTATCGTCTTGGAGGTTGACGAGGCGGACGCCTTGCGTCGTACGTCCCATGACCCGGACGTCTTTCATCGACATACGGAGCGTTTGTCCGAGCTCTGACATCAAGACAATACCATCGTTATCGGTGACAGAGAGCGCACCGACGACGAGGCCATTACGCTGGCTTGTGATAATGGAGCGTACGCCGACACCACCACGGTTGGTTTGACGGAAGTCTTCAACGAGAGATCTCTTACCATAGCCGTTTTCACAGACGATGAGAACGTTTTGATCAGGCGAGACAACTTCACAGGAAACTACGTAGTCGGTCTCATTGCGAAGCATCACACCGCGGACTCCACGGGCCACGCGTCCAATAGCTCGGACGAGATTTTCATCAAAGCGGACGGCCATACCGTTGCGTGTGAAGAGCATGATCTGTTTCCCTTCATACACGAGACGGGCTGCGATGACTTCATCTCCGTCGTCGATGTTGATAGCATAGACGCCTTTACGTCGCATAGAGCTAAACTCGGAGAGAATTGTCTTCTTGACCACGCCTTTTTTAGTAGCGAGCAAGATGGAAGCCGGCTCAGAGAAGCTTTGGACACGCAGGACGGTTGCAATCTTCTCCCCAGGCTGGATATCTTCCAAGAGGTTGACAAGCGGTTTTCCTTTGGAGCGACGACCTGTTTCAGGGATCTGCCAAACTTTGGTCCAATAGCAGCGGCCGAGACTGGTGAAGATCATGAGGAAGTCATGGGTCGAGGCAACATAGATGTCTTTGAGAGAATCTCCTTCCCGTTTCATATCTAAGCCGGCAACGCCTTGGCCTCCGCGACGTTGTTCACGGAACGTATCGATCGGCATCCGCTTGATATAATCATCTTCCGAGATGGTGATAATGACAGGCTCATTCGGGATGAGGTCTTCCATTTGGAACTCACCTTCAGCGGCGATGATCTTAGTCCTGCGCTCGCCTTTGTGGTGTTTGCGGAGCTCTTCGAGCTCTTCTTTGATGATGCCGCGGACAAGCAGTTCGCTAGCGAGGACGGCGCGGAAATGCGCAATTTTCTGTTGGAGATCTTTGTACTCGTCTTCGATCTTACCCCGTTCGAGTCCGGTGAGTTGATAAAGGCGCAGTTCGAGAACGGCGGTGGCTTGCCGCTCGGAAAGCGCGTAGTGAGCCATCAGTTCTGTTTTAGCGATCTCTTTATTATCGCTCTCGCGGATCAGGCGAACGACGGCATCTAAATGGTCTAATGCCTTGAGATAACCTTCTAAAAGGTGCGCGCGGGCTTCAGCTTTAGCCAGCTCAAAGCGTGTACGTCGGCGGATCACTTCAATCCGGTGCTCGATCCAAGCTGAGATCATGTGCTTGATGTTCATCGTGCGCGGCATCCCCTTGTCGAGAGCGAGCATATTGCAGCCAAAAGTCACCTGCATGTCGGTGAACTTATAGAGTTGGTTGATGGTCACATCAGGGATTTCACCCCGTTTGAGCTCGAGCACGATGCGCATCCCGTCCATATCGGACTCGTCGCGGATATCGGAAACGCCATTGAGGATCTTGTCGTTGACGAGTTCAGCCATCCGCTGGATGAGGATCGATTTATTGACGTTGTACGGAAGTTGGTCGATGACGACTTTTAGTTTTTCCCCTTCTTGCTCTTCGACGTGCATGACGCCGCGAAGCATGAGTTTTCCTCGTCCTGTATGATAGGCTTCTTTAATGCCGCGGAATCCACAAATTACGCCGCCTGTAGGAAAATCAGGAGCGGGCATCACTTCCATAATTTCATCGATCGTGGTCATCGGGTTATCAATGACTTTGATGGTCGCGGTGATGAGCTCTTCGAGGTTATGAGGCGGGATGTTCGTGGCCATACCGACCGCGATGCCGGAGGATCCGTTGCAAAGCAGGTTAGGAAATTTTGCGGGGAAAACAGTCGGCTCTACTTTAGTCTCATCGTAGTTGGGAATGAGGTCGACTGTATCTTTATCTAAATCTTCCATGAGGGAAGCGGCGGCGTGAGTTAAGCGAGCTTCCGTATAACGCATCGCAGCGGCATGGTCGCCATCGACAGATCCGAAGTTACCCTGTCCGTCAACAAGTCGGTACCGCATGCACCACTCTTGTCCCATCCGGACTAAAGTAGGATAAATGACTGTTTCACCATGTGGATGGTAATCCCCTGAGGTATCGCCGCAGATCTTAGCGCATTTTCTGTGTTTGGCGCCGGGTGAGAGGTTCAATTGTCGCATCGCAAAAAGAATCCGGCGCTGGGAGGGTTTAAGACCGTCGCGAACATCTGGCAGGGCCCGTGAAATAATCACAGACATCGAGTACCGGAGATAGCTCTCCTTGACTTCTTCTTCGACATTGCGAGGAACGATCATTTGATCTTTCGGATAGTCCATAGTTTTTTACCTTATATATCCAGGTTCTTAACAGAGAGAGCGTGTTTATTAATGAAGTCGCGTCGTGGAGGAACATCTTCTCCCATGAGCATCGTAAACATATGATCGGCAGCGATTGCATCAGGCAGTGTCACCCGGATGAGGGTCCGCTTTTCAGGATCGAGTGTGGTTTCTTTGAGCTGATCGGCGTTCATCTCTCCAAGACCTTTATACCGTTGGATCTCGATGCCCTTACGGCCGTTGGTACGAAGGAAGTCAATCCCTTCTCGGAGTGTGAAGACCGGTGTCTCTTTTCCATCTTCATCGATGATATCAAAGAGTTTGCCATCGGCAATCAAGTAGTTGTCAAACGCAAACCCGAAATCGGAAAGGCGGCGGCGTAGTTCTAAGAGATTGGGTTCTTCATAAAGCTCAAGGAATGGGAGCGGTTTGTAGACAAAATGTCTCATCTCTTCTGTCTGCTCGTCAGGAGGGATCGATGCGAGTGTGGTGATATGATTTTGCCGTTGATGTTCTTCATCTTCGCGGCGGAGCTCAGCAAACTCTTGATCTGAATAAACAAAGCGGAATTGATCGCCGATTTTGACTTGGAAGCGAGAGAATTGGCCTTCCTCATTGCGCGACTGTAAGAACTCGCGGAAAGGAATCCCCTTTCTTTCAACGGAGAGCAGGAAACCTTCGATATCCAAAATCGAATAAAGGAGGACTTCCACTTCTTCTTTAGACATGACATCGGTATGACCCATGAGGCGGATGCTGATATCGCTGATGCCGAGTTTGAGAAGATAGCTGTCCATTTCCCGTTCGCTATGGATATAGCGTGAGATCTTTTTACGGGTGACGCGATAGAGAGGCGGCTGCGCGATATAGATAAAATTATTCTCTACCAGTGCAGGCATATGGCGGTAGAAGAATGTGAGAAGCAGCGTCCGGATATGAGAGCCGTCGACGTCGGCATCGGTCATGATGATAATTTTGTGATAGCGGAGTTTTTCCAAACTAAAATTGTCTCTTCCAATCCCGCAGCCAAAAGCAGAGACCATGGCTCCGACTTCAGTGTTCTGCAAGATTTTTTCAAGCCGAGCTTTTTCGACGTTTAAGATTTTACCGCGGATCGGCAGCACCGCTTGGAAACGGCGGTCACGTCCCATTTTAGCAGATCCTCCCGCTGAATCTCCCTCAACAATAAAGATCTCGCACAAGGCAGGGTCTTTCTCTTGGCAATCGGTGAGCTTTCCAGGAAGGCGCGCTCCATCGAGAGCTGTTTTACGCAAAGTGAGCTCGCGGGCTTTTTTGGCCGCTTCACGAGCTTGGGCCGCAATGATCGCTTTTTCACCGATCTGTTTTGCAATATGAGGATTTTCATCAAGATAGATGGTGAGTTCTTCGCCAGCGATCATTTGAACAACGGAGCCGACATCGCTATTTCCCAGACGTTGTTTAGTCTGTCCTTCAAATTGAGGATTAGGAACTTTCACGGAAATAACAGCTGTGAGCCCTTCCCGCATATCGTCGCCTGAGATAGCAATCTTATCGGTTTTTAAGAGGTTGTGACTCTTGATATATTGATTGAGTACACGGGTTAGAGCAGTTGAAAAGCCAGACACATGCGTTCCGCCTTGGCGGGTACTGATATTGTTGACGTAGGAGTGGAGGTTTTCAATATAGGTGTCGTTCCATTGCAAAGCGAGCTCGACTTCGACAGGACCATCGGAAACATCGCGGATGCCGTGGATATAAATAGGCTTAGGGAAAAGGGGGATTTTGTTTTCGTTAAGGTATTCGACAAAAGAAATAACGCCGCCTTCATAGAACAGACAAACTTCAGGATGCTCTGTATCGCGCTCATCGCGGTAAGTGATCTTGATCCCCTTATTAAGGAAGGCAAGTTCTCGGAGTCGTCTTAATAAAAGATCGTAATCATAAACTGTCACATCAAAAATAGTGTCATCAGCCCAGAAGTGAACAATAGTGCCACGCTTGGTTGTTTCGCCCAAAGTTTTCAGCGCATGCATGGGCTTGCCGCGTGCAAAGTCCATTTCATAAACTTTGCCGTTTTGGTGAACTTCAACTAAGAGTTTTTTCGAGAGAGCGTTGACGCAAGAAACACCGACGCCGTGGAGACCGCCGGAAACTTTATAAGTGGCTTTGTCAAACTTACCGCCAGCATGAAGGATGGTCATGACAACTTCTAAAGCGGTGACTTCTCTTCCTTGTTTGATTGATTCTTTTTCATGGCGGCCGACTGGAATACCTCTTCCATTATCTTCGACTAAAACAGAGCCGTCTTTTTGCAATACAACGGTGATCTCTGTACAATATCCGGCCAGAGCTTCATCGATACAGTTATCGACGACTTCAAAAACGAGCTGATGCAGACCTGCAATATGGGTATCGCCTATGTACATCCCGGGTCTTTCGCGCACGGCTTGAAGACCTTCCAAGACGGTGATCGAACTTGCATCGTAAGTGTTTTTGTTTTCTTCTGTCATCGTCGTCATACCTTACCTTGATTATCCTATGCGAAAAATAATATTTTTTAATTCGACTTCGGGAAACTTGTCCTGCAGCTTGCGCAGCAGTTTGTGCCTTTCTTGCTGGACTAATAAACTATACAACGCAGCGTTTTTAACCTTTACCATAAGTACGCCTTTTTCGAAAGAGACAGCTTGGGTCATCAAGCGCCATTTCTCTTCAATAACCTCTCCCCACCCTGCTAAAATCAAGTCGGGCCGCTCCTTTTTTTTTCCTGCAATATCAGCAAGAATAGAAGGGAGCAGATCTTTAAGATGCTTATTGGTGAGCTTGCTCATCTACAAAATTTACCTAAAGCCCACTATCAAGAATGAGCAAATAAGTTCCTAGGAAAAGTTACGAATACTTGAATAAAAGCATATCCAAAATGGAGCAAAATAGCAACGTCTTTAAATAAGTAAAAATGGTTCCAAAAGAATCAAAAGCGGTCGAATATATTTGATTTTGCCAATTGAAAATTTATAACAACAAGGCGTTCAAGCCCATTGCAATTAAAAAGTAAATTGACATGGAAAGAAAGTCATTGATTGCAGTCACAATCGGTCCAGCTGCAATCGCTGGATCGACGCCAATCCTTGCAAAAAAGAGCGGTGAAAAGACGCCTAAAGACGTGCTAGCAAGACAAGCCCCCCAAAGTCCAGCGCCGACGATAACGCCGACGACAGCGGGATTGATTTCGATTCCCGAAAAACCAATTAAATCGAGACTCCAGACTAAAAGCCCTGCTAAAACTCCAAAGATAATTCCCGTTGAGACCCCGATCGTCATCTCTTTGCGGATTGCCTCGCCTTTTGTACCTGCTGATAATCCCCCGGTTGCCATGCTCCGGACTAAAATTGTACTGCATTGGATGCCGATATTTCCGGAAAGTCCCGTGATCAAAGGGACAAAGAAAAGGACAAAGGTTAAAGATCCCGCATCATAACTTTGCAAAGAAGACATGACTCCCACATTGACAAGTCCAGCAAATAAGGTGACCACCAGCCAAGGAGCGCGGGCTAAGACCCTTTTCCAGTTCGATTCGTGCTCGCGGACATTTTCTCCAGTACCCGCCATTTGAGCTATCGTCTCATCAGCTATATCTTCAATGGCTTCCATGACATCTTCGTAAGTGACGACGCCGACTAAAAAGTCTTCGAGATTCACAACAGGGAGCGCAGGAAGCTTGTAACGCTCCACAATGTCAACGACCTCTTCGCGGGAAGTATCGGCTAGCACCTTATGAAGGACAGGCTGCATTACTTGCCTTAAGGGCACATGGGAAGGGTTGATGATCAAATTTCGGGCTGGCACATAACCTTGAAGTTCGCCGGCTTGATTTAAGACATAAATCTGCCGCGTCAGGTCAATCCCCGGGTTATCCCGAATGAAAGCCGCCGCTGCCCCTAATGTCATTTCTGAAGGAAAAGCAAAAAATTCATTGGTCATCAAACGGCCGGCCGTGTTGCGCTGATGTTTTTTGATCTCCTTAATACGGGTTGCTTTCGCTACTTCCAGCAAATCGACCACCCGCCGGAACCGTCTTTCAGACATATCCTCTAAAACAGCCACCGCATCATCGGGGGGCATATATTCGATGAGTTTTTTCGCTTCGGCATCTGAAATATGCCGGAAAATCGCCACTCGGGTGCTGCTGTCGGTATTGACCATGAAGCCGATCTTGGCTTCGAGGTCTGCTAGATTTTCGTAGATAACGGGACGGATGTCAGGGGGAAGCCTGGAAGCCGCGTAAGCCAAGTCAATGGGGGTATGCTCACATGCGATCTTGATAATATCGTGGACAATGACCTTGGATGTCTCTTTATGAAAGGCTCTATCAAGTTTTTCTTTTAAAATATCGTCTAATTGACTCGTTTTAGAGTCCATCAGCGTGACAGACGCAGGTTCGTTTAGATCGATCTTTTCCCCTTTCATGAAACTACCCAAAACGGAATTAAAATAATTTCTTACATTGAATAAAGGTTTTTAGTTAACTCTTTAATATTCAATAAGTTAAACAAAAACATGTCGTTTAAATGCAAACCTTTACGGCTTATAATTCTACGATCAAATTTCTTTTCTCTCCAGGAAATTCTTTCATAAAATCAAATCTAATAATGATTTAAATAAAATTGAATTTAGTATATAATAAATAGATAAATTACAAAATTAAAGAGGAATTATGACAACACATTTAGTTTCAGCCGCAGGTTTTACCGGAAGAACAGCGATAACTTTAGGCTATGAAGCTTTCATAAGAGGCAAGCATGGAGTCTTTGCAGTCCAAGAGGCTGTCAATACTGTCATCCAACTCCTTTTATCGAATTTAACTGGGAATATAAACCTCTTTAGCTCAGTGATAACTGGCGGAACTAAATCACTCCGTCTAGCGACAGGTCTTTTAGATGCAGGTTTTGGAAAAGCTCTAGGCAAAACATACTTGAATCTCTTACGTGTTATTAATCCCAATGCCCGACTGATCAAAAAAACGGATATTGAAACGCGGACTGAGTTCCCCTCTGCTCCAGGATTCTTACCGGCCAAAGAGATGCCACTCTTTTTATTTTCTTTTTCAAAGCTCCAACAAAAAATCCTGGATGGACTTAATCGATCTTCGTGGATGATCAATCGTCAAATTACCGTTAGAATTGTCGCCCCTATTACTTCTGCTCTGGGAATCGTAGCTGGAGGCGGTGTATTCGCTTTTGGCGCTATTAATGCCGGCTTGTCTGTTATTACTTTGGGAACTAGACCTGCCCTTAATACATTGGCCTATCAATCGTTCAAAGCCCCGGGTTGGATGCAAAATCAACTACGTCAAGGCACTTTAGGTATCTACCGTCCCGGGCTCTTAAGCGATAAAGCACCTAAAAAGACACATGAGCCTGCTATGGTAAAAGAAGAAATTATTAAAGCAGCCTCTGGACCAACTTCTAGTGACGATGTAGAGTAATATCCTATCATTTTAAAAAACAGCTTCAATCGAAAATAGAAAGAGGGCCCCTTTTAGTAGTGGGCCCTCTTATTTTTAGGTGACTTCTCAAGAAAAGGTCGTTGGCTATTTAGTTTTTCAACTGATGCAACTTCATAGTCGAAAAAACAAGAGCTGCAAGACCAGCAGCGATAGAGCCATACCCAACCCAGCGCACTACTTTTTGCAGTGGGGGATTTTTAGGTTTGTAGAATTTATTTAGAGCCACGCCCACGATAATAAGGCCAATTCCCGTCCAATTAGCAACCCTGCAATCTTCCAGGGTTGTGTCAATTTCCATCAAACGATGATCGTTATCTCGTCCGCTTTCATAAAAATAATCAGAATAGTAGCTTTCTCTATTTTTGGTAGTAATAAACGACTTATAAAGTATAGAAAATGGGGTAAAAATTTTGGCAACAGCTGATCCAATTTTATTTGCAGGGACGCCTTCCTCAATCAGTGTTTTTTCGACTGATTGACGATATAGATCGAGTGCTTCGGTATGAGGCACAATCAGATGATAAATGTAGCCCCACTGTTTCCGCGGCCATGTGGTATTTGGAAGCAGATTATGGATAGGGTAATTAGCTAGGTCTGCTAGGTATTGAGCTATGCTAATTCCATTGACCTTGTCATTGATACCTAGGGGGCGACCTCCTAGAATGTCGACTTTGTAGGTAACTCCTGGAGGGAGGACTGACCACTCACTGTGAACTGGACTTGCGGAGGAAGCTGGGGTAGTACTCATATAATTCTCCTTTTGAACAACAATAACATAACTATAATCTGCTTTTAATTTCATTTTAATTAACTAATTAATTGATCTACAAACGCCGAAATTTTCCATATGAAGAATTTCTTCAAATCTTTTTTTCATGCAATCGCCCTGCTCATGCGGTTTTTCTCCTAGATCTTTCATCAATTAAATATTTTTACTTTAAAATCAATAAGAAATTAAAGATGATTTTATTTATATTAAATGTTATAATTTGCTTTTAAAACAGGCAATAAATGACCGTAGCATCAAGTATTAATGTTTGTTCAACTATTCCAGGAACTAATCAACCGGGAGCTGATGCGGTCACGGATTTCATAGGTCGTGAAACGACCTCGAAACAGTTTGATGAGTTTTGCAAATCCCAGCCTGACTATCGATTGTCTCATGGAAATAGCGATCAAAAGACTGCTTTATCAGTCTCTTTTGATCACTCTAATATTCTCTTGGCTATTCATATTATTAAACAAGGCGGTAAAGACATCGCAAATCAGGGGGACATCAATAGAAAACCTCCTCTCTTTTGGGCAATCACAACATATACTCATAAGCCGCACCAAGTACTATTAATTCAAAAAGCGCTGTTGGAAGCAGGTGCAGATGTTAATCTTCGTTGGGAACCTCTAGATGGGACTGAGCCCCCTGTGACTCCTCTCTGGCAGGTCCTTGAACATAAATCCGAATACTATGCTACAGTATATACCAGTCTCACTATTATGCTATTAAAGCGAAATGCTGTGATCTATCCTGCTCTCACCGAAAGAGGAAAAAACTTTTTGAGCCATGCACAGCGAGTTCTCAACATCATCAACGCCAAACAGAAACAAATCTCTGACTTGAAAGAATTAGGATCGTCCCCATCATGCTATTTTAGTGTTTTGCCCCCAGAATTAACTAAAATGGCGATGAATTTTCTCCATCCGTTAAATCTGCCAATGGAAGCCTTTGATCATGACGAAAAACTCTTGATACTATTCGCCGATACGGTGCTTCGGACTAAAGAAGCCTTACATATAAATGCCTCGGATCCCGTTTCGTTGAGACACTTGCGACCTAACATTCATTTTCTAAAAGAAAGGATCGCTGATCTTGATCAATTATATGAAAAAATGAAGAGTCATCATAACCCGCTTTATCCGGAAATTTTTGCACCTGATGCCGAGCTCATTGGTCAGATCGGACCCGAATTAATGATGACATTAAATGGATTCAAAGATGTTGTTGATCAACTGAAGAAAGCTATGCTGGCTAAACCCGTAAAAAAAGAGCTGACAACTAGAGATGTTTTTCGAGAAAGACTTATTGCAACTACATGGAAAGTTTTGATTTATGGGATCCTCTCTTTTGTCCTCTTCATATCTGCAAGAGCATTACTGATCCTCTGCAGAAAAAAGCTCGCTAATTTCAATATTTAATTTGATTCAGATTATCTCTAGCGTTTTATCTTTCTATGCCGTAGCATGGACGGAATTAAATTTATGTATACCCCAGAAAAAATCCGTAATATTGCCATCATTGCCCATATTGACCATGGGAAAACGACGCTATTAGACCAACTTTTGCGTCAATCGAACATCTTCCGAGATAATGAAAAAGTCCCCGAGCGGGTCATGGACAGCTATGACCAAGAAAAGGAACGGGGTATCACTATCTTTGCAAAACACACGAGTGTTTTCTATGAAGATTATAAAATTAATATCATTGACACCCCCGGCCATGCGGACTTTTCCGGTGAAGTCGAGCGAGTTTTAGGACTCGTCAATTCTGTTCTTTTGATTGTGGATGCGCAAGAAGGTCCGATGCCGCAAACCCGCTTTGTCCTTTCTCAAGCTCTGAAGATGGGCCTTCGACCTATCGTCGTCTTAAACAAAGTCGACCGCCCTCATGCTAATCCCGATAGAGCACTCAATTTGACATTTGATCTCTTCGTTGAACTTGGCGCTACTGATGCACAATTAGACTTTCCTGTTATTTATGCTTCAGGACTTCAAGGGATCGCAGCGAAAAATATCGGCGAACCGATGGTCGACCTCAAACCCATGTTTGAAATGATCATCGAAAAAGTTCCTGCTCCTCCCGGAAACTTAGAACTTCCGTTTTTAATGCAATCGACTACCCTTTCCTATGATGACTATGTGGGAAGACTTGCCTGCGGAAGAATTCTAGAAGGCATGGTCAAAAAAGGACAGATGATCACACGCGTTAATAAAGACGGCCATCCTACCCAGCATAAAGTTGTCCGAATTGAAGGTTACTTCGGCCTCAAAAAAGTTGAAATGGAAGAAGCCGGTGTTGGCGATATCATCAACATCGCGGGAATTCCCGATATAACGATTGGCGATACGCTCTGCGATCCTGCAAATATCGTCCAACTCGATCCTATCTATCTGGCAGAACCTACTTTAGCGATTGAAGTCATGGTCAATAACGGCCCGTTTGTCGGTAAAGAAGGCAAGCATGTCACAATGAATAAAATCCGAGACAGATTGCTGCAAGAAAAAAGAGCGAATATCTCTCTGAAGATCGACCAAAAACAAGACGACTCGATGGAAGTCTGCGGCCGAGGCGAGCTCCACCTGGCTGTTCTCTTAGAAGCGATGCGCCGAGAAGGTTATGAATTCGTGATCTCCAAGCCTAAAGTCATTTTAAAAACGATCGATGGCGTTGAGTCTGAGCCGATGGAAAATGTCCACATCGAAGTACCTCAAGAATATTCCGGGAATGTGATTGAAGAGCTTTCGCGCCGCCGTGGCGAGATGCGTCTGCTTGAAACAAACGAGCACAATATCACGACCATGCAATTTCTTCTGCCTACAAGAGGTCTGATGGGGTATCGCAGCGAATTCTTGACGATTACACGTGGCATGGGCATTTTAACTTCAATTTTTGACAGTTATGCTCCCTGGAGAGGTACCATTGTTGGACGTCAAAAAGGCGTCATGATCTCTGGCAACCAAGGAAGAACAACAGGCTACGCAACTTTCAGCTTACAGGAACGGGGCGGGCTTTTTGTCTCCCCTGGAGATGAAGTCTATGAAGGGATGGTCGTCGGAGAGCAAAATAGAGAAAATGACCTCATTGTCAATGTTACCCGTGAGAAGCATCTGACCAATATCCGTGCATCAGGTAGCGATGAGAATATCATCCTAACACCTCCTCGCGTATTCACTTTAGAGACAGCTATCGATTACATTAACGATGATGAAGTCGTTGAAGTGACACCTAAGTCGATCCGTTTGCGTAAGCGGTATTTGAAAGAGCACGAGAGAAAGCGCACGCAGAAGTAGGTAGATGATGGCTGCTAGACTTTGCCGTGCACGTCCACCTACTATTCCTGTGAGAAGTCCTGTAAGGAAAACTACACTACCTCGTCAAGTTACTGCCCGCTTTACCTCCTCTAAATCTATTTTAGCCTATCAAATTGTTAATATCCCTCCTTGGGAAGTCCTTCACGAACATTTTACAAACCGGGCTAATACTCAACCGATCATTGAAGATCCGTATCTGGATCAACGCGAGCTCATTCCTTCTGTTCTTGAAAATTTTGGTAATCGAAAAATGCTGCATGGTATGATCAAAGTGGAACTCACTTTGATGATTTGGGGTTATAAAGACTTAGACCTCCCAAAAGAAGTCTGCGATTTGATCATCGGGAACCTCTCTGAGTCCATTTCTGAAAGTTCAAGACCTTATGAAGCTCCGGTCAAAAGCCCACTTGAATATTTATCTCCGACGATTCAAGAACCCCAACGTAGCTTTAAATTAGATAAACCTATTTAACTTGAATCTCTTCTAAAAACGCTTTCAGTAACGTATGTAACTCTTCAGACTGCTGAATAGGGATTGCATGCTGCGCATCTTCGATACACTGCACTTTTTTACGCCACAAATGGCGATAATTCAGCTGTCTAATGTACTCCAGTCCTAAAGCCGAATCGTTGCTCCCCACAACAACAGCTAAGGGAATATTCAAGCCGCTGACGATTTTTGTCTCATTAACTCCCCGTCCAGCCAGAACAGATGCCACCATTTTTTCCCGCGATTTTCCATCGGTTTTCATGGCATCTTCGACCATGAAATAAACAGAAGGATCCTCAATATGGAATCCACAAACGCTCGTGTATTGTTTTGCTTGCGCTTCTGTCAGCTGTCCAGGAAAGGCGGAGTAACCTCCCGCATAAGGAGGATAAGCAAGCCTCGATTCCTCGGAATATTTCATAGGGGCGCTGGAAATGATCATTATTCCTTGGATGGGGTCATTAAATAGCTCTGTCCACTGCAGCGCAATATTTCCTCCCAAAGAAAAACCCACGATCGCAAAAGGGCCGAGTTCAAGAGAATCAACAACTTCATGGATCAGGGCCGCATAGCCAGGAATGGTATAAGTCATATCGGGATCGTACGGTATACTGCTTCTACCATGGCCTGGAAGATCAATGGCAATCATTCTATACCGATCCCGAAAGGCTGCTATTTGTTTTTTGAATACTTCGGAAGAGCATGAATTGCCATGAATACAAACGATCGGAAATCCCTTTCCGCCCGTATCGATATAAGCAATCACCCCTTGAGATGTCTTTAAAGTTTGATATTGCAAAGGGGTTTCCTGCCCTATAAGATCCATCGATAAAAGACAGACTATTGATACATACTTGAGTAGGGACATATAGCTTCGAAAGCTTTTCGTAAAACATCAATTTTTTCAAACAAATTCTCGCTTTGACTATTTTCAAGAGGTGCCCTAGAATCCTGTGCACTTATGAGATATGCATGTATTTGAAATTTCTCACTGACCGGCGTGCAAAAATTCTTTTTTTCTTGATGGTCGGTATTGTCGCGTTACTAAATATCAATTATGGAATTCTAAAAAGCGCCCGCAATACCCTTGTGGTTGCCGATCTCGGTAAAGGCGCTGGGTCTCTTCCAATCTTTGAACTCGGAACCATGCCCTGCGCTCTTTTGATGGTCTATCTTCTCACTCGCCTATTGAATCGATATTCTATCCATAAAGTTTTTATTATCACTCTGGCGTTCTTCTCGGGATTTTTTCTGCTTTTTGCCACCATCATCTATCCCTCTCTATCAGGATGGAAAGCTGAAATTATTCAATGGAGTTGGCTGCCGTGGAATGATTTTTTCTCTGTCATCCTCCCACAAGCTTTTTCTATGCTTTTTTTCGTGATGGCTGAGCTTTGGAAAATCGCTCTCTTGACGGTTTTATTTTGGGGACTTGTTAATCAATATATTCCTCTGGGAGATGCTAAAAAATATTATGGTCCCTTGATGCTCGGCGGCAGCATTGGAACGATGGTCGCAGGGCCGATTATCTCCTTTTGCACTTCAAAATTTGCTTCCAACCATGATTGGTCCCGCTCTTTGAGTCTTATGATGATCGTCCTGACCATTTTCGGAATTTTGACCGCCTGGTTATATTCCAAGCTGTGGCGCGAATTTGCAGGACCTAAAAAAGAAGTTGAAGAGGTCAAAGACACCCTATCAGTCTGGGACAGTATTCGGCTTTGCGTCAAATCCCGCTATCTTTCGCTTTTAGCCTGGATCACCATTGCCGACTATGTTGCTTATGCTTTAGGCGAAGTGATCTTCTTAGATGCCCTCAAACAAAAATTTCCCGACCCGTGTGATTATTGCGCCTATAATGGACAACTCTCGCTATGGACGGGTATTTTAACGGCCTTTAGCGCCCTTGTTATTACTCCTTATCTTCTGCATCGGTGCCGCTGGGTTGTTGCCTCGCTTGTCACCCCCGCTTGCCTCTTATTGACCGAAGGGGCTTTTTTCCTCGCTATTTGGCATCCTTCGACTTCCCATAAAATCGAGCTTCTCGTCTTTTTAGGCACGCTATTCTATTGCTTAGTCCGCGCCGCTAAATCGACTTTATTCGATACATCTAAAGAAATTTCTTTTATCCCCTTGCCCCCGTTAGAAAAAATGCAAGGTAAGCTCGTCATCGATGGGATGTGTTCCCGTTTGGGACGAGGCAGCGCTTCAGTCGTGAGCATCACTCTGATCCAAGCCTGTGGCGGAGTTTTAGCCAGCGCATCAGCGGCTGGACTGATTGTGCTGACCATCGCGGTCAGCTGCGTCATGTCGACTTTCAAACTCGGCAAGCTTGTCGAGAAAAAATCGGCTCTTAAAAAAACCGATCCTTCCCCCAATCAAATCACTTAAGCTATAGCTTGCTTAAATCTTTCGAAATAAATTTTATCTCATTAAAGATAAGGTAGATGCGTATGACCAATTTCCGATGTATCGTAAATTAGTCTTGACCAATTTCCGATGATACGTAAAATGGTCAGAAAGGTTAACAATGAAAAGAATTTACGAGTTTGTCATGGAAGAGCATCTTGCAAAAGATCGACAGATGCTTTTCTTAGTTGGACCGCGTCAAGTTGGAAAAACCACAACTTCTTTGGAAGTGTCGACTCCAAGGCCTAATCATTTATACTTGAACTGGGATATAGCTAAAGATCGTGCTCTGATTATAAAAGGAGCAGATGACGTTGCAGATGCCGTTGGGGTCCATCAAATGACAAACAAGTCTATCGTCATCTTTGACGAGCTGCATAAATATAGAAAATGGAAAACGTTTTTAAAAGGCTTTTTCGATAAATATTCAAAACAAATTCAGATCATTGTAACAGGAAGCGCCCGGTTAGATATCTACAAAAAAGGGGGCGATAGCTTGATGGGAAGATATTTTCTTTATCGGCTCCATCCTGTTTCAGTAGCCGAACTTTTAAATCCTGTTTTAAGAGAAACAGAAATCTCGCCTGTCTCTTACAGAATTTCTGATAAAGATTTCCAATCTCTCTATGAGTTTGGAGGATTTCCAGAACCTTTCCTTAAAAGGAATAGGCCTTTTTATACACGTTGGAAAAAATTACGTGTGCATCAGCTCTTTGCAGAAGATATCCGCGATCTCACGAGAATTCAAGAGCTGGGAGAAATTGAACTATTGGCTCAGTTGCTCCAAGACCAGGCAGGGGAGCTAATCAATTATTCCACTTTGGCCAATAAGGTCAATGTTTCGGTAGATACCATTGGGCGATGGATTAAAATCCTTAAATCTTTTTACTATTGCTTTACTCTACAACCGTGGACCAAAAATATAACTCGCTCGTTGTTAAAAGAACCAAAAATTTATCTCTGGGATTGGGCGCTTCTTAAGGACCCAGGAGCACGTACAGAAAATTTTATTGCTTCTCATTTGCACAAAGCGGTTCATTTTTGGACGGATCAAGGTCTAGGTGACTACGGTCTCCACTTTTTAAGAGATAAAGAAAAGCGGGAAGTTGATTTTTTGGTGTCTAAAGATGGAAAACCCTGGTTTATAGTCGAAGTGAAAACTTCAGATACGAGCCTTTCAAAATCGTTATTTTATTACCAAGAGCTCACCAAAGCTCCACATGCTTTTCAGGTCGTGTTGGATATGGATTATGTCGAAGGAAATTGTTTTTCTTTTTCTCGGCCGGTCATTGTCCCCGCAAAAACCTTCCTATCGCAGCTTATATAGAATAGAAAAAGATGCCGTGCAATTTCTGACGGCGGGCCCATTCTTTCTTGGATTTAAGAGTGAGATCATCATCAAATGAAATCCAATCGCCATTCTCTGCATTATAGATAAAAGATTGATAGCAGCCCTGTAAAGAGGTGTAAAAGAGCTTTGCAGCGGTGTTCATTTCCATGTACTTGTTGATTTCTTCACCACTCATTTCCGGCTTTTCTAACTGGTCTCCCTCGCAGGGCTGGGCATAGCCTGTGCTAGCCATGCCAGGTGTTACATTTTTGAACATCACTCCAAAGCGAGCCAGTCCCAAAGATATCCGATCGGAAGAAATTCCATGGTCGTATAAAAACTGCAAAGTTTGGACAACCGAAGGTCCTTCCCAGGAAAAAAGCAACGTGTGGAAATTCGTACGGCACCCCATCTCAGGACGAATATAGTCAAATGCCATGAGATCAATTTTTACATCTAGAGAGGCAATTGAAGTTAGATCAAAAGATTTCAGCAGCTCGATGTCAGCCGGAAGCGCTATCCTCACTTCAAAACCCTTTTTCAGTAGACCATCACTTTCCTTTGCTAGGTCCATTCCGCGATGAGCTCGGAGTGTCATCCCATATCCTTTTTTCTCAGAAGTGAGAGAGAGTTTGATTTTCGGATGTTTTTGATGAAACTCTTTTAAACTCACTTCATCAGAGTCTAAAAAAGTCGCATGATCGATTCCTGCAACCTCTATCTCTTTGAGTTTATGATGATAAGCGCCGACTTCAAATGTCTTGGACATACCACTACCATTGCAAAAGTAGTTTTTAATTTTCAACTTATGTTACAAGTTGACCTTATACTTTATGGCAGATCAACCCGTTTTTCAGATTTTTGATGAAATCGCCCCCACCTATGACCGGACCAACAGAATCTTGTCTGGAGGCATTGATATTTACTGGCGGCGTAAAATGGCCTCCTTTCTGCCTAAAACAGAAAAAATCAAACTGCTCGACCTTGCGACAGGGACAGGTGATCAGCTGCTGTCGCTGCTGAAAAACTCACCTCGTATTCATCAGGCCGTTGGAATAGATCTTTCTGAGCAAATGCTCAAAATCGGTCGAACGAAACTGAAAGCCTATGCCCATCAAGCTACTCTTAAGATGGCATCGGCCACCGCCATTCCTTATTTAGAGAATACCTTTGACTCTGCGACGATGTCGTTTGGCATTCGAAACGTCGATAATGTTTCTCAATGTCTGCGAGAGATCCACCGGGTTCTTCGTCCTCAGGGACGTGCGTTGATTTTAGAGTTTTCGCTGCCGACTAACGCTTTAGTCCAAAAATCTTATCTTTTATATCTCAATAAGATTCTTCCTCACATTGGAAAACTTATCTCTGCACATGCCGAGGCCTATACATATTTAGCACGCACTATCCAAGCTTTTCCGCAAGCAGAAGCTTTTTGCAAACTTATGCAAGAAGCAGGATTCCGTTCTGTGAAGGCCCATCCTTTGACCTTTGGCATTGTGACGATTTACCTCGGAGAGAAATGACGAGTCTCTTTAATTTTTTGCAAGATGGAAGGCAATTTCCAAAGATCTATTGGAAATCTCGCGGCAGCCGTTACGCGTTTGCAGGATATGGAGCAGGGCTTGGGGTCGAAAAAAACTCTCCACTGACTTTCGGCGGTCATGCTTTTTCCCCTCAATCCTGCCAAGGGATCTGGAGTCCTTTTCCCGCTTCTCTTTTTTTCTCCCCCACCTCCATGAAGCAAGAATTATGGGAATCCACGAAGCTTCCCTTTGCCCTTCCCAAATTGATCCAGCGCAAAGATGCTCCCACCTTTGATAAATGGTGGATGATGGTGAACGATGCCATCGAAAAGATTGAAAAGGACCATTTGAAAAAAGTTGTACTCGCACGCCAGACAACTCTCATTTTCGATGGCAAAATAGATCCACTGCAAGTTCTCCGCATGCTCACTCCCTTTGGAACTGAAACCTCCCTTTTTCTTCTTCAGCTGGATGCCGATACAACTTTTTTAGGCGCTACTCCTGAAAAACTATTTCATCGACAAGAGAGAAAAATCACCTCCGAGGCTTTGGCTGGAACAAAAGATCAATTGGAAGAATGGACCTCCAAAGAATCGTCCGAGATAGAAGCTGTTCAAGTTTTTTTACATGAAAAATTTCTCAAATGCTGTCACGATATTCAATGGCAGGCACCCGAGCAAAAATCATTTGGAAATCTCAACCATCTCTACCAAAGCATCCGAGGAGACCTTAAAGATGAAGTCTCTGACCAAGAGCTTTTTTTACATCTTCATCCCACTCCAGCTCTAGGAGGACTTCCTAAACAAGCCGCTATCGCCTATCTATCTCAAGTCGAACCGTTCCATCGCGGCTGGTATGGAGGACCCTTTGGAATGGTTTCTCCTCAAGAGACAGATATGGCCGTTGCGATCCGCTGCGCCCTTATCCGAGGAAATGAAATGCATCTCTTTGCCGGAACTGGAATCGTCAAAGGTTCAAGAGCCGAAAAAGAATGGGAAGAACTTGATCGAAAAATCGCTCATTATTTGAGGTTTATTCATGATTGATCCCCAAAATGATAAATACGCAAAACAGATCGTGTACCATCTAATGCAGCAAGGCGTGCGACGCGTTTGTATCTCCCCTGGTTCCCGATCGACACCCCTGGCTTATGCTTTTTCACAAGAAGAAGAATTGGAAAAACTTGTTCATTTTGATGAAAGAGGCACGGGTTTTTATGCCTATGGCTATGCTAAAGGATCTAAAACACCTGTTGCGCTCTTAGTCACATCCGGAACTGCAGTTGCTAACCTCTTTCCTGCAATCATGGAAGCTTTTGAAGACGAAGTTCCTTTAATTGTGATCACAGCTGACCGTCCCCCTGAGCTTAAAGAGTGCGGGGCCAATCAAACCTCCGACCAGGTTAAAATTTTTGGCGATCATGTCCGTTGGTATTTTGAAATCCCTTGTCCTGATCAGGCTATCCCCGATGGATTTATCGGCTCGACGATTGCCCAAGCTGTATACCGAGCCACACAGAGTCCCAAAGGGCCTGTCCATCTCAACTGCCTTTTCCGAGAACCCTTTTTGTCAGAATATGAAGGCGAATCTCTTCCTTCTACCCATTACGAACCCACGCATCATACCCTTTCCACTCACTCGATCGAACAGTGGGCAAAAAAACTTAGCTCGTGCGAACGGGGTGTCATCATTGCAGGATCGATGAGCTCTTCCCGTTCCCTTAAGTCGATTTTTGCACTGGCTGAACTCTTAGATTGGCCGATTTTACCTGATATTATCTCTGGGCTCCGTTCTGAAGGGCTGCACCATAACGTCATTCCGTATTACGACATGGTGTTAAAACTCGTGCCTCACTTTCGACCTGATTGCATTTTGCATTTTGGAGACCGGCTCGTTTCTAAACCTCTTCTTCAATGGATGAAACAAACAGCCCCTCAGATCTATGCCATGGTCGCCGATCATCCGAAGCGGCACGACGCCACTCATACACTGACCCATCGTATCCAGACCGACCCTACTGTCTTTTGCGAGCAGCTCCTTCCTTGGATTCCCCGCCGCGTCTCTTGGCTCAACAACTGGAAGGTCTTAAGTCAAGTGATCGAAGGGCATGTCGATGAATTCATCCCGCCGGCTTCAGAACCGGGGCTCATCCGTTTCTTGCAACACCACCTTCCCCCGCACTATTCCCTCTTTTTTGCCAATAGCATGCCGATCCGTGATGGAGACCAGTTCTTTTTTCCCCGCTTCCATCGAGGTCCCATCTATGGCAAACGAGGCACTTCCGGCATCGATGGCAATATCGCGACGATCGTTGGAATTGCAGAAGGGACCCAACGTCCTATCTTAGCTGTCATCGGCGACCTAACCGCATTGCATGATCTGAATTCTTTGGCTCTTTTACAGAAATGCAAGGTCCCTGTCATTTTACTCGTCGTCAATAACCAAGGAGGAGGAATTTTTTCTTTCCTTCCTATTTCTCAGAAAAAAGAGATCTTTGAAGAGTATGTCGCAGGAAACCACCCTTGGCAATTTGAAGATGCCGCTAAAATGTTCCATCTTCCTTATCTTTCGATGACAGATCCTTCCCAGCTGACGCGTATTCTTCGGGAAGAAAAATCTGTACTCATCGAATTAAAAACCAATCGCGCAGAAAACCGCACCCTCCATCTCTCCATTGAGGAGAAAATCAAAGAAAAAATCCAGGCTCTTGCCTACGCTGTAAATTAAGGATAAACTATGACATCCCTCGCAACAGAAGTTCAATGGACCGCTTGCGGCACTTATACCGATATCAAATATGATAAATACAACGGCGTCGCTAAAATCACCATTAACCGCCCCCAAGTCCGCAATGCTTTCCGTCCTCTGACTGTCGATGAAATGATGCACGCCTTTAATGACGCGCGATACGATAGTTCCATCGGTGTCATTATTATCACTGGAGAAGGCAAAGAGGCGTTCTGCTCTGGAGGAGATCAAAAAATCCGCGGCGATGCCGGCTACGTTGACGATCAGGGGCAGGAACGGCTCAATGTTCTCGACTTTCAGCGGCAGATCCGTACCTGTCCTAAGCCTGTCATCGCAATGGTGGCCGGATATGCGATCGGCGGCGGGCATGTGCTCCATGTCGTCTGCGACCTCACGATCGCTGCAGATAACGCCATTTTCGGACAAGTCGGTCCTAAAGTCGGCTCATTTGATGGAGGATTTGGTTCTAGTTATTTAGCCCGCTCCGTCGGTCAGAAAAAAGCCCGTGAAATTTGGTTCCTCTGCCGCCAGTATAATGCCCAGCAAGCACTTGACATGGGCCTTGTCAATTGTGTTGTTCCCTATGAAGAGCTTGAAGCCACGACTCTTCAATGGTGCAACGAAATGCTCCAGCATTCCCCTATCGCACTCCGCTGCCTCAAGTCAGCCCTCAATGCCGATTGCGATGGGCAAACAGGTCTTCAAGAGCTTGCAGGCAACGCCACTATGCTCTTTTATATGACCCCCGAAGGGCAAGAAGGACGAAATGCCTATGTCCAAAAAAGAAAACCCAACTTCAAACAATTCAAAAGGAAACCCTGATTGAGATTGAAGAGCTGCCCTTAAATGCCAACCCTTTGAATTTTAATGAGTTAATTAAATAATCTTGAATATTTTTATCCGACCTCTTACACTAAGACTAGTCTGACTAGTGGGTGTAATATGGGTAGAATTAGAAAGAGTCGAAAGCATTCGAGAAGAACAAAAAAAGTATGGCAGCTTCAAGAAGCCAAAGCGCGATTTTCGGAACTTGTAAGCGAAGTTGAACATGGCGGGTATCAAACCATTACTAAAAATGGACATGAAGTTGCAATCATCATTTCAAAAGAGGAGTTCGAGAACTTGCGAAAACCAAAAAACACCCTTTTGGATTTTTTTAGAGAAGCACCGTATCCAGAAGTTGATCTAGAAATTGAACGAACTGATGATTTAGGAAGAGAGATCGATCTATGAGCTATTTATTAGACACGTGTATCCTTTCGAAATTAAGAAAAATTAAGACTCATCCTAATCCAAAATTACAAACATGGATTGAGAAACATTCAGAGTCAGCCTATTTTATCAACGTCCTTAGCATTGGAGAAATTCAAAAGGGCATTGCCAAGTTAAGTAGTGACAACAAAATAATGAAAGCGATTCTCGAAGAATGGTTAGAGGAAGAATTAATCCCCCGTTTTGAAAGCCGTATTTTGACTATCGATAAACAAACTGCCTACATTTGGGGCAATTTATGCGGACATAGTAAAACTCTGCCTGTCATCGATTCTCTATTAGCAGCATCAGCGATTCAACATCATCTCATCCTTGTCACAGAAAACATCAAAGATTTTGTCCCAACCGGTATCCGCCTTCTTAATCCGATGGATTATTAACCCGAGAAATAATAATTTTGCATACATCTAGGTCAATAGCGGACAAAAAACATGAATCAACCACAACCCAGCTCACTTCTAGTTAAGAAAAAAACGGGGACTTTTGTCTGCGCCTATCTCATCTTAAGGCAAGAAAATGATGTCCTTCTTCTCCTAAGAAAAAATACCGGCTACTGCGACGGCCACTACGGTCTTGTCTCAGGACATGTCGAAGAGGGAGAATCAGCAACCGCAGCGATGATCCGGGAAGCCCGAGAAGAAGCGGGCATTGAGCTATGCTCTTCTCAGTTAAAAGTCATCCATGTCATGCACCGTAAATCTGGACGCCTTAATCTTGACATCTTCTTCGAGTGCAGGTCTTGGCAAGGCACGATTGCCAATCAAGAACCTGAAAAATGTGCCGCTTTAGAGTTTTTTCCTCTTGATCACCTGCCCTCCAATACAATCCCCTATGTTGCTTATGCAATCAAATCTGAAAGTTTTTATTCCGAACACGGCTGGAATCACCTGTAATAATCGCGTTTAGATACGTACAAGTGAGTACGGTTTGTGACATTCGAAATTTATTAGGATAGGTTCATGATACGGATAAGTTATAAAAAAATTCATAAAAGTGGATAATATGTTGATGATTCATCAGAAAGAATTTTATTTTATCCGGCATGGACAGACAGATCATAATCTTAAAGGTCTTCATACCGATCATTTCGATATTCCACTTAATGAACGGGGAAGGCAGCAGGCCAGCGACATCGAGCGTATTGTGACCTCCTTACCGATTCAAAGTGTCTGTTTCAGTCCTCTCAAAAGAGCCAAGGAAACCAAAGAGATTATCACCTCAAAACTGCAAGCCCCCCACTATGAAATTGCCGATCTGACAGAGTGCACCGGAGCAGTTTGGCTGGAAATGAATAGACTTGGATATGATGCTCTTTCAAAAGCTCAAGGTCCTGTGCAAGCTTTTCTTCAGCAAGCAAAAAATGGAATCAACCAAGCTCTACTGCAACCAGGCCCAGTCCTAGTTGTCGCGCATGGTGGAATCCATTGGGCACTCTGCTGCTGGATGAAGGTCGAACATGAATGGGCCATTGATAATTGCGTTCCCGTCCATTTTTTCTTACGACCCGATAAACGATGGTCTGCAAAAAAACTCAGCTAGGATAATTATGAAAACATTTTCAGTTTGGCTCGAAGCAAGCCGCCCAAAAACTCTCATCGCTAGCATCAGCCCAGCCCTGCTTGGCACCGCGCTGGCATGGAAGTCTGGATCTTTTTCTTTTCTCACTTTTCTCTTCACGCTTTTAACCGGTGTTGCCATTCAAGTCGGCACCAACTTTGCCAATGATTACTTTGACTTCTTGAAAGGCGCCGATACATCCGATCGAAAAGGGCCCCGCCGTGTGACTCAGGCAGGCCTAATCGCCCTTCCAGTCATGAAACGAGCAATCATCCTCGCTTTCATTGCAGCGGCTCTTTTCAGCGCCTATCTTGCCTTTCAAGGCGGACCTCTGATCAGTCTAATGGCCATTGTTTATATTGCTCTGAGTCTGGCCTACACCGCAGGCCCTCTGCCGCTGGCTTATTTAGGATTGGGAGATATCTTTGTGCTTTTCTTCTACGGGCCTATTGCGACCTTGATCACCTATTATCTACAAGTCCATGAGCTTCCGCTTGCAGTGGGAATTTTAGGCTTCTGTCCAGGCCTTGTTTCAACAGCGATTCTCACCGCCAATAATCTGCGCGATGTCCATGAAGACCGCAGATGCAATAAAAAAACTCTTCCTGTGCGCTTTGGAGAAACTTTCGGACGTCTGGAGTACAGCTTTTGTCTGATCGCTGCCTGCCTGATTCCTTGCCTTTACGGATATTACCTGATGCCGATCTTGCTCATCCCCGCTTTTGTTCCGATTAAAGCGATGTGGACGGTGCAGGATAAGAGATTGCTCAATGTTCCCTTTGCCCAGACCGGCAAATTGCTTGTACTTTTTACAGTGCTGCTCGCCTTTTCTATCGTGAGTTCTTAAGAATTTGCCTGAGCGACCGTCTCCCACAAAGAAGGAAAGCCGGCCAATTGCTTTTTAGCAAGAGCTAATAAAGGGTTCTCTGGGTCTACCTCTTGAAGAACACTTAAGGTAAAAGCAAGGGGGAGATTGCGGTTAGATTCTGTCTTCAGCGGAAATCCCTGATAAGTCACATAAAAATGATCCACAAAGTTCCAGAGTAAATCGAGTAAATCTTTCATCTCTTTTTGGTTTTCCCAGACTTGAAAATAAGCCGCTAAAAAAAGACCCGATGTCCAAGCGATACTGATACACTTGGTAGTGTTTTGGTTCGATAGATAAATCTGCCGTAAGGCGCCTCTAAGAGAAGCTTTCAACTCTGTCTTCGTAGCACAGATCTCCATGAGATAGTTAAATTGAGGAAGCTCATTTTTCACAAATATATGGACCTGACTTCTAAAATCCCCTCCTAATCCATTGATATAGGGATGATAGGTGTAGCTCAATGCAATTAATGCCTGGGCGATCACTTCAGAAGGAAGGTTCTGGGCAAGATACTCAAAAATAGGCAAAAGTATGCGATTGCTTCTCTCGATATCCATAGCGGCAGTAGCTTGTCTTCGCCACCAATGATGCATAAGCTCATGTCTAATTATCTGTGTTGCCTTTGAATCTGAGAAAGAAAAGGAAAGTAAAGAAAAGAGATGTTCTAGGGATACCGTCAAATCTCCTGTACCGGAACTTTTCTCATCGATAAGCAATTGTCCGGGATCCAGCTGCTTCACTCCTTGAAATACTTCAAAGATCTGCCTTACTTCTGTGCTGGAGCAGATCTGGTGAGAACAGATCTTAGTCATGACTTGAGCAATATGAGTATCTTGAAGATGTGAAAGAAAATCTGCAAGATCCTCACGGTTTCTAACTATTGAGCGGCGCTTGTGAAAAAAGCTTCTTGCGATTTGAGTTAGAATCCCACTGTCATCGCGATATCGTTGGATGATTTCAGGCGCATCAAGACAGTCTCTCAGATGAACTCCGCTCTCTAACTTTCCCCGTAAAATTTCATGATCAGGAATGATTCGAGGAGGAGCGACTTTAATATCTTCAACAGCTGGCGGCTTTAAAGGAGGAATTTCCCGAGCAGGCGGCGGTATAGGTTTTTTTGTGAGATCAAGAGTAGTGGGTTTAGGAAGCGGCTTTTGAAAATAAGTGATAGCCCAGCGGATAAGTTTGTAGACTGTAATCGAGGCCAACACCGCTGCGCCAGTATAAAAAACTAAGCTCGGTACAGAATAAGGACTTTTTGATGAGATCTGCATAAAAATCTGTTGTTATCAAAAAGTCTAAACCTTTCTAAATAAAAAAACAAAAAACAATTCATAACGCTCAAAAACCATCTCTCTAATTTTGCAATTTCGGATTTGTTGCAACTGTAAGAAGCTGATCTGTGAAATACTGTTCAGCATCCCGCATCTGAACTTCTTCTACTGATAGGGACATAGAAGGCGCCTGGGCATCTTTTAACTTCCGGTATTCAGTTTGCACCCTGTCTAATTTCTCTTTCAACCTCTTAACTCTTGTAGTGGTTAATTTACTCAGCTCACATTCTGCGCTTTCTAGTCTATACATAGGCTCATCTATCTTTTCTGGGAATGTGAAGATATAAACGATACAAGCAAAAATACCGGCTATGTGGAAAACTTTTTTAAAGGAGTTATCGGCTTTCATAGGATCGAGCTTTTCAAAAAAAAGAGCGGTAATTCCCAAATATACAGGAGTACATAAATTGAGTACCAGAAGCCCCTTATTCCATGGAGTAGATTGCTTTTTTGGAGGTGAGCTTATTTACCTGTTTTCTAGTTGAATAACGGCATACTCTTCTTGATCTAATTTTTTGAGAAATTCACATAAATGCTGATCTTTCAATTGTGGACATTCACTGACAAACAAGTTTTTGTAAGAAAATAAATTTTCTCTCTCTACAAATCCCTGAAAGTTTAAACTTACTCCTGCAGCCATATATCCTCTTTTTTTCCGAATATTTTAGCAGCAGAAACATTTAATCTCGAAGAGGAATAGGGAACGCCTGCATATTATTTTTATTTATCTTATTCTTTTATAATATTAATTTTGTTTTTATGGACTTTAAGATTTTTCATTTTAAGATCTTTCAAGAGGTCTTTGGGCTGAAAGAAGGCTTTTTGCTTCAAGGAGTCGATACGTGGAGCGAGGTCTCTCCCCTTCCAGGCCGAAATCCTGAAAGTCTCGATCAAGTTTTAGCTCAACTCAAAGCTGTTCAAAAAGGATATGAGGGACCTTTATTTCCTTCGGTTGAGTTTGGTCTCTTTGGACTCAGCGCGCCTAAAATCCTGCAAGCGCCTGTCTGTTTATTTCTCATGGGAAGTATCCCAGACATCTTAAAAAGAGCTAAAAAAAATCACGGCTGCAGGACAGCTAAAATCAAACTAGGATCGTTCGATCTTCCGGAAGCTGTTTTTTTGGTAAAAACTTTGAAAGACGATTTTCGTCTCCGTCTAGATATTGGAGCTAAGTGGAGCCGAGAAAAAATCGATTCTTTTATCTCGCATTTCGACGCCGAAGATTTTGAGTTCATCGAAGATCCCGGTTATGATATCTCCCCTTTTCCCATGGCTTCGGATGACGCATCCATTGGATTGACTCAAGTGTGGAAACCGATGGTCCGCGGGCTACCTGAAAAAAAAGCACCTATTATCTTAAGCAGTAGCTATGAGAGTGGCATCGGCATCCATCAAATCGCCTCCCTTGCACACACACTTGATATCCCTTCCCATCCCTTAGGAATCGGCACTGTTCTACATCTCCAAGAAGATCTTCTCAAAGATCCTCCCTTCATCCGCGATGGAAAAATTCATTTTCCCTCGGAATTCGAGATTAAAAAGGAAATGGTAACACCATGCTAATTACGGATCATTTTACTTGGGATCATGCAACATTCGAAGATCATGTTGAAGGAATGTGCAGGCAGATTGAAGCTTTTCCGGGTGAGCGCGTCGCTTTTCTAGCTCCTTCGACGATCGAAGTTATTTTGACGCTTTTTGCCTGCTGGAAAATGGGCAAAATCGCCTGCCCTTTAAGTCCGCGCCTACCTTCAGTCGAGCAGGCGCTTGAAAAACTGGGAACAGAACTTTTTACTCCTTTGATGCCAGAGCCTGAAACTCCTCGCAATACCGCATGGGATCTTTCAAAGCTTGCAACCTTTCTTTTTACTTCCGGTTCCATGGGATCTCCTAAGATCGCTTGTCATACGTTGGGTAATCTAGTTTCTAGCGCGATCGGCTCTTACGACATTATTCCTTTGCAGCCCTCCGATCGATGGGCGCTGACACTCCCACTTTGCCATGTTGGAGGCCTCGGCATTTTATTCCGGTCTTATCTGGCCAAAAGCTCTGTTTTGATGAGTTCAAATTGGGATAGGGCAACGCATTTGTCTTTAGTCCCCACGCAGCTTTATAGACTTTTAAAATCACCCACTGAGCTGCCGCATTTAAAAACAATCCTGCTGGGGGGCGCTCCGCTCCCGGATTTACAGACTCCTTGGAATGTGCTTCCTTCTTATGGAATGACAGAAATGAGCTCTCAGATTGTCACAGCCCACCAGGTTCATCCTTATGCAGAGATGAAAATAAGCGAAGACAATGAGATTTGGGTGAAAGGTCCTGTTCTTTTTCAAGGCTATTATGAAAAAGAAAAAGGCGTAGTCCTTCCCTTGAATGAAGAGGGCTGGTTTCAGACTAAAGATTTAGGCCATTGGGAAAACGGCATCTTCAAAATCTTAGGACGTAAAGACAATCTCTTTATCTCGGGAGGAGAAAATATCCAGCCTGAAGAGATCGAAGAAGTCATTCGACGCGTTTGCGGAATGCATGAAGCCATCGTTGTACCGATCCCCGATGAGGAATTCGGAGCAAGGCCCGTGGTTTTTTTGAAAGATTTGGTTCCTTTAGAGCAATTGCAAACGAGGCTTCAATTGCACCTGCCTAAATATAAAATCCCGATCAAAGTTTTTGAGCTTTTGGAGCAGACCGGGCTTAAACCCAATCGAAAAGCTCTTGCTGATAAGGCTTTTGCCTATCAGCAAGAGATGAAGTAGCTTACTTTTTCTTCTTCTTAAACTTGGTCAAACTGCAAGGGCCGGGACCAAAATACGCAATCAAAAGAGCAGCGCCTAGCATAGATAGGTTTTTCATGAACATTGCCTGCTGAACCATTCTTAATCCCGGCTCATTCACAGTCCAAAAATTATGCATCATCAATGTGACTGGAACTAAGAAAATCACAATCATCCATGCGCCCAACCGAGCTTTGTAACCCAGAAGAATACTGAGACCTCCTAATAATGCAATAACTCCTGCAGCAGGAACAAGAAGCTCTGGCATAGCGACGTCGTGCATCTCACCATAGTGAATAGCTGAACTAGAAAAATGACCAATTCCTGAACCTATAAAAATCGCTGAATAAAAAATCCTTCCTAAAAGAACTAAGAATTTCATATAAAACCGCCTTATTTTTGTTAAAAAAGTAAATTTCCGAAACATTCTCATGTACTCTTTACTGAGGGAATGTCTCTTGTTTTTAAAAGCCCTTTTCTCGATAATTTTTTTCCTATGCTGAAGACTATCATAATTCTTTTTTTATTTCCTCTTATACTGCTCAATGCGGGTGAGCCTAAAGAGAGAAAAAAACAAATCGATTTAGTCCACAGCTGGCCCAATCCGAATGATCAAGGCATCACTAAATTCCAATGGCTTGCTGAAATAACTAAGACTCTTCAAGAGAAAAATGTACGGCTCTTCGTGACTGATCTGAAGAATGAAAAAGATAAAGATGAACTGACTTATGTTGTTCTTTGGAGTAAGCCTTATCACCTAAAAGAAGGAACTTTAGAAAAATTTCCTAAGAAAAAATTGCTCTTGTTTGCTTTCGAGCCTCCTGTTTGGAGAAAAAGCGCTTATGAACCCGAATTTTTAGATAAGTTTAAAAGAATTTATACGTGGGATGATGACCTCGTCGACAATAAAAAGTTTTTCAAATTTTATTATCCTGTTCTACAACCCATGCTTAAAAATCTTCCTTCCTTCGAAGAAAAAAAACTTGTCACGCAGATGTCCTCTAACAAGAAGAGCAAACACTCTCAAGAACTCTATAAAGAAAGAGAATCCGTTATCCAATTTTTTGAGGATAAACCCAATATTTTCGATTTTTATGGTTTTGCCTGGGAAAAGAAAGGATATAAAAACTATCGAGGCTCTGTAGAAAATAAGCTTGAAACTTTGAAGAACTACCGGTTCAATGTCTGCTATGAAAACATGAGAGACGTTAAAGGATACATCACTGAAAAAATCTTTGACAGCTTCGCAGCTGGATCTGTCCCAATCTATTGGGGAGCGAGCAATGTCACCGATTATATCCCTAAGAATTGTTTTATCGATCGAAGGGACTTCCGCGACTTCAATGAAGTCTACGACTACATTCGCACGATGGATAAAGCGACCTACAATAATTATCTAAAAAATATACAAGAATATCTTCAGAGCGATAAAGCAAAACTTTTCTCGCAAGAGATGTTCAATGTCATTTTTCTTGAAGCCGTCCGTTTTCCTTAGAGAGTGTCTCTTAATTTTTAGATAAAAACTTTTTATACTTCTTTTATATTTAGATAGTTAAATCCTGTTTTAACTTTTTAAAAAGGGTAATGGATTGTGGGAAATGAGGTCCTTTCCTATAATCCGGCACTTAATTGGCGACCCCAGAAAAAAAAGTTCCTGGAAAACTCGTCCTTTTTAATCGGTAATAAAATGGTTTCAGAAAGTTCATACTCTCAACGGCCATGGACTTGTCATGAGTCCCTGGATGATCAAGCGTCATTTTATTTAGCGCAGGGTGAGTTGGCTTTATTAAAAGGAGATCTGCAAGGCCTTGAGCTTTTTGAAAGAGCGGCTGAGCTTGCTCCTTGCAATGCGGAACTTTTTTACCGGCAAGGTTTAGCTCTATTTGAACATGGATCAATCGAAGGAAAAGAAAAAGCCCTCCTGCTAGCAACGAAAAAATTCAAAATCTCCACTCAGCTGGCATCGGATTATTTTGAAGTGTGGCAAGCCTGGGGAAATGCTCTTCACCTGCTGGGCAAAACTTACAAAGAGCATCATTACTTCTTAGAAGCGGAAGAAAAACTTCAAAAAGCTTTGCAGCTGATCGAAGATAAGACTTCTGATATCTACGTCGAACTTTATTGGGACTACGGTAAAATCTCGACCGAGATTGCCCTCCATTCCGGTGAAGCCATTGATTTGCAAAAAGCCCTAGAAGCCTTTCAAAAAGCCGCTGGTTATCCTGATCAGCTTCCTCAAGAATTTTGGATCGATTTTGGCCTCGCTAGCCTAGAAATGGCCAGCCTCGTCAATGATACCCGCCATATCGTTAAAGCTATCCATTGCTTTAAAAGCGCAGTCGCCCTAACCCTTTCTTCCTTTGAGGGCTGGCTCTTGCTCGCACGCAGTATGAGCCTTCTCTATGCTCATACGCATGATGAAGATCATTTTACCCAAGCGCATGAATATTTTTCCGCTGCAGCCCATCTTCGCCCCTACAGTGTCGAGCTTTGGCATGAATGGGCTTTGTTCCTTTTAGAGTCAGGACGGCGGACTAAAGACCTTAAACGGCTCCGCGCCTGTCTGGAAAAATGCCAACGCGGATATGTCTTTAATGCTAAACACGCTGAACTTCTTGCAACGTGGGCGGAGGCTTTAGCTACACTCGGACAGCTCACCGACCGCATTGATCTTCTCTATGAAGCTCAAAATAAGATCACCGAGGCAATGGACTTATCCGAAGAAGAGAATCCTCAGGTTTGGCATTCTTATGGACAGTGCTTATTCTCCTGGGGAATCTATTTCAATGATTTGGATTACTATTATCAAGCTATTGAAAAATTCCAAGAGGGACTCTCCTTAGACCGCACCCGCTATCAAGATTGGTACGGCATTGCCAAGGTCTACGCAAAAGTAGGAGATGCAGACGACGACATTGACGCTTGTGAAAAATCGGTTCGGTTTTATGCCAAGGCCTTCGATTTAAAACCGATCAGCGCCTCTTATTTTGAGTATGGTTATGTACTCTCCCGTTTAGGAGAAATGAAAGAAGACCCGCAGCTCTTAAAGCAGGCTCTTTCATATTTTGAATATACCCTTCAAACTCAAAAGAACGCCCTCTACATGCACCCCGAATGGCTTTATCATTACGCCATTAATCTTGATCTGCTGGGCGACTGCCATGAAGATGAAAACGCTTATCAAAAATCTCTGGAAATTTTCTCGCAAGTGCTCATGATCGACCCCGACTTTCCCCGCATTCATTACCGGATCGGACTTGCTTATTCCCATCTCGGTGAAGCACTGGGAGAAATGGATCATTTCTATCGGGCTTTGAATCATTACCGGCTTGCCCTCAAACAGGAAGAAGATAACGATTTTGTGATTTTAGACTGGGCCATCACCCTCATCAATATTGCCCAGCATTCCTACGATAAAGACCTTGCCGACCAATGCCATCGGGAAGCAGAAAATAAATTGATGCAAGCTGTCCGTCTAGGCAACGAACAGGCCTTCTATCATTTAGGCTGCCTCTTTTCCCTATTGGGGCAGTTCGAAAAATCCCTCCACTTTATTCAAAAATCCCACGACGCCAAATCTCTCCCTTGCCTCGAAGAGCTTCTTGATGACGATTGGCTAGAAGGGCTTCGCATGACAGCTTCTTTTCAAGAATTTCTCTCTCATCTTCAGCATGGACTCAGTTAGAAACTAAATATTTTAATATTTAGTTTGTCATTTTTTATTTTTTTCTTTACTTCTCTTAAATATCCAATTATCAGTTAGTTACAATTTAAATAAATGATTACAGCTTATAATAAATTTCTAAATACTATATAATAATTCGCAACGAAGGTAATTTTATTATGAGCACAAACGACACTAATTATCACAATTCCTATCATCTTAATTTGCCTAATGCAAGAAATTTTGTTTGGTCGGGATATCAAAAGCTAGCCCTTCAAAATTTATTTCCTTTTCAAGTATCTGTACCCCCACCTTCTTCTGAAATACCCACCTCACCATCCTCTTCAATGCGTATGAATAATGCTTACCGGAATACGCGCCTACCAGATTATTTCAATTCTTTTTCTAACTTCTTTGCCTCTGCAGGTGAGACGTTTTTGGGAAAATTTATTATCGCGCCTTTGAGTGCGCTAGGACTGCGCATGCAAAAGCAAGGGAAAGGCCTGCTGATGGTAGCAAAAGAAATCAGCGCGTCGGGGAAACCCCTCCACCTTCTAACTGGAACCTCTTCTTTATTCAGACGGGATTTATTATTTCTGCCGGTTTCTATTCCAGCTGTTGAAGCGATGAGGGATTCTATGGTCGATCCTTCAAATAATGATGTCGCAAAAATTGCAAAGTCGCCTATTTTTGATGCAGGTGCAAATGGAATCTTGAGTTATGCCTGGAACTATTTTAAGCCTATCTGTTCCATAACTAATTCCCCCATAAAAACGATTTTCCAAACGATACGGCAATACGGATTTTCCGGGTTTTCCAAATCGATGGGACATACACCTGGACGGATAGCTGTCGCTCAAGGCCTTTTTAGCGGCTTAATCTCAAGCGTTGAGCATTTAGTGAATCATATCCACGCTTCCAAACAAAAAAAGTAAGTCATGACTGTTTCGTCAGAAAACCGATAGACATCTTTGAAAAAGTAACCCTATCCGAAACATTTGTTAAGAGAAATTTTACCAAAGAGTCAGCAGGAAGTAATTGATTCAACAATGTAAAAGTTGTTTTAGCTTCTCTATATTTTTCTGCCTCCATATCGCAAAGTCCCTTCAAGAACAAACAATCGAAATTATGAGGATCACATTTTAGACCCCATTCAATATAAGCTAGGGTAGCGGGACTATTCACTGTTGCCTGACGGCATTCAAACACCAGAACTGAAAAAAAATCCGGAATAGGGTGCATACTATAAGACTCACGGATCATTTGTATGCCTTCCTCATACCTATGAAAAAACAATAAAAAGATACCCTGTTTAAACACAGTTTGCCATCGATTAACGTCTGGTGCAGGTGTTATTACCCTAGAAAAGGTTTTTTTTCGTTCTTCCTCTGGACGCGATCTTTTCCAAGTTTGAGGATTAGATTCACTAGGAGGTTCACCACAAATCCTTGAAACCAGAAGTTGAATGGGATAAGGGATTTTTCTAGTCAGGCGAGGGTCTGGAGTATTAGTCACATTTCTCAAAGGCTGGATCCCCGGATTAGGCGTAATGACCAGATCAGGTAACGCAGAATAATTCGGAGGGGGACCACCTATTGAAGAGGAGAAAGTCAGCGGACGAGTGCTCATGATGTTTTCCTTTTTTTTGCAGCGGAATTCTACTCATCTCTAAGATTTAAAGAAAATTAAATTGACTAGAAAGATTATAAGAATCACGGATTCTCTTCTTAAGAGATTTTTTTAAAAATTTCATGATTAGCCTCGTCTGCTCAAAAATAACCTCTGCGAGTCGATTCAACACTAGTTGTTTTCCCTTCCTTTTGCTACAATCGCGCTTTACTCAAGGAATTTATTCATGGACAAACGGACGATTATCTTTGTTGTTTTGATGACGGGAACTTTTTACGCAGTCAATCATTTCTTATTTCCGCCCCAACCAGCGCCACCTCCCCAAACCTCTGTTGCCTCAACAACTCCACCTACCGTATCGACTAGAACCCAATCTTTCACACCCTCCCCTACCTCTTCACAATCCGGTAGCGCAGAGATTCGTTATGTCATCGAAAACAAATACCAGCAGCTCGTCGTCTCGAATATGAACGGCGCCTTAGCTGAGATCAATCTTCCGCTTCAGAGTAACGAATATCCCGACAGCGTCGTCAGAAAAATCCGCGTCGATACCATTCTTGAAAAAGATTATCCCCAATATGACCGTTTCCCTGCAGGAGCCTATCAAACATACCAAGGCTCTTTCAATGAGGGTCAAGTAGATCATTATTATCCCCTTCTGCGCCGAGATGTCGAACCCCAATACTATGCAATGGCGACATTAACAAACGATCCTCAGAGTGCAAATACCGTTTTCCGCCTAAAGCGTCTGGAAAAAAATGTCATCGAAATGGAAGGCACAACGGATAGCGCCCGCATCACTAAAACGTACATATTGCCGGAAGATGATTCGGCAGCCCCTTATTCCTTTGATATGACGATCCAGATCGATGGCAATGCACAAGATCTATCGCTTACAACAGGGGTGCCTGAAGTAGAAATGGTTTCAGGTAGCTCGACTCAATCGTTGAAATACCGGATGACACGGAATCAAAAAGGGTCGGTTGAACAGCTTTCCCTTCCTAAAAAAACCGCGACAAACGTCACTTCCATTGTTCCGGATTGGATTGCGAATTCGAATGGTTTTTTTGCTGTTATTATCAATCCTCAAACTGAAATTAATGCGGGCTTTACAGCATATCAAATCCCTGGAAGCGATGTGCCGACACGACTAACGGTCATCGACTCAGAAAATAATCTTTATCCCGCAGCCAGTTATCCTGGTTATAATATGAGGCTCCCTTTCAAAAACCACGCAGGCACTTATAATTTTAGAGTGTTTGCAGGTCCGCTGGCAAAGAACATTTTAGAGAAAAATGATGCCGTCTATGGCGGGGATTATGTCGCTGTGCAGAGTTTTCATGGATGGTTTGCGTTTATCTCCGAGCCGTTTGCAAAGTTTCTATTTTTCCTGATGAGAATTTTTTATGCGGTCGTCCATTCTTGGGGATTTGCAATCATTCTTTTGACAATCGCTCTACGCCTTATGCTTTACCCGCTCAACGCCTGGTCGATCAAATCAACTGTGAAAATGCAAAAACTAGCACCCAAGTTGACGGCCCTCCAAGAGAGATTTAAAAAAGATCCTAAAAAAGCTCAGATGGAAATCATGAGCATGTACAAAGAGCATGGCGTCAATCCTTTAGGCGGATGCTTCCCTCTTCTCATTCAAATGCCTTTTTTGATTGGAATGTTCGATCTTCTAAAATCTACCTTTGAACTCCGGGGAGCAAGTTTTATCCCGGGATGGATCGATAACTTGGCTGCTCCTGATGTTGTTTTTTCCTGGAGCACCCCGATCTGGTTCATCGGCACTTCATTTCACCTTCTTCCTCTTTTGCTGGGAGCTGCGATGTTCTTTCAGCAGCGGATGTCAGCAACAGCACCGAAAGATCCTCGGAATATGACAGATCAGCAAAAACAGCAAAGGTTCATGGGTAATATCATGACCATTGTCTTCACCGTGCTGTTCTATAATTTCCCTTCAGGACTTAATATCTACTGGCTATCTTCCATGCTCCTGGGTATTCTCCAACAGTGGTGGATGACTAAAAAGATAAAATTAAAAACATGAGAGTTTGGGAAGAATTTCTTCAGACCCAAGTGAAAGAACTCGGGTCTGAAGCGATAGAAAAGTGGGCAAAATCTTTAAAGGTTGTCTTTTTTGATGCAGGCAATCTCTATCTAGAGGCTCAAGATTCATTCCAGGTCAACTGGTTCGAAGAACACTTACGCCCTCAAGTCCGGCAATTTTTCCGCAATAACAACCAAAGACTGATCAAGGTCCATATCTCTTTGGCCGGCGCTCCTTCTCCCAAAGATAAAAAAATCTGGAAGCCTGTTCTTAATCTTGCTCCCGATAGTTTGGATCAGGGATGCCTCTTGGAAACCTATTTCACTGGAACAACAAATGAAACAAGCTTTTCTCTTTTAAAAGAATCGCTTGAAAAGCCCACCTATAATCCGATCTATCTGCATGGCCCCGCAGGAACAGGGAAATCCCATCTTTTAATGGCCTCATCTTTTTACCTAACGGCTCAAAAAAAGCACTGCTTTTACGTCACGGCCAGTACCCTGACCAACCATATTGTAGCGGCGATGAGAACGGGCGGCATGCAAAAACTGCGCGAGCTCTATCGACAGCATGATGTTCTGCTCGTCGATGATGTTCATCAATTAGCTCATCGGAGCGCAACACAAGAAGAGCTTTTCCATACTTTCAATACATTGCATGTAGCCGGTAAACAAATCATTTTAGCGGGCAGCGGCCTTCCTTCTCTTTTAGAAGGGATCGAGCCGCGTTTAACCAGCCGTTTTGAATGGGGTCTTGTCCTCCCCTTCAAACTCTTAAGCAGCCAAGAGCAAAAAGACTTTTTTAAAAGAAAGGTCGAAGAAAAAAAACTCCTTCTCTCCGAAGAAGTCGAAGGATTTCTTTTGAAAAGTCTCACCAGTGTTAAGTCAATAAAGAGCGCACTTGAGACTATTCATCTGAGAAAAGGCAAAAATGAGATTACATTGCAACTGGTGCAAAAATGGATAGAAACTCTGATGGAAGATCAAAAAAGAAAAGCGCTGACCCCTGAAAAAATCGTCCGGGCCGCTGCCGAATCGTTTGATATCCAAGCTTCCGATATTTTAAGCCGATCACAAAACCAAGAATGCAGTCTGCCGCGGCAAGTTGCGATGTATCTGTGCCGTTCCATGCTTAAAATGCCGTATTTGAAAATTGCTTCAGCTTTTTCTAGAGATCACTCGACTGTCATGACAAGTGTAAAAAGCGTAGAGAAAAAAATAGGAGAGCACGACGAAGTCATGCTCTCTACACTCAATTCGATTAAACTAGTTTTGCTTAAATCTTGATGAAGGGTTGTCCGGGTTTGCCGTGAGCACCAGGTCCTGTGGGTGTCATCGGATGTGGTGGACGGTTTTGGCCCCCTTTGCCATCATCTTGCGGTTCACGTCCTTCGCTGAGATCTTTAGCTCTCTTTCTCCAGCGCTCGACAGCTTCTACAAAGATAGGAGCGAAACGACGCAGAGCAGAAGGATCAGCACCGATTCCCATTTCAAGCACACAGTGCATGAGGATCAGTTCCTCATTCACAGCGACTCCAATGCCACCGCCGGCCATTTGGCCGCCGAGCATGGAACCTTCCAAAAGCGACTCATAAAGTTTCAAACGATTCCCAGAGTCTTTAGGAAGACCATCGAGGATCGGAGAATACAAATAGAGGCGGTCTGAATGCGGCTCGTAGGTCAGATGCAAAGAAAAGGTATTATCGATACCTAAAATACAGGTGTGGTTCTCATCAAACTGCAGCTCCAGATTAAGCTCTTTACCGAACTCTTTCAGGTTTGCCTTGGCGTTCTCATAAGACATTGAACGTTCTCCTCATAAATTCTTTGGAATAAACCTTTTCAAAACGAAAAGCTTTACCCTATGTAAGAAAGCAGTTTCTCAATTTGTCAAAAAAATTGCAAATACAATCATGCTTAGGTATTAAGAAAAGTAAATGGACCCTATTTTTACGACAGACAAAGGTCAGCCTAGTCCTCTTGGAGCTTCTGCTGCGGACGATGCCGTCAACTTTGCTTTTTATTCTACTGCAGAGCAGGACGTCTCCCTCGTCTTATTCGCTCCGGGGGAAAAAATCCCCTTTGCCCAATTTTCCCTTTCTCCAGATGTAAACCGGACAGGCACTATATGGCATATCGCGGTTAAAAAACTTTCTTGTCTTTTTGATTATGGGATCAAAATAGGCAATGAGATACTTCTAGATCCTTACGCTACTTGTGTCAATACCAGCCATGAATGGGCCGAGTCGGATTATGCCAAACGGAACCCTCTGGGCCGTTATCAAAGTAAGCCGGCGGTTTTCGATTGGGAAAATGATACACCTCCTCTCATTCCTTTTCAAAATCTCATCATCTATGAAATGCACATCCGGGGTTTTACGCAGGATCCCTCCAGCCACGTTTTACATCCAGGGACATTCCTCGGTATGATTGAAAAAATTCCTTATCTCAAAGAGTTAGGGGTCAATGCGGTCGAACTTCTGCCCATTTTTGAGTTTAATGAATGTGAAAACCCTCGAGTCAATCCGGAGACAGGAAAAACACTCTGTAATTATTGGGGCTACTCGACGGTGAATTTTTTTAGTTTGATGAATAGGTATGCCACTTCTTCTGAAAAATGCGCTGTCATCGAGGAGTTTAAAACCCTAGTCAAAGAGCTGCATAAAAATGGGATCGAAGTCATCCTGGATGTCGTCTACAACCATACTGCTGAAGGCAATGAAAATGGTCC
The DNA here is from genome assembly GCA_003153295.1 of Parachlamydiales bacterium. Classification (GTDB taxonomy): domain Bacteria; phylum Chlamydiota; class Chlamydiia; order Chlamydiales; family Rhabdochlamydiaceae; genus PALSA-1444. The sequence continues at coordinate 351,702 of PLXY01000006.1, read as the reverse complement.
CAGTCTTTCTTTCCGGGGATTAGATGCCAATACGTACTATATTTTAGGGACTAACGGAGAGTATTTCAATTTCACAGGATGCGGGAATACCTTCAATTGCAACAATCCTATTGCTAGCGATCTTATCATCGATTCGCTCCGATATTGGGTCAATGAAATGCATATCGACGGCTTCCGTTTTGACCTGGCTTCTATCCTAACCCGTGATGAGCAAGGCCATCCCCTGCAAGACCCACCGATCGTCCGCCGTATTGCCGAAGATCCTTTACTCTGCAATATAAAACTTATCGCTGAAGCCTGGGATGCAGCCGGTTTATATCAGGTCGGCAGCTTCCCGTCTTATGGAAGATGGGCCGAATGGAATGGTAAATACCGGGATATCGTGAGAAAGTTCATTAAAGGCACCGATGGAAATGCCGGTCCTTTTGCAGGAGTCCTCTCAGGATCCCACGATCTCTATAGCTATGAAGGAAAACCTTATTTCAGCATCAATTTTGTTACAGCCCATGACGGCTTCTCATTGCGTGATTTAGTCAGTTATAACCATAAACACAACTTGGCCAATGGAGAAAATAATCAGGACGGCGCTAATGATAACGAAAGCTGGAACTGTGGGCATGAAGGACCGACAACGAATGTTAAAATTCTGAGCTTTCGCCGGCGTCAAATGAAAAATTTCGTCGTGGCCCTCTTTGTTTCTATTGGAACTCCTATGATGCTCATGGGAGATGAATATGGGCATACCCACGATGGAAATAATAATACCTGGTGCCATGACGGGCCTATCAATGATTTTCTATGGAATCAGCTCGAACAAGAAAAAGAATTATTCCGGTTTTTTAAATCGATGATTGGCTTACGCACAAATAATTCTTTGCTGCGCCGTACCGAATTTCTGCAACCCGACGACATCGATTGGCATGGACTCTATCCCCTAGAACCCGATTGGTCCCCGACAAGTCGTTTCATTGCGTATACGCTCAAAGATAAAGAGAAAGAAAATCATTTCTACATCGCTTTCAACGCAGCAGATACACGGCCTACAGTCCATCTTCCTCCAGCGCCGGCCCACAAAAAATGGTACCGGCTTGTCGATACTGCCTTGGACTTACCGCATGACTTTATCGACAACCCTACTCAATTTCCTCCTTTAAAAGTGATCTGTAAGATGGAAGCTTACTCTTCAATTATTCTTGTTGCGTTGTAATGGAATTCATATTTTGGTATTTTAAAGATTGATCAATATTAGTGGAGGTTTTGGATGCTACGGGGATCGGTATTTTTATTAGCTATTTCTCTGATCTTGGGCGGATGCAATAAGAAAGGAGATGACTCCACTGCTCTTTTACAAGCAAAAATTTCTAATCGTCCCATTGTAGGTTTTGTCCCTTTAATCGACCATTCTCGCAGCGACCTCAACTGGAGCGTCTCGACTGAACTCTCCAAGTCTATCCGTCAAAAGCTTGTTCAAAAAAACCAACTGTACATGATCAACGAAGAACCGATAGCGGCTCAAGCCGAAAAAGCTTTTTCCTCTCACGATCCTTTTGATGTCGACACTTCATGGGTCAGAAAGTCTTTTCCTCAAAATGAATTTGTGGTGTTCACGGAACTGATGGAACATAATGAAACCCCTATTGCACTCAAAGATACACCGGATGAATCGGCTGACAAACCTGCAGAACTGACCTTGTCTGTTCGTGTGCGAGTTGTCGATCTTCGAGATAAAACGCCCAAGATTGTTTTGCAGGAAATCATTGAGCAGTCCCATCATATTCCACGTCAATTTACCAAAGCTAATTTCAATCAAGTCCCTTGGGGAGATGAAGCTTTCGATGTATCCCCTCTTGGAATTGCACACAGCATGCTTTGCAAGGAAATAGCTGCGCGCGTTGAAGCTTATATTCTCATTTCAGGTCAATAATAGGATGATTTCTGATTCAATCTATTTGATCCTAATTTTTGGATTGTGGGGATTAATCACCAATACTATCGCTTGGAAAAAAGGTTTTTATCACTGGCAGCTTTTTCCCGTCACACCGATCGCTTTTAAACATGTTGCTAGCGTCTTTGGCATCTATCTGGGTTTTACGTACGTTTTGGCCGGGTATCTCGGAGTTTTGCTCCAGAGATATGGAGGCGCCTCCCCCAGCTTAAATCTTATCATCTTACTCCAGTCATTGCTGATCCTGTCGATGGTTATCACTCTTTTTGTCTACTGTCGAACCTTCGCAAAGGGTGTTTTTACAAAAGTGTGGAAAAATACTGGGCAACTTGTTCCCACTTCTCCGCTTTTTGATTTTTGTTTAGGTGTCACTGCCTGGTTCATCGCTTTCCCCGTTGTCCAAGTCGTCGGACAATTTTTCGACTTGATCCTCTTTCTCTTTTTCAACTTGGAAACTTACGAACAGGTCGCTGTCCGTTATCTGAAAACAGCCCTACAGTCTCCTTTCTTAACGATGCTTGCCCTGACTTCTATTGTGATCGTAGCTCCCATCGTCGAAGAATTTCTCTTTCGCGGAACGCTCCAAACCTATTTGAAAAGAAGTTTTACGAAAAAGACGGCGATCATACTCTCTTCTATGTGCTTTGCCCTTTTCCATTTTTCTACCCAGCAAGGCTTTGGTAATCTATCGCTAATCCCCTCTTTATTTGTGTTTTCTTGCTTTTTAGGATATATTTATGAACGGCAAGGCTCTCTTTATGCTTCAATTGGGCTCCATATGGCTTTTAATTTTGCCAGCGGGATTCGAATTTTACTTTCACCGGAGTGAACGTGAAAAAAATATTGGTGTTGATTCTCTGTTTCTTCCGTCCTATCTGTGCAGACGTTTCGCTAGAGGGAGTCACTGAATTTGGCTGGGATTTTTTTCATACCGCGGCAAAAAATGATAAAAATACGATTTTTTCTCCTTATTCCATCTATTTCTGTCTCTCTATGACAGCTGCAGGAGCGGCCGGAACCACCCTCTCAGAGATGCAAAAAGCCGTTCATTTACCTTCCGACCTTGCAGCGCTCTCTGATGCATTGAGTGCGACTAATACAACTCTCGAGAAGAACTTAAAAGTGGCGAGTAGTCTTTGGGTCGCCCCTCAGTTTGTCATCCGGGCCGATTTTCAAAGCACCATCCAAAATGATTTTCACGCCTCGGTTCAATCTCTGGACTTTACCTCGACTCAAACGGCTGTTACAACGATCAATCAATGGATCGCTCAAAACACCGATCAAAAAATCACACAACTCCTTTCTGCCGGCGATATTCAAAGCTCGACCCGGCTTGTCTTGACCAATGCGATTTACTTCAGTGGAAAATTTCTAAAACCATTCGATACCAAGCTCACCTCCCCTCAAAGTTTTTGGACTGATACTTCTTCTTCCATGGAAACGCCTTTAATGGAGCAAACATCTTTATTTTCTTATAACGAAGATGAGGCATTCCAAACGGTTGCACTGCCGATAGAAGCCAGCGAGATCGCACTTGTTGTTTTTTTGCCTAAAGAGAAAACTTTTTCCGGCCTTTCGGCTCTGTTGACCTCTGAAAAATTTACCACGACCCTAGCAAACCTTGGACTTCAAAAAGTCCATGTAAAGCTTCCTAAATTTACACTTAAACAGAAGCTTGATCTCAATCAGCTTCTATCCCAGCTCGGCATGCCGGCTGCTTTTACTAAAGACGCCAATTTCTCAGGAATCGATGGGAAGCAAGATCTCTACTTAAGTAAAGTTCTACATGAGGCATTCTTTGCGGTCGATGAAAGCGGAATCGTTGCTGCTGCTGCCACTGCCGCTTCGATGAATATCCGCTCGACAGCAGGCTCGCCCAAAGAGTTCATCGCCGACCATCCCTTTATTTTTGCTCTTGTCGACCTTCAGACTAAAATCCCTCTTTTCTTAGGAGAGCTCATCACGCCCCCATGAACTTGATGCTACCTCTGATTGAAAGCTTTGGCATTTCCGATATTGGCACAACCCGTTCTAATAACGAAGATATATGGGCAGAGCTACCCGATGACCATTTATACGTTTTAGCTGACGGCATGGGAGGCCACCTGGCCGGCGAAGTGGCCGCTAAAGAGTCGGTCTTGCATCTATGTGATGCGTTTGAGCGGTTTTTTCGTCACCATCCCCATCCCTCTATTCCCGCTGTAAAGTCCCATTTGCGGCAAGCTTTTGCGGAGGCCAATACCTGGATCCGATCTTTAGCGGGCCAACATCCCGATTTAAATGGGATGGGAACCACTCTTTGCTGCCTTTTAATTTTGGGCAAAGAACTCATTTACGCCCATATCGGAGACAGCCGTATTTACCGTTTCCGCAATAAACTCGAGCGGTTGACCAATGACCATTCTCTTCGTGAAGAGCTTTTGGCCCAAGGAGAGCTCACGGAACAAACAGCCGCCGACTTTCCCCACAAAAATATCTTAACACGCGCCTTAGGAATTTCCTCGACCATAGAGCCCGATATTCAACAGACGACCATTGAAACTGGCGATATCTATTTTCTTTGCAGCGATGGACTCCATGATGCGCTCTCGGATCGTCAAATTGAAACCATCCTTCGGCAAAATCCTAGCATCAAAGAAGCGGCGATTGAACTCGTCGAAGCGGCAAAAAAAGCCGGCGGCACCGATAACATCACGATTTTGATCCTCAAAAAAACATGAAGAAAATCTACCTCGATAATAACGCTACCACTGCCCTTGATCCCCGCGTCATCGAAGCGATGCAAGAGGTTCTGACCCCCATCCCTTTTAATTCGTCTAGTATTCATTCCTTCGGACAAGAATCTAAAAAGCTTCTGACAAAATCACGGGATACCATCGCCCATGCCCTGCATGTCAAACCTCAAGAGATTGTCTTCACTTCAGGGGCCACCGAAGCACTCAACCTGCTCCTGCGGGGCTTTTATACTCCCGGCACGCATATCATCACCTCGAATGTCGAGCATCCCGCTGTCCGTGAAACACTCCAAGCATTGGAAAAACAAGGCGCCAAGGTCACCTATCTTCCCGCCGGTCTTTGGGGTGCTGTCCAACCTCACCAACTGATTGAAGCCCTGACACCGGAGACCCGTCTCATCGTCCTCATGGCCGCGAACAATATCACCGGCGTTAAGACCGACATCGCCGCCATTGCCGATATCGCCCAGCAGCGCAATATCCCTTTCATTGTCGATGGAGTTCAAGTTCTAGGCAAAGAAATTTTCCATATTTCTCCTGGCATTTCTGCCATGGCCTTCTCCGGACACAAACTCCATGGCCCTGCCGGAAGCGGTTTTGCCTTTATCCGCTCCTCTACTAAACTTCTCCCCCAAATCACCGGCGGTTCTCAAGAATATGGACGGCGCGCCGGAACAGAAAACCTCCTCGGTATCGTCGGCCTTGCAAAAGCAATCGAACTGCTGGCAACAGAACTTCCTGCAGCCACCGAGAGAATGCGCACTCTCCGCGACCGGCTCACCGAAGGTTTAATGGAAAACCTCGGCAATATCGTCGTGCATGGACAAGGTCCCCGCATTTGCAACACCGCGCATATGGGCTTTCCAGGCATTGACGGAGAGACCCTTCTGCTTCAGCTAGACCTAGCAGGTCTTGCAGCCAGCCATGGGTCTGCCTGCACCTCCGGCGGCTTAGAGCCATCTCCCATTCTCCTCAATATGCAAATCCCAGCTTCACTAGCTCGCACCAGCATCCGCTTTTCCTTGAGCCGAACCACCACTCCACAAGAAATTGATACGGCCATTGAGTTGGTTACCCAACTCGTCAAAAAACAAAAAAATCTGATTCTGTGACCTTAGAAACTGTAAAAAACTAATTTTAAAAATTTCGCAGTCATTAAAAAACTCAATAATAAAATTCAAATCTTGATGGAATTTTAGTTACTTATAAATTATCGCAAAAAAAATCAATCTTACATTTTTAATGTTTCATTCTATTTACAATAATAAATGTTAAACAAACAATAGTTTTGATATAATGTTAACTACAAACTAAAAAAAAGATTTTATGGCAGTAAGCTTATCTTCAATTTCGTCTCTTGAATTAGAAAGACAGCGTCCTCCAACCATGCCTGAAGAGAAAGTACGCAAATCGTGTGAAACGGATCTCATTAATGCGTGCGGTACTAGAAATTATACTCAGATTAATGATCTATTGAAAATTCCCGGTATAAGCTATAAATTTTCGACGCTGAAGACAGTTTTATTTCTGGGAGAAGCTTCTACCAATAAAAATCTACCTGCCGAATTCAAAACCATACGTATTATTCAGGGTGGATTGGCCATATTCGGCGGTCTTCTGTTTTTTGTTGGAATGGTAGCGGTTCTTGTGGGTTTTATGGCATTAATAGTAACCCACTCTCCTCTAGTATTGATTGGTGTCATGGTAGTGGCTTTACTATCCGCAATAGCCGTCACGACTTCCCTAAAGTTGTATACAGGAATATCCTTTGTACAAATGTTTAAGTATACCCTCATGAATAACGATCAAATCATCCCAATGGCTAGAAATTAATTGATTCAGCACTTGAATCGATCACCGAGCTCGTCCAAAAGCAAAAAAAACTTTGATCTTTGTCCTTTATAAAAACTTAGATGAGGTTTAAAATTTTGTAGAAATTAATTTGGAGTAGCAAAATTGGTTTATTCAGCGATCCTAAACTCTTTCTCTGGGATAAGGTGGTTTAGTCTAACTATTGCAAAGCCTATTTTAGTTGAACAAATCGCCCATCGCATATTTAAAGATCGCTATTCTAGATTTAGGGAATTAACTATCTCTACGATGGCAGGCATTCTTGTCTTACCTTTCCTTGATCCTTCCTTAAGGACTCCCACAGCATTGACCTTTCTCGCTTATAAAATAATCATGTTCTTCTTCCGTTTTGATCAGTTGGATTTTCTTATTGTTGTCGACCGGATGTATGATTTTAATAGTGTTCAAAAGATAGTGAAAAACTGCGTCGTAGATCTGCACATGAGTTTTCAGCAAATTGAAACATTTTTACGCCGAAATAATTGTTATACTTATTTGATTGCGCGCAAACGGAATGAGACTCACACCAACTATTTACGCTTTACCCTATTTGGAGATCCGTCTGAAAAAACCTATTATTTATTTGTGTCGCTCAGAAACCAGTCCGCAGCGATGGCTGAATTATTAGAAGAATCCGAAACTTATGAAGCCAATTTTGATAAATTGAATGATACAGGTTTTATTCAAATCGCAGATAACATCCCTTTACATGCTCAGTTTACAGGTGGAACTTTCATGTTTACTCCTGCGCAATTAGCCCAAGTCATAAATCAACCTCCGGCTCCGGTTCCCAAATTAGCTGTAGAAATACCCTATCCAAGCGTTGAAGACGTTGATTAATAAACTTCTAACTCATTGAATTTCAATAGACTAATTCAAAAGATGAAACTAGACTCTTTCCCTATTTTAGTTATAATTTTGCAAAAAAAGGAGAATAGATATGACAGTTCAAACAAGTACAGAGAGCGATTATTCTGATTTTTACTTGATACGGCATTTAGAAGCGGAGCTTCCTGTAAAAGGAAAAGTTTTGTGCGGAGGCAGCGCACCCAATTCTGAGTTTGATACAGAGCTTAACTCAGACAGTAAAACCAAACTTAATACCTTGGCTGAGAAAGTCGCAGAGCTTCATAAATCAGTTCCTATCGCCGCTGTTTATGCTTCTCCTTTCAAACGTACAATGGGAACAGTGCAACCCGTAGCTGATAAACTCGGATTGACTCTTAAGACAGAAAAAGCTCTTGATGAGCTGAACCATGGAATCTTTGTTGGAATGAAAAGCGAAGAGTGGAAAAACCATCCTTCTTGGAAAGCCTATTCTACGCTCTCGAGAATGGAAAAATTTAGTTCACGTCAATCGGATGGGGCTGAAACCAATTGCGAAGTGATCGATCGCGTCCGCGGATTTTGCCTCACTGCTGCGCCTCAATACCTGGGCAAATCTGTGGTCTGCTGCACGAGCGATGGAACCATGCGCGCCCTCTTGAATCTCGCAACGATTGAAAAAGTCTATGGAACTCTCGGTAAAAAGTCATCGACTGAAGCCGTTTTAGAACTTCAGCAAAAAGGGATTAACGTTGAAGATGCAAAACACTTTGAAAAGGGAGATATTCTCCATATCAGAGTCAATCCTCGCACTCAAGAAATCCGCATCCTAGAAACGAGGACCGTGTTCCCTAAAGCACCTGCTGAAAAAGAATAAATTTCTTAGAAGGCCATGGGAGAGAAAAAGTTTATCGTTTTATGTTATAACTATTTTAGCTTATGATTTTTATCATCTGTAGGAGAAATTATGACTCTAAGAATACCATCTTGTCATAGACCTCAAACTTCAGGGCAGAGACACCCAATAACCCATCCTCATTCTCACGTTTCACTCCCTATGATAGCTAGAGCCAGCATGTCAAATAGGATTGAAACAGCTAAATCTTCAAGACCTCTTTGCATTAGCAGAGTCAAATTACCCAATGGCAGAACAAAAAAATGTGTGGAGTTGAACGATCTGCATAAAAATCGTCATTCCTCTGAGTCGAATTTACAAAAGGAAACTCTTTTAACCTACGATGAATACAAGAATAAATTTCTAAAAAGTTATGAAGAATACGCCGAAGGACTAATCAGGGATTATTCAAAATTAGATCGTAAGATCGATCCGGAAAAGCTTAAAAAATGTTATGAAATCTATTGCCATGGCTCCTATAACGGTTACAAACTCAAAATGGAGCATCATAATCCGGGTTTTATTCTTTAAAGAAGTTTTGAAATAATTGGTTATACTGCTCATCTTTCAATAAATCGTGCGGATGGCAATAGACTTGGCCCCGCCCATGAGTGAAGCTTCTTCCACAGTGAGTTCAAACTGATCGATCCGGACTACTTCACCCAGCGCGGGTGAATGGCCGAGAATTTTTGTCACAAGATCTTCGAGAGTTTCAACGCCTTGGGAATCCAGATGGACATGATAGGTCTTGTTGAATTCATCAATTTTAGTATCGCCTGGAAAAGTTCGGTCGACAACCACATGGTGGGCCCTGGGGACCATCTCTTCAAACGACATCCAACTATCGGAAAGTCCAAAAATTTCATCGATGATTTCATCAAGTGTAAGTATGCCTCGGGCAAGGCCGGCTTCATTGAGCACGATAGCTACGCTCTGGTTATTGCGGCGGAACTGCCGGAGGATTGCCATGATGGAGTCTTTCTCGGTGATAAACCAGGGAGCCCTTGCATAGTCACGGACTTTTTTGTTTTCTTGCAGTCTCAAGAGATCGCGAGGGTAGGCGATCGCAATGATATTTTCTGGCTGTTTATGATAGACGGGCACAGCAGGAAAATAACGGGAATTGAGCAGCGACCTCATCTCAGAGACAGTGCAGATCGAAGGAATGAGCTGTGTGCTGCTGAGCGGCTGCATGAGTTCTTTGGCCGTCATATTCCGTAGAGCAAAGATATGAGAGGCGATCGTATTGAACTCCTCTTCATCTTTTTCTTCTAAGATTTTTTGAAGCTCTTCCCGGCTCAAATAGAGGCCGGCTTTCTGGGAACTGCCTAGAAGCCGGTGGACAATGCGGCAAAATCCATCAAACAACCAGATAATAGGGCGAAGGATGAAAGAGAAAAAGTAGAGAATAGGAACGCTGATCATGGCTGCGTGTTCGGCATACCGGCGTCCGGCAAATAGAGGGGCGATTTCGGCAAAAATCAATACAATGAAAACCTGCGACAGCGGGGCCCAATCAGGACTGAGGTTGATCGACTCGTAGAAGCGGCGTGCGGCTTCCGAACCTACTTGAAGAGCTGTATTGATGCAAATCAAAGCTGTTCCAAAGAGGCGCCCTGGATGCTGGAGAAGATCGTTGAGCCAAATGGCCCGGCGATTATTTTTACTGACATAATATTGCAGCCGGACCTTGTTAAAAGAGACGCAGGCCATCTCGGCCATCGCAAAGAATCCTTGAACGACAAGGCAAGATAGGATGATGGTGAGGAAATATTCCCAGGTATGGTTCATCGTTTTTTCCTCAAACGGCGAATATAGACACGGCGGACGCGTGTCGGTTCTGCAGCTAAAACATGAAAGAGAAAATCATCCGTCATGTACTTGCTGCCGCTTTTAGGAATATCTCCCATCTTTTCTGTGAGATATCCTCCGATTGTCACCATATTATTCTCTGTTGAAAAGGAGACATCAAAAATTTTCTCGAGTTCAGCCAGCTCCATTTTTCCACTGGCGATAATCACATCTTCTCCTGAGAGCGTATACAAATTTTTATCATCGCGCCGGTCTGCGATCTCCCCGATGACAGTTTCCACGAGATCTTCTAGCGCAACAATCCCCGAGACAGAACCGTACTCATCAACGACCATGGCAAACGACTCCTGCCTATCATAAAACTGCCGCAGAAGTGTTCTGGCAGGAACCGTTTCAGGGACGAAAAACGGCTTTTCTAAAATGGTCTTCAGATCTTCAATGGTATGGATCGTTTCACGGTGCAAAAAAAACAGCCGGCAGGTGACGACGCCAATGATTTGGTCGAGGCCTTTATCGCAGACAGGAATACGGGAGCATTCCTGATCAACAAAGAGATGCATCAACTTAGAAAGAGGTTCATCCAGATCAAAATACAGTACTTCCTCTCGAGGTCTCATTCTTTCTTTCACCGTCGACTCTTGCAAGGCTAAATAGCCACGGACGAGCTCAGCCTCATCTTCACTGAGTACACCGTATTTGCGGGAAGTCCTAAGAGCGTGTTGAAGCTCGTCGATAGAAATGTCCTGCTCTTTTCTTAAAAAAAAGAAAAGAACCCGAGAAACATGATTTGTTACAGCGACAAGGATGCGGCGGATCGGCATCAAGATTTTTTGCAGGAATTGAATCGTCGGGGCCATCCGGTAGGAGATGCGTGCGTTATTGACGAGGCCCAGTGATTTCGGGATCACCTCCCCTAAAACGAGCGTTAATGCCAAAGGAACGCCGACATTGAGCGCCCAGCTGGACGTTTCCCCAAAAAGCGATGAGGTAACGTTTTGAATTAAGATATTCACCGCGACATTGAGCATGATGACCGTCACTAATAGATCGCGGGGCGAAGCAAGAAGCTGTGCGATGAGCTGCTTACGCGGATCTTTATTCTGTTTATAAGTTTTAACTTTCAGCGATGAGAGAGAAAAAAGGGCTGTCTCCGAAGCTGAAAAAAGAGCGGAGAAAAAAAGAAGGACTGCCAGAATAAGAATTAATAATGCCATCTCATATGCATGCTATCTCAATTTTGAAAAAAAATCTGCTCTTTTTCTTTAAATAGAGCACGACTAAATATCAACAGCTTCAGGCAAGGATCGCTGAGGATGAATTTTTAATAAATATTCATCGACAGGCATGCATAAAATACCCTTCTCTTTAAATCTTCTCTTACCTCGATAAAGCAAGACAGGCTTTGCTTCAGGATAATCTTCTACAAATGTCTTAAGGCTTCGAAGATCTTCAGGATGGACTGTCGACCCATTTTTGACTTCAACAGCAAGAAAACAGTCCGCACCTGTAATGATAAAATCGACTTCCACATTTGAGCTGGTCCTCCAGAAATGGAGCTGATAGTTCTCTTGTTGAGCGTTGACCCAAGCCTTTAGATGTTGTGCAACCAGTCCTTCTAGAGCAAGGCCTTCCTTTTCAGTTTCTTGATCATAGAGATTATTGGGTCTTAAAGACCCAAAAACTCCTGTATCAAAAAAATAGAATTTTTGATGACTTGAAAGGGCTCTCTTAGCTTTTCGACGAAATATAGAAAGGTTAAACGAGAGAAGAAGATCCTCAAGAATTAGTAGGTAACTGTCGACTGTTTTACGAGCGATTTGACATTCACGGGAAATATTTGAAGCGTTAATCGTACTGGATTGCGAAAAGCTCATCGTCTCCAAAAACCTAGCAAAATCTCCCACACTTCTAACAATCCCTTCAGCTTGAACTTCTTCTTTCAAATAAACACCGGCATAAGCTCTCAATACTTCTTGTGGAGTTGGAGAATCTAAAACAATAGGTAACATCCCTAAAACAAGATTTTTGCTTAAATCAAAAGCTTCCCCAAGTTCTGCTGCAAAAAATGGAGGCATATACCTTAATAAGGCGCGGCCTCCAAGCAAATTAACACCTTGTTTTTTTAGCTTCCTTGCACTTGAACCCGTCAAAATGAACAGATATCCCTTTTTACTTTCAATGATGCTATGAACAACATTTAGAAGATCGGGTACCTTTTGTACTTCATCAATCACAACAATTTTTTGTTGAGGATGTTCTTCCAATAGTTGATACAGTTTCTCGGGTGCAGCTGAAAAAAATCGAAAAACTTCTGGATCTAGCAGATTGATCCAGTAAGCTTCAGGATATTGTTGCTTCAACCAAGTAGATTTGCCAGTCCCGCGAGGACCAAATAAAAAGTAGCTTTGCTGAGGAGCTGTAAAAAATCGTTTGTACATCTGCTACCTATTATGCAAAATTTGGTCCAAATTTTGCAACTATAGTTGCAATTTTCATAAGTGTCTACAAATAAGGAGGTTAATCTTGGTGAAAATAGACCTTGGTTTGTCCCTCGGGGACCATGCCAAGATTGCGCCTTAAGACCATTTCTATCCAAGCCGGATCTGTTTGGCTTTGGATTTGAAGATTTAATTCTTCCTGCTCTGCTATAGCGAGGGCTTTTTCTTTTTCTAAAGTTTGAAGCCGGCCCGCCATTTCGAGATAAATGATATTTTTCTCCCGCATCGCGTGCAGATAGAGAACACCGCAGAGCGAAGCAAAAGCAATGACCCACCAATAACGCTGAAGCCAGCTGCGGTGAGCAACTGGATGTCGAGGGGATGTTGTATTAATGGTGGCCATCTTAAACCCGATTGTAGGGAGATAAGTTTTTTTGCGAAGAGAAATTTTTTAAAATGCGATATTATCGCACGAAAAGATTTTCGACAACGACTTAAATTATTAAGACATAAGAGCCTATCTCCGATCTTTTAATTTGGGTATAGACTCTTAAATCTTTAAATATTTTTATGCGATCGGGGTAGTGATGCCTCTTTGATGCATATACTTACCGCCGCGGTCGGCATACGACTTCTCGCACACTTCAGCCGCCTGATAAAAGAGGACTTGGGCTAGTCCTTCATTCGCATAAACTTTTGCTGGAAGGGGCGTCGTATTGGAAATCTCGAGAGTCACATGACCTTCCCATTCCGGTTCGAAAGGGGTCACATTCACGATAATTCCACAACGAGCATAGGTGGATTTTCCTAAACAGATTGTCAGAACATCCCGAGGAATGCGGAAGTATTCAACACTGCGGGCCAAAGCGAAGGAATTCGGAGGAATAATGCAATAGTCCCCTTCGATATGGACAAAAGCATCGTCGCGGAAATTTTTTGGATCGATCAAAGAGTTATTGATATTAGTGAAAACTTTGAATTCACTGGCAACACGCAAATCATAGCCGTAACTAGAAAGGCCGTAGCTGATGACTTTTTGTCCTTCGCAGTAACGGACTTGACCATCTACAAAAGGTTCGATCATTCCGTGCTTGAGGGCCATTTCGCGAATCCACTTGTCTGATCTGATGCTCATATTCCTATCCTTGTTCTTTGTGAAAGGTATAGCTCGACAATTCGTTTTTTGCTACAGTTTTGTAAATGGCACCCGATAAATTTATCGAATCCACCTGGACAAAACCGGATGAAAAACTGGAAACGACGCTCCGTCCCCAGTCGCTGACCGATTTTGTCGGACAAGAAGCTGTCCGTGAAAGGCTCGATGTTTTAATGTCTGCAGCACAGCAGCGGAATGAACCTTTGGGGCATTGCCTTTTCCATGGACCTCCAGGAGTGGGGAAAACCACCTTAGCTCACGTCATTTCTAAAACAATGGGGACCAATCTGACTGTCACTTCGGGTCCTGTGATTGAAAAAGCTGGTGACTTGGCAGGACTTTTAACTAATTTAAAACAAGGGGATGTCCTTTTTATTGATGAGATCCACCGTCTCTCCAAAACAGTCGAAGAATACCTTTATCCTGCCATGGAAGATTTTGCCCTCGATCTTTTAATTGATAGCGGACCATCGGCCCGTTCCGTCCAAGTCAAGCTCAACCATTTTACACTTGTCGGTGCGACCACTCGCGTAGGCCTTTTGAGCGGACCGTTACGCTCCCGCTTCTGTTTTACAACCCGTTTAGATTATTATGAAACTGAGGTTTTAGAGCAGATCATCCTTCGATCAAGCCAAATTTTGAAAGTCAGATTAGAAAGTTCAGGCGCTAAGGAAATTGCACTGCGAGCCCGAGGAACTCCTCGCGTTGCCAATAATCTTCTCAGATGGGTCCGCGACTTTGCCCAGACCCGCAATATTTCGACCGTCGATAAAAAAGCCGCTTGTCAGGCTCTAGAAATGCTCGCCATCGATCAATGCGGGCTCGATGAGATGGATAAAAAAATCTTAAGCGTTATCATTGATCATCATCAGGGAGGGCCTGTAGGCGTAAGCACATTGGCCGTCGCTATCGGTGAAGAGGCTGAAACGATTTCCGAGGTCTATGAACCTTATCTGATCATGCAGGGATTTCTTAAAAGGACGCTGCGCGGCCGCGAAGCCACAAAACTCGCTTATACACATTTAGGAAGAACACTTCCACTTAAGTTTACTCAGGGAGAATTTTATGAAAACAATCGCTAAACTCGTGACTTTTTGGAGCTTTGTGCTGACCGCTATCTGCGTTTCAGCGTCTCCTCAAGCCACTGATTTTTCTCAAAAATCCAAACCGGCCACTGTAAAGGTGCTGCTGCACCGTCAAGCTTCGGAGATATTACTCGAAGCCAAAGGCCGTTATGAGATTTATTATCCACTGGACGAAACCAAAATTTCTTCAGGGATCAATAGCAACCGTTACCCTATCACTGTCGGAGAATTCGGCCTTAAATGGGGTGAGGATTTTAAAGGATACCACCAACTCCGTTTTGTCCCAGGCGATTCCCAAAGCAGCCTTCTCGTCAACGGCATTCAATATAAAGGATGCATCGAAGTCTGGAGCAATGATGGAAAACTTAACATCATCAACGAAGTCGGAGTTGAGCCATATCTTAAATCGGTTCTATCTTCATCCTTTCCACAGCCTCTCCATGAAGAAGTCATGAACGCTGTTGCTATCGTCGCTCGTACCAATGCCTACTTTATTGGCAGCCGCAATAAGCAGGCAGCCTGGCATGTGACAGCCGGAGATGTCGGATATCAAGGAGCCAGCATCCTTCCTAAAAAACATGTCGACCGTGCAGTCGAGACGACTTACCATGCTATTTTAACGTTCAACGAAGCTCCTTTTGCTGCCACATGGACCCAAAATAGTGCAGGTAAAACTGTTGACTTTGCCGCTATTTTCCGTAAAGCAATCAGCACCCCTCCCGGCGTCTCCGCTCCCATTGCAGCTAAAGATCGGCAACAAAGCAAATGGACTTGCTCTCTGCCTAAAACATTGCTCGCTCAGGCAACAGACCTGCCGCATGTGACGGGTGTCGATCTCTATATCACTCCGCAAGCCGAAAAAGTCTATGCCATCAAAGTCACCGGAGAAACCCAAGTGAAAGACTTTGATTTCACAACTTTCCAAAGAATCGTGGGTCCTCAGAAGCTCCGTAGTAATGATTTTACAGTAGAAACTAAAGGCGAAGAAATTGTCTTTACAGGTTTTGGCGAAGGACCCGGTGTCGGCCTTTGTATTTACAGTGCTAAAGCCCAAGCTGAAAAAGGTGAAAAAGCGCCTCAAATTCTGCAGGCTTTTTTTCCCCAAACCAAGCTGGAGAAAGTAAAATCTTTAAATTAGCATTTTACTCCACTAATGAGTAAAATGAATCCCTTGCTGGGGACCTCTTGAAATGAGACAGTTCGAACCAGGTCAGGACCGGAAGGTAGCAGCCTTAAGAGCGCCGTCTTATGTCGTGAGTCATCTCCAGCTTTTTTTATCTTAGCTCTATTTAAAAAGTGAAAGCAATTCCAGCTGTCCAGCCATGTATAAGAGTTTGGCCGATCGCACGGATCCGATGCGCTGTCCCCGAACTTTTATCGATTTGATCGGGAGCAAGTGTGACCCCGTTCAAGTAAATGAATTCATAAGCTCCATGGATATTGATAAATCTCCAAGGTTGGTAAGTGAGCGAAAGAGCAGCTCCTGTGACCAAAGGGATCGAAAACTTGGAAGCTTCATAATCGCGGATAACAATAGTATCGTTAACATCGCCCCAAAAAGTATGCTGCCGGCTACAATCAAAACCCATACCCAATTTTGCAGTCAAATCCCAGCTTAAGGTTCGCATTGGATTCCAAGCGATGGTCCCCCCTGCTTGAATAGCAGGAATATGATTCCATGTATGGACCCGATAATGACTTGTATCGGAACCGTTATGGAACTTGACATCGAGATGTTCAGAAAGACTCATATACCTTATACCTGCGAGCCAGCCCGCTGAAAAATAATCACCTCGCCGCGGCGTGATATACCGAAAATAGTTGACCTCTCCATTTTGGAACTGGCTATGGTAATCAGCGGAGGCGCTGTCGGCCCCTGAAAAGTCAGTGGTAAAATCTGGATTGCTGACTGAAAAAAACAAAAGACCCGGATCATGTCTGTGACAGGAACTTTTCCATTGTTCGACGAATAAATATTTAGCCTCGATAAGCGAATGGCGCGTCATGTAGGCCATCCCCACTTGAAAACCAGGCTCATAATGGAAATCGCTGACAAGTCTTTTTGAACTGCAGTTGTCAAAGCTGCAATTTCCGCATGCGTTCACCTTTCCATGCCCTTCATCGATAATTAAACGATGGTTATTTCCTTGGGCCCTGCGATAAAATGCCACATCACCCCAGATAGAGAATCCATCATTGAGACTCCAATTATCCTCATCGGAAAGGAGCGGTAGCGTTAGCAATGAGCATGCGATCAACAGAATTTTTTTCATAAATATCTGAAGATAGCACTCTAAAAGACTGTTGTCAAATTAAGAGGGTTTTCCTTAATGAATATTTCCTCGATAAGAATGAGTATTTCTCATAGCTGTAAACCCTAAATTGCTATAAAATTTTCACTAAAATAGCGATGGCGATCTATGTCTCCACGAATCACTGTCTTTGGAAAGCCACCTGTATTTGTACTGCCTGCAGCAGAAGAGCCAGAAAATTCCTCGTCACCTCCTCAAAGTCCTCTGCCTGATGAGAAACCTGATACTCTCATTGGACAGCAAGCTCACGTAGTTCCTGCGCTCTCCCTAGTAGAAGTGCCTGAAAATTCCTCGCCACCTCCTCAAAGCCCTCGACCTGATGAGCAACTTGATAGTGTCATTGCACAGCAAACTCCTTTAGTTCCTGCGCTGCCGGTAGAAGCAGACTTAGAAAATTCCTCGCCACCTCCTCAAAACCCTCGGCCTGAAGAACAACGGTACTACAATTTTTGGGGATATCCTATATCTCGGATGGAAAAACAATCTCAACTCTCTACTATGCAAACAGTGAGCAATATGGCTTATAAGCTAGTCTGGGGAGCTATCAGCCTTCCTCAGCTCACGATATCCAAAGCCGTCAACTCGGCCACTCGTTTTGCAACTAAAAAAGTTGTTGAAGCTGTTGCAGTCAAAGGAATTGGCTTAGTTCACACTCCAGAGCCTATCACTGCTTTAAAACAGTTGTATGATTGTTTAAAAAACTTAAGCGAAATAACTTCCCGTGAAGCTTCAGTTTATATTGAAGTAAGCCCAGAACAAAAAGAGCATGCTTACAAAACAGTGGATGACTTTTTATTGAGGCAAAAAACCTATTTGGAAGAATCCTATGATCCTAATACCGGATTCAAAATGGGTCTCGATTTTGCTCAGGAAAATAAATTTAGAATACTTTCACAGGCATTAAAAGAAAATACGCCTCTTGAAGGACCTTTTATTAAAAATCTCTATGACTTTATTAAAAAATGTTGGGAAAGCCAGCAACAATTTCATGTGAAGAAAAAAACCATGCAATTGTTGGGAAACGCGACCTCTAGCACACCCCCTATTCCAATCTCGACTAAACAAACCGAAAGCAAAGAGCTCAGCCGTTTTTATGAAACTTTGACTTCAGCTGCACCCAAACCTGTTCCACCTAAAAATGCAATTCCACTGATCAATCAACAAATCGACAATCTAAAATCGCTGGGATTCAAAATCGGACTGGCCCTTCTTATCCTACCAGAGAGAATTCTTCATCAACCCAATGAACAAAATGGGGGACTCCTACCAACTCTCATTGAAAAATCGGAAAAAGCTTTAGAGCCTTTAAAAGATTCCAATGAGATTTTTCAAAATTTAATCTTTACCGCTCTCGATGACTCTGATTTAAACTTTGTCCAAAAGACTTGGAAAAAATTTCTCTGCGTACTGCTAGCTCCATCGGTTTTGTTTATCATTGACCATTTATTGGAGCAAAGCAAAGATCTTGTTTTCTATTTAATTGGGATCAGTCCGGAAGAACGTTTGAAGCTAATTTTCAAAATGTTTATCGAACCTGGCCGTGAGTTCATTAGTAAACTACAATCTGAATATCTATCTCTTGCACAAAATGCCGGAACAGTTCAGACAACGCCTGAAAGGGCTATCAGCAATGCCATTGCTAATATCAAAATCAAAGATCGGAATTTAAAAGATTTAACTCCGAAAGATCTCATCAATAGATTAGTCAGCGCTTTGCTCAATCAATATGCTCCATCGCTAAATTGGGCAAGTACTGCAACCGAACATTTTGAAAAACGAGCAGAGAAGGCATTGCCTTTATTTTTTATTATTTTCACGGGATTGTCTTATCTCTCCTGGGTGGTTAACCTTATTACAGCACCCGCACGTTGGTGTCTCCATAAAGTTATACGCAAAATTCTAAAAATGGTGGCTGTCAATGCCATTCATTCTAAATTAAAAGATTCGAGCGATTCTTCTTGGGATTTTGGAAAATTAGCTTTGCACTCCTTATACAAAACATTGCTCAATAAACTGAAAAATCTCAGCAGACTTAAGACTACAGGAGGGACTGAGAAAGATAAAAGCAATCTAGCGATTGAACAAACAGCTTTTGTCGATAAAGATATTCAGGACAATATCAATAAATTGGTTTCGAGCTTCTTAAAACTCTTATATATCCAAGGGTCCGATCTCATTGGGTTATCACAAAAACTGGCTCCTAATAACAATGTTGAGCAAACCAAACTCGCAGCAATGGATTTGATTTTAGCCCCGGGTGTTCAAAAAGCAACGGAGCAGATTATTCACGGTCTTCAGACTTTCTTACAGGAAGAATTATTTTCAGCAGGCATTTTAGAAGTTCTCCAAGATATTGCTCAACAATGCAGACCTATTAATTCAGGCCGTACCAAAGAAAACCCGGCGCATACTGAACAAGATTTTTATACACAACTTCAAGAAACCGTCAAATCGGGCATCCAAGAAGCCATTAATGAAAAATTAGATCCCGCCAAGCATATCCAAGAGGAAGCCAACCTTTTTATCGATGGTCTTAAATACGATATTGCTTTTTTCAAAAAAAGATTCAATGCCATCTTCGCCTTGGAAGCTTCTAATATTATTGAGGGTATTAAACATGATATTGCCTTTTTTTCAGAAAAATTGAGAGCCTTCCGTACCTTGGAAGCCACTCATAATATTACCGAGGGGCTTAAAAAAGAGATGACTGCTTTTATAGAAAAATTGAGTGGTACTATTCGTTTTTTAGAAGCCTCTAATCTTATTGGGGGTCTTAAACACGATATTGCCTTTTTTTCAGAAAAATTGATAGCCCTCCGCTCCATGAAAGATTCTAATACGATTGAGGGCCTTAAAAAAGAGATTGTTGCTTTTACAGAAAAAATGAATGGCACTGTCCGCGCCTGGGAAGACTCTAATATTAATAACTTAATACAAAGTAGAAATAGGCTTCTTTTTGATGCTTTCAAACGGCACTTTGAACGTGCGCGAGATTCCACTAATGATAACGCTCGACTATTCATTAAGGCCATTACTGAAAAATTTTTCGACCTGCGCAAACCTATTTCAGAAAATATCATTAATCTCGGTGACCTGACCGCAAAACTAAAAAAAACGAATGATCTCACTGAAGAACTCGGGCAGCTAATCCCAACCTTAACGAAAGCCACTTTAGATTCCCAACCTCTCACGAATGCAACGAAGTTCTATTCAGAACTGCAATTGACGCTCCCGAAAATTAAAGACAATCGATACCCTCAATCGGTTCAGCACTACATCCTTAAGCTGCAAAGAGCATTTGAATCGTGGAAAACAGAAACTGAAAAAAGAAATAATCACTCTAATTTGAATGGCCATATCTTGACTATTAGAGAAGAGGTCGACATAGCCATCACAAAAAATAAGATAGAGGTTGAAAAACTTTTGAAGCAGATTCAGGATGAGCGTCAACAAGCAGCACAACACGTTGCTGCTCTTGCAGAATGGGCTACGACACTTACTTATTTTGATTGTAAAGTCGAAGCATCTGATATTAACCTTGCACAACAGATTTTTGCTCAATATGCGGGCTCTATTCCAGGCGGTCTTTCTCCCTTGATTTTGAAACAGTTAGATGCTTTTTTTCAATTTTTAGGCAAAGACCATAATATTAAAGGACTGCTTTGGTATGTCATTAAAGCCTATCTTGAAACCCCTCCTAAACCCCCTCAAGAATTCGAAAAAATTCTTTCGCAAGTCCGAGAGAAAATAAAACTTTCTTTGAAAACTCCAGCACAACAATAAATTTTTTTAATTCCATTGTGATTTAACTCGTTGGGCTACAAGATGATATATATCTTCATATGTTATTCATTATTAATTACTTATGCTATTTAAAGAAATACTATATATTTTAAAAAAATGACTTATCAAGTTTATATCAAATTAATAATACTAATAATTTTAATTAAGTGGTTAAATAGCATTAAATTTGAATTTGATATATAATTATTATTAAATTTTAACAGGCAATTGTTATGACAATTACAATCGAAAATAAAGGTTATTGGTGGAATCCTTTCCGGAAAGGATCTGGCAATCTACCGGCACCTGCTGAAAAAGTCCAATCGACATGGAAACAATCTGCCCTCCAAATCACAACATCTGTAGCAGGAGGGGTTGGAAGAACCCTCAAAGCTGGCGCTAATGGAGCCGTTTATCTTCTGAATGTTGCTAAAGATAAGATCGTTAGTACAGTTCCAAATCAAGCTGAAATGATGCTTCATTTGTATTTTCTTCTGGAAGAATTGGAAAGCAGTACATCAGGCCCAAAACCGCAAAAACCATTTACCCGTGTCAACCGTAATGAGCTAGCCGAAAGATTAGAAGATTTTATCAAAGAATGTAATCCTACTGAAAAAGCATTTTTAGAAAGTTTTTGCAAAGATCTGAAGGATCTCACCTTTGATCTCAATGCAGATCGCGTGAGCAAACTTCGAAACATTCTTTCTCCTTACCTTCAAAAGCACAACAGTTATATCCAAGCCACAGCCGTAGAACGGCATCGATTGGAAATGCTGCCTGATATATCCAATTTACCCCCTGCTCAGGCACTCTCCAAAAAAGAGACTTTTGAGGGAATTCAAAACCAAATGAATCTTTTGAAGTCGAATTCGATCAAAATGGTCTTAGGCATGGTCATGCTCAATATGACCTTGGGAATCTCAACGATCAAAGATATAAATCCGGAAAATAGAGAGCTCGATTTCGTCCAAATTTTAGGTATTGATCCTACCAATGCCAATGGCAATCTCGTGAACCTTTTGATTGAAGCTTCGAATAAAGTAAAAATGGAAGGAAAGAGTTCCGATGAAGTCTTTCTCGAATTGATCAACCGTATCATTGATCATTCCGATAAAAATATCTTCCGACGATACCAGGCAAAACTTCGGTGTAAATATCTATCAAAACTCATTTCATCCTATCTGACGAATGTCTTCGACAATCTGAAAAAACCTCTTCTTCATTTTGCTACTTTATCCCCCGAAGAACAGATGAAGGAAATTACTGCTCTCTTGATCACTCCTCTGTCTGATCATTTATCTGATGTGGAAAAAAGTTATCAGGATATTGACACTGATCGTAATTTGCTGGGAGGACATCATCTAAAACATGCGGGTTCTATTCCAAAAATGATAAATTTTCTTCTTAACAATAAGAATTCAGATACGAAAAACTCCGAACAAGTTCTCGATCATTTTATTGATATCTTTCTCAATGAGCTTGTTGACCCTATCCACCAACACTGGACTCGAACATTCCGCGAATTTTGCTTTGATAAAGCCTCCCATTCCACTTTCTTCCCTAAGATTGCCTTTCGAGCGATGGGTGGCCTTTCTTGGGTTGTTGGTAAAGTCATTGCCCCGCTGCAATGGTCTCTCAATGAAGCCATCCGTTTAATCTTAAAAAAGACCATCGCCAGCCTATTTCCTAGCTTAATGGGCTCTACAAAAGGAGCTTTGGGGATCGGAAATGCTTATTCTTGGCATAGTTTGAAAAACAACCTTTTAATCACGCTGCAGCAGACTCGATTAGACCGTATGAGGCCCAGAGTAGCCGATCCCTCTTATGCCCCGTCTCCAAAAAACAATCCCGAAATCCAAGAGAAATTCAATACTGTGCTCGATCAATTATTGAAAGTTCTAGTCACCCAAGACAAGAACTTAGATGGCGGTATAGGCTTTGTTAATCAACTACAAGATCTTCTGCATAGTACGCTGAAAACAGCCGTTTCGGATTTAGCGGTCAATATGTGCTCTAAAGAAGGATTTTTTAATGGAGTGATTTTATCTTCATTACAAAGCACTAATATCAATACTTTTGCCCATAAAGCTGTTGTTGTCTCTGAGGAAGAAAAGCAAAGAGTCGAACAAGAGTTAGAAAAAGAGCTGTCTCTCTTAGCCAAGAATATCGTTGTGGATTTAAGAGACGGCCTTCGCTCCGATAAGCAAGCCCAAAAAGAGGCCAACACCTACCTCCATACACTTAAAGAGCAAGTCCACGCCTTTCAGCAAAAATTTGTGAAAGAATCACGTCGATCGACTTCTCTCGCTTCGCTTGAACTCTTATATACGAATTTTTCTCAATCTCTAGAAGCAATGCGCAGCACTATTCAAGAAAGCGCAGTCATAGATGGTCCTACTAAAGCCGCCTTGATCTCTTACATAGAACAATGCCTTTCTAAGGCTAAAGAAATAACCGAGACCTTAAACGGACCAACTCCCATTGAAGAGATCAGAAGCCAGGTCGACCGAAAATTGAATCAGCTCAGCAGCTGTTTAAAAAACCCTTTGGCTGCAGAAGAAGAAATTGATTTAATTCTAGAGGAGCTTAGAGGCCTTAATCCTTCTTTTCTAGATATCAACGCTTTAGAAGACGACCTTTTGAAACTCATGAAACCCTATACCTCTAAACTTTTACGCGCTAAGGTCAATGAAAAACATCCTCAAGTCTTATCAAAACCCCTGATAACGCTCATTGCTGACTATCGAATAAAGGCAAATACAGAAGCCCATCGCCACGACAGAGAATTAAAAATGAGAAGAAGCGCCGCAGTGGCCCTTTCTCTTGTTCAATGGGCTAATGGCTTGAGTTCTATTAAAGTCACAGCTAAGCCCGGCTTAAAAGATGCAGGGCTTGCCTTAGCCCTTGGGAATCCGATCACGAGCGCCGCAGCAAGTTCCTTAGTCTTGTCCTATGGAAAGAACTTTTTCCATTTCATCAGCCAGGAATGCCATATTGATGGAATTGTCACACGAGTGATGGTAGCCTATAACAAAAAGCCTCCTCTAAAAGGATTGGAAAGTAAGCCTCTACGGACGTTTGTAGGCGTTAAATTTCCTTACTCTCAACTCGATCTAAATAATCTTAAGTCATTTCTTTCCGATTGGGCAAAAAAAGCTCGGCGGTTATCACCAGTTGAATTAGCCGCCTCTACATGCTAAGCTAGTGGAATGGAAAGGCATTTCACGGCCACTGCTTATATCATCGATCAAGGAAAAATTCTCCTGTTAATACATCCTAAACTTAAAAAATGGCTCCCACCCGGTGGTCATACTGAGCCCAATGAAACACCTCCTGAATGCGCCAAAAGGGAAGCCAAAGAAGAGACAGGCCTGGAAATCGCACTGCTACGGCAAGAAAATCTCTGGCTGGATTTTTGGAACGCCTCTAGCATCGAGCGTCCGTACCTCTGTCTCCTGGAAAATATTCCTGCCCATGGCGATAAGCCGCCTCATCAACACATCGATATGATCTTCTTAGCAAAGCCGGTAGGAGGAACCCTCTTACCGCATGCACGTTGGTTCTCACTTGAAGAAGTTGAACAGCTGATTGATGATGATGAAATCTTTGGAGAAACCAAGACAGCGATTCGCCATCTGTTGGCCAGCAGCCCTGCAGCTCTTTCAATGAAGAGCTGATTGAAACTGAATTAAATTCATCACTGAATGAAAAAGCTGGTCTGATGAAACAGACTTTAGACAGGCACCTGTTTTACAGGTTCTTAAAAGTGGACAGCGGGTTGTGAACTTTTGCCCGTAAGGACAAGTTCCCTGCCAAGCGACATGATGATCGCCTAGAGGTTTATAGACAGAGGCCAAGGAAGGTCCAAAAAAGCTCAAGGAAGGGGTTTTGGTCATGCCGCAAAGGGCTAATGCCGCTGAATCGACAGCAATCACAAGATCCATCTCTCTCATCAGAGCTTGCCACAGTGCAAAAGAAAGCCCACCCACTGATTGGCTCGACTGGGGAAATAAGCTATGAAGTTGATCGGCGATGATTTTTTCTGCTGGGCTGCCGCCGATAAAATAAAAATAAGGATTTTCTTTTTGGGCAATTTTTTGCAGGAGATCTTCAAGAGTTTTTTCGGCCAGTTTTTTATTTGACCAGCGGGATCCGCAGGCCACCATTATGCGAGGTCTTTCTTGGGTGACTAAAGAAGCTAGACAAACCTCTTCTTCTGCTGTGAGCTGTAAAGCCGCTCCTTGAGGTGTATAAGGAGTCTCATCGGCAAAAAATTTCTGAACCACTTGCAAATAACGATCTTGGACCTGCAGCGATTCGGGGATTTCAATATGACTACGTGTCGCAAAAAAGTTAGGAAACTCTGAGACAGACTTCCAGCCGAGTCCCACCTTTTCTTTTGATTTTGCAAGGGCTGTAATCAACCCCGACTTGGTATTACCCTGAAGATCAAAAAGAATGTCGTAATTTTCTTGTCTGAGCCGTTTGGTAAACTCTCTCATCTCTTTCCAAGTGCTCAAAGGAAAAAGAGCTTTCCTCCATGTGCGGGAGCTGAAAGGTATCGCGCGCCTGACTGCAGGATGGGCTTGAACAAGATTTAAATATTCTTTTTCGATCACCCAATCGATAGACGCATCGGGATATCTTTTTTTTAAATACTCCAGCACCGGAAACGTCTGGATTACATCTCCGATCGACGAAGTTTTAACAATTAAAAAATTCATATATTCTTCCGGATTATAGCAAAATAAAACACTTTCAGATAAGGAAAGAATAAAGAGGCTGCAAAAAATTAACGAGTCAGACAAATCAATATTTTTTTTGTCTTGGCTTGCAAGCCCACCCAGCTCAAGGAAGATAGATGCATAGACAACCTAAAGAAATGTATTTCTTGTCGATCATTGAAATGTGCCAGAGATTTGCTTTCTGGGGCATCGGGAATCTCCTCGTTTTATTCTTGGTTCAAGAGCATCACTTTACCGATGCCCGGGCGACACATCTTTACGGCATTTTTACGGGCCTAGCCTTTGCGCTGCCGATGCTAGGAGGCTATATCGCCGACCGAACGAGCTATCGTGCGGGGGTGATCTGCGGCTGTCTTTCAACAGCGATAGGTTGTTTTTTAATCGCCACAGGAAGCATCTCCCTGCTTTATTTCGCTCTTTTGTTTGCTGCTCTAGGCGCCAGTATTTTTACACCTAGCGTCTATTCAATATTAGGAAATATCTATCATGGGAATTCCGATTTGAGAGAGGGGGGATTTACCCTTTACTACGCAGCGGTCAATATCGGGGTCTTCTTAGCCACTTTTATTCTGGGAGCCTTGGGCCATGCCAATTTATGGCTATGGGCCTTTGTACTCGCAGGATGTGTTCAAATTCTCGGGCTTTTATTTTTCTTAAAAATCATGAAAAAACCCGCATTTGCTCAAATGCACGTCAAACAACGAACCACCGCTACCGATGTGAAAAAAGGACCGCTTAAAAAAGAAGAGAAACAGCGCATCGTTGTCATCTGCGTCCTCTCTTTCGTTTCCATCTTGTTCTGGATGTCTTATAACCAGGGATGGTCTTCGATGAGTATTTTTGCGTTGCGGTACACGGCCCATCAAATCGGGTCTGTCACTGTTCTGCCTTCCTGGCTGCTCTCTTTAGAAAGCCTTTACCTGGTTATTCTAGCCTTCCCGCTGGCCTGGATTTATCGATCTCTTTCCAAACATAAGCTTGATCCTTCTCCCCCACTCAAAACAGTTTATAGCCTCATTGCTATCGGACTCTGTTTTTTTCTTATGAAAATGGGAGCTAAATTGATTCCACAAGGCGCTCAAGAGGCTGCAGTGAGCCCGTTTTACCTGATCGGAGCTTATGCTTTCATGGCTGTCGGTGAAATGCTCCTCGCGCCCATTGGACTTTCGATGGTCACTCACCTCTCCCCTCGCCGTTTGACCGCTTTCTTTGTCGGAGCTTGGTACATGTGCATCGGCGTTGCTTTCTATGCTGGGGGGCTCATTGCAGGGCTCGTCGCGACGATGGAGCTTTCGAAATTTTTCGAAATTTTCGTCTTAGTGTCGTGGATTCCGGCGGTCTTTCTGTTTTTCGGTGTGAAAAAGCTTAAGAAAATGAGCCATATTAACACTCTCTAAAGCCGCAATGAAATCGGCTGGAAGCTGAGCAATGATCTCAACGCTCTGCTCAGTATCGGGATGGGGAAAGACAATCTTATAGGCATGCAGCAGATGCCTTTTCGTCTCATAAGGACATTGAAATGTCCTGGAATATTGATAATCACCCACAATAGGATGGCCTGCTTCTTTGAGATGGACCCGCAGTTGATGGGTTCTACCCGTAACCGGCTTACAGACTAAAAGGGAAGACTTGGTTCCTGTCCCGATCAGCTCCCATTTTGTTATCGCCTCTTGTCCCGTAGGACTCGATCCATAGAGGGTCTGTCCTTGAAAATGATGCCGGGGTGCCAGTTTCGACGTGATCGTCTTTGTTTTATCGCGCACGAGTCCATCGACGACGGCCACGTATTCTTTTTGCACTTTCTTTTCCCTGAACAACTCAATCATTTGTTGAAGAGTCTTTTCATTTTTGGCGACGAGCACTACGCCTGAGGTCTCTTTATCTAAACGATGAACCAGTTTCCCTGGAAAAGCTTTCGGCTCGCAAACGACCCCTGCCGGCTTGTCATAGGCGGCTAAAACTTCATCTTCCCATAAAAGAAGCGGTTTGAAACGGACTGGAGCTTCGCGGTCAATTTCGATCTCGACGACATCGCCTGTTTTAAGGATATGCGTTGAGAAGGTCTCGACCTTGCCGTTGATACGGCATAGCTTGCCCTCAATGCTTCTTTTCAAAGCTTTGACAGAAGGAGCATCGGGACATTTTTCCCGTAGGAAAGCCAGGAGCCGCTGCCCCTTTTCATCGGATGAGACTTTAAACTGTCTTTTCATGATGTATCAAATAATCGATGAGGAGGCGCACGCCGACTCCGGTTGCATTAGTCGTGTGGTAATGACGCGGACCCGATAAAAAAGCCGTCCCTGCGATATCTAAATGGGCCCAGGGAGTTTTTTTAATATACTCTTGGATGAACATCCCGCCCATGATCGAAGAGGCCTTCCGCGCAGGCGGAGAATTCCTCATATCGGCAATGGAGGACTTGAGGCCTTCTTTGTATTCAGTGAAAAGAGGAAAACGCCACAGTCTTTCATAGGTGTGTTTTCCAGAACGGATTAAACTTTCTGCCAGCTGATCGTCATTGGAAAAAAGACCTGAGGCTTCCTCGCCTAGCGAAACGATGATCCCGCCTGTCAAGGTCGCTAGATCAATGATTCTGGACGGTTTGAAATGATCTTCAACATAGCTCACCGCATCAGAAAGTACCAGCCTTCCTTCCGCATCCGTATCGGTGATCTCTACGGTCTTGCCGCTATAGCTTTGATAGACATCGCCCATTTTATAGCTGTTAGGTCCTATGGCATTTTCTGTGGAAGCGATAGCTCCCACAATGTTGACCTTCAGCCCCAAAGCAGCGGCGGCTTTAATCGTCCCGAGAACAGCAGCCCCGCCGGACATATCGTCCTTCATCGTCTCCATGCCCGTCGCTTTAAGATGGAGTCCTCCGGTATCGTAAGTAATTCCTTTGCCCACAAGCGCCGTTAAATCTGAAGAACCAGGGTTTCCCTTATATTCAACAATGATAAAAGCCGGATCGCGTGTGGAACCTCGATTCACAGCCAGCAAAAGACCCATTCCGAGCTTTTCTATCGCTTTCTTGTCCAAGATCGTGGTCTTGATTGCCTTGGACTCCTTCTCTAGATCTTGCGCCGTTTTAGATAGTAATTGAGGCGTGACATCATCGGCATTGCCATTGATCAAGTCCCGTGCAAAGTTCACCGCAGAAATAACCGTCTGGGCATTGCGGCACTCTTTCAGTGTCTCCTTATTAATTCCAACAAGGCAGATTTTTTGGACTAAAGGAGATAATTCTTCTTTCTTCGATTTCAGATGATCGAAAGCATAGTTTGCCAGCAGCATCCCTTCAGTCGCAGGATAGGCCGCAGGGCACTCTGTCTCAGGAAGCGCTGCAGAGATCTGTTTTAATTTCTTTTTTCGGCAAGCTTTGAGAGCAGACGCGTAGGCTTTCCGCAAAACTTCCGGTGCGCACTCCGTCTTTTTTCCCAGTCCTAATAAGAGAACCCGGGTTTCCTTACCCTGCTTTTTATAAAGAAAAAGAGTCTCTCCCTCGCTTCCTTTAAAATCAGCTTCATCCACGGGAAGCGCATACAAAGCCCGGAACTCCTGCATAGGACAGGCCGGCGCTGCTTTTTTTCCTTCTTGCCAAAACGGTATAATCAAAACATCCGAAGACGATCTTTCGGAAAATGAGCTTGCAGACTGAAGTTGCATTAGAAAGGCACCTCATCATCGGAGAACGTCTGTCCTTTGCCTTGTCCATTCATAGGACCGCTCATACTGCCATGCATCGAGCCGGCGCCATAGGCAGCAGGTGCTGCAGCAGCATGCTCATTCGAAGCCTCACCCTCATGGCTGCCCTCTGAAGAGCCTCCGCTATCAGGACGTCCAAACGGACTAAACGAGAGATTGTAAGCTGTCAAGCTCATCGATACTTGAGGTTTTCCATCTCGGTCTGTGAAAATCTCAGGCTTATTGAGTTCTCCCATCACAATGATTGAGCTTCCTTTTTTAAAATAAGGGATCATCTTATCGAATTGCTCTCCCCAAATTGTGACTCTCCACCAAATAGTCTCGTCTTTGCCGCTCTTGCGGGATCTTGCGGCAACGCGCAATGTCGTAACTTTCTGTCCAGATGATGTAAAACGGACTTCAGGATCGGCTCCCAAGTGCCCTGCGATCATGGTATGGTTCATAATTCAGCCTCCACATAAAACGGTGTATAGTTTATTCTCGTTCGCATCATAGCAAGGATTGACCTCATGATCAAGATTGAAACTGAAAATGCCCCTAAAGCCATTGGGCCGTACTCCCAAGCCATCCGGGCTGGACAGCTGCTTTTTGTCTCGGGCCAAATCCCCCTTAACCCTAAAACGGGCAAGGTCAATGAAACATCGATTGAAGGGCAAACCCGTCAAGTCCTCGCCAACCTCAAAGCCATTTTAGAAGCTGCCGGCTGCGGCTTAAGTGATGTCGTCCGCGCTGAAGTTTATCTAAAAGATCTCCAAGACTTCGCCGCCATGAATCAGATCTATGCGGAATATTTTTCTTTCTCTATCCAACCTGCCCGCCAGGCCATGCAAGTTGCCAAGCTTCCGCTTGATGTCCGGATTGAAATTTCTTGTATCGCCTACATTGAAGAGGACGAAGACTATTAAAGCCTCTTGTTAAAATAAATTACATCACCCCACTGAGTTTGATGGACGCCGTTGCCATCAGAAATATAACCCAAAGAAGGATAAAGACGGCGGGCTGCTTCATAATCAGGAGTAAGGCCTGCGCCAATTCCCAAAATTAAATGACCCCTTTCCCGCGCACGCTCTTCCATATGCTTTATAAGATGAGTGCCGTATCCATGTCGTCGATATTCAACGATTATATTCAGATCTTTGATCTCTGGTATCTGATGCTCGGAAAAGCGAGGATAAGGAGAATTCCAGACAAGAGTGCCGTAACCGATGATGCGATCATTTAAGAAAAAGAGATAAACTTCACGCTTATCTTGCTGCTGCTCATGAAAATACTCTTCAAAGATCGATCTGGTTTTATTGTAAGGTGTTCCAGAAAAAGCCTGGAAGAGCTTATCCATATCGTCCTTGCTCAAGAGCCGTATCATCGATGTGGAACGAACTTTAACGCAGCCGAGTTCATGCAATACCGTCTTCTTGTTGGAAGCGGTCCATCATTAAAGACATGTCCTAAATGGCCGTCACAGCGGCTGCACTCGACAGAGACTCGCGTTTCCAGAAGAGCACGGTCCTCTTTTAAATAGACATTCTCAGGGCAAATCGGCTGCCAAAAACTGGGCCACCCCGTACCAGAATCATATTTCGCCTCAGAGCTAAAAAGAGGTAGATTGCAGCCTGCACATTCATAAATCCCCTCAGCCTTGTTGTCATAATAGGCGTTATCAAAGGCCGGCTCTGTGCCGTTTTTTCGTAAGACCCGAAATTGATCTGGGGATAAAGAATCTCTCCACTCTTTCTCTGTTAAAACGACTTTTTTTCCATTAAAACGATATTGCGGCAAGCAATCCTCCTGATTTAATTTCG
Source organism: Parachlamydiales bacterium (assembly GCA_003153295.1). Taxonomy (GTDB): domain Bacteria; phylum Chlamydiota; class Chlamydiia; order Chlamydiales; family Rhabdochlamydiaceae; genus PALSA-1444. The sequence continues at coordinate 320,613 of PLXY01000006.1, read as the reverse complement.
TCTCACAAATCCCTAAGATAGGTAAACAGACCAAGACAGAAAAAAATATTGATTTCAGCATAGATCCTCGTCAAGAAAAAAATAACTTAACTTGTTTTTTAAAAAAAGATAAAGATTTGCATAAAAAATATTGAACAAAAAAAAAGGGTACGTTAAGACGGGAATTTAAGTATTAATAAAATGGATAAATTCATGGGCGAAAATAGAGCTAGCCCTCATTCTCGATGGACAGACGCCATGCCGCCTGAAATCCTCGATCCGCTGTCCCCACCCACTTCCTTTTCCCATCCTATCGACGAATCACCCGAACTCCATGATCCGTATTCAGAACTCAATTTATTCCTCACTCGCAAGATCAAAGAAGAGTTTAAAAACGCAGGCACAACGAAAAAATGGTCTGTCTATATCCAAGAAAAACTCATTGAAAAAATCTCGCCTGAGTTTAAGAAAAAATTCCCTCATTATCGTCTAGGAGTATCGGCTTTGAAAAAAATCTGGGAAAAAGTTGCCTATTTTTCCCAAGCTTTCGAAAATCAAAAAGAAGCCCTCACAAAAGAAGGAAAACTCAACCTTGGGTTTTTGATTCGGGAAAATCTCAAGCAGTTCTTAGGAATTAAGAAGAGCTTTTCGTTCCACCCCTATTTGGTGGCCCAACAGCTCGCTTTAAAAATCAGCGAATGCCTCGCTGGCTATGACGGCATCCGGCCGATGCTGCAGCATATCACCAAAACCATTTGGGCCGTTGAACGTCATCTCATTCCTCCAGTCCAAATCCCTGCCATGGTTAATCCTTATGATGAATTCGACACCTGGGACAAACTCATCATCAAGGTCATGCTGGAAGTTGCAGGAAATAATCCTTCTTTGTCGCAAGAAGAACTTCAGACCTCCGTTCGTCAGGCGCTCTACGCGTTGAAAGACAATCCTCCTCTTGAAAAAGAAATCGTCCATCTTCTCATCGATAATCCTGAGCAAGGCATTGAAAGCGCAACCGAGACAGCTTTGCTGTTCTTCAAAAAAGCTCAAACGCTGGCCACCTCGGCAAACTGGATTGAAGTTGAACATAAGATCAATCTGTGGACTCTTCAGGGCGATCTTGTCTATAGATGCCTGCGGATAGAAAATAACCAATTGCTGACACACCTCCGGCAAAAAGGAACCGTTGAAGCCTACATAGAAAAACATCCTTTCTTGGCATCCTTTGTCCTGCAAGTCGAAGTCCGTGCTGAGATCCTTTCTAAATTTGAGTGGTATGCTTCTGCGCCATCCACTCAATCGACTGTCGAACGGTTTTTTGAATGGCATCAGAAGCTCTCTATTGAAGAGCTGGAAGAATTATGCAAGCAGCAACTTCCCTTGCTGCCTTTCGATCGCAAGCTAGTTCTTAGATATTGATATTCAATTACTTATAAAAGTTATAACATTATTTATACTAAAATCCCATGACTTTATAAACTTGATTATTTTAAATAATTAATGTATAATATTAATAATTTATATAATTAACAGAAGAATAATAAAATGACGAATTTAACTTCACTTAATACAGATTCAACTCTAACTTCAATTTCTCATTTCCCTGAAGGTTCCAGCCCCATCACATGCATAACTCCTGATATTATTGCAAAAATTGGTCTGTTTTTGACTCCCACTGAGAACATACGACTCTTAGGAACATGTACAGTTATACGAAGCAGCAAACTATTAATTGAGAGAGACTTTAGAATAAGTTATCGCGCTGAGGTTCATCAATTTTTTGCTTATGCAGGGCCCTCTGTCGCCCTTACTCAGAAAGAAAGATCGGATATCGATCGGCTCATGAATGATTGGACCTTGCAAAACACCAAACAAATCAAACACTTTATTAAAAAAATTCTGATTGGATCCCTGGGCAATTTAGAACAGATGGCTCTAATAAAAAGTGTCATTTCCAGATTTCCCTCTAACCATCTTAAAACCTTATTTGATGATATTTTACAAGTTATCACAAAGATTCAAGGAGTTGCTCCCGAAAAGAAAGACTCTGATCTCTATGATTTTTGCAAAGAGCTTGTCAATCAGAAAAGGTTCGATGAGGCCTGTTTAGTCGCCAATCAAATGATCGACGAAAAAAAGAGAACCTCAATTTTCAATGACATCCTCTATCCCTTGGTGGCACAGCAAAAATTCAATGAGGCTATTTCGATTATCCAAAAAATCAACGATCCGACTCTTCAATCCCACGCTTTCTTGGAAATGGTGGACAACTTTAAAGAGTGCGGAAAATACGACGAGGCCATCCTGCTCGTAGACATAATCTTTGATAAGTGGTCGACCAGAAGCAAATCTTTCCAACGAATTGCTAGGAAGCTCATTGTGCATCAAAAGTTTGACAAGGCTATCGAGGTCTCAGAGAGAGCTCGTCCTACATGCCCAGATTCTGCCGATGATATCTTGCACGAGGTTGTAATAGCCCTTGTCGATGATCAAAGCAGGGATGAGAAGCAGCGATTTGATAAGGCTATCAGTGTCGCCAACAAAATTCAACATAACGCCACAAGAGAAAGGTCTCTACAATATATCTCCAAGCATAAAACCCCTAGTGTATTGAAATCAGCCCTGCGTTCGCTAAAAGGGATATTTTTGGACAATAGACAATCCTAGCTTTACAGCCATCGCGCTTTTCTAAACATTAAGTAAAATCCTAAAAAAACAAATGGAACACTCAGCATCTGTCCCATCGTTACCGGCGATCCATAGAACCACCAGCTTTGCTCTTCTTTGAAAAACTCGATCAAATACCGAAAGCTAAAGATGAGCACCAGAAACAGTCCAGCCAGCCTCCCCTCTTTCCAGCGACTCCATTTTTTTCGTAAAAACCAAAGAACGGCAAAAACAGCGAGATAATAAAACGCCTCATAGAGCTGCACAGGATGACGTGGGACAGGAAAACTTCTATCTGCAGGATGCCCGAAAATCACCGCCCATGGCATATCGGTAGGACTGCCTAAAATTTCTTGATTGATGAAGTTGCCGATGCGGATAAAAAAAGCGACGACTCCTGCAGGAAGAACCAGTAAATCGAGAAGATGGATCCAAGAGCAGAACCGATGTCTCTTTTGAAAGAGTGCGAGTGCCACCAAAATCCCCACTACGCCACCATGGCTAGCAAGTCCCCCTTCCCAGACTTTGAGGACCGACCAAGGATCTCTTTGGATGGCATACCAATTTTCATAAAATAGAACATCGAAAAGTCGAGCGCCGATGACAATCCCCACAATCCCATAAAAAGTGATGTTATCGGCAATTTTTTTGGCATTTGCTTTGACCTCTTTTGCCGTCTCATGTCTTAATAGATAAAGAAGAACGGCATAGGCCAGTAAAAAACCTAAAGCAAATAAAAAACCGTACCATAAAAGAGGGCGATTCAAGATAGGCAAGTCCCAAGGGATGATAGCTTTGGAAGGGTCCCAGTACAAATAACTCAACATGATAAAAATTAAAATCCTCACTATTGGCAAAAATAAAGAAGCTTGGCTTGACGATGCCCTGGCCGAATACAAAAAACGGCTTCAATCTTTTTGCGCGTTCGAGTGGATCTTAGCAAAAAACGATGTTCAATTAGAAGAATTTTCCAAGAAAGAAGGAAAGTTCATTGCCTTAGATCCGCAGGGAAAGTCGATGACCAGTGAAAAATTTGCCACTTGGTTTGCCCAAGCGGCCATTGATTACAATTCACGATTGAACTTTGTGATTGGCGGCGCCGAAGGACTCACACCGCTTCTCAAAAAAAATGCCTCCTTCCTCTGGAGCCTTTCGCCTTTGACCTTCACGCATCAGATCACGCGACTCGTCCTGCTAGAGCAGATCTACCGGGCCTACGAGATCAACCGCGGCAGCGCCTATCACAAGTGATTTAAGCTTTCTGGGGATTTAGCACATGTCTAAAATACAGCATCGCCCCATTGATCAGCGCTGAACCGATAGCTACATCGATCGCTCCATGGATATCTTTAGGGATAGGAAGCAGCCTGAAAAGCACGCCGAGTCCCATCATCAGTCCTAAGATGATCCAATATTTCCGATCATAAGCTTGATTCAGAGTTAATCCGCCTGGATGCAGATTAATACGATCAGCGATCCGGTTGACGGTCTTTGCTAGAATGGTACGGCCTTTGATAAATCCAATAAAAAGACCCAAGCAAATAATCAATAAAGCTCCCTGATGCCGAGTGCCTGCGAATGTTAGAAAGGTCTTAAGGAGCGGAGTTGAACCCGTCGCCAGTTCAGCAGCGCCTACAACTAAGCGCAGTCCTTTCATCAGCAGCATAACACCAATGCCCAGCCAGGTGACTGTTGAAACAATAAACCAAGTACGTTTTGAAAAAATCATAAAAATATTCTAACAGATTAAGAATTTAAAGTCCCCTTGGATCAGTTTAAAAGCTGTCCAAGGGTGAATGAAAAAGAATTTTAGAAACAGATACCATAAGAGAGCACAACGGCTGGGAAAGTTCCCACACGGCCATGATGTTTCTTATTGAGATGATTCAAATGTAAGAACACGGGATCGATCTGCGCTTGGAAGAAACGCACGTCACCGTCTTTATTCGTATACTGTTTTCCTAAGATCACTTGTGGAGAAAGATAAGCTTGAACTCCGCCACGTCTATGTAAAATCTCTGTCACTCCAATTCCGCCGCCCACATAAAATTGAGAAGCGAGATTCGGTTTGAAATAGTGCAGATAGTTGAAATTTTCTTTAGCGATGGTGAAAGCGCTACCGATCGTGAAGAACTGGAAAGAAGCATCAAATCCATGATGTCCATCTTGAAATCTTCCGCCGACTCCTAATAGAGGAGCTGGAATAGGAAAAGGCCCTAATCCAAGACTGACATATCCGTAAGAAGCTTTAACAGGTTCAGCTTCTGGTATAGATGAGACAGGTGCGTGCATGAGTGATGCAATCTCTGATTGAGGCGCTCCATCTGCAAACGCAAAAGTTGTAGCGAGAAGTCCAAGAGTCATTAGTTTTTTCATTTTTTTCTCCAAATGTAAAAATTCACTAATTCCACGGGAGTGAGATTAGTTTCGAAATTATTAAAAATGAACTAAAATAGTTATGAATTAATATGAAAAAATTAAATAGTTATGATCAGATTTTTTAAACATCTGAAATTCTCATTTTGCCGATGGATTAGATAAAGCAGTGAAAGCCTTGTCCAAAAAACAACCTTAGCGGTAGACTGCCTCAAAAAAGGACTTTGTTTAATTATGAATATTTCACTCGGCTTTCTAAGAACGTTCTTTGTGATCCTGAGCATTATCTTTATGACGATCTATATGCACTCGACTCCCATGGGCCATACATTTGGCAGCACCATGGTGGGTATTCTACTAGGTCTAGTTTTCGGGATGCTGCTCATTGGTTTTGATCTAGCTTTCCGACGATTTAATCTTCGGTCCTTCAACATTGCCATCATCGGAATTTTTATCGGTTATTTAATGGGGCAAGGACTATTACTTGTGTTCTCTGCCATCCTTGATTTTAGCTCTATCTCTGTTGTTATGCAGCCTCAAACCCTTGAAATCATTAAAATCGCGATTTTCCTCTTCGGAGTTTATTTGGGAACGATCATGACACTGAGATCTAGCGATGAACTCTATGTCAGCATTCCTTTTGTCCGGTTCACTCAAGCCGCTCAAAAGAAAAAAGACCTCGTTGTCGATGTTTCAGTATTGGCAGATCCTCGGATCATCGACCTTGCTTCGACAGGCATGTTAGATCACCAGCTCATCCTTCCCCGCTTTGTCATTAAAGAGCTCTATGCGCAAGCAGAGGTTGGAGAAGAACATTCCAAGGGCCGTGCTAAGCGATGTCTTGAAGTTATAAAAAAACTCGAAACGGTACCTCACTTAGAACTCCGGTATAACGATACCGATTTTCCTGAAGTGAAAGACATGATGGGCAAAATCGTTAGGCTTGCCCGCCTTCTCGATGCCAATATCCTCAGCGCGGATATCAGCCGCGTTCAAATGGCAACGATCGAGGGAATCACTGTCGTCAACATCCACGCGCTTTCCAATGCTCTAAAACCTCTCATGGAAGGCGGAGAGCTGATCAGGATCAAAATTCAGCGTTATGGAAAAGAGCCCCGTCAAGGTGTGGGCTATCTAGAAGACGGCACCATGGTCGTCGTCAACGGCGGCGGCGATTATATCGGCGATACCATTGAAGCCCGCGTGCTTTCCGTCAAACATACCACTTCCGGCCGCATGATCTTCTGCAATGTTGCCGATGAAGAAGGCGAGACTCCGTATCAAGATGAAGAGCCTCTCGACGAGGATCAATAGTTCTAATGAACACCATTTTGGGTCTTGGCAATGACATCGTAGAGATCGATCGGGTCCGCGAAGCGATTGAATCACAGGGCGATCGCTTCATTCAGCGCCTTTTTACCTCACGCGAGCAGGCTTATTGCAAAAAATTCTCCGATCCTATGCCCCACTATGCAGCCCGTTTTTCTGGTAAAGAGGCCATTGTAAAAGCCCTTGGAACGGGCTTTGGAGAGCATGCCGCTTTCCATGACATCGAGATCATCAACAACGACCAAGGCAAACCCGAAGTTTTCTTCTCCGATGCCCTAAATAACCACTTCAACCATCCCCACGTTCTTCTCTCCATCAGCCACTGTAAAAATTACGTGGCTACGGTAGCACTTCGTATAAAATAAATACCTCATCTTAAAGATCTTGCAAGTTAGTATTAATTATTAAATTAAATGACAAAATTTATAATAAATAAATAATGATTTAGTATATTAAACTCGTCAGGAAAGTAGATTGTTTAACTATCACTTAACACCATGACATAACCAACAGAGGATCTTATGGCTAAAACAAAATTTTTTCACTCAAAAGCGTTCAGAGCACGCAAACTGAAATTGTCCAAAAAATTAGGAAAAATGTCCCGAGAGCTCTATAGAATGTGCCGTCATCTTAAACACTAGTCTTTTCTTTTGGGATCAGGAAGCTCTGACACCAGCATAGCTATCCTGATCTCAAATCCAACCATCTTATCTTCAGTCATCTATGATTTTATTAAATAAATATCAAAATTTAATAATAAATTAATAATATTTTAGTAATATTAAATACAGCAGGTAAGTGAATTGCTTTATAGCACTCACTCGATCGAATAAAAAAATGAAAGAGGATATTATGGCTAAAAAACATCATGAAACAAAGTATCATAAAGCACAAAGAATGAAAGTCTCTCGTAAATTGAACAAAATGTCTAAAGAACTAAAAAAAATGTGCCGTCACGTTAAATGCATGTAAGCATGCTTTTTGAGATCAGGAAGTTCTGACACCAGCAGAGCTATCCTGATCTTCTATTCAGTATCAATAAAGCCCATTTTCTTCAGTTTTTCTTGATTGTCTTGTACATATCGAGGAAAAGTTTCATCAATCGGCCGCAGTGGATGCGAACGGATCTCCGCTAAAAGCCTTTGCTTGTCTTTATATTCGGGTGTATCGAGCTCGGCATGGGAAAAAGATTCTATCTTGAGGATAGCCCTGTCCACACCGCCCATCGTAGTGAAATGCCATCCTGCATTGGGAATAAGTTCAATCTTGGATAGCTTCGCCCTTCTCAGTTTCCTAGGTCTTAAATTCCTCAATCTTCTCGTTAGGGCTGGGGATATCCTCTTCATCACTTTATAAGTGGTGCAAACAGGGCCTCTCCACTCACCCGTTTGAAAACGATTCAAAAACCCGTAATACATCGTCTGCAAGCAAATCGCAGCTTCAGCTTTCTTGGATGAGATCATCTCGGCAATTTCTGCGACTTTGCTCCCGCGAATGATTTCATCTAAATCTGAAATAAAAATAATATCCTCTGGCCGGGCATCACTCAGTCCCCTCATCACCTGCGATCGCTGATGCCGCTCTCTTTCAAAGAGTTTCTTAGTTTTAAAAGTGTCTGTCAGTTTGATATGAATAATCTTATCTTTGTATTTTTCGAACTGGTGCTTGTTCTGTTCAAAATAAAACGGTTTAGGTTTTCCTCGAAACGTCTCGCATGCTTCCACTAGGACAAATTTATCGACATGATCGCTGAGCTCATTTAACCGGACTTCCAAAAGCTCAAACTCATTATAAAACAAAAAACAATCGTAGATCTTAGGCGCTGACTGGAGCTTAGAAGGACAAAAGAAAAGGGAGGCAAAAAATAAGAGTAGAGATAATTTTAAGTTTTTCATAGATACATAGTAAATAAGCGGTCTATATATCTCTAGAATTTTTCAGGGATAAGAGATCTTTGAAATACTGTTCACTTTGTGCATAATCCACGGCTTCGCTCAGGATTGAAATCGCATACTCCAGACATTCTGGGGGGCTGGTTGTTTCACCATGCCGTCCAAAATTCATATAGTTTTTTGATTCTCTATCTGGTGCTTTTAAAGAAGCAGTAGACGCTAGTTTCAAAAATTCTAAACCATAGAATATTTTAGCAAGGACCTTCATGAGAGATAAGCGGGCGACTTCCTTACCACTTGGCGCACGTCCAAGGTAGAGTTGAAGAAGATGATGCTCTTCTTCTGGAGTCTTGCAGTTAAATATTGCTACGGTAGCTAAATCGACATAAGGGTCATCCATTCCACTCCAGGTATAGTCAATGGCGACAAAACGATTTTGGTTGTAAATAAGATTACCCTGATGCAGATCACGATGGCATGGCACAGCGCTAGCACTGTCTTGCGTGGCACTGAAGATCGCTTCTTTGACCGCTCTCAAAATCTCTAGATCAAAAAATTGAGGATTAAGCTTTGCCACCTCATCAAAGGTTTCATCAAAATCTCTAGATTTATCTATTCCCTTAGGGAACGCTGGACCCGTATGAATTTTTTTTACTAGATCCACCAAGGCATGCAATCTCATCTGAATTTCTGGAAGAGGTTCGGGAAGAAAATATTCCATTGCAGAAATGCGGTTTATCTTATCCGTAAAAAACACCTGAGGTCCATAGCCCGCATCAGATGCAATCACCTGGCAGGCTAGATCTTGAGGGAAATATTCTGCCCACTTCACATTCCAAAAACGGACAATGCATGCCCTATCCGCTGTGCCCACTTTGATCAGCGCAGAGCCAGAGAGTCCTCCTGAAAGAACCTCTGCAGTTAAAGGCTCCGTTGTTTTTAATGCATTCTGCGCTATTTTTAAAGCTTCTGTTTCGTTATTCGCATATGCGGACATGGTTAATCCTATTAAGAATAATAAGTAGGATAACACAAAGATATCGCACTCCGATCTAACGTTTTTATTTTAATTCCGCTGGAGAAAAGAATCGGTGGTCTGGATCAGAGCATCCAGGATGCCAGGTTCAGTAGCGGCATGTCCTGCATCAGGAATAATCTTCAGCTCGGCCTCAGGCCAAGCCCGATGGAGATCCCATGCGCTTTGAATAGGACAGGGAACATCATAGCGGCCTTGCACGATCACACAAGGGATATGTCTAATGGCAGAGATGTTTTCTAAAATCCAGTTATCGGTTTCAAAAAATGTATTATTGATGAAGTAATGGCATTCGATGCGGGCAATAGAATCCGCTTTAGCATCGAGGGTAAAGTAAGAATACAAGGAAGGATCAAACCTGAGTTTAGATGTTCCACCTTCCCAACCCGACCAAGCTTTAGCGGCTTGAGTCCGCTCTTCACTATTTTCAGAAGTGAGCCGTTTATAAAAGGCTTTAACAAAATCGTTCCGCTCTTCCAGTGGGATAGGAGCGATATAATCTTCCCAAAGGTCAGGAAAAATCCGATTAGCCCCTGTTTGGTAATACCACTGAATCTCTTGGGGACGGCAAAGGAAAATACCCCGTAAAATCAATCCTTCGACTCGAGCAGGATTTTTGATCGCATAGCTAAGGCCCAAAGTGCTTCCCCAGGAACCTCCAAATACAAGCCACTTTTCAATGTTTAAATGTTCACGCAAGGCCTCCATATCATTAACGAGATCCCATGTTGTATTATTGTCTAAACTAGAAAAAGGAAGGCTTTTTCCGCATCCTCTTTGATCGAACAGAATGATCCGGTATTCAGGGTTAAAAAAAGTACGGTGATAAGCATCGGTTCCAATCCCAGGACCTCCATGAACAAATAAAATCGGCTTGCCCTCTGGATTACCTGATTCTTCCCAATAGATATTGTGTCCGCCTTCAACAGGCAAATACCCTGATCGATACGGCTCTATCGGAGGATAAAAAGTACGCAATTCCCCTGCTGAAAGAGAAAAAATCCCTAATATTAGAACCAAAAACCAAACATATTTACGCATAGAATCACCTCATAATTAAAAAAAATATGCGTAGGACTGAATTAATTAAAGAGAAAAACACTCTAGCGAATTATTCAGGCTGCCGATTTCCAGCCTTTTGAAGTATCTTTAAAAAGAAGCTCATGATTATTGTATTCTTCAAGATTGGCTATTTCTTTAAGCATCGTTGATATTTTCCCATCTTTATTATGAATATGCTCTCTATAGAGAAGCCGTAACACAAATTCAGATGATTTAGGCATATTTATTTTATCTAGTTCCCAACGACGAACAGTTTGTTCACTTACATCCAATAATTTCGCCAATGTATATTGAGACATCAATAGTTCATCTCTTAGAAAACGTATTTCTTCACCTGACAAATCTTTCTTGTATGTAACAAGGAATAGTCCAATAGCTTTATGTAATCCATCTATATCTTTAATGGAAACCGATTTACCTCGAGGAGTTTCGATGAATTTATATCCATTTAAAAGATAAATATTACTAAGTCCGCTTTCTGTATAATGATATGGTTTCATATTTCTTCCCTTTTTAAATAACGGTAATAATTTCTAAATGATCCTCTCTTACAACGAGTACCACTTGGACAGTTCTTCCGGCAGAAAAAAGTTTCATTTTTATTCTCCAATCTCCGTACTTATCTAGAGTTGGCCCATCAATTCCTTTACCCTCTCTAAGCACATGAAGTATTTGACGGATTGTTACCTGTCTTTCTTTCATACGCTGTTGAACATGAGGAGCATCCCAATAAACATCTTCAGAGTTTTTCGCTAATTCATGAGCTTTTTTAACCATTTCTTCTAAAGTTATAAAGGGAACATTTGACTCTTGAAATGCTATTATCTCACCCATTCAGCCTCCATAATACTGCTTACACCTCACCCTGTCAATATGATAGGTCAAAATGTTCGGTTTCAAGTTAGCAATTTTCCTTTTAAAAGTCAAATTACCTATCAATATGATCATCAAAATGATATTCATATTGATAGGCTAAAAAATCATATCTTATTGCAATGAAAAGAGTTAGAATAACGAGAATGGCAGCATATAGCTAATGGTAAAGAAGTTTACATTCTCAGGAAATGATCGGGCATAAAGACGGCGGGTATAGGCAAAAGAAAGCTGTCCCCAGATTTCGAAGGCATAGGTATATTTCAATCCGGCATCGATGTTCCGGTGACGGATATCGGCGTACCCATTGAAGCGGTTTGTGTGAACTTGCTCTTGATTGCCAAATCCTACATAGCTTTCGGCGAAAATTCCAAAACGGTGAGAATCGTGCACATTGCCTTCAAACATCACAGAACCCCTAACCCAAGGATAGCCGCTGTTTGCCATCCCAAGGGCTCCAAACCCATAAAGTCTCACATGCCAGTCGAACTCTTGGGCCCACTCTCTTCCGATCGACGTATTAACCTCGAAGTTCGTATGGAAATGATAAGGAGAGCTTATATCTTTTAAACTGCGGCTTGAAACGCCCCGGGCGCTAATCCCGGTCGTTAAGGAGACAGCATCGCCCATCACATCATCAAGCCAAAGATATCTAGCTTGCAAGGCTCCGCTACGCAGTCCCATTGATTGCACCGTTGTATCGGCAAACTCCACATCAGCATCAAGGTCCCAGTTGGGCGAAGGTGATACCTCTAGATCAAAGGTCAATAGGTTTTCATTGAACGGCTTGTTTAGTTGCGGATGACCGTTTTGAACAGTATGAAAACGGCCGTAAGTATAAGAAGGGGTAAAGGTAAATTCCCAGGTATCACAAAACCACGGTTCTATCTCCAGGCCAAAGAGAGAAAGAGGCAGGAGAAGAAAAAGTTTACGCATGCGCATGCTCTTTTTCCGACAGCCACCGTTCAGCATCGAGGGCCGCCATACAGCCGCTTCCAGCTGCTGTAACCGCTTGGCGATAGACATGATCTTGGACATCGCCTGCAGCGAAAACACCTTCTATATTGGTGCGGGAGGTTCCTTTAACGACTTTGATGTAACCGTTAGACTCCACTTCCAATTGCCCCTTTAGAAAACCGGTATTGGGCTCATGACCGATGGCAAAAAAGACCCCTGCAGCCTCATGCTGGGTCTCTTTGCCCGACCCTACTTCTTGGAGGGTCAAGGAACGGACAACATTGTCTCCTTCTACCTTCGTCAAGACGTGGTTCCAAATAATTTCGATTTTTGGATGAGTCTGAGCTCGTTTAGCCATGATTTTAGAGGCCCGGAGTTCTCCCCGACGGTGAACGATATAGACCTTGCTGCCAAATTTGGTGAGGAAAATAGCCTCTTCGACTGCAGTATCTCCTCCTCCGAAGACAAAAAGCGGTTTATCGCGGAAAAGCGGTGCAGCGCCATCGCAGACGGCACAAGCAGTCACCCCTTTTTGCCAAAACTCGCCATCATTGCAGCCAGGCACTTGCAGCCTTTTGGCTGTAGCGCCTGTGGCAATAATTAACGCCTCGGCCTCAACCGTTCCTGAAGAAGATTCTATTTTGAACGGATATTGATGAAGCTCGACGTTGGTGACGTCTTCGGTGATAAAGGTTGTCCCGAACTTTTCCGCTTGTTTACGGAAGAGGTCCATGAGCTCGGGTCCCATAATTCCCTCAGGGAAGCCAGGATAGTTCTCCACATCTGTGGTTGTCATGAGCTGGCCGCCAGGAGGTCCGGCATAAAATCCTTCATAAATGCAGGGTTGAAGGTTTGCGCGAGCCGCATAAATGGCCGCTGTATAGGAGGCAGGTCCGGATCCGATGATGATTAACTTGCGTTTTTCCATAAAGTTAGGATATTTGTATCAATTTATGTGGAATAAAATCCAGCGTCCATTAAAATTTTCGCCATGCGCAGTATAAAGCTCGATAAGCTCAAAAAGTCCATTAGCGGCGGGATGATCATCAATGACATCAGCCTGACGATCCCTGCTGGGAAGTTTTTTGCCCTATTAGGGCCCAGCGGATGCGGCAAGACCACCTTGCTCCGACTCATTGCCGGCCTGGAAAAGGCCGATGCAGGTAAGATCCACCTCGGTGATGAAGACATCACCAATGTGCCGATCCATGAACGTCCTATCAATATCGTTTTTCAAAACTACGCGCTCTTCCCCCATTTGGACGTCTTTGACAATATCGCCTATAGCCTCCGGCTAAAAAAACTGCCTAAGATCGTCATTGAACAGAAAGTTTTTAAAATCCTTGAAGCCTTCCACCTTGAGAACCATATCTACAAATCGCCTAGCCAGCTCTCGGGAGGACAGCAGCAGCGCGTTGCCCTTGCCCGCGCGATTGTCAATGAACCCGATGTCCTTCTTCTCGATGAGCCGCTGGCCGCTCTCGACTTTAAACTCCGGGAAAGGATGCTCATCGAATTGATCGAGCTTCAGGACAAACTGAAAACAACCTTCGTCTATGTGACCCATGACCAGTTCGAAGCGCTAACGGTCGCAGATCAGATGGCGATTATGAATACGAAGGGAGAGATCGAACAAATTGGAACGCCCAAAGAGATTTACGAGTTTCCCCATTCATCTTTTGTTGCTAAATTTGTCGGAACGACAAATATTTTGAGCGGGACCCTGCGGCATCTCGATACTCCTGAACCTGAAATTGAAATCCCCGATCTCGGCCATTTCAAACTCTATATCGCTCAAAAAAAACCTTGGATGTCAGAAGGATGCGATATCCTGATCAGCATCCGGCCTGAGAAAATCTTCATCTCTAAAAAAGAAGTTAAAAACTTCTCTAATACCGTTAAAGGGATTGTCCAATCGATCGTCTACCACGGTAGGTCCACCCAATATAATATCTTGCTCAAGAACCATATGAAACTGCAGGTCTTTGAACAGAACGAAGAACATTTCCCCCAACAGGTGATCGACTATGACAACGAAGTCAATCTCTACTGGCAAAAAGAAAACGTTGTAATCTTGGAAAAGTAAACAATTCCTTTCTTGGAAGGAGCTTTATAGTCAGCTCTTAAATAGAGCTGCCACCTACATGCGGTTTACATCGCATGTTGCGCGATCAATAGATTGCGCAAACCTACAGAGATTGCGACTTGCATTTAAGTCGCTGTGCTGTTGGTTTCCACATAAGCATTTAAAATGGTGTCTTTCACGGACACCCAAACAACCGCAGTGAGAGCATTCTTGACTACTATACGCAGGATTAACATAGATAATTTGAAGACCCCGGCTTTCGGCCTTATAGTGAATCATCGTTTGGAGCTCGCGAAAAGCCCAGCGGTGAAGCCGAGATCTGATTTTTTTTCCGGCTTTAATGCGGGTTCGGATGTGGGTCAAGTCTTCCAAAATAAGGATTCCTGCTTCTTGTTCAAGGGCCTCTTTAACAATTTCTTTGCTCACTTGATGGTTGATATGCTTGATACGGCGAGCTTCTTTGCCAGAGATTTTCTTCAGCAGCTGTTTAGACGACTGAGTACCGTTGGACTGAAGTCTTTGCCGTTTGGCAAGATATTGATTTCTTTCATGACGGATCTTGCCTCCGCCATACATTTTTCCTGTGCTGACAGCTGCCAGTACATTTTCTCCCAGATCTATACCGATCATTTTAGTATTTTCTGTTTTTGGAGGATCGGGAAGATCCAAAACCAGGTTAAAGTACCACTTGCCTTTCCGGCAAATCAGCTCTGCTTCCGCTGGCATCCCTTCAGAAAAATACTTTTCCTGAAAAGAACCCATTCGCATGGGAATGCGAATACGTCCCTCAAGGGTATACAAAGAGAGAATATTCCCTTTTATCGAGTAGGTCCTCTTATCAAAATGGACGCTCCTATTTTTACGAAATTGAATCACGGGGACGGGTTCATTTCTGCCAATGGTTTTAGCTTTATAGGCCTTGCATACGGAAAAAATAGCATTGCAGACCATCTGAGATCCCAAAGGGGAATTTTTTCGTATTTCTTTATAGACCAAATGATGCAAAGCGACACGATTCCAGCATCTTTCCTCGACGACACTAGGAATAATCTGATTACATGCCCTATGATAGGCATCTTGAAGTGCTACAAACTTCAGCTTATCTTCCTTAGATGTTTCAAGAAATATGCTGATGGTGTACTTCATAGGGCACTAAATATAATTAAATTTTATTTTATTTTAAAATATATAAGAGGAACAGCACTTCCTCCTAGTCCTAAAGGACTAGGTTTTCGTGCTATCAAATAATGAAATTTTTGCGCCCTCCTGTCTCAGACCGTCCTTTTGCGATCGGAATCCCAGCACTTATCTGGCAGGTGCTCTTTTTTTATATTCCTCTTTTGATCATCGTCGTCACGAGTTTTCTAAAGACCACTCCGTATGGTATTGTCGGCATCACTTTCACTAAGATCGCCCACTTTCTCAATCCCCTTTATTTGCGGGTGATCGGCTTTTCCCTCCTGCTGGCCTTTGTCAACGTCATCCTTTGCTTCTTGATCGCCTATCCCCTCGCCTATTTTTTAGCCTTTAAGGGAAGACGCATTAAGAATTTTCTTCTTTTCCTCTTGCTCATCCCTTTTTGGACCAACTTCCTGCTCCACGTCTACGCCTGGTTCTATGTTTTGGAGAGGCATGGATTCCTCAATAACATGTTGATGCAGCTAGGTGTCATCAGCAAACCCATTATCCTCCTTAATACCCCTTTTGCGATCATCATCATGATGGTCTACTACTACCTCCCCTTCATGGTGCTACCGATCTATACGTCGCTGGAAAGATTCAACACGAGCTTGATCGAGGCCTCTTTTGACCTCGGCGCAACCTGGCTGCAGACGTTCCGCCGGATTGTTCTCCCATTGACCATGCGAGGCGTCAGGGCCGGCTTCTTTCTTGTTTACATCCCCTCCTTTGGCGAGTTTGCGATCCCTTCCTTAATGGGCGGCGATAAGATCATGTTCGTGGGTAATGTCGTCTCTGAATATATCCTCGGAGAAGGAACGGCCTCTCTCGGCGCTGCCTTCATGGTCGTCAGCTGCATTATTCTCTTGATCACTGCCGTTTTCTTTTATTGGCTTCTGGGACGTTTTACTGAACCTGTGAGGGACCGTGGCTGAGAAAAGAAAGTTTCACACCCATTATAAGAGCGCGATCTTCGGAAAAGTCGGACACGTCGTCCTTATTGCATCGACCTATCTTTTTCTATGGGTCCCCATTATTGTTTTGTTGGTCTTCTCTTTCAACAGCGAGAGTTTCCCTTCTCCTTGGACAGGCTTTACTCTCAAATGGTACGGCGAGCTGATCCATTCAGTGTATCTTTGGAAGGCCTTCCGAAACTCCCTGATCGTCGCTTTATCCGCCACTTCGATCTCGGTGATGATGGGGATTTTTCTCATTTTCTTTGCCGCGCAAGGCGGTCGCGTCGGCAGGTATCTCAATCTCTTCTACGGAAGTATTATTATCCCTGAGACCGTTCTTGCCGTCAGCCTTTTAGGATTTTTCAGCCTCATCTCGATCTCTCTCGGATTAACGACATTGATTATTGGACATACCGTTCTGGGCCTCGGATTCGTCATCCCCATGGTCTATGCCCGCTTTCTAGATCTCGACTACCGACTAACGGAAGCTTCTCTCGTGTTAGGAGCAACGCCGATCCAGACCTTCTTTAAGGTCACCCTTCCGATGCTCCGCCCCTCTCTGATCACAAGCGCCCTTCTCGTTTTCATTATCTCCTTTGACGACTTCATCCTGACCTACTTTTGCGCAGGCAGCTCCGTGCAGACCTTGTCGCTCTATATCCTGTCGATGATCCGCTCTGGTGTCTCACCTGTTGTCAATGCCCTCTCTGCTCTTCTGCTTTTCATTAGTAGTTTGATGGCGCTAGTCTATTTCCAACTCAGCAGCAGGAGTAAAATCTTCTAATGAAACTGACGCTGAGA
Organism: Parachlamydiales bacterium; assembly: GCA_003153295.1. GTDB lineage: Bacteria > Chlamydiota > Chlamydiia > Chlamydiales > Rhabdochlamydiaceae > PALSA-1444. The sequence goes on along the minus strand of PLXY01000006.1, from coordinate 303,423 downwards.
CAATATTTCAACCGTTCGCTCGTGGTCGTTTTTTGGATCGCGCTGATCTTTGGTATTCTCTATTGGCCTAAATCGTTATTTTTCCGGGACAAGAAAAGCATCAACGTTTTTGCGTGGGGCGATATTTTAGATCCTAATGTAGTCGCTGAATTTGAAAAAAGCACCGGCATCAAGGTGAACCTCAACTTCTATGCCTCCAACGAAGAGATGATCGTCAAGCTGAAGGCCACTGGCGGAGAAGGCTACGATCTCATTGTACCTTCTGATTACTCTGTTGAAATCCTCGTTAAAGAGAAACTGCTTAAACCTCTGGATAAGCGCAGATTTTCCTTCTACTCCAAACTCAATCCCCGCCTTCTCAATCTCTCATTCGATCCACAAAATCAATACTCCGTTCCATTTGAATGGGAGATCTTCGTCCTAGGGATTGATAAAGACTTTTTCTATGGCAAGACGATCAATCCTAGCTGGAAAATGCTCTTCGATCCGGGTGTCATCGACTACAAGATCACCATGTCGAATGATCCGATTCAAACCCTCGTCCTCGCTTCTTACTATCTCTATGGACCCGTTGAACAGCTTTCCGATCAGCAGCTTGCCAACATCACGCAGCTGCTCATTGCTCAAAAGCACTATGTCAATGCCTATGCCGATTTCCGGGCTGATTACTTTCTAGCCACAAAAAATAGCGCTGTCGTGGTCTCTTCCAGTTCTTATATCTGGAGGACCATGAGAAAGTTTCCGTTTGTGGGATATGTGATCCCGAAAGAAGGGACCTTTGTGACCATTGAAAATTTCTGCATTCCTAAGACCAGCGAGAAAGAAAATCTCACCTATCAGCTCATCAATTTCCTCTATTCAAAAGACTCGATGAAGACACATTTTGACACTTATGGGATCTTCCCCGCCACTCTTGACGTCCTGGACGATCTCGATTTGGATGATAGAACCCGTTCTCTAGTTTCGATGAGCTCTCCCGAGCTCAAATCTCTTCATTTTGCCCGCCTCCTCACTTCCCAAGAAAATATCCGCAACACTTGGGTCCGTGTCAAGACTGAATAGTCAATCGGGCTGTTCTACTGAAGGAAGCTCGGAGTTAGGCATAACATAAGCTGCGGCCGGAGAAGCGACCTCCACAGAAACTGGATGCCCAGTAGCAGGATCAATTGTCTCTTGGGGAATGGACTCTTTCACGATAGAAGCATCCAGGGAGACTACATATTTCTTCAGCTCTTGAATGGTTTGTCTAAGTCCATCAACTTTTAAATATGTTTCTTCAACTTGGCCACTTTTATCTGCATGGTTGCGTACTATCCATTGCTTGATAGTCACATCTTTCCCAATCAGAGATGTTGCCTCTTCCTCGAATTGGCCAATGATCGCATTTGCAAAGTCTTTTCTTGCCCTGCGAAATGTTTCAATCGAGTAGCGAGAATTCCAAACATCTACAATTATCATGGGAAGAAAGACAGTATATCGGAAAAAACCGCTAAGAGTACCGCTCCATAATTTTGCAAAAAAGTCCTGGATGTAGCAGATAATTCTGATGATGCAGCACCGGTTTTTAACTGCAGACGCATGCATGCGAAGTTGAGAATTTAATATAGTATCATGACGGATGAGATCAGCCTTAAGTGCATTGATTAATGAGTGACCATCTTTTACGTTTTTAACCATATTTTCTTTAACCGCTGTCAAATGAGCAGGTGTCTCATGATTTTTCCGCAGCCATTTGATCATTTCTTCGTTTGTCCGGGTAATCACCACAAACGGCATTTTATAGTAAACAATATATCCCTGTTGTAAGCGCCGATATCTCCAGTCAGGATGGGATTCAAGCTGTGAATAAACCTCAGGCTTTGCAAGGGTACTTTGGAGCTCAGGTTCAGAGAGAAGGTCATAAGACCCCACACCACGCCTGCTTTCACGGATATATATCGCTCTGGGTTCATCTTTTGATTCCATTTTTTTGAGCATCTCTAACCAAAGATCTAAAGAGACTCCATTCTGAACATTAATTGAATAACTCATAAACCTCTCTCAATTTATCGAATAAAATTGGCACTTATTATATTGAAATTTACTTAAAAATCTTGATTTATTAACTGTGCTTTATAATTAAAATTTTTTCAAAAAACGCAGTAAAAATTTAAATTGTCAGCATGACTCTTAACTAGAACGATTCTTTCTTTACCTGAGAAATAAGGAGGCTTCTTTAACTCAGCTGCGGTTTTTAAAACGTTTACTTTTCTTTGGAGCTTTCACTTATTTGGCCCATTACTTTTGCATAATGTCTAACAACAGCACACGCTGCGAACCCTATTGCCACTAAATAGAGTCCAGGTGACCAAACCCATCCCGTCAGTCGATAGAGCCAAAGACAAACTGCTGAGGCAGGTGCGCCGATCAGTTGGGATCCCAGGGCGCTTCCCAGAGCAAGGATGGTATAGCGATGTTCAGGGGCGACACGCTCTAAGGCCCAGGCATGATAAGGCCCTGCGAAAGCCACACCCAGGATGACCAAGATCAAACGGACGGCAATCACCATCCCGAGTGAAGCGCCGCCGACTAAATAAAACAACGGTATAGCTAAAATTGCAGACCAAAAAGCTCCCGCAAACATCACCTTTTCTTTTCCAAAGCGCTGCGCTAGGTAACCAAAGACCGGCAATAAAAGCATATCGATGATCAAGAGGAAAGTGTTGATCTGCAGGACGGCTGTCTTCGTGATGGAAGTCACCAAAGGAACGTAGCCATTCATTAAGATACAAGGCAGTGAATAGGTCGTATAGGAAAATCCCGCTGCTGCGATGATCGAAAAAAGAGCGCCTCGATGGTCTTTCAAAACTTGGAGTAAAGGAGTTCTTTGGACAGGAGAATTATTTTCTTGACGGTTTTTTAAACGTAGAAAGACGCCAAAGACCGCGGTTATGCCTCCGATCCAAAATAAGAGGCGCCATCCCTCTTCAATGTATCCTTGCAGACTAAAAAAAGCGACTAAGGCCGAAGCTAGAACATATCCCACGATGGAAGAAGCTCCGTAGACACCGCTCATCCAACTGCGTAGATTTGGAGTTGTATTTTCCAGAAGATAGAGGGCGGCTCCTGTCGACTCGCCTGCTGCAAAAAAACTTTGGAGCATCCGTACTAGTGCAAGGCCCAAAGGCGCCCAAGCTCCCACGGTTTTATAGACGGGCAGACAGCCCAGCCCTAAAGTAAAGATGGCAATGCCCACTAAAGAACAACAAAGGGCAAATTTCCGGCCATAACGGTCTCCCAGACGGCCAAAAATTAACGATCCCAGGGGTTTGGTTACAAATCCCAGGGGAAGCATGGCATAGGTTAGAATGAGGGCCATGACGGGATCTTCAGGTCCAAAAAAAAGCGGGGCGATGAAGGGGGCAATAAGACCGAAGAGGGCTTTATCGTAATTTCCTAGGATATTGCCGATCATCCCGGCAGTTCGATCACGAAAAGTAGAAGTGGACATGATTTCTCCCTATATTTAAGCAATAGGGAAGGAGGTTTGTAGAATACAAACAACCTTCACACTCCCTACGCTAGTATAACCTAGATCAAGTAATAAGAGTTTATCGCTTCGCGACTTTCAGCCTCCATAGAGGCACCTCTGGTGATGGGGGAAATAATAAAGGAATAAAAAGAAAAAGACCACCCAAAAGGATGGTCTTTTTTAGAAAGACTAGGACCTAATTCTTAGGCGCCTTTTTTCTTCTTGATATACTCGACAACGTCGCCGACAGTTTTGAGCTTTTCAGCATCTTCTTCAGAGATTTCAAAACCGAAGCGCTCTTCGAAAGTCATAATGAGTTCAGTGAGGTCGAGAGAATCGGCGTTGAGATCCTCGATAAATGACTTTTCAAGCGTAACATCAGCTGCGTCAACACCCAGTTGCTCAACAACGATGTCAATGACGTCTTTTTCTAAAGATGACATAAGCATAGGTTTCCTTTTTGGTTTCAAAAAACTTTACATTACCATTCCACCGTCAACGGTCAGCACTTGTCCTGTCATATAGTTAGACCAGTCACTAGCTAAAAAGACTGCAGTGTTTGCAATCTCTTCTGCGCTGCCGAGTCGGCCCATGGGCACTTGTTTCAAAATTCCTTCTTTCTGCGCATCGGTCAAAACATCGGTCATCGATGTTTTAATAAAACCAGGAGCGATGCAATTCACGCAAATGCCGCGGCTTGCAACCTCTTTGGCCAGAGACTGAGTAAACCCAATCATTCCTGCTTTCGATGCGGCGTAATTGGCCTGTCCTGCATTTCCTATGAGGCCGATGACGGAGGAGATATTGATAATCTTACCGCTACGGGCCTTCAACATAGGCCTTACAAGAGCTTGGCAGGTATTATAAACAGATTTAAGATTGACGGCAATGACTCGATCCCAATCTTCTTCTGTCATCTTCATGAGAAGGCCGTCGCGTGTGATGCCGGCATTATTGACGAGAATATCGATCTTGCCAAATGCGGTTGTAATTTCTTGAAGAGCTTGATCGACAGCTTTTTTATCTGCCACATCGGTGAGTTTAACAAGAAATTTTTGATGAGGATATGTTTGCTCTAGAAGCTGAAGAACTTCGCTCGCTCTTTCTGGATTGGTTCCGAAAATGGCGACATGGGCGCCTTGCTTAGCAAAAGCTAGCGCTATTTCTCTTCCGATTCCTGCAGTCCCGCCTGTGATAACAGCGGCTTTATCTTTGAGGTGTTGCTGCATAAAAACTCTCTAATTGCACCCTAAGTGTATCAAGATCTGTTGTTTTTTCGATGTTCAGGGTTTGACCTTTCACACCGATTTTTTTGTTCATGCCTGTCAACGTCTTGCCAGGTCCGATTTCTACAAAAAGGTCGACATCTTCGAGAAGACGAATTCCCTTTTCCCACTGAGTCGGACTTGCGACTTGAGCAATGAGATGCTCGCGGATTTCAGAACTAAAGTCAACAAAATCTCCAGGCACATTCATGACTAGTTGGGTTGCACTCTCGTGTAAAGACACTGCCAAAAGAGAAGCTTTAAGTTTTTCCTGCGCTGATTTCATCAAGGGCGTATGGAAAGCGCCTGAAACATCTAAAGGAAGGACTCTTTTAGCGCCTTGGGCTTTTAAAAGTTCTTCGGCTTGAGCCATCGCAGAAGAAACTCCTGCAATAACGACTTGTCCTGGACAATTTAAATTAGCGATCCAAACACCTGCGGGAAGATGCGCAGCCACGATCGCAGGATCGAGTCCTAAGACAACGCGCATGGTGCCTTGCTGCTCCTGGCATGCTTCTTGCATATATTTGCCGCGTGCAGCCACGATTTGCAAAGCATCGGCAAAAGAAATCCGGCCGGAGGCGTAAAGGGCTGTGTATTCACCTAAGCTCAATCCTGCGCAAATGGCGGGTTGAAGATGAGGAAATTGTTCTTGGATACAGCGTAATAGTGCAACGCTGACAATAAAGATTGCAGGCTGGCTATTTTTAGTGAGAATGAGTTCTGCTTCAGGGCCTTCAAGAATAAGGCGTGTAAAATCTGTCGAAAGAATGCGAGAAGCTTCTTCAAAAGTTTCGCGGACGATGGGAAACGCCTCGTAAAAATCCTTGGCCATCCCCACATATTGAGCCCCTTGTCCAGGGAAAATAAAAGCGATTTTATTCATGAGTCAATACAGACGCCCCCCACGTCAATCCGGCGCCAAAAGCGGTCAGGAGAATGTTATCCCCTTTTTGCGCAGTTTTTTGCCGCATGAGTTCATCTAAAGCAATGCCGAGAGATGAGGCTGAAGTATTGCCGTATTTATGGATCGTGACAAAAACTTTTTCCATCGGCACTTGAAACCGTTTTGCCAAGGCTTCAATAATTCTCATATTGGCTTGGTGAGGGATCAGCCAGGAAATTTCTTCTTCTTTAAGTCCCGCTTTGTCGATCGATTCTTTAGAGGCTGATTCCATCCGGCGGACGGCGTGCTTAAAGACTTCTTTTCCTTCCATTTGGAGATAATGGAGGTTACCATCAACAGTCTCGTGAGTTGCCGGCTTGCGGGATCCTCCGGCAGGAAGAATGAGAAGCTGGGCTAACTGACCATCCGATCCTAGCGAAACATCACGGACAGCAAGTCCCTTGACTCCAGAGGGGCTTTCAGAAGAAATCACGGCAGCCGAGGCTCCATCGCCGAAAAGAACGCAGGTGTTGCGGTCTTTATAATTAACGATGCTGGAGAGTTTTTCTGCGGCTATAATAAGGACGTTTTTATAGATACCGGACTCAATGAAAGCCTTGGCCATCCCTAAAGCATACAGATACCCTGTACAGGCCGCTTGAACATCCACAGCTGCGGCTTTAGTCGCTCCGAGCTGGGTCTGGATTAAACAGGCAGTACTAGGGAAGATATAGTCGGGAGTGAGGGTGGCAAACAGGATGAGATCTAGGCTGTCAGCGGGAATTTGAGCGGCTTCTAGAGCTTTTTGAGCGGCTGCAAGGCCCATATCAGAGGTGTACTCATCGGAACGGGCGATACGGCGCTCTTTCATTCCGGTACGGCTGACAATCCATTCATCATTCGTATCGACCATCTTTTCGAGGTCTTGGTTAGTCAGCACTCTTTCAGGGACATAGCTGCCAGTTCCAATAATTTTTGCAGTGGGGCGATTAAAATTTTGCATGTTAAACCATGATACCAAAAAAACCAAAAAAAGTGAACTTCATTCATTAACAAGTAAAAATTTTACTTTAAAAGAAAGATCTAACCCATCTCCAGAGCCGGAGAGGAAAGCATATAGCCCTATAGACAGTGCCTACAAATAGGCTCTATTTTGGTGGTTTTGAGAGGGCACTCTGGCGGAATTAAGATCTGGGACGGTATAGGGAGCGGAGATTTTTGGTATTGATTCTCAAGCTTTATTTGAAAAACATCTCGACCCGTCTCATTCTCATAGAGGATTTGCAAGTTATCTTGCCCGATTTGAACAACATAGAGGGGGGAACAGACTCCCTGACAAAAAGCTGGCCAAAAGAGTTGTTCACTAACATTAATAGAAGCTAAGCAACTTTTTGTCGGAATATGGAAAATATGTAATTCTTTACCGACAAGAGTAGTAAGAAAATTACCGTTTAACCAATACGTTTGAGACATGTAGTAACAGCATTGAGCATAGGTATGAGTGGATGCTAATGTCTCTTGGCCTGTGATCGCATTAAACACTTTAAAAGTCCCCTTTGCAATTGGTAAGTTCGAAAAAGTGGTGTAAAGTGCGGTTAAGTACCACTGATCGGTTGCAATATTTACGGAACAATAAATATCGCTGACTTTCCAAGCTAATTCTGCTTTCCCTTCACCTCTGAAATAATAGGCGCTTAAACTTAATTTATGAGGACAATCAAAAGCAAAGACCATATTAGAGTTGCTGCATGTAGAAGGGTTAAGAGAAAAAGAAGGATTTGTCTCTTTGATCTCAATTTTATCATCTTGAAAATCGATAATAATTATCTTTTTTTCGGGAAAAACTGTTGGAGGAAAAAAAGGAGAGTTCAAATTTTTTTTCTCTTAAAAGTAAAATCTAAAAATAATCTATTTTTTAAGGGCAACACAGTCTTGATCATTTTTATTTCTGAAAAACGTGTGCATGCAAATGAAGTAATTTGATACTCAGTTTCTTTTTTGGAAATCCCCCATAAGGTAACATCAGAAAATTTATAGGATGGAGAATGGGATATTGTCACAAATCTATCGTCCGCAATCCATTGAGCACTGCGCAAATTTTCAATGGCAGGTTCTGGGTATTTGCAAATCTCTCGCTGCACTTGAGTTTGGCTATCGATAAACCAAAGATTGTTGAAAGGATCCTTATCCTGTGAAAGCAAAATATATGTTCCTTTCACTCCATGGACATAGCAACGCCCCACGATAGGGACTGGTAAATTCAGAGGTTTTATAAAAGCGAGCGCCCTCAAAGCTTGAACGCGGCCATATTCATACTGCAACTCATATAAAATCCTATTCCAAACTCTACAAACGCGGGTTATACGTGCCTGATCATGAAAAGGGAGATAACGAAAAATAATTCCAAACACGTCTTTTACAAGAGAAGGAGCTGTGCCTGATATAGCCATAGAAGTCGTTATTTAGTTTGAGTGGATAGCTCAAAGCAATCCAATTTATAAACCCGCAAAATTAAACACTTTTTATTTTGAAAATATTTTTATAAAATATTATAGCATTTAATCTAAATTCAAACAGCAACTAACCGAAAAACTTTTCAACAAGTGAAAAATTTATTTTGAAGTAGACAATTTGAAAAAATTTAAGAGAAAAATTGCAAGAAAGTCAAAATTTATGCGATAACATATCCTTATGAAGAAAAAGATGATCACCTTCCTTCTGATTGCTCTCACCAGCTTTTCTTCCTCTATTCATGGGGGCGATGATCTCCAAGATACCGCTAAAAACACAGACAAGCTCTGGCGGGCAGGAGCGGGTGCTCATGATGGTTCTTATACGGCAATCAGCGCTTCTATGATCGGATGGGGCGTCGGCCTTGCAGTCGGCATCGCTGTCCTCGCAGCAGTTCTACACCAAAGTAAGGGTGGTGGTGGTGGAAGCAGTCACTGTCACTAAACATCTAAAGAAAATTTCAGCTTTCATTTTCCTCTGTTTGCTACTCAACGGATGCTCACATACACAGGAACCCATAAAGACCTCCTCTTTGTTGCAAGACGCTCCTCAAAAAGATCTGCCAACCTTAAAGACTCAAGAGACACCGACTTTCTGCTATTTCATCCCCCCTAAAGGATGGGATCTAGCCGATCAGACCAAGCTTTCCCCTCGTGTGAAAATCTGTTTTTTAGGCAAAAGTCCCCATAACCTTTTACCTTCAGTGAATTTAGCTACAGAAGAAGTCGACATTTCTCTAAAAACTTACCTCGATATTGTGAAAAAAGACTGCGAAAGCGATCCGAACTGCCAATGGCGCGATCTAGGAAAATACCAGACGCCGCTCGGAGAAGGAAGATTGACGGAACGCGAAGTGCAAACTCAATGGGGTGTATCGCGCCAAGTCCAGCTGATTGTCATCAAAGATAAAATAGCTTACATCTTGACAGCCGGCTCTCTTAAGGAAGAATTCTCCCGCCATTATAAAGACTTCGAAGGAGTCCTTCGCTCGTTCACCATCACCAATAACCTCACAGATCAGATCGCTTCTACCGAAAAAAAATCGACATTGCATCAGCTCATTGAAAAATTACAAAGTGATTTCAAAAATACAACCGATAAAATCGCTGTGCTTGATGAAGCTTTTGAATCGTCAAATTTTCAGAAAGAATCATGGGAACCGTTTCAGGAAAAGATCATTAACGACTTTACTGAAATGGGTCCCTACTGGCAAATTCTTTTACTAAGAGACTTACAATATCAACTCCTCCAAAATTAGAGGCCCGCATGAAAAAATGGATTTCTCTACTGACTTGTGCTGCATGCACCTTTTCATCTGTGAATGCGGATGAACTTTCTCGCACTAACACGATGGTCGAATCTCCAGAACTGGCAGATGATCCGGCAAATATCCCTCCAGAAGATACCTCACGAAAACCTGTAGGCCAAGCAGCTGTCGATGGTTCAAAAACTGCGGGTAGCGGCGCTGGCAAATATGTACTTGCAGCCTGCGCGATTGCTGTGGGAATCGCAGCGTTGATTCTTGTGTCAAGACATAGTGGCCATAAACGCTGATGACAAATTTAACCAGAAGCGGAGCCCTTTTTCTTCTTCTCTTTCTTTTTGCTTGCGAGTCGAACAAATCCTGGGAAGTCTCTCATGTCCAAGCAGGCAAGGAAGCTTATAATTCTGCACGGCTATCCTATCCTGTCAAAGATATCGTCAATGGGATTGGGATCGAAATGATCTGCGCGCAAGGGCTCGTCAATACCTATCTCGAAGTCCATGCCCAGCACATCCCTCCTTATCAGGGAAATCCCAAGGAAGCTTTGGTTATCATGAAGATCGAAGGCAAAACTTTCCAAGGGATCGCTCATCGGCATGAAGGAGGACAGCGATTATCCCTCCCTTCTCAACTCCACCAGCTATTAATCGAGTCTTTGCAGCTCAGTCAGCCCGTCACGATTTTGCTGGAAGGCTACTTCACGACTTTGGACCCAAAAGAATTTCCAGAGCAGTACCGAGAGCTTCAATCTGCTCCTATTAAAAACCCCTTTCAACTCCCCTTTAAAATATGAGACTATTCCACTCTTCTTTTTTTTCTTTAATGTCTTTCAAACTATCTTTTGTAAAAATCACCAGAAATGGTCAAAAAAATAAGTGCGGAATATTCTCATGAATAAATTAGATCAATTAAAAAAAATCACCATTGTCGTTTCCGATACGGGAGAATTTGAAGACATCAAAAAATACCATCCGACAGATGCCACTACCAATCCCTCTCTTATTTTGGCAGCAGCCTCGAAGCCCGACTATCAGTTCTTGATTGAAGAAGCCGTCACCTATGGAAATAAACATGGTAAGACCAAACAGGAAAAACTGACATTGGCGATGGACAAAGTCTTTGTGAATTTTGGTCTTGAAATCCTGAAGATTATCCCCGGCCGTGTTTCGACTGAAGTTGATGCGCGACTTTCATTTGATGTCGAGGGATCGATTGAAAAAGCAAGACAGCTCATTGCTCTTTATGAAGCAGCAGGCATTGACCGGAAGCGGATTTTGATCAAACTAGCTTCGACATGGGAAGGAATCAAAGCCGCAGAGCAATTGGAAAAAGAACATATCCATTGCAATATGACGCTTCTTTTCAGTTTAGCACAAGCCATCGGCTGCGCTGAAGCCCATGCAACCCTGATCTCCCCTTTCGTCGGACGTATTTTGGATTGGTTTAAGAAAAGTGAAGGGAAAGACTCCTATCCGCCTGAAAAAGACCCCGGAGTTATCTCCGTTACACAGATCTATACCTATTACAAAAAAATGGGCTACAAGACCCAGATCATGGGAGCTTCTTTCCGCAACACCGATGAAATCTTAGAGATTGCCGGATGTGATCTTTTAACGATTGCTCCTAAGCTCTTGGAGGAACTCCAAAATGCTCAAGGAGATGTTCCTCGCAAACTCTCACCTGAGGCTGCGAAGAACGTTGAGGTCCAAAAGATCCATATGGATGAAAAAACATTCCGCTGGATGCTTTGTAACGATGCGATGGCGTCGGACAAGCTTTATGAAGGCATCCGCAACTTTGGCAAAGACATTGTCAAATTAGAACAGCTTCTCTCCGGAAGAATGTAATTTTTTCCATGAGTCACCAAGATTGCTATCGCATCCATTCCTGCGTGGGAAAGAATAATGATCGCCTATCAACGTTCCTGAAAAAGTCCTAGCCATACTAAAACAATAATCTCATCGAGAAAAACCATGGCCTTAATAGTAAAAAAAGATCCTCCTCCTGCGAGTTCTCTCCCTTCTCCTTTTTTGCATGTGCGGCTTCAAATAGAATCCCTTTCTTTTTCAGATCGTGCTTATTTGATGCTACAGCGATGTCTTTATCCGGGATGCTCTGATAGAGCCTCCCTTTCCTATTTAAATCAGGTGTTTAGGGTATTTAAGGAGACCTTAAGAATTGAAGGGCCCATTCTTTTACGTAAATATGATGTAGAAACAGCTTTTGGAAGATGTGCACAGAAAGTCATCGATCAACAACTATCTGTTTTTAGTCGGGCAAGAGTTAAATCACAGCCCGAACTAGAAAAAAAATGGCGACTTCTTAGAGACCTTAAGAAAGAGGGTTTAATTTTATATTTTTCAAGGGGCGGAAAACAACTTAAACAACAAATGGACGAAGTGCTGGCAAAAGCGAGTGACCATTGGAATACCGAAAAACAAGCGATCGTTAACGCCTATTGGGATTTACTTCTTGAAGATCCCTGGGCGGCCGAAAGACATGCCGAGCGTGAGCGGGATTTTTATGAAGCCATCAATACGGAACTGAGCAAAATCACTAATAATGCCCTGGAATCTGTTCAAAGCCCTAACTTTGGATATGCTCTGAAAAAAGTTCTAGGCAAGTCTTTTCGACCGCTGGTTAGTGTTTGGATAAGACGACGGCAAGAAAGCAAGCTTGAGTCGGATCACATCATTTTTGATTATTTGATATTTAAAGCCGTTATCTTTTTTAACTCCCTCTTATGCAAATCTTTGAGAGAAACTTTAGAGCCTTTGATTGCTATAACCCCAGAAAAACTCAAACAATTAACAGCAAAAAAAAAGGCGCATACACAACTTTTGCTGGCACACTATTTGGAACGCTTACGTTCTCCCCAATGCTGTATTGATAAAGAAAAACTTCCCCAAAAATGGATTTCATTTTCCACAGAAGAATTTGTTACCGCTTTCATTGAAATTAATCGCAAAGAGAGAAACAAATCCTTAGAAAAAATCACAGAACTACAAAAAATCACAGATGAAGACTGCTTAGCCTGGGCAAAGCAACAGTGGAATTTTGATCCAAAAGAGCTTCAACAAGTCCTGGACAAAGAAACCGACTACGATAAAAAAGTGATTCAGTTTTTATCTCTCACCGTACCTCAGGATGAAAAAGACGACCTGTATTTAGATGTAGATACCCTAAAAGAACCGATAGTTTTTTTTGCAGATAGATTCAAAAAATGCGATGAGCAAGCTTTAGCGCTTTTCTCCTAATGAATCTCTCTTCTGAGTATTTGTTGAGCTTTCTTTGCATGCTCTAGCCACACTTTGCTGAATTGTTCAGCATCGGTATTTTTATAAACGGCTGGATTCGTTTTAAAATGAAGTCCCGTAAATGCAATTTCTGGAAAAGAAAGGTGAAGGGCTTTTTCAACCGCTTGGAGATGCTCGATCCGATCATCGACGAAGATGATCTCATCGGGCTTCCAAGGGATTGTCTTTAGAAATTTGACTAATACTTCACCTTTATCATTTTCATTTGTAAAAATGATTCCATTTTTAAAAAGTGGAAGGCTCCCCATCAAAGGTGTTCTGAAATCAATAAAAACAGTCTCTGCCAAATTTGGGAACGAAAACGAAAAATCAATTCCTACACGCTTAAGTTCAGCAAATCTTCGATCCTCTATAGAAACCCCGTCGATTTTTCCTCCCATTGCTGCAGTTAAAGCAACGGTTTTAATGTTTTTTTGTTTTTGAAGTTTTGCTAGAAAATGAGGCGCCTCTTTTTCGATCAAATCCCCTGAGGTTGTTAGCAAAGGCAAAGTAAAGGCTAACATTCTTTCTTCGGGACTAAAAGGCTCCATGAGCTTTACAAAAAGAGTCGCATGATGAATTTTAAAATTCGGACGATGAAAAGCAGGATCACTGAGAATCGTCAACGTATCATCGATATCAAACGCGACCAATTTTTGATTGTTTCCTTTCACAAACATGTCCATCTCTGCAATCGAGTGGATCGTTTGAATATGAGAGAAACAATAAAGAGGTGCGAAAAAGAGTAAAAAACTAGAAACCCATTTCATAACATCTCTAAAGTTTTGATGATGACTTAAAAATAACTTGTCTAGACTAAACTATGCAAGTAGCTTTTTCCCAAATTAAATTGAAGACTTTATAAGTCCCTAATTTTGAATTGGTTGTGAATTCCATAAGTCCTTAACCATCAATAGTATTTATTAAATTAATTATTTACATATAATAATTTTTTTATTATAATTAGTTATAATTAAAAATAAGGCCATAGAATGACATCACTAATAAAAACAATTAGTACAAATTTTCAACACCTTTGGGCCGATATTCAGCAGGCTTCAAAAGTCGCATCCTGGATCGATGAATTTTTAGCCGAGAAGTTCCCTCAGACCGCCCCTATTTGTATGGCTTCTGCCAGATTAGGAACGGTAGCAGTAATGGGCGCAGGAACGGAGGTTGAAAAAATTGTAGAGCGTTTATCCGCAGAATCAAGAGCTGTTCTAATCGAGGAGCCTAAAATCGAGTTGCCGAGTCCGAACCCTAATCTAACACCTGTTTATGAAGAAATCGTCAGACGCGCTACTCCTAAAGAGAGAAAGGCATTAGAAACAAAATTATCCTCTCTGCCGAAGATTGAAGAAACGATTAAAAGTCTACTGAGCGCTTTAGAAAAAGGCGATTGGGATGACGAGATTTTTAAAAACAAAGACTTCTCCTACTACGCTTTGGAAGCGGTTCGCAGAGGACAGCTCTCTCAAAATGATTATGGCACCGTGCAAATCTTCTGGGAAATCACACAAATGCACCCCGATGCAAGCTCAAGAAAAAAGGTTCCGATCTTTCATCCCGACGGTACGGTGAATGAAGAGGCAAAAACTCTCATTTTAAAAACTCTTAAGCATGATATTACAGATAAAAATCAGCCCTGTCTTTTATCTCCTCATCAAATCGATCAACTTTTTAAAAAAATAAAGGAACTTCCAAAAGTCCAGCAGCAAATTTGGGTGGTTCCGCATGTCAACGAACCTATCATAGAGGGGATTTTTACCCCGATTTTAGCAGAACTCGGTTGGTTTGACATGATGGTAGCTCCCATGGGGGTCATGCAAGCTTTTTTAGACACCGCTTTTGGAGAAAATGCCGTTAAAATAAATCCGGTCCATGGCCTATCTACTTGGAAAGATATCCGACAAAGTCATTTGGATGGTAAGCGCGACTATGCGATTCACTCTCCCTTAATCGAACTTCCTGAAAACGCAGATGGAAAAAAAGCGCGTTGGTTTTATTTTGGCAAACATGATTTTTACCATGCTCTGCTCGTCTCCTCCGTCCCTATGGTCTATCGCAAGTTTTTCGTCGAGTGCTACGATATTATACAAAGGCTGCTCAAGACAGCCGATCCAGATAAAGGCTCAGGAATAATCGATATGGAAGTGATACATTTTTTTGATAACTTCAGCTTTAAAAAAGAATCGCCCGAGGACGTTTTCTGGGTTCAGCTTGCAGATCTCATTAATGCAACCGCCGTGAAGGAGCAATTTTATAAACTATTCAAAGAGCCAAATTTTACATTTCCTACACCTGAACAGCTAAGCCAAATTACAGTTGAGGCGGAATCCGAGAAAATGTTTTATGTAAACCAATTGGTTTCTCATCTACCGCCCCTACCGGAAATTCAAGAGGGCGCCCGTGCTATCTATCAAAAAGTCAAAGACAATCAATATAGCTATCCCTTTGATCAGCTCAAGATTCTAGAAGCTCTTGCAAGCATTTCTAAATAGTTTACTCAAATCTGGCTAGTCCTTTACTGCGGCTCTTCTCGAACGACCAGTAGAAGATGGCAATGCTCAATGCCAAAAAGAGCAGGTTCAGCCCGAGGCTGATCCAGGCATCGCCCCAAGGAAATGGCCCGCCTTTTAAAATCGCGCGCATCCCTTCAAAGACATATGTCGTCGGTAAGCACCAGGCGATTTGCTGTGCCCATGGAGGCAGCACTGAGACGGGATAAAAGACCGCACTGAAAGGCGCAAACATATAGGCTGACATCCAAGCGAGCATCTGAAACCGTTGTCCCCAATAAATCACGATAGAAGCGGCTAAAAAGCCGATGATCCATCCTGAAATCATGAGCAGACCCACAAAGGGCAAAAAAGGCCATCCCAAGGTAAAGACATTCAAAGCATAGAGCAAATAAACAAAAAGCACACCGAAGGCCATCGTGATAAAAACCTTGGAGATACATAGCATGATCACGCCGATGATCCATTCACTCACACGGAGCGGCGTTGAGAACATATTCACGAGGTTCCGGTTCCAAAACTCCTGTAGAAGATTGACCGAGATCTCATAATTGCCCCGCCAAACGATCTGCCAGAAGATCAAACCGGTTAGAACAATCAAAGCAAGGTTAGAGGCATCGGTCTGATGCGACTGCATCCAGACCGTTGTAAGTCCCCATAGAACAATGTCAATCGCAGGCCAATAGAGAAGGTCAGCGATTTGATCGAGTTTTGCAAAGAGATAAAAATAGCGGAGAAAAACGCCCCAGGATCTTTTGAATTGAATCATTTTTTCACCATTTTCAAAAAGTAATCTTCTAAGGTCGGTTGGTTGATCCGAACTGTCGTATAGGAAATATTTGTCTTTGCTAGCTCAATTAAAAAAGGAGCTATAAATTTTTCTTCCATTTCCAGTTCAATCAAACGGTGATCGCTTTTATAGGAGAGTTTTTTCTCCTCAGCTAGAGCAATCGCTTTTTCCATCCCTTCCACAATCACCAATTCCAAACGGGAATGAGTGATTGTTTTAACGAGATTTTCTGGAACATCATTGGCAATGATTTTTCCTGCCTGTAAAAAAAGAATCCGGTCACAAAGCTCTGCGACCTCGTCCATTTTATGAGACGTGAACAACATCGATGTCCCCTCTTGCTCCCTTTGCTCTAAAAGGAACGAACAGACCTCTTTGGCCATGTCCGGATCAAGAGAAGCCGTGGGCTCATCCAAGAGAGCGATGAGGGGCCTCACTAGGAATGCCTTGACCAGGATCAGACGGGTCAGCTGGCCTGCGGAAAGCTGTGTCACTGTCGCATTTTGTTTATCGGCAATTCCAAATCTCTCTAAAAGCGGAAGGCTCCGCTTTTTAATCTCGGGGCCTGAGAGTCCGTAAAGCCTGCCAAAAACATCTAAATTTTGTTTGATGGTCAGCTTCCACGGAAGGTTCACGTAGGTGCTTGCAAAAGCAACATTCTGCAGCACGTCCGAGCGGTTTTTTTTAAAATCTTTGCCGAAATAGAGGATCGTTCCCGAGGTATATGTCAAAGTCCCCAGAAGCATATGGATCGTTGTCGTCTTGCCAGCCCCATTAGGCCCGAGCAATCCTAGGATCTCCCCTTTTCCTAATTCAAAGGAAATCCCATCAACAGCAACCATCGGCGGCTTGCCAGGAAATTTTTTAGTCAGTTTTTCAACTGATAATATCGAGGGCATAAATTTACAATCTTCTTAGAAATTAATAATAAAAATGAACGAGTCAGTGCTGTAAAGCACCGCAGTGCGGGGGCTCGGATTAACCGAGTATTGTATTAGAGGTTGATACCATGGATTTGATGTCCTCCATCAAAAGAATGGATCCATTATAGATATTTTGTAATAAGAGTCTAGTGGGAATTCTTAAAGCTTATCCCCAAATCCTTATAGGTTCGATGCAAATCATTTGCCTAGACCATTTGTACTCAATAAACTATAGAAGATTCCCTCTATCCAACTGAGTGACAACACGAGCTTAAATACTCGAGATATTGAGAGAGCTAGATCAGTTCAAAATCAGGCGTGGAGAAAAAACCCGGGTTATTTTCGCCAGACTTAAAAAAATGGGGGTTTATGTATTAAGATTAACTGATGGCAGTCATCAAATCTTAGCACATCCAAATACGAAAAAAACCTTCTCTCTTCCCCAACATGATGAAGTCAGTCGGGGTGTGGCTGCAGATTTAGAAGACTGGGTTAACCAAGAGATCCTAGGATTAGCTCAGTAATGGAGCTGTCGCAACGAGCTCAAAGCCCCCTAGGACTTGAATGACCTTTAGATAAGGGTTGCTCTCATCAGCCCCTGAACATTCAAAATCTTTTCCATCAACACTCTTAAACTGCAGCTGAAATTTTTTGTAGTTCAAGAAAGACTTCTCACCCCATTTAAGCGACGGAATTTCTGTAGTTGTTTCAACGACTTTTATCTGAGGCTTCGTCTCCTCAAATGTCACATAAGTTTCGACCTCTTCCTCATATGCACCCAATCGGAGTTTCACTTTAACACCTTTGGAATCATATTCCGAGCGGGGGACAGGAAGCGTTGAACCTTTTGAATGCAACTCAATGGGAGCATCCATATTAATTTGCCAATCTTCAGAAGGCGGGATTATTACCTCCTTTTCTATCACTGTATTAGACGCAAAATCTTTTCGAGAAAGCTTCAACGTGACCGAGCGAAAGGGACTTCGAAGTGGGGTTAAGATGTGCGTGACAGGACGCGTAATCGTGATCCGGCCTATATTTAAAGACCAAGTTCCTATCCAAACTTCATACAATACCCGCTTATAAATGTTACGCAGTACGCCAGTATTATAGTCGACAGCTAAGGTCCCCAGCATAAAATAACGATTTGTGAGGGCAGCAGGTGGGAGTGCCTCTTGAAGAGTAACTTCGAAAGATAAGCAGCCTTCTTCAGCTTTAATATGTGTACAAATAGCAGGGATACCTAATGATAATAAATAACCGCCATTATGCTTTGCCACATGCCGGAACAATCCAAGAAAAGAAATCGTAAATCGATTCTTCTCAACGATCACGTAACGGGGTGATACTCCGGTTAATTGGGGTTGCCAATCAGCTAAAGGGAGAGATTTAATGTACTTTTGAATGCGACCTTGCAAATCTAGAACAGTGAAATTCTGTCTGGCTTGGAGGGTTTCTACTATACCTTTTAATTCAAAAATCTGATCCCGCGTCTTCTGGTCGACTTCATTAACGGTTGTAGATAGCGCGCCTTGATAGTCGTATGCTGTGTGGGCATTCCCGATTGCAATTCCCACATCTCTTGCAGCCTCAATATGGTGATTAACTGTTGTGTCTTTGGTATTTTTGATCTCTTCTTGGATAACCGTATTAACGGCTGCTGTAAAACCGTTCAGGATAGTCGAGACCGAGGAAGAACCTATTGATTTTGTTGACATGTCAGGCTCCTTTTGGTAAAGAAGTCTACTGCGAAATAATTTTTTACATCAAGAAATAATTGGGAATATTGCTCATACCTAAACTTAAAACTTCTCTTAAAGAACTACGCTTGACTTGGAATAAAATAGGTAAACGATCAGAAAAACTCCTGTGAAAAAAACGAAGAATGCCAGCAGAGTGACGAGCTTATTCGAAGGTTGATAGGTTTCATCATCAATTTCCTTCTGTGCTTTTTTATACTTGAGAAATGCAAAGATGCAAAGCAAAGCTCCGATGCCGACTAGAGAAATGCCAAAAATGGAAGAATCTCCTTGAAGAGCAGAATGAGGTTCTGATCTTCCGACAAAAGAAGCTATTTCTCGGATGAAAAAGGAAAACTTTTCAATGACAAATCCAAAAGCCATGATTCCAAGGTTCGTCCTAATCCAAGCCAAGAACGTTCTTTCATTGGCCAAATGATCTCTGCGATTTGCGCTTTTCTGAACCATATAAACCTACTCTAATGAATAAGGGGAAAACTTCCAGAGAATAAAAAAAAGATGCCTGGATTTCTCCAGCATCTCTTTTATTTTCAACACTTAAGAAATTAATCTGCAAAGGCTAAGACGTCTTCTTCGCTTTCATCGAGATATTTCTTAATACGCTTGTTGAATTCAAGGAAGCCGGTACCACCAGGGATCATGTGACCGATGATCAAGATTGATTCCCCCCTATCCAAAAGAATGGAACCATTCTAGATAATTCCAATAAGTGTCTAGAACATTTGACTTTTCCCCACTCTGTCAATTTTGAAAAAATAGGTAAGAAAAACGGTCTAGTTTTAAAGGTTTAATCGATCTAAACTTGTTTAAGTACAAGGATTTATCATGAGCTTACCTCCTGTGAACCGGTTAATTTTAGTCTTGCCTCAGCAGTATGCACGTCTCGAAGCAGAATGTTCCCGTATTGAAAAAATTGTGCTCGATTATTTATTGAAATCTACTAAATCTCCAGAAGAAGAGAGCAAAGTTAGAACGTATATATCCCAAACATTTTTTGGCGATTGGCCTGTGGTGCCTCCGGAACAGGTTTTGCCACCTCACTGTATGGAATATTTTAAAGAAATCCGGCATTCATGGTGTTTGGATGATAAGATGGTACTCTATCAGTTATGGAGTGTAGATATCTTCAACAAGCTTGAAGAGCTGATTGCCATTGCAAATCCAAACAAATCTCTTGCAGGTCTACAGAAAATTAAACGAGATCTAGCAGCTATTGTTCTCCTATTTTCTGTCATTTATGAACAGCGGCACCTGAAGATGAAATTCTTTTTGATTGATAATTCACTGGCTTATTGGGTATCTCGATTTAGTTTCAACTTACCAAAAATACGAGATTTACGCGAAGAACTTGCCCTTTTACAGACGCAGGAAGTCTCTGCAATACAAGCGGTGCGTCATAAAAAAAACCATCGAAAAAATCAAGCGCCACCTAAAAAAACGGAGGCGGAAGAAAAATATACGTATATCCTCCGGGCATTGGATATCGGCATCGAAATATGGGGAGATCCTTATTACCAGCAGTATTTTTTCCGCTATGAATTAGGAGCTTGCTTACCAAAGTCACCGATTCATCGAAATCCCATTGAAGATATCAAACAAGTCAACACCTACATTAGGATGGTCAGTACGGCTTGGACCGAAGTCAATTTAAGACGATGGGTTTCTACTATTCATAGTTCTGTTCTTTCTATTCCTCCCTCGCCGCCGGAAGATAAGATTAATGCTGAATCAGCCCAAGAATATCGGCGACAGATCCAAAAGCTTTCGATTGAATTGTTTAATTTTCATTGGAAAATTCTAAGTTTATGTTTTCAAATTCCTACTAGAATGCTCACCTGGAAAACATGTGAAGAAGTTTTAGGGACAAAATTTGATCCATCTCAAATATCCATGCCGGTGGCGGATTGGGTGACTGATGCAGCCTCCTGTTGCAATGTAGGAGCAAAAGAACTCCCAGATATCCTTCGACTTTTTGAAGGCGGCATCTGTAAAAATTTACTACCACAATTTTGTAGCTTTGAAGAATTACTTAACCGTATTGATGAAAATTTTAAAAAAGTCTTTGTTGTCAAAGAAGACCGTTCATCTTTTTCACTTCATCTAGAGCCGTTTGCGCAAGGAGCCTTACATACGCTTATGAATGGTTTTTTCTCGGATCTGACAAAAATACATCGAGAATTTGATCAACAAATTCGGCGCCATTTGCCTCCTTCTAATATTTGCCAACTCCTGGTTGAGATATTATCCATGATAAAAGGACCCTTGAACTTGATTTCAATTCCATTAACGGAATCTCTTTATCCTTTCAAAGAAGCGGTCATCTTTGCTGCAACAAAAGCATTACCTGCGTTTGAAAAAGGACAGAAAATCATTCTTCAGCGTTTTGAAAACGCCCTTAAAAGTGTGGATGCTTCAATGCTTTCAGAAAAAAAAGAAGACATGATGCCTATCCTCAAAGCCCTGTGTCTTTTCCGATTCAAGCCTTATCTCGACTTATTCATGCTTTTAAGAGATATTCATGTTGTACTGCTTGCACCGATCGAAGGCTCTCAAGCCTGGGAAAAAGGGTTGCATCTTCTTCCTCAAGAGTTAGCTCAATTCCTTCAACTGTCACAATTAGAAAACTTAATCGATGCTCGTATTCAACAACAAAAAACCGAGCCGATACAACCAGCTCCAGAAAAGGTAGAAGATATTTTATCGCTCTTAGTATCCATAGATCTATCTCTCGAAGAAAATAAAACAGCAGTCATCCCTCCGATCCAACTCAATGAAAGCAAAGAGAGCATTGAAACGCTCCAGATGTTAAGTGAGCTTGATAAGTTTAAAATTAGGCGTGGAGAAAAAACCCGCATTATTCGGACAAGACTTAAAAAGATGGGAGTCTATGTCATACGAACAGCCGATGGCAGCCATATTATACTAGGACATCCCAATACCAAAATAACCTTCTCGCTTCCTGATCATGACGAAATCAGTAGAGGTGTAGCAGAGGATTTAGCAGATTGGGTTAATAGGCATATCTTAGGATTAAAAGAATGATCTCTGATAACAAAAGCCCCATCCATTAACTTTACGTTAGAAACTGACTGAAGTCGATAATATCGGAGAAGAATTCTTATTCGATCACGCGATCAGTAAATTCACTTTTCTTATTTTAATGCACTTAAATTCTTGATAGTAAGGTTGTTAATAAAATTCCTAGATTAGCCAATGAAGTCCTTAGCTAAATAAAAAAGAGATGCTGGATTTCTCCAGCATCTCTTTTATTTTCATCTTTTAAGAAAATCAGTCTGCAAAGGCAAAAGCTAAGACGTCTTCTTCGCTTTCATCGAGGTATTTCTTAATACGCTTGTTGAATTCGAGGAAGCCGGTACCGCCAGGGATCATGTGTCCCATGATTAAGTTCGACTTGAAGTCGAGGAGGTAGTCGGTCTTACCTTCAGAAGCAGCATCTGTCAAGACGCGGGTGGTCTCTTGGAACGAAGCGGCTGAGACGAACGAATCGGTCGTCAAGGACGCTTTGGTGATCCCGAGGAGCACAGGTGTCGCTTGAGCAGGCTTGCCGCCCTCATCGATAACTTTGCGGTTCTGGTTATGGAATTGCTTGCGGTCGATATCTTCTCCGTAAAGGAAGGTCGTGTCGCCGGTATCGGTGATACGCACTTTCTGGAGCATCTGACGGACGATAATCTCGATGTGCTTGTCATTGATGTCCACCCCTTGTAAGCGGTAGACTTCTTGGACTTGGTTCACGAGATAACGTTGCAGTTCGCGGACGCCGCAGACTTCGAGGATCTCTTGCGGAACCACGAGGCCGTCGGTCAACTGCTGCCCTTTCATCACCATGTCGCCTTTTTGGACGATTAAGTGTTTTGTCAGAGGGATGAGGTGTTCCTCTTCCATGCCGGACTCATCGTCGCGGACAACCACGATACGCTTGTTCTTCTGAACGCCGCGGAAGTCGACAACACCGTCGATTTTCGCAATTTCAGCGGCATCTTTCGGACGGCGAGCTTCGAAAAGCTCGGCCACGCGAGGAAGACCGCCAGTGATGTCCTTCGTCTTGATCGCGCCGCGAGGAAGACGAGCCAGAAGCGTTCCAGCTGCCACGTATTGTTTCTCTTGGACCGAAATAAAGGCTCCAGAAGGGATGGCGTAGGTACCAATCAGCTCTTCAAAGTCTTTATCGGAGTAGATCATGATCTGCGGATGGAGTTCTCCACGATGCTGTTTCACGATCAACTCGGTCTGGCCTGTCTGTTTGTTGACTTCGCGCTGGGTAGAAATCCCTTCCACGAGGTCTTCATATTTAACGTAGCCGGGTCTTTCGCAAATGATCGGGATATTATGCTGTTCCCAAACGGCGATCTTAGTCCGTTTCTTGACTTTCGATCCGTCGGCCAGGAGGATATGAGTTCCCAGTTCGATGTTGAAAGTTTGGAGAGGCTCGATCGATTTGGTCGCGAGGAGTTTTTTGCACTCTTCTAACGATCTTCCTTCATCGCGAAGGATGTGGAGGAGACCGTTTTTATTGAGGGCAATCCACACGCCTTCTTCGTTTTGGACAGTACGGATATTCTCGTAAACGAGGATACCTTCGACTTCCGATACGAGTTCAGGGCTGAGCGCAGCAGACGCAATACCGCCCAAGTGGAACGTTCTCATCGTGAGCTGAGTTCCAGGTTCCCCGATCGACTGAGCAGCGATAATACCGACGGCTTCGCCGAGGCCGACTAAAGTGCCGTTGGCGAGGTTGATACCGTAGCATTTAACGCAAATGCCGCGTCTCGATTCGCAGGTCAGCGGTGAACGGATCTTGACGGTGTCGATACCGGCATCGTCGATAGCTTCCGCTTGTTTAATGGTAATGAAATCTCCCGATTTCGCGAGGAGTTTTGTCTGGTCGCCAGGGAGATATAGATCGTCGCAAGTGGCACGGCCAAAGATACGATCACGTAAGGGCAAGAGTTCTTCCTGGCCTTGTTTGATCGCACTGACTTCAATGCCATTGAGAGTACCGCAATCTTGCTCAGAGACAATCACGTCTTGAGAAACGTCGACAAGCCGGCGTGTTAAATAACCGGAGTCGGCAGTTTTAAGGGCTGTATCGGCAAGACCTTTACGGGCACCGTGAGACGAGATGAAGTACTCTAGAACCGACAATCCTTCACGGAAGTTGGCAGTAATAGGAGATTCGATAATCTCGCCGGAGGGCTTCGCCATCAGACCGCGGAGGGCTCCTAACTGTTTAACCTGAGATTTGTTACCGCGAGCTCCTGAATCCATCATCAAGAAGAGAGGATTGAGCACATGGTCTTCCGGATGGCTGATCAGTTTAAAGAGCTCTTCCGAAAGCGAATCTGTCACTTCAGTCCAGATGCTAATGATCTTAGACTTACGCTCGCCGTCGGTGATGATACCATCTTCGTACTGCTTGCGGACGACTTCGATACGAACGTAGGCTTGTTCGAGAACCTTGGCTTTATTTGCAGGAATACGAACGTCTTTAACGCCCATGGAGAGAGCGGCTTTCGTCGCTTCGGCAAATCCGAGGTTTTTCAAGTTGTCGAGGAACTTCACGGTTGCTTCTAGGCCGACCCGTTTATAGGTCTCCAGGATGAGTTCCGAGAGTTTTTTCTTACGGAGAGAATAGTTTTGGAAACCGAGCTCTTTAGGCACGATCGTGTTGAAGACAACACGGCCGGGTGTCGTTTCAATGATACCGCTATCGAGCCTGAGTTTGATCTTCTCATGGATATGAATCCCCCGTCCGAGCTCATCGCGCCGTCCGCTGGTAGATTCTTTATTATGAGAGTGTTCGAACCAGTTGAAGCTTCCGCCGGCATAAAGAGCCATCAAGACCTCTTCTTTATTGCCGAAGATTTTCATCTTCTTGCCGTGATCTTCCGGATTATAGAGAGGGTCGTGCATGACGTAATACAGTCCCAAGATCATATCTTGAGAAGGTACAGTCACCGGTTTTCCTGAAGAGGGCAGGAAGATATTATCCGGCGCCATCATGAGGGTTTTAGCTTCGATCTGAGCTTCGACTGAAAGCGGGACGTGGACGGCCATTTGGTCACCGTCAAAGTCGGCGTTGAAGGCGGTACAGACGAGCGGATGGATCCGGATCGCTTTACCTTCAATAAGGGTCGGCTCAAATGCTTGGATACCGAGTCTGTGAAGAGTCGGAGCGCGGTTCAGCAGGACCGGGTGGCCTTTGATGATCTCATCGAGAACATCCCACACTTCAGGCGCTTGCCGCTGGATCATTTTCTTCGCAGAGCGGATCGTATAGACGTAACCGAGGTCTTTAAGCCGTTTAACAATGAAAGGCTCAAAAAGCTCGAGGGCCATCTGTTTAGGGAGACCGCACTGATTGAAACGGAGCTCAGGACCAACGACGATCACCGAACGGCCAGAATAGTCAACCCGTTTACCGAGAAGGTTTTGACGGAAGCGGCCTTGTTTTCCTTTCAACATCTCAGAAAGCGACTTTAGAGGACGGTTGCCGGCGCCCATGACAGGATGGCCGTGGCGGCCGTTGTCAAAGAGAGCATCGACAGCTTCTTGTAACATCCGCTTTTCGTTCCGGATGATGACATCAGGAGTCTTGAGCTTTAAGATCGCTTTGAGACGGTTATTACGGTTGATCACACGTCGGTAGAGGTCGTTCAAGTCGGAAGTCGCGAAGCGGCCACCATCTAAAGGAACAAGCGGTCGGAGTTCGGGCGGGATGACAGGAACGCACGACATGACCATCCAGTCGGCTTTGTTCGGAGACGAGACAAAACCTTCGATGATCTTCAGACGTTTAGCGAGCTTCATCCGCGCTTGTTGCGACTTGGTCTTGCGGAGCTTGTCCTTCAGGTCGAGAACGAGGGCTTGGAGGTCTTCTTTTTCAAGAAGCTCGCGGATGGCGTCGCCGCCCATGCGGGCAAGAAAGCTATCAGGGCCCCATTTCTCTTGGGCTTCGCGGAACTCGGAGTCGCTGAGCAGTTGTTTTTTTTCGAGGGTTGTGCGGCCGGAATCGATAACGACAAAATCTTCATAATAGATCACCCGTTCGAGGTCGTTGGTCGACATGCCGAGGATATTACCAATGCGCGAAGGCATCGTTTTAAAGAACCAAATATGGACGACAGGAACGGCCAGGTCGATGTGGGCCATTCTTTCGCGGCGGACTTTGGAGAGAGTGACTTCAACTCCGCAGCGGTCGCAGACGATCCCTTTGTGCTTGATCTTCTTGTATTTACCGCAGGCGCATTCCCAATCGCGGGTCGGTCCGAAGATCTTTTCACAGAAAAGACCTCCTTTTTCGGGTTTAAAGGTACGATAGTTGATCGTCTCGGGTTTTTTGATCTCGCCGCGCGACCATTCGTTGCGGATGACATCTTCCGAGGCAATTTTGATCGTCAGTTTATCAAATTGCGATTCTTGAAAACCTTCCATTCCTTTTCTCCCTTATTCTTGAGTTGCGCGTTCAGTGCGCACATCTAGGCAAAGACCTTGCATTTCTTTAACAAGCACGTTGAACGATTCCGGTGTGCCTGCTGTCAGAACGTTATCCCCTTTAACAATCGATTCGTAGATACGGGTACGTCCTGTGACATCGTCTGATTTAACAGTGAGCATCTCTTGGAGGAGGTGGGCAGCTCCATAAGCTTCGAGCGCCCATACTTCCATCTCCCCGAAGCGCTGACCGCCCATCTGTGCCTTACCGCCGAGAGGCTGCTGGGTCACAAGTGAGTAAGGTCCGATCGCACGGGCGTGGATCTTATCTGCCACCAAGTGGCTCAATTTGAGCATGTAGATGTAGCCGACGACAACGCGGTTGTCGAAACGCTCTCCGCTGCGTCCGTCATAGAGCCAGCTCTTTCCATCTTCTGGAAGGCCGACGTCCTTCATCATCTCCCAAATACGAGACTCAGGAAACCCTTCGAACACCGGCGTTTTAACATAAATGCCTGCTTTTCTAGCAGCATAGCCGAGGTGCGTCTCGAGGAGCTGTCCCATGTTCATACGGGATGGTACGCCGAGAGGGTTTAAGATGATTTCAATTGCAGTACCGTCGTTGAGGTACGGCATGTCGCCTTCAGGAACGATTTTAGAAACGACGCCCTTGTTACCGTGGCGGCCTGCCATCTTATCGCCCACTTGCAGTTTACGCTTAGTGGCAACATAGACTTTGACTTGGCGGATAACACCGGGATCGAGTTCAGTGTCCCCTTTCTTCATGTGCTCAATTTCAGTTTTGTACTGTGTTTGGAGCGTCTCCATCGCGAGGTCGTATTCACGGAGAATCTGCTTGAGTGTCGCATAGACTTCATGGTCGGAAAGGAGGAGGTCTTCCGCTTTTTCCGATTCGAGGTTCTCGAGCATATCTTGCGTGATCGTGTCCGCTTCTTTGATGAGAATATCGCCCGACTTACGGTGCATGATGGGTCCGGGTGCCTTTTCTCCTAGGAGAAGAGCGCCGAGTTTTTCATGGAGCTCCATCACGAGCTCGCCTTCTTTATTCTTGTATTCTTGGTGGATATCTTTAATACGGCTTGCTTCTTCTACGAGCTCGTCATCTGTTTTAGAGAGACGGTCGCGGCGGCTGAAGACTTTAACATCCATCACAACACCTTCGGTTCCCGGAGGCGCTGTTAAAGAGGCGTCTTTCACGTCTGCAGCTTTTTCACCGAAGATCGCGCGGAGAAGTCTTTCTTCCGGAGCAAGTTCAGTTTCAGATTTAGGTGTGATTTTACCCACCAGGATATCGCCCGGCTTCACTTCTGCGCCGATGCGGATAATGCCATCTTCGCCGAGGTTAGCTAGAGCTTCTTCCGAGACGTTAGGAATATCGCGAGTGATCTCTTCTTTACCCAACTTTGTGTCGCGGGCTGTCAATTCAAACTCTTCGAGATAGATCGACGTATAGGTGTCTTCCCGGAGGAGTTTTTCAGAGATGATGATCGCATCTTCGTAGTTGTAGCCGCACCAAGGCATGAACGCGACGAGCACGTTTTTACCCAGCGCCACTTCGCCTTTGTCGGTCGAAGAGCCGTCCGCAATGATATCGCCTGCTTTAACTTTGTCGCCGACGTTGCACATCGGAGTTTGGTTAAGGCATGTACCTGCGTTCGAGCGCATGAACTTCTTCAGAGTATAGGTCTTTTTATTGAGAGGATTCGACTTGGCGGCAACGACGATTTTAAATCCATCGACGTTTTCGACAGTGCCGTCTTCTTCAGCAATCACAACAGCGCCGGAGTCTTTCGCAGTCCGTCTTTCTAAACCGGTTCCGACAATCGGAGCTTCGGTACGGAGGAGCGGCACGCCTTGGCGTTGCATGTTCGATCCCATCAAAGCGCGGTTCGCATCATCGTGCTCTAAGAACGGAATGAGTCCCGTGACGATGGAAACGAGCTGCTTGGACGAAACGTCCATGTGGGTGATCTTGCTAGTCTCAATTTTGTCAGATTCACCTTTATGACGCGCCCAGCATGTAGGCTCAACGAACATGTTGAACTCATCTAGAGGAGCAGACGCCTGCGCAATGACGCATGTTTCTTCTTGGTCGGCTGTCATGTACTCGATCTCGTCTGTGACAACGCCGTCCCGTACGATACGGTAAGGTGTTTCAATAAAGCCGAGCTCGTTGATCTTAGCAAAGGTAGCTAGTGATGTGATCAAACCGATGTTCGGACCTTCAGGAGTTTCAATCGGACAGATACGGCCATAGTGGCTTGGATGAACGTCACGGACTTCAAATCCAGCGCGTTCGCGGTTTAATCCGCCAGGCCCGAGAGAAGAGAGACGTCGTTTGTGAGTCAACTCTGCGACAGGGTTCGTTTGATCCATGAACTGAGACAGCTGTGAACGGCCGAAGAAGTCTTTTAAGACTCCTGCAAGACCTTTCGCAGAAATAACTTTACCCGGAGTCAGCGTATCAGCAGAGAAGTCAAATAAGTTGATTCTTTCTTTGATGATTTTTTCCATGCGGGCCAGGCCGATGCGACACTGGTTTTGCACGAGTTCGCCGACAGAGCGGACGCGTCTATTGCCTAGATGATCGATATCATCGACAGCAGCATCGCTTTCTCCCCGCTTGAGCTTAATGAGGTATTTCAACGCACCGATGACGTCTTCTTTGCGGAGCGTGACGTTGTTTAAAACATCGTCAGCGATCGAGAAAGAGAGTTTACGGTTCAATTTATAACGGCCGACTCTTCCGAGGTTGTAACGTTTCGGATCGAAGAAAAGGCGCATCATCGTCGAACGGGCATTAGAGAGCGTTGCGGGTTCGCCGGGACGGATTTTACGGTAGAAGTCTTTCAAGGCCGATTCGTAAGAATCAGACGGATCTTTCGCGAGCATTTTAATGATCGGCGATGTTTCGTCGGCATCTTCAGCAATCTTGATCGCTGAAACTCCCGCATCGACCATGCGCTTAAGCATAGCGGTCGTGAGTTTTTCAGCTGCTTTTCCAAAGATCACGCCATTGTCTGCATCGACGACATCTTCCGCTAAGATTTTTCCAACGAGCTTAGTGAAATCTTTTTCAGACTTGATCTTGACGCGGAGCGTCGAGAAGAACTCTTCAAGGATGTCGGCATCGGTGGAATAGCCCAAGGTCCGGATGAAGGAAGTCGCGAGAATTTTGCGACGTCGTTTTTTCCGGTCGACATAGATATAAATCATGTCGCTCGTATCAAAAGAAGCTTCTAGCCAGCTTCCGCGATAAGGAATAATGCGGAACGAGTAAAGAACGATCCCTTTAGGGTGCCGCTCTTGCTCAAAGGAGATACCAGGTGAACGGTGGAGCTGAGAAACGATCACGCGCTCGGCGCCGTTAACAACAAACGTCCCTTTCTCCGTCATCACAGGGATGGTTCCCATGTAGACTTCTTCTTCTTTAATCCCTGTTTCGTCCGTTAGGCGGAACTTCACTTTGAGGGTGACGTTATAGGTAATTCCACGGCGGATGCATTCTTCAGGGGTATACTTAGGAACTCCTAGGTTATAGGAGAGATATTCAAGAATAACTTTATCGTCGTATGATTTAATAGGAAATATCTCGCTGAAAACCTCTTGCAGTCCTGCGTTTTGCCGCTCATGGGGCAAAACATCCACTTGCAAAAACTCACGGTAGGACTTCAATTGAATTTCAATGAGGTTCGGAAGATCTATGATCTCTTCCTTCTCTCGAAAACTGACCCGTTCCGGTGCTTGTTTGAGCATCGCCTATAGCTCCTTGTAATCGTTAAGTAAAATCATTAATCTAATGTCTTTACTTAAGGGCTACACCAAAGGCTAAATAGAAAGAGCAGAAGCCCTCAAAAACGAGCTTCTGCTTCATCAAAACAGGCTTTTTAACCTTAGAGACCTTTAACAGTCACTTGGCCGCCAGCTGCTGTGATCTTTTTAGCGATCTCATCAGCTTCGGTTTTACTGCAAGAAGGCTTCAAGACTTTAGGAGCTCCGTCCACGATGTCTTTCGCTTCTTTCAATCCAAGTCCTGTGATTTCTCGGACAGCTTTAATAACGCCGATTTTCTTGTCGTCAGGACCTTTCCCTAAAGTAACTTCGAATTCTGTTGCTTCAGCAGCAGCTGGAGCGGCAGCAGATGGAGCAGCAGCCATCATGGCAGGAGCTGCAGCAGCGGCTTTAACACCCCATTTGTCTTCCAGTAAAGTTTTCAACTTTGACATGTCAAGAACGCTGAGGGCGCTTAAGTCGTCAACGATTTGTTCTAATGATTTACTCACGATAATACCTCTTTATGTTTTACTTTTGTTATCTAAACAGAATCCGACGCTGGTCAGAAGAGCATCGATGACTGCAAGCAGTTGCGAAGGTACAGCTTCTAGGAGTCCTAGGAACTGTGCTTGCATTTCTGGCTTGGACGGCAGTTTTGAAATGGCTTCCATATCTTTAGCAGAATAGAGTTTGCCTTCAAAGCGGCCACCGATGATGTCTAAAACCTCTTCATTTTCAGTTTTGAATTTGAAGACGGCTTTTGTAGTTTGGAATAAGTCGTCATCGGCGAAAATTACGCCGATATGACCATCCAACAGCGTGCGGTCAATTGTGCATCCAGCTGCTTCTGCAGCTTTTAATAGAATCCTTTTACGGATGACCTCAAAATCGCCGCCTGTCTGGTGCAAGGCTGTACGAAATTGGGAGGCCAGGTTTGGATCCATCTTGCTATAGCGGGTAAGTAGAAACCCTTTCGCATGATTGATCTTTCCTTTAATGTCATCGAGCAGGAGTTGTTTTTCCGGTCTCATATATTTACGCCTCCACCGTCATTCCGCTCATGTCGACTTTCAAGCCGGGACCCATGGTCGAAGAAAGGGACAAAGAAACCATATAATGTCCTTTTGTTCCTGCGGGTTTAGCTTTGCTAACCGCGGCGATGAAAGTTCTAATATTTTCTGCGAGTTTATCTTTAGAAAAAGAGAGCTTTCCAACAGCGTTGCTGACGACTCCGTGCTTGTCGTTCTTGAATTCAATTCGGCCCGCTTTAATTTCACGGACGGCAGTCGCGATATCGTTGGTGACAGTTCCAGCTTTAGGAGTAGGCATCAGGCCTCTAGGTCCCAAAACTTTACCGAGTTTACCGACATCACGCATCATTTCAGGCGTAGAGATGACGGCATCAAAATCTGTCCAGCCCCCTTTGATTTTCTCAAGGAGTTCTTCAGTTCCAGCAAAGTCAGCTCCAGCCTCGAGGGCTTCTTTTACTTTGTCGCCTTTGGCGAAAACGACAATCACTGACTTTTTGCCTGTCCCATTCGGTAATGAGACAACGCCGCGCACTTGCTGGTCTGATTTCTGGAGATCGATGCCAGTCTTCAGCGCCACGTCCACCGATTGGTCAAACTTGACCGGCGGACATTTTTGCAAAATAGCGATAGCTTCTTCGATTTTATACACTTTTTGTGTATCGACGGATTTAGCTATCTCCCGAAAGCGTTTACTTTTCATATTTATCCTTCACACTTAGCTTGCTGTATGCAAGCTAGTTTATCCTTCTATAATATCCACACCCATAGAACGGGCAGTTCCTTCGACAAGTCGCATCGCGGCTTCATCAGAGTTCACGCGCATGTCGGCCCTCTTCTGAGTAGCGATCTTCTTGACTTGGGTCTTTGTCATTTTTCCGACTTTGTCGCGGTTCGGCACTTTAGATCCCGACTCGATTCCCACTTCTTTTAAGATCATGCGGGAAACAGGAGGGTTCTTTGTGATGAACGTGAACGATTTGTCAGAAAAAACAGAAATCACAACAGGAAGTATATCCCCTGCTTGGTTCTGAGTCTTCGCGTTGAATTCTTTGCAGAAAGCCATGATATTAACCTGGGCGGCACCGAGGGCAGGACCGATCGGCGGCGCAGGATTAGCTTTCCCTGCAGGAATTTGCAACTTAATTGTTTTTACAAGTTTTTTTGCCATAGTTTACTCTTTTATGTTTCAGCTTCTTGAGTGACGAGTTCCACTTGCCAGAACTCTAGGTCGTCCACACGGGTCTCTCGCCCGAAAATAGAGACTAAAACGCTCAGGCGTCCTTTCTCGTGGAAGACTTCTTGTACAGTTCCGATAAAGTTAACAAACACACCATCGTTGATTTTGACTTTGTCGCCGCTTTGGATATTGTGTTTGTGGACCACACCTTGTTTCTTCGTTTCAATGTCAGAAAGGATCGTATCGATCTCATGCTGCGGCAGAGGAAGCGGTTTTTCGCCGCCGAGAAAATCGATCACGCCATTGGTGTTTTTAACAAACATCCAAGCGTCATCGGTCAGCTCCATCTTCACTAAGATGTAGCCTGGCCACATTCTCTTTTCGCTCACACGCTGCTGTCCGCGTTTCACTTCCGCGACATTCTCCGTGGGAACTAAAACTTCAGAAATGAGCTCGGCCATCCCTTTGGATTCGCGATTCTCTTCGAGAGCTTTCTTAACTCTCTTTTCCTGACTCGAAATACACTGTACTACGTACCACTTATGCATGTTTTTTTACCCAAAAATGAGGTGGACAAGAGCTCCAAAACCATTTAAAACCCCTTTAATCAAGAGGTCGACGCCGTAAATTCCTAAGCCCAGGGCAAAGGTAGCCCCCACGACGATCTTAGTGAACAGGATAAGTTCATCTTTGCTCGTCCAAGTTACTTTCTTGAGCTCTTCTTTGAGCTCGCTGATGTAACTTGTCTTTGAAGCTCGGGACGGCTTAGTTTCTGTCCGAGACGACAATGGCTCCACCTGTACTCCCATCACAACCTTTCTTCGATCTGATCCCAGATCTTTTTAATTATCGAGTGCGGAGGGACTCGAACCCCCGGCCCGCGACTTTGGAGATCGCTGCTCTACCAGCTGAGCTACACACCCTCCGAAGGGGTCTATTAAACCCCGAGAGAGCTGCAAGCAGCTCTCTCCCAAATCTTTCTTAGTCGAGAATCTTACTGATTGTTCCCGCACCAATTGTACGTCCGCCTTCACGGATCGCAAAACGCATTCCTTCTTCCATTGCAATTGGAACGATGAGCTCAGCAGAGATTTCAATGTTATCGCCTGGCATCACCATCTCTGTTCCTTCAGGAAGCGTCACTTCACCAGTTACGTCCGTTGTACGGAAGTAGAACTGAGGACGGTATTTACTGAAGAACGGCTTATGACGTCCGCCTTCTTCTTTTGTAAGAACGTAAACAGCGCCTTTGAATTTCTTGTGAGGCTTGCAAGTATTAGGAGCAGAAAGGACCATTCCACGCTCGATATCGTTTTTCTCAAGACCACGGAGAAGAATACCGACGTTTTCGCCAGCACGACCTTCGTCGAGGAGCTTGTTGAACATTTCAATTCCAGTCACAACGGTTTCACGTGTATCACGCAGACCGACGAGTTGGAGTTTGTCGTTAACTTTTACAATACCGCGCTCAATACGTCCTGTTGCAACAGTTCCACGACCGGAAATGGAGAACACGTCTTCAATCGGCATGAGGAACGGTTTATCAGTTTCACGTTGTGGAGTTGGGATTTTTTCATCCACAGCGTCCATCAGTTTGTGAATAGCTTTGACGTACTCAGCATCGCCTTCAAGGGCCTTGAGAGCAGAACCGCGAATGATAGGAACGTCTTTGTATCCTTTAGATTCGAGGAGCTCAATCAATTCCATCTCAACGAGGTCGACCAATTCTTCGTCGCCTTTGCCAATCATGTCCATCTTATTGAGGAACACGACAATCGCAGGAACACCGACTTGGTGAGCGAGCAAGATGTGCTCTTTTGTTTGAGGCATAGCACCATCGGTCGCTGCGACGACGAGAATAGCTCCGTCCATCTGAGCAGCACCGGTGATCATGTTTTTAACGTAGTCAGCGTGACCAGGGCAGTCGACGTGAGCATAGTGACGTTTATCTGTTTCGTATTCAACGTGTGTTGCGTTAATTGTAATACCACGCGCTTTTTCTTCCGGTGTATTATCAATTGAAGCGTAGTCGCGGTATTTTGCTTTTCCTTTTTCTGCTAAAACTTTTGTAATAGCAGCGGTTAGCGATGTTTTACCATGATCGACGTGACCAATCGTACCGATATTGACGTGTGGCTTCGTTCTTTGAAATGTTTCCTTAGCCATTATTTCCTCCGTTTAATTCTTTTTGCCCAGAATAGGAATCGAACCTACGACCTTTTGCTTACCATGCAAGTGCTCTACCACTGAGCTACCTGGGCCCTTCAAGGAACGCCTCATCTGAGGCTTCCTATTTACAGGAAGGTCTAACCCTTTTCCCGCAAGTAAAGGCACCAAGGTTACTCTGCAAAGTAAATAAATTCAAGAGTTAAGTGTCCATCCAGGGCTTACGTTCCAAAATTTCCCTGTTAAGAAATTTAAAAACGGCAGCCCTAGCCCACTTTGGGTCCCACTTTGGTCCAGCTTTGTTTTCCCTTTCGAAAAAACTCTTGAAACCTCTATTTCATTCGGTAAATAATGCGTGCTTTTGTCAAATCATAAGGCGACATTTCAACTGTCACTGTATCTCCGACCAAAACACGGATATTTCGCATTCTCATCTTTCCACATAAATGAGCGATCACCTTCATTCCGTTCTGTAATACAACGCGAAAGTGCATGTTTGGAAGAAGCTCTTCCACCGTTCCGTCAATTTTTATCGTATCTTCTTTAGGCATAGTTATAAGGATTAAAAAAATGCGTGAATGGAACAATCTTAGCAAATCGTCAAATAAACGCAAAGAAGCTTTATTTCTGAAGGAGTTGCAAAATCTTTTTTAACCTTTAGACTCCAAAAAGATTTTGCTACTACCTCTATAGATGATATTTTTGATATAATCTAACCATGACTTTCGAATCTTGCCTTCAAAAACAAGCAGCCATCAAATCAATTTTTGCAGCCTGCTTAACACCTGAAGCGCGATATCAAAAAATTATTGAGCTCGGCCGTCAACTTCCTGCCTTCAATCCCGATGCCCGTCTACCCGCTAATCTTGTCCCCGGCTGTCAAAGCGTGATGTACTTGGAGGCCACACTCCAAAATAATCTTCTTTTTTTAAATGCCGATTCTGAAGCCCTCATCTCTAAAGGACTGGCCGCCCTCCTTATTTATGTCTACTCCGGAGAAACCCCTGACACTGTCGCAAATTGCCCTCCTGCCTTCATCCAAGAGATAGGACTCCACAATGCCCTCTCCCCTACCCGCTCTAATGGCCTTGCCAGCCTCTATCACAAAATGAGACAAGAAGCGCTAAAACATTTAGTTTAATGGGATTTTACGCGGCAGCTTTTCAAGAACTCTCACTCAATCTATTTGTTTCAACAAGCTTCAGTCTGCTCAATCATCCACGCCACTCCATAACTGCCGCTCTTAAAGTCGCCGGCTTGGTCTTCGTTGCCAAAAGCATCGAAACCATTATTTTGATTTTTTTAAAAAAAACCGCTGATCATTTTTGCCGGGTAGGGGGCAAACCTCCTGAACCCTTGAGGTGGGATATCAAACTCGCCGCCTCAATAGCCAGCTGGAGTGGACTCATTTACTTACAAACTAGAATGAATACCGGCATTCATCCTAGAACCGTATTGATCGCCTTTATCACCAGCCTTCCTACGATGGTTTTGAAAACATAAAGCTCCAGATAATATTTGATTGTATTATTTAGGGTTAACAATCTAAAATTTAGATCTTTAAATAACGAGATTCATGACAACCATCAGTTTCAGAAATCTTTTTGAGAAAACTGATACTTATTTAGAAAATATCTATCCTTACATAGAAGAAGGAACGACGCGAGACGCGGTCGTTTCAATCATCGGATCGACTATTATCACTTTGGCTGCCTCTAAAGGAGATCCTAGAAGTCTATTTATTTTGTATACATCCCAGTTCGTTGAAGTTTTTCTTATCACGATGATCAAAATAGAGAGGAGTACAACTTTTCTTAAAAAGCTATCTCCAGATCAGATGAGAATGCCCAACTACAAAGAATTGGAAAAACTGTCGGATCTTGAACAAAAAAAAGCTGTACGAAACAAAATTAGAGAAATGCTTCCGCCCTTAAAATCTTCTGACAAATGCGTTGCATTTGTTCTCAGTTATCTAATGGGAATGGGTTTAGCCCTATATATGGGGTTTAAGGTGCATTATAAGACCTCGGCATTTCTCGCGCTGGGCATTTATGCAATCAATTACTGTATAGTCAAAAAACTCATTATCCCCATAAAGGGAAAATCTATTCCTCTTCTTCCTTTTGCTCACTATCTAGCAACCATTCCCCTTCCAATCATGGGGATCTCTGTAACTAAATAATTTTTTAAAGTAATTGGACGAGTTGATCTTCAATCCCACCAGTAACTTCGATGGTATGATTCTCATGGATATAGACATCGTATTCCAACCTCACGCCAAATTCCTTCGGCAGATAGACTCCCGGTTCGATCGAAAAACAAGTTTTTGGAATTAACAGCCTTTCATCGAGCGTCTCAAACCCATCGATATTAGCCCCCGGACCATGATCTTCCGTGTGGATATTATGTCCTGTGCGATGAGTGAAATACTCTTCATAACCGGCATCGATGATTACCTGACGACAAACTTCATCGACTTCGCAACCTTTGACGTCTTTTTTCTTTTCGACTCTATCTTTCACAAAATCAGTTCCTGCTTTTTGAGCTTTTCTCACTAAATGGAAAATCTCTTGATGGCGCTCCGTCGGAGTTCCTGCGACAGCCACCCGCGTGATATCTGCATAGACAGCTTGAGGTAAATCCCTTTTGCACCAGAGATCGATCAAGATAAAGTCCCCTTTCTTGATCGGACTCGATTTGTTCTTCTCAGCATTATAATGGGGATTGGCGCTATTTTGATTGACTCCGCAGATAGGAGCTCCGTCCATGATGCATTTATTCTTGTGCATCTCACTTAAGATATATTGCTGAACATCGTATTCATTGAGGGGTTTGTTGTTTTTCAAATGCTCGGCAACAAAATCCCAGGCGCTTGCAGCGGCTTTATCCAAAACATCAGCGGCTTCTTTGTGGAGGTCATATTGCTCCTTGCTCCAAACGCAGGTGAAGTATTGGAGAAAAGAAGCGGAGCTGACGACTTTAACGCCTTGCTCGCGGACGAGATCGAGGATGCCCCCATCAACGCGGGAAGCTGTCGGAATCGCGCAACGAGGCGAATATTCCATCGCAATGGTTTTTTTGCCTTTAAGGATCTCTTTCAAATGGGCCTCGAAAAGCTTCCAAGCAGAATACGGAAGTTTTTTTCCGGGGGTATGGGCAAGGACATGCGTCTCGACATTATGCACAATGCCTACCGGCTCCCCCTTTTGCGGGATCCAGTAACAATACCTGCGGGTAAGCATCGTCTCAGGTGTGATGCCTAAAAAATCGCAAGCCAGACGATTACTGTGGTGAAAATCATACAGCAGCCATCCATCGATGTTTTTCTCAGCAAGAATTTTTTGAACGTCGTGGACTTTTTGATCTAAGGATGACATAACACTCTACCCTTTTTAAGGATGAAAATAGTCGTTAAGCAACATTTTGAACAGCCCCTTCTGTTTTACAGGCTCCGTTGCTACTAAATACAATAATAAACTAATTATTTAAATATTAATAATTAAAAACAAATGATATTATATGTGTAATTATGACAATTTATTTTAATACATTAACTTATGATTCTTTTTTTTCTATTGCGTATCATGGTCGTAAACCGCTCAAATACGATTTTCTTAAAGAAAGGATTAAACCCAGACCCTGCCTCACTCAATCTGAGACACGCTTAGAAAAATGCAAACGGTATCTTTGGACTTCCCTGCCGTTGCTCACTTTGAATCACGAGTTAGGGCTTGCCATCTCTACATGTTCCGAGATCATCGTGGCTGCTCAATCAGCAAGCAAAGTCTTTCATAGCCAAAAGTTGAAAACATCTGCTTATGCGGCATTCTGTGGTCTGCTAGCTCTTAGCACAACCGCAGCCCATTTCTTTGACCGGTCTTTATCGCCATCTCCTTTAGGCCGCCGGATCAGCTGGGCGATAAAGCTGACAGCCCTTATGCATGAGCTGGTAATCTCAACAGAAAAAATTCGCGCGTTAAAGATCGATGAAAAAAGCAAAATCATCAAACTTTGCACTCATATTGCGAGTACAATCCTCTGCATGCTTGCTGTCATTTTTCAGAGTCTTCCCACGACTAATTGGTTTTTGCACCTTCAATTTGCAACAGAGATTTGTTTTACTGGCAGACAAATCTACAAAGGGAAATATTTCGCGGCTTCTATCAGCTTCAGCACTTCGTTTCTTCGATATATACAAAGCTCTCGAGAATGCCTTGACATCCTCATCGACCCCTCAGAAATAGATAAAGAAATGGAATATTCTAAATATGAAGATTCTGTCGCCGATTTTGGTGAAGAATATTTATACTTTAAAAGAAATGGGCCTCGGGAGAAATTTTTGATTTTATGCGCAGAAGTTGATTATGGTACGAGAGCTTTAGATCCTAAACACATCAAATCTATTATTCTCCGGTTAAGCGAGAAATTCGATGTCAAATTCCGAACGATTTGTAAAGTCGAGGACATTCAAAAAGAAATTCAAGTCGCTTCGCAGATGGGACGGGTTATGGGAATTTTGCTTCAAGCTCATGGTAATCCCTCTTCTATGCATCTGAGCAATGATCCCTCTGCACGGCTCGGTTTAGAAGATATTTCTCCCACCCTATTCTCAGGCTTAGACCCTAACTGTGTGATTGCTTTAGATAGTTGCAGTACAGCCAAATATCCAGATATCAGCCTTGCGTTTAAGATAGCAAACCAATCTCAAAGAACTACTTTTGCTGCTGATGACGCATGCGATTTTCTCATTTTAGAAAAAGTGTGGCCTCTTGAATGGTCTTTTCAGAACACTGAAAAAACAGTCGGCACAAAAAAAATAGTCCCTGAATATTCAGTGGTATAGACACTGGATCATTGCCGAAGCTGCGACCACACGGAGAAGTTGAAAAGGCTCGCTCAAGATATCGATCAGAAAAGGAATCGAGTCCCAGTTACCGACATGGCCGATCGCTTCCAAAATCTGGATTTTGATCTCACGTGTCATTTTCGGATAAACTTCTTGTAGAACTTTGATCGCTGAAGAATCATTGCCCATCATCGCTAAAATAAAAGCAGCCTGGACACGGACCTGCGGATCTTCATCTTTTAAAAGGCCGCTGATCACCGACATCGCCCCTTCATCACCCTCTTGGAGTAAAACAGCGACAGCAGCTCCAGTAATCCCCCACGACTCGTTTTTAACATACCCTTTGACAGCTTCTTGGGCTTTGGGATGCTGCATGATGCACAAGACATTTAAAAGATCGAGCCGGACCATTTGATCGACAACTTTAGGATAGTTCGGGATTTGCTCAATATGACTCACCTGGCTGGGAGATAAGATCCTGCCCTGAGAACTCTCATCCCACATCAGGAGGGTATTTTTTTCTTTCTCGAACATCTCATAGATGACACCGGAAGCTTTTTGCACTTCAACTCTTTGTCCAATCAGTCCCAGGGCTAAATTGACTTTTACAAAAGGATCTTCGCTTTTTTCCATTTTTTCTAAGGCCAGGGAAATTCCTTTTTTACCACAGCTGCTCAAAGTTGCCGCAGCCAGCATTCTCCAGCGAGGATGGATATCTTCCATCCACTTTCCTAGCTTTTCAATCCCCTCTTCCATCCCCTGCAGCGTTGCTACCCAGCAAGCAGTAATAGCGACCATGGGAGAAGAGTCCTGCATCAAAGCCTGGAGTCTTTTCTCTCCGACTTTCACCCGGAGCAGCCCAATCGTATGAAGAGCATGCGCCCGGACATCGGGAGAAGCGTCCTGCAAAAGCGGAACAAGATCTTTTGCATTGGAATGGAGATCGAAATAACTCACCAGCTCGCAGGCCAACTGTCTTAATCCTGCGCGATTGCTTGTCAGTAAATCGAGTAAATGATCACCCTTGACACCATCGTACATCTGCACAAGCGCGATGATCGCCTCTGCTTTTTCTTCCACCAAAGTTTTTCGATCGGCGATAATTTCTTTGAGGTCATCCCGTAGCGTGGTGATGCGCAGCTGGCCGATCGCTCGGATGACCTCCAAGCGGACGAACCAAACTTTTTCTTCCGTGAGCAGCCGTTTGAGCTCTTCTTGCAAAGGGCCGTCGCCATATTGAGCCGTAAATCTCACTGAAATTAAACGGAGAAGCGCATTGGTGCCTCGGAGAGCATTGACGAGCATAGGCACTGCGCGGACATCTCTTGTCAAAGAAGCGCCGATCAAAGCGCTCAAATGGATATTAAGCTGAGAAGATAAATCCCCTTTTTTCAAAACACCCCATGCAAGGATTTCCAACGCATGGCGGTCTTTTTGGAGTTCATCTTTGCCTTTGACCCACTCTTGGAGAACAGCCGTTTCATCTCCTTTTTCTGCCAGCGCTTGAAGATAGGCTAAGCGAAGTTCTTTTGAATTGGGATAGATTTTGAGAAAGTTTTCTGCTTCTTTGACAGCAGAGCGTGGATCATGGACGAAAAGATGGGCATAAATGCGCCTGAGCGCCTCAGGTTCACCGGCTTGAACCGCCAGTGGCAACAGAAGGGCTAATCCATATCCTCTCCATTTCATGCGAGGTGCACGAGTCTGCGCCCTCCGATCAAATGGAAATGGAGGTGAAAAATTGTTTGACCAGCTTCTTCACCGCTATTGGTCAAAAGCCGATAACCATCGGTGATCTCAAATTCTTCAGCAAGTTTTTGGGCCACCAGAATAATCTCTGAAATAAGAGGTAGATCTTCCGGCTGCAACGCTTGGAGGTTCGGGATTTCTTTCTTGGGCATGATTAAAATATGAACGGGCGCTGTCGGATATCGGTCCTTGATCGCAAGGATTCGTTCATTTTCGAACACTTTCTCGCAAGGCAGCTCCCCGCGAATGATCTTCCCAAAAATGGTCATCTCTTTTTCAATATCAGATTCAGGGCTTTCAGTGCATCGTCCTTCGTTTCCCATACAGAAATAAACCTCCCTTTATGACAAAAAATTGCACCTGGAATGCCGGTCACTTTTTTTAAATCTTCGTCCATGAGACCAGCCCACGATTCAGGAAGAGGAACCCGGACTTTCATGCGATCTTTAGAATTGGGAGGAATTCCCCTTAGTTTCCAATGAGTGCCTGAGGGCATAATCACAAATTGCGCAGGATGTCGTTCCCCATTCATATCGAAGAAAACATCCATCCAGGGCATCGATTTTTCAAAAAAAAGAACTTGGCTTCCAGCTTTCATCGCTTGAGAGACCATCTCGCGGCACTCTTCGACATAATGGTATCTTTCTAACAGTCTTTTGATATGTCCATGCGCAAAATCCAGCGCTTGAAAAAACGCCTTTGTCATCTCCTCTCCCTCAACTTCATAGTCGGGAGGAACAAAATTAGAAATCACCTGTGAAAAAGTACAAACCCCAGACTCGATCGTCACTCTTCCATTGTCATGGGCATCGACGCCCCAGATGAAAGAGCGATTGAGAAAATCATAAAGTTTTTCATTGATAATACCGCGGTCCTTTAAATAAAGCAGGACCATGCCCGCACTGGCCAGATCGCCTTGGTAGCCGACTTGATGATGATCGAAGCGCTTATGCTCAGGCTGGTAAACGCCTCCGACATCGCAGACATATTCGCAGGTATCGAGAATAGAAAGATCTCTCGTCCGGGTAATTTTGTTCCGGTCGGCCAAGTCACAAACAAGCAGGAGAGCGCATGCCGTGACTTCATCGGCATGAAAGCTTCCATCATGAGTTCCAATAGATCTGGGTTTCATAAACAAACCACTATATCACAAATTCCATTAGATTTGACAAGTTGAGCTTTCTCCACTAGGATGCAACTCATGGAAAGTTATCTTTTTTCTGACCATTTTGACCTAGTTACTCCCGATGGCAAGATCAGTTCAATCCAGAATACAAGCCCGACTCAATCGGTTGCAGAAGTCCTCATTGAAAATATCTCTCCTGCTTTTGTCGGTTTTAAAATAGATCCTCAACTCGTAAAATTTAATTTTAAAAGCACGCTTGCTCAGCTCGGCCTTAACGCCATTCCCCAATCGATCGAACTCGATGCTAACGCCCATTTCGCCCGGATTATCCTCCACTTAGAGGCCATAGGATCACTGGCAAAATTGATGCTGCCCTTATTATCTCCAGGCGCTTTCATCGGCAAACTTTTTGCCGCTGATGACAGAAGACGCGTCCGGGATCCCGAATATCTTTCCCGCATGTTTGGTCGTGCTGATAGAAATGGACTTCCTCTTCTTTCTTTGGGAGGCCTT
Source organism: Parachlamydiales bacterium (assembly GCA_003153295.1). Classification (GTDB taxonomy): domain Bacteria; phylum Chlamydiota; class Chlamydiia; order Chlamydiales; family Rhabdochlamydiaceae; genus PALSA-1444. The sequence goes on along the minus strand of PLXY01000006.1, from coordinate 260,840 downwards.
CAAGGCAGCGATGAGCTGGTTTTAGAAAAAATCGATGGCAGAACTGTCGCCTTTTTGAGCCTGCTCGATGGCGCCGTCTTCTACGATGAACATATGCCAGGATTTCTTCCGATCCTCGCTAAAGCTCTTCATGATCCTCGTGTCAAGACCAGATCTCTTTTGCAACTGCAACAGATCTGGCAGCCGGGAGCTTCCCGGATTGTTAAAAAAGATGAAATCCTCCTTGTCCAAACACTGCCGCTCCATATCCGCACGGTTTATGCTCGCGTCGTGGAAGAACTTCTTCCCGAAGGCGTCCATCATACCTCTGCATCAGTCCTCCAGCCTGATACAAAAGCCTCAGGAAACATCTATGAACTTTATGGTGAGTCTAAAAAAGAGTTGAGCGATATTCCCCTGGAATTTTACACCTTAGAGCCTCATCGCGAGCACGTCTTCTTCGCTGATAGAGACCAACTCCAGACCTGCCTAGAAAATCCTGAAGTTGTCTTTCATGCTTTTGACACAGCTCCTGCCCCTCTTCATCATTTGACCGCTGTCTTTGTTGTCAAAGGCGAGCAGCTCCTCCAACTTAAACCTAACGATTGGATCTCCCGAGAGCCCCGCATGAGCGAATTTCCCGGCGTCGTCAATCCCGACCGGCAGGCCGTTGCTGTTGAAAAATATATCCATCAGCAGCCCTCCTTTCCTTTTTTAAAAGCCATTGAAGACGGTCTGATCACCAGCGAAGGGATCTTGCTGACCCGTTATTTCCCCTCCCCGCTTTTAAAACAGATGCTGCTCAGCGACCAAATCCACCGGAACCTCAAGGGAATTTACTTTAAATATCCTTCCCGGACTTATGGAGATTATTTTTCTCATGAAGACCGGTCGCTCCTTTTAGATCTGGCCAAGTTCGGGATTCCAACGTACTGGGTCGATGAGGCGACGCAAAAAATCTTACAGTATTTCCCCAAGCCCCATAAAGACTCCGGGATGTTTGTTCCTCCAGAAGCTGTCGAAACCTTTTTGAAATCGACCCTTTTTGGTCTCTACGGCTCTAATCTCTCAGAAGGGTCTTTTGAAAAAGAGCTTTCCGATCTTCTCTTGGGACTTGTCCAACTCTCTAAAGAAATGCATCATCCTCTTTTAAACCGAGACACACCAATTGCCCTAGTCACCGGCGGAGGGCCGGGTTCCATGGGACTTGGAAACCGCGTCGCAAAAAAAATCGGCATCCTCTCCTGCGCTAATATCATGGACTTCCGCGGAGAAAAAGGAGCAGTGGTCAACGAACAAAAACAAAACCCCTACATTGATGCCAAAATGACCTATCGTTTGGATAAACTTGTTGAAAGGCAAGCCGAGTTCAATCTCGACTTTCCGATCTTTCTCATGGGAGGCATCGGCACTGATTTTGAATTCTGCCTCGAAGAAGTCCGCCGCAAAGTCGGCGCAGCAGCACCGACGCCTGTCCTGCTTTTTGGCTCTCCTGAATATTGGAAAAAGAAACTCTCTTCGAGATTCCGCTGCAATTTAGAGACCGGTACTATCTCTGGCTCCGAATGGGTCAGCAATTGCTTTTACTGCGTCCAAAGCGCTGCGCAAGGTCTAAAAATGTATAAGCAGTTTTTCAGCGGAACCTTAAAAATCGGCATCAACGGACCCGTCTATGATGACGGCTTTGTGATCTATTCTTGAGATTGTTTTTTCTGAAGTTCTAATTCACAATCACGAAATTCCACTTCATCATGATGATAGCTCCAAGATCCATCGATCAAGAACATGTGAGTATTTCCGTCTAAAAATCCATCTTGGCTGAAGTCGTAAAAAAGAAGGTCTTCCATTAGAATCCCCAAGAGAATCCGATTTCGCCGTACTTGACTTGATGTTTAAAGAATTGCCCTTCGTAAGAGTACCCTTGATGGTATTGCAGATAAAGGCGCATTTTCCGGCCCACACCTTGCAATTTACTGAACTCATACCCCAACTTCAAGGTCAGATCGAGATCCCAATGATGTTCCTGCCAGTTTTCCATATTCGCTGCAAAGAAAGGAGTTCCAAAAAGTCTGTGATAATTGAGCTTCTGTCCCAAAAGCCTAACTTCCATCCCCCAGATGGCATACAGAGGTTTTAAGATAAAACTGTCATCGCTCTGAAAGACAACTCCCGGACCTGCGTAAAGTCTTAATCCACTGGAAAATTGATAAGACGATATCCAATCAAAAGCTTCAAAACTCGGATTTTTGCGACCTTTGACTAAATGGTCCCGATGGCATAACACCTCATCGCCTAAGTGGCCTGAAATGTGATAGATCCTTGTGCGGAATGACCATTTATCAAAGGCATACGAAAGCGGAATACCGACTAAATAGTCGGTGTTCATCAGCTCGCACATATTATGCTTGTGATCTGGTACATCAGTAAAATTAAAGACGGTCCAGACTCCGGCTTGAACTCCAATCTGCAGATCCCCATGCCATCTGAACACATCATGCCAGCGGAAAATAGGGAAGTCATCACCCAAAGAAACAGCTATCGTGCTTTTTCCGATAACTTTGTCGCCCCACCTCCAGTTCACAGAATAAACTGGTTCTCTAGGATCTGCAATCAAAGGTAAAAATAATACCGTTGTCTGCGGGAACCATACTCCTGAGACTCTGGGAGCTTCCGTGTACCCCTTTCTCGATTGCACCTCTTCCTTCGTCAATGCTTTTTTAGCTTCAACAGAAGTGACCCCCGGAAGATCTTGCACGTAAGAAATAATACTCTTAGCCACCAGGTCGTTTTTCGGAAGATTGTAAAGGGTAACCCGATGGTCTTTCACGACCACGATCACGTTATATTCGTAGTAGCTCGAGTCGATTAAAGCTTGGATGTATCCTTCTAAATAAGGATCGGTCGCATGCTCGAAGGTATCCACCGGCAAACTATCCCCACGTTTAATGACAGAGAGCTCCGGATCGACCTTAACGATTGCATCTTCTTCAGACTCTGAGGCCCAGAGGCTTAAGAAACAAAGACTAGCGAGAATTGTGAGGCCTCGAGACATATCACTCCTAAGATGATAGGCGCCTTCGCAAAGGCCCCCTTTACGTCTCTATAGCTGACTCTCTTATAAAATCCAAAAAATTTTTTACATTGCCTGATCAAATCGTCTTCGTTATGATTCTTTCCCTACCTGAATTAGATTGATAAAGTCTCATTAAGGGGCAGTAGCTCAGTGGTTAGAGCGGCGGACTCATAACCCGTTGGTCGGTGGTTCAATCCCACCCTGCCCCAAGTTTATTTTCTATTAACAATACCCTTCGAAAATAAACGATTGTCCTGATTTGTAGTATCACCCTTAAATAGCTCAAAAACAGCAAGTTCAGAGAACTAATTATGTAATTCAAGCACCCAATTGCTTTTTTTGGGTGCTTATGTTACATATAAGATATGTCTTCATCCAAATATGCTGCTCTGATTCAAGTTTTTGTGGAAACACCAGTTTTCACTGCTGCTGAGGCGCGACATGCTGGTATTCCTTCCCGCATGCTTTCTCATTTTTGCAAAAAAGGCATGATAGAACGGATAGCCCGAGGCGTCTATAAGGGTTTACAAGCAAAAATAAACATCGCTTTTCAGTGGGAAGATCTTGCTTTGATAGCGATGAGCATACCAAATGGTGTAATCTGTCTAATTTCAGCTCTCTGCTATTATGGTCTAACAGATCAAATAATGAGAGAATTTTGGATCGCCATTCCACATGCATTAAAGAGTCCTCAAAGATTCAAAACACGAATCATTCGAATGCGCAACATTGATCTAGGTCAAACAAAAATTCAAATAGCCACTCATTGTCTAAAAATTTTTGATAAAGAAAGAACAGTTGTCGATGCCTTTCGTTATCTTAGCCGTGAGGTGGCAATCAAGGCTCTACAAGCCTATCTAGATCAAGAAAACTCTGATAAACCCAATCTCAATAAGCTTATGAAGTATGCTAAGTTGCTTCGGGTAGATATCCACCCGTACATAATGGCGCTAACAACATGAAAAATTCTTTAAAGCAATCTATAAAAGAACGTCTACGTGCTGTTGCAAGAACACGTAACTTGACTTATGACGAAATTTGGCATAGTTTGATTTTGGAAAGATTTTTAGCTCGTCTTTGTCAGTCCCAATACAAGCAAAACTTCATTTTAAAAGGCGGATCGCTCTTAGCTAGATATATCCCTATAGGACGAGAAACAAAAGATTTAGACTTTCTAGTTGAAAGACTGAAAAATACAGAAGAGCTTTTGAGCATTGCATTTGATGACATTTGCAATATTCATCTTGATGACGGTTTTGTTTTTGAAAAAGTGAAAATTGGCAAACTTACGCATCCGCACATGGCCTACAATGGTATAAGAGTCTTACTATTGGCGAACCTCGGTGGACCACAAACTCATCTTCAGATTGATTTGGGTTTTGGAGATGTAGTAGAAGCAATTGATTATTCACTGGATTTGATATCAACCTCAAAAGGCCCCTTATTTGAAAGCAAAATTCAAGTACTTTCTTATCCAAAGGAGTTCATTTTTGCAGAGAAACTTGAAACTGTTATTCAGCGTGGCATTGGAAATACCCGAATGAAGGATTTTCATGATCTCTATACGCTTATTTCATTACAAGGATGTTTAAAAACAAATTATATTGACAAGGTCGTAGTGACTGTCTTTAACCATAGACAAACTTCACTTCAGAAATTACCGTTGCAATTTGACAATGAATACATAAGTGTGCTGCAACCGTTATGGGAGGACTATCTACAAGATCTTTCTAGTAGTCAAATGACCACTTTACTCCCAGAGTCCATCAAGGATGTTATTTCTGCAATCAATGTGTGGTTGATATATAACACACAATTGTGCACTTCTGAAACCGCTCCATCAATGGATCAAAACTGTGCCCAATATGTTTACCTGACATTAGGGCATTTTAAGTTATATAAAAGTCGACTTGTAAAATTAACTCATCAGGAAGCGAATGAACTCAATAGTTCTGAAGATCACTTATGTCAGCCTTTAATTTTCGAGACAGTTTCTAAAAAATGGCAAGCGCAATATGATCACAACAAAATTTATGAAGTGGTTTTGTTTTATGTTCATGGAGACTCTGGGAGAGGATTTGTTACCTATAATAGTCAAGATTACAATCGTACATACACAAAATTAGACAAGGCACAATTAGGTGAGATTTTTCTAGTGCCAGGTTATTTTCTTAATGACTGGAACAATAGAATAGATGCAGTAGGAACCCTATATTTTTGGTTTCAACCTATAGGAGAATTGCCTCCAAAAATGAGAAAAAGAATAGTTGATGTTGCTAAGATAAAACATCCCTATAATACCTTCGATTGAAGAGAGCATAAGAGTTAAAAAAATGAAAACTTTACCCCCATTTCTTAATGGAAAGATTGAATGGCTGTTCAACGGATCTAAACGTCCCTTACTCAAGGAAGAACATACCAAATTTATTATAGACAATCTTGACGTGCATTATTTATTGCGAGAAGAGTTTTCTAATAAAATAAAGATCGAGATTTTGGATCCCCTCGATATAGTGAAGCATAAATTTCAAATACTTGCCATTGTCGCACAAAGCTTACCAAATATATCAGTGCGAAATATTTCTCTTATGATGCTATTTGAAGATCTATGCAAATTTATTCCCATTTCTCTTTCTGATATCACAGATAAAACCTTATCTCTGATTAATTCAATCAACTCTAAATACACATGTCTATTTAAAAAAACACCTTTAGAGAAACTTGTAGAGGTATCCAATAATACTAATTCGGTTCACAAAAACTTATACTCTACTCATTTAATTCGATACAAACAACTTACAAAAGAATTTTTTAAATTTGGTTTAAATGAACAAGGGCAACCACGCCCAGAAAATTTTGTAGAAATTAAAAATGCTTTGTTTGAGAAAAGAAAAATTATAAACGCTTATAGAGATCAGATTGCAGCTCACGTTGATCTCGAAAATCCAACTTATCAACCGGAATGGGAAGAAGTACAACTCTACATTGATTACCTTGCAAAGGTCATATATAACCTTCTTTTTCTTTCGACATACCAAGATTATGGCAATCCTCTTGGAGGCATAGGAATAAAAAGTAAGGAAACAATAGAGTAGTTTTGCAGAGGGATAAGTCTCTAACAAAGTCTATTGTTTTTTTCCTGCATTCTTTCCTACTAGTAAGCATCTTAATAAAATCGCTCAAACGTAACATTTTAAGATGGGCTGCTAAAAATTGGTTAGAGTGCAGACTCCCAACCCTTAGGCCTGATTAAAAGCAATTTGGATTCAGCAGCGATGTCTATCAACAAGAGCTGATCGAACTCCATTGGTGGATGGGGTCAAAGATTGTTAGATGACAGGAAGCCGATGACATCAATCTATGAAATTAAAAAAGATCATCCATGGTCAAAGTCACCTCAGCAGTCCCAAAATGACCTACGTTTTTTTTGACTCCATATGGGGAAATCAGCGTGATAAAAACGCTTTTTTTACTTTTGGTCTGCGTTAGAAAAATAGCCTTTTTTTCTCTCAATTCTTTGTCATAGGCTTTGTTGATAGTGAATTCTTCATTGCGGTATTTAATCTCGCAGAGATTAATGCAGTTATCTGCACGATCGATAAGCAGGTCGATTTGCACCCCTCTTTCATGACTTTCTTTCGAGGGCCTATAAATCCATCCTGAAGCATTTGTCAAAACACCTGCGATGCCCAGAGCTTCTTTAATTTTGGAGAGATGTTTAAGGCATAACATTTCAAAAGCATAACCTGCCCAGGCCTGACCCAGCGGGCTGTTGAAGACATTTACCCAAAACATATCATCCTGGGTTCTCAAATTACTTTCTTTAGCTTTTTGTCCCCACTTGAGATAAAACAAAGAGTATTCGTCAATCAAGCGATAACGGCTTTCTTTCTTTTGTTTGCCAAAATCTTTGATCGCAAGAATAAATCCCGATTGCTCAAGTTCTTCCAAGACTATATTCATCCCGCCTCCTGTTGAGAGGCCAGTTGCTTTAGCAATCTGGGACTTCATCAAGCCTCCATGATGTTCTGCCAGAGCCTTGATGATGTTAACATGACGATGGTGGCGCTCAAAAAGGGATGCATAAAGCTCGTCAAACTCCTCTGCAAGAGGTCCATCAAAACAAAGCTGGCCGACAATTTGCATGGCTGACTGGCCTTTTTGGATATAACTGAGATACTTAGGAATTCCACCGATTGCCATGTAAATATCGACAATGGCCTTGCGATTTAAGGTCATTCCTTGATGTCGCAGATATTCTTCTGTCTCTTTTAGATCGAAGGGTAGAAGGCGAATCTGGGCGGTCAGACGTCCATAGAGCCCTCCCTTATTACGGACGATTTTTCTGATCATCCATGACGCTGCTGATCCACATACGACGAGGACCACTCGATTATCTTCCGAGAGATAGCGGTTCCAGAAATGGTCAAGATCTTGAAGAAATCCCGAACGGGGAGTCGCTAACCACGGCAGTTCATCAAAAAAGAGGATAATCCTTTCAGGTCCTTTCACTGTCTCTAGTGCTTTTCTCAATTGTGCAAAGGCCTCAAACCAATTCTTTAAGGGTTCATCATCTTCCGACCGGCCAAATACCCTGGTAAATTCTGCTGTAAAGTTTTTGAGCTGCTTTTTCACACTGGCCTCTTTGACTCCTGTGAGAGCAAAATAGAGCCCTTTATGTTTGAAAAACTCCCGAATAAGAAAGGTTTTCCCTATCCGCCTGCGGCCATAAATAGCTAGAAATTCAGGTTTTCCTGAATCATAGAGTTGTTGGAGTATCTTGAGTTCCCGCTTTCGGGCAAAAACCGGATTTTTTGTATTCATCCTTTAAATCTCGCAGAATCGGGAATTAAAAGCAAGATTCTGCAGCTTTTAGCATAAAACTCGCAGAATCTGTCAAAAAAAGTGGGATTCTGCAGCTTTTAGCATAAAAGTTGCAGAATCTCTGGAAAGGTGTGAGATTCCGCTAGCTTAAGCAAAAAACTCAGAATTTTTTTCTTCAATTTATCTGGTCGAAAGGTCCATGTTTTTCATAAAATGCCGTATATTGCCCATCAAAAGGCTTTCTTTCCATTTTATTTTTACATTCTGTTAAGACTTTCTCTTTGAAGTTGATAAACACAAGTTCCTGTTCAAGTAGTCCTGCTGCATGCCCGAAAAAGCCTCTCCTTACTAGGTCGGACGCACGTTCACGAAGATTAGCATACAGTGACTTCACTTCATCTATCTGAACTGGTTTTGCAAAAACACGAGTCTTGCAAGCATCATTTTCGATCACATAATCACAGCGTTGCAATAAAGAAGCATCATTGCGATAGGTGTCTTTCCACGCGCAATCTTGCCAAGGAAAATAAACAATAGAGATCTTCTTGCCTTCTTCCCATTTTTCCATATTGAAAAAATAGCAAGCATCCGGTTGTGGTACATCTTCTCTCCATACCCATTCACTCCAGGTTAGCTTATTGGGTTGTAATCCATGTAATAACCATATCTCATGATCATTACTGATGAGAACGGCTCTCTCGTCAACTTGGAATAACTTCCAACTGATTTTTTCTTGTTTGTTGCCATTTGCTACCCCTTGACGACAGACCAATACCATAAGTAGAAAGATCATACCTTTTATGACTTGCTTCATTGTATCCTCCATTATGAGGATTCAAATGTAGAAAAGCTTTCATTTGTTTCCTAATGTTTTTATCTTCAAGAATCCTTAACTAGCCCCCATTCTGGTCTAAATAAAATGCGATCTCAAACCCAGAGGAAAGTAAGTAAAAAACCGAGATTCCGCTGAGTTGATATTCAAGAGAGTATTTAAAAAAAAATTGTTTTTCATGTTATCTCTTGTTAGTGTGCAGTTAAAATGTTTTCCCTTTTCTGCGACTAATTTGGTGACCATTTGTGTTTCGTAAATCCATGAAAAAGTTCCCTGCATTCTTGTGGCAGCTTCTCTTTGCTTTCACTATCGAAAACCCATTGATCTACGGATCTACCACCATTTATGTCACTGACAACGATGGCGGTACCAGCGGCTCGCTGAATCTCGCTCTTCAAAACGTCGTAGTAGATGACACCATCATCGACTGCTCAATGATCGCCGGAGAAACAATCTCCTTATCAACTCCCCTGCCGGCTATAGGAAAAAATTCATCAACGCTGACTATTCTTGGCTACGGCGTGACCATCGATGGGGGTAGTGCTCATCCAGTTTTCTCGTTGGGCCAAGGCTCGGCAACTATTTCTGACCTCACTATTCAGAATGGTCTTTCGCAAGGTGGTCCTGGTGGATCTGGCTTCACCAGCGGAGGCGGAGGCACTGGCGGGGGCGGCGCTCTCTACGTACACGAAGGTACCGTCATGACTATCTCTACTGTGGCTCTCAATACCAACCAAGCCAGCGGCGGCGCTGGGGGAGCTGGCCACGCCGCTGGCACCTCCGGTGGCGGTGGTGGAGGCTTCGGCGGCGGCGGCGGCGGTTCAGCAAGCGCAACTAATGGTGCTGGCGGCGGAGGCGGTGGCAATGCCGGTGGAACCATTGGAGCCACAACGGGAAACCATGCGGGTTCTCCCAACACGTTCCAAAACTACGGAGGCGCTGGCGGCGGAGGCGCAGGGGTCGGCACCACTCCCGCTCACCCAGCGGGAGCTGGAGGTTCCAATGCAGCTATGCCTGCCACATCGGGTGGTCCGGGTGGCGCGGGGACTACCACGGAAGGTGGAGGTGGCGGCGGAGGCGGTGGTTCTAGTGGGGGTGGTAGCGCTGGATCTAGTGCCCCTCCTCCTGGTATAGGTGGCCATGGCGGCCTTGGCTTCGGTGCAAATAACACTTACGGCGTCGGCGGCCCCGGCGGAGGTTACGGAGGAGGAGGCGCAGGCGATGGGGCAAGCGGCGGCGGCGGCGGATACCTTGGTCCTGGGGGGAATGGGGGATCTCTCGGCGGAGGCGGAGGAGCTTCTTCTAGTACCACTGGCGGCAATGGAGGTTTTGGAGCGGGAGGAGGTGGCGGCAGCACGGGTGGAATAGATCCCAATGGGCTCGGCGGATCCGGCGGTTCGGGAGCAGGACTGTCAGCGGGCGGAGGAGGAGGTTCCGGACTTGGAGGGGCCATCTATATTCAAACAGGCGCCGTTCTCATCATTCAAGACGGCACAAATTTTTCCGGTAACTCGACGACTGCTGGGATCGGAGGCACGGCCACAAGCGGATTTAATGGAGGAAACGGATCATCTCTTGGAAATGATATTTTTATCCAATCGGGGGGCAACTTAACCTTACAGATCAACGGAACATTTACCATTACTAATCCCATTTGCGGAGCTGGATCTTTCATCTCAAGCCCTGGATTACTGACAACCGGCACCGGGACCGTCAGCCTGAACGGGAATAATACATATGTCGGGGGCACCACAGTCCAATCGGGAACTCTTAATCTGAATGGATCCGTTGTCGGAGATTTGTCTATTGAATCTGCCGGCACACTATCGGGCAACGCCACAGTCAGCGGAAACATCAGTAGCAGTGGGACAATCTCGCCAGGCAATTCCATCGGCACCGTCCATACCACTGATCTCTTGCTAGGCTCTACAAGTGTCTATAATGTTGAAGTCAACTCCTCAGGGAGTAGCGATCAGATTATCGCTTCCGGATCTGCTCAGATTGGCGGTAGCGTCGTTGTTACTCCTGATGACCTTGGCTTCACAACTCCACTCACCTATACTATCATCAGCACTGGCACGGGTGTTTCAGGAACATTCTCTTCGCTAACAAGCACCGTCCCCGCTCTCATGAGCTTGATCTATGATCCTTTGACCGTCCAACTGATTTATTTGCCATTCGATTCTCTCAGCCTCAAAGGCAACGCCAAGAAAGCTGCGAGCTGCTATATCACCGCTCCCGCTGGATCCGATACAACTGCTGTGAATGCTGTATTGATTGGGCTAAGTTTCGACGATATCCAGAAAGCTTTCGGGCAAATGGGGCCTGCGCAGCTCTCTGACATTTCTCAGGTTCAGCTGCTCGATGCCATCCTCGTCCGTTCCACCTATACCAAACACATGCAAGAGCTTCGATTAAACGAAGATTGGTGCTGTGGGAGGACCATTAGCTTCTGGAGCGATATTACCGGACAATGGCAACATCAAAACAAATCACATAACCTCTTTGGATATAACGACACCACTGTCGGTGCTACGATCGGTGCCGATTACCGCATTCATCACTTGGTTCTAGGAGCTGCCTTCAGCTATACCCACGATATGTTCCATTGGCAACAATCTTACGGCAAAGCTAACGTTAACAGCTTCTACGGAGGATTATACGGTCGTTGGAATCACGATGGTTTTTACATCAACGCGGCTTTTCTCGGCGCACACAATAACTATAGAACCACGCGTCATCTCCACTTCGGAACGATCAACAGACATGCTCACTCTCATCACAGCGGGAATGAGTGGCTGACCAATTTCGGCGTGGGCTATCAAGTGTGCTCAAGCAACTTTCAATGGACCCCTTACATCAATCTAGATTATGTAGGGCTGCATGAAGATAGCTACACCGAAAAAGGGGCTAAAAGCCTTGACCTGCATGTGAAGACCAAAAATGGGACACTCTTCCAAGGGGACGGTGGAATTCTAATCAGCACCAAATACTGTGGTTGCAGAGGGGTGTTTGCTCCTACACTCAAACTAGCATACATCAACCAAACCCCAGGCTCTAGCAAGAACTACCATGCCAACTTCGTGAGCTCTACCTGCAGCTTCTTAGGCAAAGGCAGGAACTTCGAACGCAACTTGTTCTCTCCAGGTCTAGCCCTCACCTATCAACGCGCCTGTGGTATGGTGGATGCCTTGATCTATTATGATGCTGAAATAGGCAGTAGATATTGGGCTCAAGATGTTGGATTCGTCGTCGCCCTCCGTTTCTAATCAAAGGTCAAATAAGCCAACTTATCTTGACCCTCTTTGAATAGACGCGAAGACCGATTCAAATGATACCGGCATGGGCAAGTTCCTTGCTTAGAAAAGAACCTTATGAAGCGGCGGACTCATAACCCTTTGGTCGGTGGTTCAATCCCACCCTGCCCCAAATTGATGATATGGGAAGCAAGATTCTGCAGCTGTTAGCATAAAACTCGCAGAATGTGTCAAAAAAAGTGAGATTCTGCAACTTTTATGCTAAAAGTTGCAGAATCTATAAAAAAATATGGGATTCCGCTGAGTTGATAGGCAACTAATTGATTTGCAAGATGTTGCAAGGCTTAAATTATCAACGCAATGCCGTCAGCACAGGCATGGCAATTTACCTTAGCTGTAGCTATCCATTCAGGCGAAGGCGGCCCCTCGGGCTTGAGGGCTTGAGCTTGAATTCATTACCTACTGAAAAACTAAAACGATAGGGCTCCACGAACCCCAAACCACCGCCCCGTTAATCATTCCAAAAAACTAACCCACCTTTCTCGTGAACATCAAGACCCCTATCCGAAGGGCGCAGGTCAAAGCAGCAATAGCAGTCAATCAAGAGCTGATAAGGCTAAGATCGGTGCCGAGATTGTGCAGAGGCAAGAGTCGGTCTAAAAGCAGTTGCTTAGATAAATAGAACATATGCAGTAAATCTGAGTGAATGATCTGATCATCTGGGATGCGGTTTTCTGTTCTAACGCGCACTTGGAAAATATTGGATGGGATTGAAACCTTGATGTTCTCCCACTCTTTGAAATTGGGTACCCACAACATAAATTTGTGGGGAATCAATCGGATGCCGCGGCTATACAAAAAATCGCTGATGAGACCGTCATCCCCTAAATAAGATGGAATATGATTAAGCACATTGTCTTGATTTGCAACCAAAAATTCAGCTATGTCGGAAGAGAAAATGAGTCCATTTCCACTAGCAAGGACCGCGTCTAGGCCAGTTCCACTGAAGCAACCTGTTTTAGGTAGTGTTCTTAAATAATCTAAAAATCTAGGAAAGATGCAAAATGTGGATAAATTTGTTCTCAACACATAATCGAATCTATTTAGGACAGCGGGTAACATAGACTCAAGTGCATAAAGAGTTTTCAGAATAATTCCATCATACTCCTGAGTTGTTTGGCACCAAATCGTGTCACCGACTATCTGTACCTTCGAAGATAAATTTGGATCCGCTTTTACAAAATACACCTCGATATGCTCAGGATCTAAATGCATGTATGATCGCCAAATTTTCTGAAACTCTGCATAGATGGGTTCATTATCAGATGCCACAATCAGGATGAGAGCTCTTATATCCGCTGACACCTTAGAACTGCATAAGCTCAAAATGAAAATCATAAAATAAAAAAAAATTCTCATTACGCCTCTCAAATTTTTCCCTATTAAAGAGCTCAGCCCCAACAATTTTACAGTCCTCAAAATATACATTCTGTAATCGACATTCCTCGATTATTAAAAGAATCCATTGTCCCTACGTTAGCACTTAGGGATCGTTCAAGAATAACTCTTTATAGCAGGATCATCCCCAATGGCTCTACGCAAATTTTAGGCATTAGACTGGAAAACAAAAATGGCACAAAACAATACAAATGGTGGCTCCAAAACTATTGATTTATCTATTCCTATGTGTTCTGTCTTATGATGGTGTGTGGAAGGAAAAGCGACTCATTACCCGTTGGTCAGTGGTTTAATCCCAGCCCGTCCCATTTTTTTAACTAGCTAAATCTCTAGACAACTGCATGACTCAAAACTTATAATCGACGCTGATCTTATTCATGACTCGACATGACTGAACAAAACGCCTACTTAAATTTACTTGAAGAATCCTTCCCAGGTCTTAAGTCCAACATTATTCGTTGCAATACGGTTGGATTTCCTTGGGAATCCAAGCCATTTTTCAAAGAAGCTAAAGGGAAAATTCTTTCTCATGTTGGTTTTTTAGAGTATCCCCTATTGATCGAAGGCCGATGGCACAAAACTGGAGCTCTTCATGCTATCTGCACGAAAGCTTCCCATCGCGGTCAGGGCTTGTCATCGGAATTGATTCAAGAAGTTCTAAAATGGGCTCAAAAAGAATATGAATTTGTGATCCTATTCTCAAAAATTCCCTCATTTTACGAAAAACTTTCCTTTCAAAATGTTCAGGAATACAGGTTTCATTTGTCGTGTAAACGACCCAAAGGTTCCCAATCTTTAATACCCCTCTCTACTCCAAAAGATAATCCTCTTTTTCTTGACTGTTTTGGCAATCGCGCACCTCTGTCTAATCATGTATGGGTGAAAGACAATGGCACTATTGCTCCTTTTCATACGCTTTTTGCTACCTATCCTACCTTCTGGTCGCTTTACTACAGTCCGTCTCTTAACGGCCTTATTTCTTATGTAATAGAGGACAAGACTTTGCATCTCTATGACATTATTACTAGCAAAATTCCTTCCCTTGAGTTGATTCTTGATCATTTACCGGCTCCGATTGATGACATCTACTTCTATTTTTCCCCCGATCGTTTAACAGATGCAGCCAGCGCGGAACCTTATCTTTATGACAAGGACCACCTCTTAATTCATGGAAATTGGCCTCGAGTCAAGCCGTTTATGATTTCACCCCTAAGCCGTTGCTAAAGGCAAAAATGAATTATTATCGACAACATTTTCATCTCCAGAATGCTACCTTTTCCCGCATTGAACATGAGGATGCAATCGTTGCTACTGTCTACAAGATCACACAACCAGATGGTGTTGAGCTGATTATAAAAATCTGCGAACGGCCCAATGACTATCGACGTGAAGTCTATTTCTTAAGATATTTTGCCAATAAATTGCCGGTACCAAGAATCGTCCAGCTCGTGGAACCAACAACAAATGTCCATGGCGCTCTTTTATTGGAGTGTTTACCAGGGACAGTGCTCAAAAAAACAGATCTCACAAATGCTCTAGCTTATGAAATAGGTTCTCTACTTGCGCAAATACATCTTAACCGTACGACGGGCTATGGAGACCTCATACAGCCAGAAAGTTTGACCTCTGATCCGAGAGTTCATTTTACTTTGAAATTTGAAGAAGGGTTGGATGAATGCAGTCTTCATTTACCTCAAACGTTGATTGATCAATGCCGTAGTTACTACAATGCTCATATCCATCTCCTGGATTCAGTCGACGGCCCCTGTATTATACACCGCGATTTTCGTCCCGGGAATTTGATCATTAATAACAGTAAGATCCAGGGAATTATTGATTGGTCTTCAGCGCGAGCTAGCTTTTCAGAAGACGATTTTTGTCCCCTGGAAAACGGAGAATGGTCTTCTCACCCAACGATCAGAACATCTTTTTTAGAAGGTTATGCCACTATTCGTCCTGTGCCTCATTACAAAGAATTGATGCCTCTCTTGAGGCTGAGCAGAACAATTGCTACCATTGGATTTACAGTGAAGCGAGGAACCTGGAAAAGTAGCAGCGCTGCTTTGTATAAAACTAATCGTCGATTTCTTGAGGCGTTTTTTGAATAAGGCGGCCATTGCTAGCCGCCCCTTCTTTTAAGACTTTAAGCTAATTCTTTCATTGCAAACACCTTCATACCTTCGGCCATAAATGCAGCTAGATCTGGATGAAATGGATCTAATTGCTTTCTGAATTCAGGATGTTCCCGATAAAGCTGCGCTAGCGCTTTGTATACTTCTTGAGTGGCATCATGAATCTGCTCCGCAAAAGCATGATGTTTCTTAATGATCCGTTGCACTTCATCCGAAGAAGGGTATAGCCCTTTTTCGATGCAACAAACAAGCTCTTTGAAAATAGCGTGTGTCGTTTGGGTTATATTATCGTAGAAAGCTTTCCCTCTTTTTTCAACATCTTGAACATTCTTAGTTGGGTTTTTAACGCTTTTCCCTACGATCTCCTCAGCGGAGTAATAGGAATCGCTTTTTTTTGCTTTCGTCACTAAATTGACGTCGAAACCATCGAAAATTTCTTTGTCTTTCATTTTTTTCTTTCCTTTTAGGTGTTTGATCGTTTTATCGATGGTCTTAAGCAGCAGGCCAATTTTTTCCCATTCTTGATTCAAAGACTTCCTGTGAGAATAAAGAGCCGAAAGCTGGTCAAAATCGTCTCGTCCCAGAACCTTTTGGATCTGTTTCAAAGAAAAACCCAGCTGCTTAAAAAACAAGATCTGCTGGAGGTCCAAAAGCTGCTTTTCTTCGTAGTACCGGTACCCATTAGAGCCGTGGTAGGCCGGTTTCAGAAGGCCTATTTCTTCATAGAAATGAAGAGCGCGTACCGTCACCCCAGAGAGTTCGCTTAATTTTTTAACTGTGTAAGCCATCGATTTCCTTTCCCTTTAATATCCCATTGATTTTAAAGGATGCCCCTATTCTAAGGAATGACGTATACGTGAGGGTCAATGCATTTTTTTAAATAAAATATTGCTATGAAAATTGTTCTGTCCGCTTGCTTTCTCTAAAAAATACTAGTAAAATGCCTCCTGTTAACCCTTAGAAACCTATGACCATTCTTAAAACAAAACGATTGATTTTGCGTCCATGGCGCGAAGAAGACTTGGAGCCTTTTACTCAGCTAAATGGCTTTTTAAAACATGCGGATATTCATGACTAAAATGCATGCAGACGAATTTGAAGTTGATATCTCCCTTGTCCAGCGACTGCTCGCAAAGCAATTTCCCTCATGGGCAAAATTACCACTTAAACCCGTTCTGTCAGCTGGAACTGATAATGCTCTTTATCGGCTGGGCGATGAGATGGTTGTTCGGCTTCCCCGCATTGGGTGGGCCGTTGATACTATTGAAAAAGAATGCAACTGGCTCCCCAAACTTGCAGCTTTCTTGCCATTTTCTATTCCTGCTCCTTTGGGCAAAGGAGTTCCTACAGAAGATTTTCCTTGGCCTTGGGCTGTCTATAAGTGGCTGGAAGGTCATAATCCCATTGTCGGCCATCTTTCTGATCCTCTTCTACTCACTCACGATCTGGTGATATTTATTCAAGCCTTACAAAAGGTTGATCTACTCCATGGCCCCCTTTCTAATCGTGGAGTACCTTTAGAGGAGAAAGCCCTCGAGACTCAACAAGCTCTCCAGCAATTAGAAGGAATGATTGATGTCCAAACAGTAACCCCCATCTGGGAAAAGGCTTTACAGGCTCCTCAATGGTCGAAACCACCTGTCTGGATACACGGCGACCTATCCCCTGGAAATCTCCTCATCCAAAATGACCGACTGAGTGCTGTGATTGATTTTGGCATTATGGGTATTGGAGATCCAGCCTGCGACTTAATTATTGCCTGGAATCTTTTACCCGCTGAAATGAGAAATACCTTTCGTCAGGCATTGGCTGTCGATGATGCAACATGGGAACGAGGCCGTGGTTGGGCATTGTCTAACGCACTCATCGCACTCCCCTACTACAAAAATACAAACCCTGTATTAGCAAACAATGCACGGCATGTCATTCAGGAAGTTATCGAAGAGGATCGTCACCATTTAGTTTTTTCCTTTGCACCTGCTCTACCCTCTCAAAAAAATCTGCTGCATAGTTGGTTTGAACAACCACATATCAAAGAATGGATGCATGGAGTCGGACTTCAAAGTACTTTAAACGGCTTAGAAAAGTTTTTTCACGGAGAATCCGACACAACTTATTGGATTGGTTATGAAAAAGATATCCCTTTTGCTTTTCTGATCACCTCTCCTGAAGGAAATAATGCGACGACCTTAGATTTGTTCATTTGCGACCTAAATTATCTAGGAAAAGGAATTGCCGTGCCGATGATTCGGGAGTTTTTAATCCGCCACTTTTCCCATGTGAAAAAAATTCTAATAGACCCGGAAGCGACCAATAAACGAGCTATCCATGTGTACCAAAAAGCAGGCTTTAAGATCGTGGGAGAGTTTATTGCAAGCTGGCATCCCGTGCCTCACTTCCAAATGGAGCTATACATGAAAGATTTATAGGAGTTTTATTTCTTTGATTAAATTCATTCAAAAAAGATCATCCATCGTCAGTTGACTATCAATCACCGAAAGATAATGTGCGTTCTTCTTTACGCCATAAGTTGTGACCATGGTCGTAAACAGAGTCTTAGGCGTCGCTGTCTGTTCTTTAAATACTTTCTTCTTCGTGCGTAATCTTTCCGCATATAGCTTATCAATAACAAATTCTCTATCGCTATATTTCATTTCGCAGAGATTAATACATTTGTCCATTCGATCTATGACAAGATCTATTTGCGCTCCCTGTTGATCGGGTGCTTTTTTAGGGATATAGCGCCAACCGGATTCTATAGTACTAATGCCTGAGATTCCCAGGGCTTTTTTGATCTTCTGAATATGCTTGAGGCAAAGAGATTCAAAAGCACAGCCGCTCCAGGCATACCATTTAGCTGTATCGTATTTTTTTATCCAAAATTCCGGATCGACACTTTCTAAGCTAACCTTAGAAATTTCTGCGATCCAGGTTAAATAAAAAAGAGAATACTCATCGATAAGTCGATAGATACCTCCGGCTTTCTTTTTGTGAAATGATGGTACAAAAATCAGAAAACCGGCATCGATCAATTCATCAATAATCCTAGTGGAACCTCCGCCTGAGGACATTTTTACCTTATCCAAGAGCTCAGACTTGGTTAAACCACCGCTTTCCTTAGAAAGAGCCTTGACGATGGAAATATGGTGCTCGTAGTTATCGAAAAGAGATTTGTAGAGATTGTCGAATTCATCATACAGACCTCCTTTTGGGGTGAAACAGACTTCATTGATGATCTGGGTTGCAGATTTACCTCTTCCAATATAGGAAAGGTATTTAGGAACTCCTCCCATTGCCATATAGATATCAATGATCTGTTTCCTGTCTAAATCGATATGGCGAGATTTGAGATATTTTTCCGTTTCCGAAAGAGCAAAGGGAAGTAAGCGCATTTTTCTGGTTACCCTTCCGTGCAATCCACCTTTATTGTTAATGATATTTCTAATGATCCAGGATGCAGATGACCCACAAATGATCAAAATCACATTTTTGTTTCGGGATAGATAACGATTCCAGAAGTGCTCTAGGGCATTTAGAAATTTAGAACGCGGGGAAGCAAGCCATGGGACCTCATCGAAGAAAAGGATGATCTTTTTTCCTTTTTCCACTTTTTCAGTAGCTTCGTGTAATAAATTCAAAGCCTCTGCCCAGTTTTCCGGAGGAGGAATCCTTCTACCTTCATTGAATTGTCTTGCAAATTCATAAGCGAATTGGAACAGCTGCTCACGCGTAGAGCCTTCTTTCATTCCTGTGATTTCAAAATAAACACTTCTATTCTTGAAAAACTCACTGATCAAGTAGGTCTTGCCTATCCTTCTTCTGCCATAAACCGCAAGAAACTCGGGTTCTGGCGATTCATAGATTTCTCGAAGAATGGCAAGCTCTTCATCCCGGCCAATAATTGACTTGTCCATTTCTTCCTCGACTTTCCGCTAATTATAACAACAAACTCAGCGAAAAGTCAATATTTTTACCAGTTTTCGCCAGATTGATTAATCAATCCCGCGAAAAGTAGCAAAAATATTGACTTTTCGCTGAGTTTATTTTAATAGCCTTATCTTCAATGACTTATGCTTACAATTCACGTTTTCGGTACGAATAAAGTGGTTAACTAACACGTTTTTCGTACGAATAACGTGCCAAGTACCACGTTTTGTGAGGGAATACTGACAGATACTATCAGTATAAATCCAAATTTACAGCTGAGCTGGTATAACTCGGAAGTCTAGTCTTCTTCACTAAAAAGTCTACAACGCCACTCTTTAACAAGGGAAGTTTCTTCATCTTCCAGATATTTCTTAAAATAATTAGCGACATAGTCTGATTTGCAATGGATATCAAATGCATGGAGATCCACATATTCCTGAAGAAGTACAATCGTATATTGTGTTTTTCCTGGCGCACCGGGGTGGGCAATTTGTCGAGTTGCATGTGCTCGGATACAGCCGCTTTCGTTTTCTAAAGTTAAAGCCATGAGCTTTTTAAAATGTTTCCATAATTCTTCTTCGCAGTTTTCTTTTGGCAACCATTCAGAAACCACAAAAACATGACCTGACATATTACTCCTAGAGAGTTGTTTTTCTTCAGCTTGCAAACTAGCAGTGAATATCAAGATAAAAAATAACAATTTTCTCATCTTTTGACCTCATGAAAGGACTTTTATACCCGGCTCTTTTTAAAAAGAAAAGAATTTTGGCCATTCTTTTAGAATTGAAGTTTGACTATGCAATTTCCCTGCGGGACTTAACTGCAAAGTAAACCATGACAGCGATGCTCATTGCTGCAGCCACTGCTAGGATAAGTTTGGGTGAGAGCAGCAGCAATACGCTGCCAAATAGGCAGATAATGGCATCTCCCAAAACTCGTAAAGAAAGCTGTACTCCCATCACTTCTCCCTGAATAGTATCGGCAGCAGAATCGGAGATCTTCACTGTCAGTAAAGTCACTGTGAGTCCAATCACAAAACCGCATAGGGCAAATAAAATCATCATCAGAAAAACGGAATTTGTCAGAACAATTCCCGCTAAAAAAAGAGCTAGCCCTCCAATAGAACAAATGAGGGCTAACCTTTTGGAGACGTGGGAAGAAAAAATAGCAGGCAGGCAGCCATTCCCAATCGCAAGAGCAAGGCATAAAGCTCCGTTATAGAAAATGAGCTGAGCAGGCCCCAGCGACCACTTGAGTGTGAGGTAAACAGGTCCAAATTCATAAAAGATATCCACTGCCAGAGTAAAAGCCGTGGAGGTGAGCATAAAAAATTGCAGCCGTTTATTAGAGAATAGTCCAGCCATCCTCTTAATGAAATTGATGCGCTGCCAGAAAGTTCTCACTTGGATAGGAGCAATCAAGGGTGTTTTCTCCAAAACAAGTGCCGAGAGTCCCGCAAGACCAAAAAAGAGAATGCATATAGCATAGAACGGCGTGGATGTTGTTAAACTCTCCAGCAAACTCTTATCTGCCATCACTCCTCCTAACAAGGGCCCCAAAAGATAAGCAATCGAGATGGCAGCATTAATTTTGCCAAAGGCTTCATGTTTGGAAATTTTTTTCATATCAGCCGCCATCGCACGGGCAATAGCAATGTTGCCTTCCATAAAACCCGCTAGAAACCGGCTCACGATGAGTAATCCTAAGAGATGCCAGCCAATCGCTAATCCGGTGAAAAGATTGCAGACAGCACTGATCAATAAACTTCCTGATAATAATGACTTTCTTCCATATTCATCCGATAGGGCTCCTAGGATGGGCGATCCTATGAATTGGCCTAAAGGGTAGGCTGCTAATGTAATACCCAGAAAAAGAGCCTGGCTGGTTGGACCCCAGTCAGGAGGCAGGATAGAATAATCAGGATTAAGAAAAAGAGCTGGAAAGATCACATAGGGCATTGAGATGCCCACAAAGCCTAAAAAGACAATGCATAAAATGACCCAAAATCGACGTCTTTGACTCTTATCCTCTGCCACAATCCCTCACTGGACAAATTATCATAAGTCAGACAATTTTTGTGGCATAGATATTCTACCGACGTTTCAAGCGTATTTTCATTTTAGCCAGGGTTTTCTTTAAGTATTGATTATATCCTTTTACACTCATCCAGCCCTTCGGACATGCAACAGATTTTAACTCTTTAGCCTCAAAAAACAAAAACTGATGGGTTTTGCTTGTTTTTCTTTGGACTCTAATTTTGTACTTATTCCCTTTTTTTTCTCGTACACGGCCCATGCGGCCATCGGGAATTTTGACGCAATCTCCGATGAGGATCCGTTTCATAAGAAACTATTCATTTTAGGAAATCGAGAAGGTAATTGGATAGTGGGAAACAAAAGCGTGACCATCAAGGTTAAATACTCTCTCAAATGCCTCGTGATTAAAAAATGGTGCAAAACACGCTCTTTTCCTTTATTTCCCATTTCTTGGGCGATCTCGGGGTTTTGTAGCAGAAAGTTAATCCCCTTTGCTGCTTCAACGGAATTACTCACAAGAAGACCGGTTTGACCGTCAATCACCTGTAAACGGATCCCTCCGACATTTCCTCCGATCACGGGTTTTTTCTTCCATAAAGCTTCGGTGACAGTGAGGCCAAATCCTTCTTTCAATGATTTTTGGAGGACGATTGTCGATCCTCTCTGCAAACAGTTAATAATCCGGTGAGAAGTCGGAGGCAAAAGAAGCACATGGATATCTCTATCGCCTTTGGCAGCCTTATCGACTTCTTCGAACATTTTTTCCCCTTCCGGATCATCGGTGGCTCCGCTTCCAACTAATACAAGCTGAAGAGCAGGATGGTTTATCTTTGCCATCCGATAAGCTTCGATCACACCTAAGGGATCTTTAAACTGATCAAATCTGGAGACCTGCAACAGGACAGGCCGCTCGGAATCAATCCCCAATTGTTTGAAAACTTCTAAAATCTCTTCTTGTTCTATCTCTCTATTTTTTTCACTTAAAGGATCAATGCTAGGAGCAATAAAGTAAATCGGGTAGGGAAGAGCTTGAGCAAAATTTTCCAATGAAAAAATACTGGCATCGTAATTCTCAATGAATTGTTTCAGATAGTTCCAAAGCTGTTCTGAAGGGGCTGAAAGATCGATATGGCAGCGCCAGACCCATTTTCCTGCCTTCTCAGGAAAATGAGATAAAAGCGGCAACGGTTGAGGATCGTGGATAAAAACGATATCAGCTTTTTCTAAAACCCCTCTTAGCACTTCTGCTTGCTCAGCATTGGTATCTTCATAGGTTTTTAGAAGGGCCTTTGAAGGATAGTCTTTATGCTGGCCTTGCAGTAAATTATGAAAGAGTTTGGTGCATTGAAAAAAATCGGTTTCTCCATTGATGACTTCCCATCGAATATCCAGACCCAAAGCTTGGGTCAACGGAACCATCTTCGAGAGAATTTCTGCGACCCCGCCCCCTTCTCTCGTCGAGTTGACATGAACGATTTTGATGCCTTTTAAATAATCTGCTAACTGAAAAAGTTGATCAATGGCTTCCGAACCCACAATAGAGCGATAGATATTTAAATCATCTGCTCTAGAGATATCGATTCCCATGGTCTTCCTTTAGAAATTTGATTAAGAGAGATTCTTAAATTCCCGAATAGCACTGATAATTTTTTATGACTATACTAATTTTTGTTTGTTCTCATCTTAATTGTTAAGAAGTGGTCCTTCCGCTCTTGAAGAGTAAATTTATGATTTGTCTAATTCGAGCTGGCCTTCTGGGCTTTATTATTTTACACTATATTCCTCTACAAGGATCTGCTTTGGACTCCAGTTCGAAAATACATTCCTCCGCTTCCATTCATCCTTCGGTCATTATGGAGGGTGACATTGAAATTGGCTCTAATACCATCATTGGAGCCGGCTCCTATTTGAAAGGTCCGTTAGTGATCGGTGCAAATAATCAGATTGGCCATCAAGTCATGATTGGCGTGGACCCTGAACATAAAACTAAGCCACCCAAAGGACATGTCCTCATCGGAAATGGAAATGTCATCCGTGAATTTTCAGTGATACAGCGCGGAATTGGCGATCTAGAGACTCAAATTCAAAATGATTGCTACATCATGGCCTATACTTATATTGCCCATGATTGCTTGATTGAATCCGATGTTATCCTGTGTGCCAGGGTTTCGCTTTCGGGCCATTGCCATATCTTAAAAGGTGCTGTCTTAGGACTCGCCTGCTGCACTCATCAGTACACAACAATAGGATCGCATGCTTTTGTTGGAATGGGTAGCATTGTCGTTAAAGACGTTCCTCCCTTTTGCATCGTGATGGGAAATCCGGCTCATTTTACAAGATTTAATTCCCATCCCTTAGAAAAATTTGGCATTAAAGTGGAAGATTTAGAAATTGAAAACTCCGCATTGCAATCTCAACATCCTTACGCCACAGAGTGCATGAATAGCTTCAAGTCCCATGTGAGAAGAAAAGTCATTCCTCTCGTTGATTAAAAATAGCCGCCAGTGACAAATAACGGTCGTAGGATGCGAGAAAGACAGCAGCATGGGCGCTGTCTTGCGGCTGCCGGATTCGCCGAGCGGGGTTTTCTGTTCGGTTTATTGACGGAATATGTGTTGAATTTATTTCTGTGGACGGTTAAATCACAAATATATCCATCATAACCATGGGAAAGAGAAAATGAAAAGTACACTTTTTATTCGATCTATTAAAAGAGCTCTATTTTTGCTTGCTCTTGGATTTGGCGTTCAGACCTATGCGGCCACACCGCTAGCTCAATTCTCCAGTTCAAAAAATCAGACCATCACTAATCCAAATGCGCTGATCAATATTACCATGGGGAATAATGATACTGTTTTACCTACTGATGATATGAATGCCCTTATGCTAGACAGTCAGAAAGCTCTAATAATTTCCTCCAACGGCTATTACTTTATCGTTGCTGCAGGACAAGTCGGGGCGCTGCCTGGAAGCAAAGCAAAAGGATTTGTCGATATCTGGTTGACCCAAAACGATACTGTTGTTCCTAATTCCGGTTGCCGTCAATCTGTTGATCAATCCTCCACGACTTCTGTCCTTGTTTCTCAAACAATTGTTTGGTGCAATAAAGGAGATAAAATTGGAGTTCAGATCGCAGCTAACCAAAAAGATCTGGGTCTTATTTACACGAGCCGCAGCTCTACACCCGTTGCAAGCTCAGAAGCGGATATCCCCTCAATTATTTTCTCCATTTTTAAACTCTAGTGCGCTGTCACGTTTAAAAACAGCGATTGCGCTAGCATGCTAGGCATGGCCGCCGGTGATAAATAACGATTCACCGGTGATCCATGAAGCATCGTCCGATGCGAGGAAGACGGCAGCATGGGCGATGTCTTGCGGCTGTCCGATTCTGCCAAGAGAAGTTTTCTTTTCAAATTCCCGTCGGAACTCTCCTTCGGCCATGCCTCCGGCATGCGTCCCTTCTGTCTCTATTAGGCCTGGGTTTATCGTATTGACACGGATTTTGCGTGGACCCAGCTCTTTAGCTAACGATCGTGTAATGGCATCGACAGCGCCTTTTGTACCGCTGTAAATAGAGAACCCCGGTTCTGAGTAAATACTCACTACCGAACTAATATTCACAATGCTCCCACCCTTAGTCCCGAATCTCTTCACAGCTTCTTGGGAGGCAAGAAGTAAACCGAGCACGTTTAGATCAAACATTTTGTGGAAATGCTCGGAAGTAAACTCATCGATAGGAGTAAAATCGTAAATACCGGCGTTGTTGACAAGGATATCAAGCTTGCCAAATGCTTTCTCAGCTTCAGAAAAGAGATGTTGAATCTCTTTCTGATTCGTCATATTAGCTTGTATGACCATCGACTTGCCGCCCTTCTGCTGAATTTCTTTCGCGATCCGCTCAGCGCCTTCTTTGCTGGAGGAATAATTAACAACTACGCTAGCACCTTCTGCTGCGAGATGGAGGGCAATTGAAGCCCCGATTCCCTTGGATGCACCCGTTACAATAGCGACTTTTCCTGCGAGTTTTTTAGACATAAATTTGCCTTTTGAAGTTAAAATTTCACCATGCTACAAAAGGATTTTATCAAAAAGGAAAATCAAATGAGCTATGTTACGGTCGGCAAAGAAAACTCTAAAGATATCCACATATATTACAAAGATTGGGGCAAAGGGCAGCCCATCGTCTTTAGCCATGGCTGGCCGCTGACCGCCGATGCCTGGGAAGATCAGATGTTTTTTTTAGCTTCTCATGGCTATCGATGTATCGCGCATGATCGACGCAGTCATGGAAGATCAAGCCAGACCTGGAATGGAAATGAAATGAACACCTACGCGGACGACCTTGCCAAAGTCGTAGAAGCGCTGGATTTAAAAGATGCGATTCACATCGGCCATTCTACCGGCGGCGGCGAAGTTGCCCGCTATATCGGCCGCCACGGCACAAAACGGGTAGCAAAGGCCGTTTTGATCGGCGCCGTCCCGCCTATCATGCTAAAAACAGCAGCCAATCCTGGCGGTTTACCGATGGAGGCCTTCGATCAGATCCGGTCGGGGGTTCTAAAAGACCGTTCCCAGTACTTTAAAGATCTCAGCTTACCGTTCTATGGAGCTAATAGAGCCGGCTCTCATGTCTCGCAAGGACTCCGCGATTCATTTTGGTTTCAAAGTATGCTAGGAGGATTTAAAGGCATCTTCGATTGCATCAAGGCTTTTTCCGAGACAGATTTTACTGAAGATCTCAAAAAATTCGACATCCCCACACTGATCCTTCATGGAAGCGACGACCAGATTGTACCGATCGGAGCTTCAGCTAAGCTCTCATCAAAACTGATTCCCGATGCGCAATTAAAAATCTACAAAGGCGCTCCGCACGGCATGTGCTCGACGCTGAAGGATCAGATTAATACCGATCTGCTCGCCTTCATTAAAGCTAAGTGATCTTGGTGGATTGAAAGAGTTATTTTAAGTTATAATTTTTTCAATTTACCATGTATAAAACCGCCTACAAATTCAGCGACGAAGTCGTCTTTTACTTTGATACTGCAGGAAACAAATACGTTGCGTCCGGCGGCAGTTTAGCCTGGCGTATCAATAACCCGGGCTTGGTCCGCAGTCAAGGCCCCCGTAAGCTCGGTTCGATAGGAAACTACGATCGGTATGCCATTTTTTCTCATCCCCGAGAAGGCCGTAAAGCATTGGCAACCTGGATCCGGTCGAAGAAGTATTTCAATTCATCTTTAAAAATTCTGGGAGAGCATTATCAATCCGAAACCCCTGATCTCTTTGTCAGCCAATTATCTTCTTTAAGTCAAATCCCTCCGGAGACAAAGATCCAATCTCTCAGTAAGCCCGAATTAGAGCGCCTGCTTCTCAGCATCGAAAAGCTATGCGGGTATGCAACAACGGGCAATGAATCTTTTTTCCTTCTGCCAAAAATCATTGCAAAAATTGAAAATGGCAAAGGTAAAGAAGAAACCTATCTCATCGGGGATAATATTGTTCTTACTAAGAAAGAAGGCATCGAATGGGTGCAATCCCATCGTTTAGACGGCGTCATTGTCAATGAACGGAGCGGCGCTATCCATTTGCGTTCAAGGCCCAATGGCTACATGCAATACTTAAAAATACCTGACTCTAAGCTGTTTCCCTCTCCTGGCAAAATTGATACTTTAATACGGACGGTCGGTGAAAGAAAACCGGGCCAGTGCATCTGGGGATTTATCAATGGCATCGACAACACGAAAGAAGAAGCTCTAGAATCTGCTGAAAAAATCTCAAAAGCTGCTGACGGAGAGCAAGTTTTTTCGATGCCCAACGACCGGGCTCTTTTAGCCATCAAAGATGCCTTGATCTGTGTCGTCTTAAAATTGACACTGAATACCGCCATTGTCCGATGGGCGGCTAAATTTTTTCGGTATCTCCTCAGCCTCTCGGAAAAAGATGAAGCCCATCCTCCCGTTATTATTTTTGCTCACAGCCAAGGAGCGATTATCACCGAGCATGCGCTCGAACTCCTAAGTAAAAAAGAAAGAGAAAAGCTCATCATTTTTACTTTTGGTGGAGGATCGTTTATCGATCCAGGAAAAAGCCATCCTGATTCCCACAATTTTGCTAGTGCTGCTGATTTTGTTTGCCGTCTGGGATCTCCCAATATCCGCTATCTTGCTTTGCAAAGGTATTTTGGCAGTAAAAAAGGGCGTAGCCAGCAGGATATGATCCATCAATTAGCGGAGCACGACGTCCTCTTAAATCTAGATACGACAGACCCTGAGACAATTGAAGTTTACACACAGCAAAGAATGAAGCATTACGAAGCTGAATTTTCCAAGCTTAACCATGTAACGATATTAGATCCCGATCCTCTGTTGAGACATAAATTTTGCAGCAGCTGTTACCAATATACCGTGCAAATCATTATCAACTTATATAGGCAAAAGAAAGGTTAGGCGAGTTGCTTTTGCCATTCCCCTACCCCCAGTCGATATAAAACGTGCTTTCTAAGCCAGTGATTTTCTGCAAGATTCGGATTGTCAAAATCATCTTTAGAATCGCGATGCATCCCGATCTTTTCCATGACTCTTCTTGAACGGTTATTGGGGACAGAGGTAAAGGAGACAATTTCTGCTAACTTTAGGACTTCAAACCCGTACTTGAGACAGGCTGCAGCTCCTTCGGACGCATAGCCTTTTCCCCAATAATTCGAAGCCAATCTCCATCCGATTTCTATCGCAGGAGTAAAAGGAACCTGGAAAGACTGATCCACATTATTCAAGCCGATAAAACCAATAAAATCTGCCACTTCGGGCACAGAAACAGCCCACCATCCCCAACCCCTTTCCTCTATTTTATTTTGCATTCTTTTTGCCATCTGATCGCTTACTTCCTTTGTCAATGTAGAGGGAAAGTATTTCATCACATGGGGGTCGCCATTTAACTGCGCAAAAGGTTCTATGTCCTCTTCTTTCCAGGGTCGAAGAATCAATCGGTCTGTTTTGATAATAGTCATAAATTGTTCGAACTATTTTAACATGCCAGACATCCAACTTCTATGATAAAAATGATTTGAATTTAGGTCATTTGCATAAAGCCGGAAAAAAATATAATATTTTTTCCACTATGAACAAGATTGATAGAAGAAGAAATTCTAGAAATAGTCAAACAGCGGTAACTATGAATTCCCTCAGCGATGAGATCCTAAAAGAATACGACCGTCTGATAAATCTCATCTCGTCGTCTAGAAAGCTTAAGATTATCTCCGATCTCATTGCTTATCAAATTGGATGGGGTAAATGCGTTATCCGGTGGTACGAGGCTGGATTAAAAGGAAAAATGCCCGTCATGCCCGGTGACGGATTTTCCACATGGGACTACAAAGGCATCTCTCACCATTTCCATCAAAAATATCGCTACAAAAATAGTGATCAGCAAGATAAAGCGTTTCACAGGTTGTTCTGCAAATTATCGATATTATTGAAAAAGAAGCTCAAACAGGCAACTTAGATCAATGGGGAGTCTGGTCTTGGTGTACCCTAGCATCAGGAAAGCAGTGGCCTCTGAGCAAATGGATCCGTGTCAATACGTGTGCTCCTTATAAAAGAGCACACGCGCTTATCAGAAAAGCTTTAAAGAATCGGGTCATAAGCAGCTCTATATCGAACAAGGCAGCCGATTCCCCTTCCCGCAAAAACACCAAGAATCACCGTCGCAAGAAGCTCAAGACCTAGCAAGAGGATCGATTCATTTAAATGAGGCGCTACCGTCCTCAACATCCCAATCGAGAATTTTAAGGTAAAGATCGACATCGAAAGCATCAAGGGAATCCAGCTCCCCGGCATTTCTACTTTTCTTTTTTTCTTATCAAATCGTAGATCCATTCTGTGGATATGAGAAAATCCGAGAAAAAACCCCAAACTTAAACAGACGATCCAAAGCAAAATCGATAACGGATCTGTATACCTGCCAAAGAATGAAAAGAGCGACCAAGTGAAGAAAACAGAGGGGATGGCAAGCAATAAGGCTAAAGGAACCATGCCTGTCTTTCTTGCTCTAAGGCCTCCAAGGAGCAAAATGACAAATAAAGGTCCGACGAAAATAGGAATCTTACTAATGATGTTTAGCATTTGTTTCCCTTTGTTGTTGTAACCAATGGATATCGACTTCTAGATGGGCAAGGCCCACTTGAAGGGTTTTTAACCAATAGGTCTTTTTAGGAAGCTCTTTTTTTAGAAACTTCTCGATTTGTTTATATTTTTCCTGAGTCTCTTTCAGTTCTTTGAGTTTTTGCTCACAGTGGCAATCCATTTCTTCTTTTGTAGTTTCAGTCGCAAAAAAGAGTTTTAAGAGAAACTCTTCCCGATGCATATCCTGCTCAGGAGGTTTTTTGTACCATTCCATAAAGGCTTTTTTGCCTGCTTTAGTGATAGTGAAAACCTCTTTCCTTCTTTTACCGACATAAGCCGTCTCAGAAGAAACCATTTTCTCTTTGGCGAGCAATTTAAGCGCGGGATAGATAGAGGCATCTGATTCTTGCCAAAAGTTATTTGTCGATTTCTTGATGATCTGGCCGATCTCATATCCTGAACGGGAGCCATCCAAAAGAAATCCCAGGATCACGAACTTTGTCTTATTTGTTTTCGCCATATATACCTAATGATTGGGTATATTACATGAACGTAAATTCAGGTGTCAATAGGAAGTTCGAAACAAAATATTTGGTTGTTTTTAGCATAAGTTGAGTAGGGGTAAGCTTTTGAACTTGCTCCCCTGAACAAAGATGGCTATGTTATCATCATGACATGCTACGAATGGGGATACTTATTTGAAAAATCGATTTTTTGTCATTACAGGAGCCACGGGTTCTGGGAAGACTGCTTTAATCCATGAGCTCAAAAAACGGGGCTACCACTGCGTGGAAGAAGTTGCACGGCAGATCATCCAAGAACAGATAAAAACAAATGGCAATGGCGTCCCGTGGAAAAATATCGAACGTTTCAAGGAACTCATGTTAGCCAGATTTATAGAAACATATAAAGCCGTGGAACACAGTCAGGAGATCGTATTTTTCGATCGGGATATCCTGGATTTAATCGCCTATGACCGTTTCACTCAAAGCAACTCCTCCGAAGAACTTCAAAAGGCTGTCCAAGATCTCGTTTATAATAATAAAATATTTATTCTACCTCCTTGGAAGGAAATTTATCATCCGGACGCAGAGAGGAAACAACTGTATGAAGAAGTTATCAGGGTGTATAATAACCTCGTGAAAGTCTATCAAGAATACGGCCGAGAGTTAATTGAAGTGCCAAAAATGAGCGTGGAGAAAAGAGCTGATTTTGTGATCAGTCACATTAAATCCTAACAGCTATGAAAAAATACGTCTTCAAACCCTACAATAAAAAATTTCCCGCCCTTTTTGAAAAAGAAAAAAGAAGAATTACCTCCCATATTGAAGGTTTAACTATCGAACATGTCGGCAGTACGGCTATTCCAAATTTGGGTGGCAAAGGTATCATCGATATCGCCAGTGGTGTTTCTGAAAAAGAGATCGATTCAGTATCCAAAAAGCTACAAAGCCTGGGATATGAATTTAGACCGATACATAGCACTCCTGAAAGACTCTTTTTTAGAATAGATTTGCCAGATTCAGACGAAGGAATCCGAAGATACCATGTGCACTTAATGCGTTTGGGAAACCAGGAGTGGAAGAATTTACTCTCATTCAGGGACTATCTGAAAAACCATCCAGAAGAAGCCCAAAAATATAGCGACCTCAAGAAAAAAGCAGCTGAAGAAGTCAATGAAGATGGATCTAAATACAGAGAGTTAAAAGATCCTCTATTTAAAGAAATATTAAAAAAAATCAACGCCTGAATTTCGGCCATGCATATTGTTTTGACTCACTATCATCTAAAGAAAATCAAGTGAGGTAACTATGATCACAGCCGAAAGCAAAAAAGAATTTTATCAAGCCATGCTAGATAAAAAAACCGAATATGAAGGTGTTTTCTTTGTCGGTGTCAAAACCACCGGCGTCTTTTGTCGACCTACATGTCCGGCTCGAAAACCCAAATTTGAGAACTGTGAATTTTTTAAAACCGCTCAAGAAGCCCTTTTAGCCTCCTTTAGGCCTTGTCGGAGATGCCGTCCCCTCTCACACCCTTACCAAGTCTCTAAACTGACTCAAACGCTTGTAGAAGCTGTCGAAGCAAATCCTGAAAAACGGTGGAAGGACAGAGATTTTCAAGAACTCTCCGTCGATGCTTCAACAGCCCGGCGTCAATTCAAAAAGCGATTTGGGATGACATTTGTTGCTTATGCACGTGCAAGACGCATGGGCCTAGCTATGAAACAAATTCGCTCAGGCGAAGCTGTGATTGAAGCCCAGCTTTCCACAGGATATGAATCTAGCAGCGGGTTTAGAGATGCTTTTTCTCGGATCATGGGTACTCCCCCGACTAAACAAGGTCCTTATAAAATCCTCAAAGCCGCTTGGTTTGATACTCCTCTAGGTCCGATGATTGCAATTGCCGATGAAGAAACGCTTTATCTCGTAGAATTTGTAGATCGTCGTGGTCTGGAGCGAGAAGTCGAACGTCTCCGACAGAAAACTAAAGCCAGAATTATTCCGGGTCATACGTCTCCGATAAACTCCATTGAAAAGGAATTAAAACTGTATTTTGAAGGAAAATTGCGGGAATTTAAAACGCCCATCGCTTCTCTAGGGACTCCTTTCCAAAATCAAGTATGGGAAGAGTTAAAAAAAATCCCTCTTGGAGAAACACGGTCTTACTCTGACATTGCTGCTGCGATTGGAAAACCAACAGCGTTTAGAGCAGTCGCGAATGCCAATGGAGCCAATCAACTCTGCATCATCATCCCCTGTCACCGCGTGATCATGGCCAATAACCAGCTCTGTGGTTATGGAGGAGGAGTGGCCCGCAAAAAATGGTTACTAAATCATGAAAAAGGAATTTAAATGCTTTACCAGAGCTAAAGATTTTCTAGATCTAACTTCTTTTACATGAGATCATTCTATCTAGCTTATGCAATTGTCGCGCAAGCTGCGCGACAATTAGAAACTCTTCCTGATTTTTGTTTAAATATCTCCTGGTGGCATAACGTTATACTGATCGAAATAGATGACGATAAGTTATGTAAACGGACTTTCAGAGAATCGCCTATTGGTAAATAATGAACGCTTAAAAAAGCAGGATGCATGTCTAAAAGAAAAAGATGTTTTGGAGATCAGCCAGGTAAAGAGTTTTACGCGGAGTATCATGATAAAGAGTGGGGTATTCCTGTGCATGACGATCGGCATCTATTTGAAATGCTGATTCTGGAAGGAGCGCAGGCAGGATTAAGTTGGGAGACTATCCTCAAAAGACGGCAAGGATACCGGAAAGCTTTTCATGGATTCGATCCTGTCAAAGTCGCTTCAATGACAGATAAGGAACTAGAAAAGCAGCGGCATAATGAAGAGATCATTCGGAATCGGTTGAAGATCTATGCTGCCCGTCAGAATGCTCGGGTATTTCTAAAAATTCAGGAAGAATTTGGTTCCTTTGACAAATACGTGTGGGCCTTTGTTAAAGGCAAACCGCTGAAAAACAAATGGAAATCTTTTAAAAACGTTCCTGTAAGTACCGCTGAGAGCGACGCCTTATCCAAAGATCTCAAGAAACGGGGCATGACCTTTGTCGGCCCTACGATCATCTACGCTTTTATGCAAGCCGTCGGATTGGTCAATGATCATCTGATCGATTGCTGGCGCCACTGATTATTTTCGGATATTGACAATCTGCCCCTCTGTCATCTTTAACAAATCTTCGGGTGTCAGCCGGAAAACAGAATGAGGCGTACCTGCTGCAGCCCATATCTCTGGATAAGCCATTAAATCTTCATCGATCAGAGGTTTTAGATCGAACTGATATCCAATAGGAGGTACTCCTCCGATGGCAAACCCTGTATGCTGCAGTACGAATTCTGCATCCGGCTTTTCTATTTCCTCTCCAATGTAATAGACAATTTTTTTCTCATCGACTCGATTCTTTCCGCTGACGATTATACAAATAGGTCTTTCAGTAATTTTAGTTTTGAAGATGAGTGTCTTTGCAATTTGTCCCACTTCGCAACCGATAGCAGTTGCTGCTTCTTGAGAGGTCCGCGTTAGCTCTTTGAATTCGATCACTTTTAGATCGAGTCCCTGTTGATTTAAGATGTCCTGGATACGCTGCGAAGAATTTTTCATAAACCCTCAGAGTTGTTTAATGTAGTTATAGACGCTGGCGCGGGAAATATTGAGTTTTTTAGCAATGAACGGGGCTGCGCTTTTATAATTAAAGATCCCCTTCTGATATAAATGCTGGACGACTTCTTTTTTTTGCTCTCGATTGAGAAAATTCAGAGAGATGTTTTTTTCTTCTAGATATTGTTGTAAAAAGGCCATTGCTTGATCTTCGCAGTGGGCTCCAAATATCTCGATGGGATTTTCAGCTTCCTCTTTCGTTTTAAGAAATGCATCTAGCACACGATGAGCATCGTGGACAAAGCTCGTGTCGACATTGATACAGATCAGACCTACTGCCTTCCCTTTTTTATCTCGAAGAGTAATTGATGTGCATTTAAGAGGTCGTCCGTCCCAATTATTTTTGTAATACGGGGTAAAATAATCAGGAAAATCCTGTGTATTTACTTTGAGTTCTTTGAGAGGAGATTTATCTCCGATTTTTCTTTGGGAGATGTTGTGATAGATGGCGACGACCTTCCCCTTTTCAAGGTCAT
Organism: Parachlamydiales bacterium; assembly: GCA_003153295.1. Classification (GTDB taxonomy): domain Bacteria; phylum Chlamydiota; class Chlamydiia; order Chlamydiales; family Rhabdochlamydiaceae; genus PALSA-1444. The sequence continues at coordinate 226,542 of PLXY01000006.1, read as the reverse complement.
GGACTGCAGCTTCAACGAAAGGATGGAAAAGCTCCACAACCGCTTTTATCAACGGCTCATACTGTTTCCAAAGCTGTGTAAATTCATTTTTTCTCATATTTTCCTCTGTATATATCTTACCATAGTTTAGACATTATGTCTATTTTTTACAAATTGACGAAATCAAGTATGGAATGTTATTGTTTTTAGGAAAATTGGAGGTGTTTATGTTCAAACGCGTATCAAGGCTTGCCCAGGTTCCCGGTATCGGTGTCGATCGTATGGGAAATGCAGCAGATGCAGCCCAGGATCCCGAAATCTTACGCCTTGAAAATCTCGATACCGATATCCCTCCGCCGAAAATTGCCATCGAAATAACACGCCAAGGAATCGATTTAGATGAGAATAATAGTTATTTGCCCTTCTTGGGCCAGGATGAGCTAAGAAAAGCCGCCGCAAAAAGGGTATCGCGCGTCAGCGGCACTCCATACAATTGGAAAACTCAATGCATCATCACCGCCGGAGGCATGTCAGGCATTTTGAACTGCCTCCTTGCCACTCTTGAGCCCGGTGATGAAGTGATTGTCACCGACCCGACCTATGCAGGCATTATTAATCGGATTCGGATGGCTGGAGGCATAACCGTCTTTGTTCCCCTAATCCCCTCATCTGCCGGATGGCGATTAGATACTGAAGCGCTTGAGCGGGCCGCTTCTCCCCATACAAAGATGGTCGTCATCAGCCCCGGCATGCCGACAGGCCATGTGCTAACTCTAACTGAATGGGAAGCAGTCGCAAGGGTAATCCATCAAACAGATGCCTGGCTTTTGTATGATGCAGCAATGGAACGGATTCTTTATGACGGCCGCTCTGTGATTCATCCAGCCTCGTTACCTCATCTAAAAGAGCGGACTATCACGGTCGGAGCCGCTTCTAAAGAGCTGCGCATGATCGGTTGGCGTGTCGGCTGGGTCGTCGGACCCGAGAATATTATGAATGATATTGGACTCGTGAGCATCTCCAATGTCGTCTGCCAGACTGGGATCAGCATGGCAGGAGTGGCTGCAGGACTTAATGCTGTAGATGATGGACTCGAAGAGGCTCTTCAAATCTGGGAGCAAAGACGCAATACTTTGCTGCAGGAGCTAGAAGGGCTTCCGGTCATTCCTCCTCATGGAGGATGGTCGTTATTAATGGATGCAGAGGCATTGGGTATGACATCGCAGGAAGCTACAGAAAAGTTATTTAAAGAAGCAAAAATCGCCACCACACCTATGATCGGCTGGGGAGAAACTGCAGCTAAATACGTGCGGTTTGTATTTTCCAATGAACCGCAAGAAAGGCTGCTAGGTATGGGGGGGAAAATTAAGGATGTTCTTTTTTAAGAATTTTTCCACTATAAAATATGCCAAACTATGGCATTAACAGCTCTGCCACATCACTCCACAATAGTACCTTTTTATCTGCCCAACAATCAGAAATATTACTATACGGATTTGTTTAAGCTTATCCTTTCTTTCATTAGCCCTCTTGAAAAAGCAATCCCACTCGTCAACAATACCTGGCACAAGGCTTGGAGAGGCCGCGTCGTTCATTTACGCATTACTGTCGGATCTGATGCGGATGAGCGGTACATCAAGAAACTCGTTATAGGTTTACAAGAGGGCGATTTCAATCATCTTACCCACCTTTCTTTAGATGGCTTATTTAACACGGGCTATGCCCTTTCTATTTTAGCTGCGGCGCCTGCAAATCTCAAAAAACTTAGCTACCGCTATGGTTACGCGAAAGAGGAAGACCGTCCGAAATTAGCCGCAGTTCTTTGTCGGTTTTCTCAATTAGAAAAATTAGATCTGTCTCGTTTTATTGGTTCTTTTCCTGTTCCCGAACTGTCATGTACAAAGTCCCTGATCAGCTTAAGCCTCGCTCATACATCATTTATAAACTTTCCTTTTTGTCCTAATTTACAACATGCGGACTTCAGTGACTGTACGCATGAGAACCATACCCATCATCCAGTTCATCAAATTGATCCTAAGCAGTTTTCCACGCTTAAAATTTTGCGCTGCGAAGGTCAAGGGCCAAAGATTCCGGCTTCTTTTAAGGGCCATATCTATACGCAAAGTGAAATATGCAACGCTTCGGAAGCAATGCTTAATGCACTACTAGAGCTAGGTGCAGATATCGATTGTACTGATTCTTTGGGACGCACTGCTTTGCATAAGATAGATTGGGAAAAGGCGACATGGAATCAAATTAAAAGGTTTATTGATGGAGGAGCTGAGATCAATTACGCTAACGAGTATGGCTTGAATTCCATCTATATTTGGGCTTATAGAAGCAAATCTCTTGAAGTTGGTGAGGAATTATTAAAGAGAAACGGCTATATCCATCTGTCTTATTGTGTAAGCCCCCGCGCGGCCTTCTCACCATTCGCGTATAAGAAAGTGATAGATGGGGCCGCAAGCAGTGATTATCTTCCTGTTGAAAAAATTAAATTGTTAATCAAGCACGGAGCTAATCCTAATTTTTTTACTTTCTTTTGGGCATTTGAGAGCAAAAAAAGGATTCAAGTGATCTGGACTCTGACTTTACATAAGATGAAGAAGCTTGCTCTTTCCTTTTTTCGCTCGATTAAAAAAAGAATTCTTTCTCCTTCCCTCCAAGATTTTACACTCGTGGGTCTGGGAATTAGCGTCTCTTATATTTATTTTAAAATAGTTCAAAAGCCTCTAAATAGATGACTTTTCTTTTCCAAAATTTTACATTTCCAAAAAATAGGGAAAAGGGCAGCTGGCCTTGCGGCTAGCTGCCAAGTGGATTAATTCAATTCACGTTCTGCGAATATCTTCATCCCGCTAGCTAAAAACTTTGCCAGGCGCGGATGATGGTCATCATACCTTCCAAAGAACTTTTTCCATTCTAATTCGGTATACATCTGACCGAGTTCAATAAAAGACTCCTTATTGGGTGTCCAGAATCCTTTAACCCATTGATACAGTTTATTGACTAGTGCTTGCACTTCTAGAGAACCAGGAGAAACTTGGCTTTCCATGAGTTTTGCCAGCGCTTTCATGTCAGCATCAGATTCTTTTTTATAATGCTCCAAATCCGCTTTAGTCCAATTTTTGACATTTTTTTCCGCTTCGGCAAAGTAAGGATGGTCTTTCCCGAACCGGTTTTTTAAATATGTCAAATATTCGGCTTGCTGTTCTTTGGTAATGAAACCACAGTATAAATCTTCTTCTTTCATTTTTTGTGTTCCTTTTAAGTGTTTTATCGTTTTATCGATGGTCTTAATCAGCTCTTTGGTTCTCACTAAGTTTTTTTGCAAAACTTGTCGATGAGAACTTAAAGCTGCGATCTTATCAAAATCCTTTCTTCCGATGACCTTTTGGATTTGTTTCAATTCAAAGCCAAGCTCTCGAAAGAAAAGGATCTGCTGCAAAATCAAGAGTTGCTCTTCTTCATAGAACCGGTAACCATTGGATCCATGGTAAGCGGGTTTCAGAAGACCGATCTCATCATAATAATGAAGAGTCCGGATGCTAACTCCTGAGATCTTAGCTAATTTTTTAACCGTATAAGCCATCGATTTTACTCCTCTAATATCCCTTTGATTTTAAAGGATATTCCCAATATAAAGCATCACGTTACGTGAGGGTCAATTAGGTTATTTTTGACTCTACAAAAACAACTTTCAGTTTTCATTAATGCCTTCATTCTTTTATGGTTAGATCTATATGCAAAAGATTATTTTTTCTTTGATCCTCTTGGTCAGTATGACTTCATGCAAATCCCGCTGTCCGGATCCTGACTGTGTCTGCAAACCGACGTGCCTTGAAACAGAAGAGCATTGCGGATGTCAGACCACCTGCGGTTGCAGAACGTAATGAAGCTCCTCACGCTCAATATCTGGGGCGGACATGTCCGAGATCCCCTCTTAGAATTTATCGCTTCTCATCAAGACATCGATATCTTTTGTTTCCAAGAGGTCTATCATAATGCCTCTAGGAGAGTCTCAGATGAGAAAAGAGCGGTCTATTTAAATATTTTTTCCGAATTACAAGTATTACTTCCTGGGCACCGCGCATTTTTCAGACCTGTTGTCGACAACGCCTATGGGATCGGAATGTTGATCAAAAAAGAGATCGACGTTTTGGAAGAAGGCGAGATCGGTATTTTTGACAATCCGCATTATGGAGGAATTGGTCCTACTCATTCGAGAAATTTGCAGTGGGTGAAATGCCGTATCCAAGGTCAAGACCATACGATTATGAATGTGCATGGGCTATGGAATGGAAAAGGTAAAACAGATGCTCCGGAAAGAATCATCCAGTCTGAAAGAATTAGAGAGTTCATGGATGCCATTCCCTCTCCTAAAATTCTCTGCGGAGATTTTAATTTAAGACCCGATACTACAAGCATCAAAATCCTCGAAGCTGGAATGGAAAATCTGATTCAGACCTATAACATCACATCAACTCGGACAAGCTGGTATCCTAAGGAAGAAAAATTCGCTGACTATATTTTCACTTCTCCTGAAATCAAGATTCATCATTTTCAAGTTTTAAAGGATGAAGTCTCGGACCACTGCCCTCTTTTGTTAGACTTTTTATAATTCCAAACTTCGAAGAAAATTCAACCCCTCCACAATCTCAATGCCATGTTCCACTTTTTCACGTTTCAGTTCTTTGACAACTTGAGTAGCTGGAATCCGATATTTATCATAGAAGTAGCGAAGGCTTGGATTGATTGAATGGTCTGCGTATTTAACTTCGATCATCCTTTCGATTTTTTTATCCCGGACAAGAGCAAAATCGACTTCATGCTTTTCTTTTGTGTGTAAATATTTCAAATCATAGCTCTCAGCTTTATAATCGATTTTTGCGAAAACATGCTTGAGTAAGCAAGTGGCGACAAAATTCTCAAATATACTTCCATTATCCCCTTTTACAAGACCAGTATCGAAGAAATAAATTTTAGGTTCTTTGAGCAAACTTCGGGCAATATTATGAGAGAATGGAGTGACTCGAAAAACAATATATAGCGCCTCAAGAATTTGAATATATTTCTTTACCGTATTGGGAGATACCCCAACATCTTCGGCAATGGAGTTATACGAGATCGGAGAACCTACTCTTTCTCTTAGCATTTCGAAAATCAATCGAATAGCGTTTAAATTTTGTATATTGTCAAAATCCAGTACATCAATACGAAGTAAACTGTCTACATACTGAAGCCGCCATCGATTGGCATCAATGAGATTTTCAGCTAAAAAGGGCTCTGGAAAACCACCTCTTTCTAAAAATCGATCCAGTGTATAGCGGATATGGACTAAATCACATTCACGAGGAGATAGCGGCATGAGTCGATGAAGGAAAAAGCGGCCTGCAAGTGAATCGCCTACTCGATTAAAAATTTCAAGACGTGCGCTGCCTGTAACGAGAATTTTTTGATGGGAAGGTTTCGTATCGTAAACACCTTTCAGAAAATTTTTCCACTTTGGCATTTTATGGATTTCATCGAGGATTAAAAGTTCAGTGGAAGGGAGCCACCCCTCATTTAGGATGATTTTTCGATCTTCCAAACGATCATAGGTCAAATAGGCTGAAGATTTGAAATCTTCTGCTATCGACTTAGCAAGTGTTGTTTTTCCAGCCTGGCGCGGACCCGCGAGAAAAACCATTTTCTTGTATAAATCGCGTAAAATTGCCTCTTTTTGAGCTCTATCCATACTTGACTATTTTGCATTGCTTTGCAAAAAAGTCGAGACTTTTCTGCATTCCACTGCAGAAAAGTCGGATCTTCGACTTCTGATATTAGCAGGTATTTAGATGCAACCAACTTGCCATCAAATACTTATAACTCAACAATAATCAGTTATTTAATTTGTTAAATTAACATGATTTATATCATATTAAAATTTTTAATATGATATACTAGTTATTATAATAATAAGGATAATATGACAATTGCAGGAATACGCTCTTCTAGTTGGTGGGCAAAAGCAACTTCAGCCGTGGGCATGGTACAAAAGGCAACTACCACGTGTAAAAACATCGCCTATAGCTTGATTGGCAGGACTTTAACTTATAGCGCGAAAGAAAATATCGCAGAGTATGTCGGCTATTACTCAGGTGCTGCTGTGGGTTCCGCAATCGTGAGTAAAATTGCCGGCACTGCAATGAAGCAGTTAGGACGGGTAACGGGTTACGGAGTGGCGGTCGCTGCAGGCGCTATAGTCACAAAAACAGCTTATCAAGCCGGACAGTCAAATCCCAGTTGGATGCGTACTGCCATCGCAGCCGCATTAGGCATTGCCATGATGATCATTTTAGCCTATTTCAGTCCCTCTGAAATGCTGGGACAAGCAGGAGAAATGTTCGGAACAAAGGCCGGAAGTCTTATCGGCGGTCTGGCTGGCGCTATTTTAGGGGGATTTTCAGCGATCTTTTTACATGGAAGTAAAGAAAACTTATGGAATAAAAATGACCTGCTTGGCAGTTATACTTTTAAAACTATTCAATGTCTGATTGCTTTCACTCTTTTGGATTTATGGAGGTCTCCTTCGAGCAGTCTTTTTAGATCTCTCTTTGTCGATCAAGCTATAGGAAGTTTAATTTACAATGCGATCGATATCGGAAGCTTTTTTAAACGACTTCATGAAGGAAAAGTTCTCGATGAGGTCCTTCCTGCAACTCTTTCAGAACTCATTCCTGAGCAGATTTCACGCGATTCATTGAAAGACCTCCTTGCTAAAGGTGCAAGCGGATTGGTGATAAGCCAAGCAAAACTTTCAACTCTCATCTCCGATCAATCGCAATCGAGTTTCATTAAAGAACTTCAACTTCCCCTCATGGAAGAAATTAAGAAGATTATTTTTGACTCTTCTCTTATTCCTCTGGAAGCTGAATTTTTACACAACCAATTAAAGGCACTGATTTATCCCTCAGCTGAGCTTGTATTAAAAGCGCAAGAGCCGTTGACAGGAGCTGTTAAACTCGGAACCAATACGCTGCTAAATTTTTCTATTCAAGCAACGAATAGATATGTTCAAATGATCAAGCAAGATGGATTGATTCAGCAAGCGCAAAAAGAGTTTGATAAAGCCTTTTCAGCCTGGGATAACACTTCTGATCCAGTTGCAAAAAAAAACCTGTTTCAAATTTTCAAGCAAAAGAAAGAAAACCTTAAAGCTACGATTAACACAAGCCTCTATCAAGATGCCATGGGACTCTATGGATTAGAGGCCGCACAAATAGCCTATCAAAATCTAGATGGGCTAAAACAGAAAGTTTCGAAGGTTGTGCCGAGCTCCAAAGAATTCAGCGCAAAGATCATCCAAGAGCTTTTCAAGCATGTGAAAACAGTTCTGATATCTGATCATTATCATTTGCCCCCGCATATTGAAAAATTTGCGGCACATAGTTTGGAACTCATTCAAAGAACAGAGCAAGAAATCATTGGAATCTCTATCACTCCTGATAATAAAAAAGCTTATATCGGCGAGTTGTTGGACATCCATCTATCTTCGATAGCTAAACTGGCAGTCTTTTATTCAATCCAGCTTTCAATCCAACCCAGCGATAATCAAATACGTGAATTTTATCAGAACACGATTACACTCATCTTCGACTATTATACCAGCCTATTAGGCACACCTGTCATTGGAACGGTCAAAGATGTGCTGAATAACCAAATTGTCCAAGCTAATCTAAAGAAGTAAGAACCAATTTATACAATATCGACTACAGAAAGCATCAAAATCCTCGAAGCAGGGATGGAAAATCTGGTTCAGAGCTATAACATCAAATCAGCTCGGACAAGCTGGTATCCTAAGGAAGAAAAATTCGCCGATTATATTTTCACTTCTTCGGAGATTAAAGTGGATCGTTTTGAGGTTATGAAAGAAGAAGTCTCGGACCACTGTCCACTATTGCTAGAATTTGCTTAGAGCCTACTGTTTCTTGGCAATTGTCACTATGCGATCGGTTTTATTTTTGGCAAATCTCGATCCGTCAATTCCGCATTGACGTAGAACCTTAAACCCGTTCCTGTGCAGCATTTCTCTCAGTTGTTCCGCAGTATAAACCTGCAAGGTCTGTGCACTTCTAGATATCTTCGCTTTAGTAGAACCAGTCTGAACGAAGAAAGTGGTATATGAAGCCAGAATGCCGTCTTTGTCTATTGTGCTATACTGAATTTCACGAATCGTCATGTTACCAGTAATTTCTTGCCGATCAAATGTTAGGTTAGTTATATAATTGTCTTTTATTAGATAGCTTAAGTTAAAGATGTCAAAAATATATAATCCATCATCTTTTAGATTTTCGTGAATATTTTGCATAGCTTTTTCAAAATCAATTTTTGTAAGGTGCCCTACAGCGTTGAAGATCGAAATAACAGCATCAAACTTGCCGACCTTTATGGAACGCATGTCGCCTTTCAGGAATTTGACATCTAATTTTTCTTTCCTAGCTTTGCTCTTTGCAATTTTTAGCATACTCGAGTTGATATCGGATCCAATCACCTGATATCCTCTCTTTGCCAGCCAGAAAACCTGCGAGCCCGTTCCACAAGTCAGATCAAGAACAGTCTTAACTTTGTATTTTTTAAGTATATTTTCTATCAGGTGATTTATGGGCTTAGAATTCTTTTCGGTAAATGCATCGTAATGCTTAGCTTCTTCATTATAGTGTGACGGCTTAGCGCTAGTATGAGATATTTTATACAACATCGACTGCCATCATAAGACAGAGTCCTGTGATAACCACGAGGGAAAAGAGAAATACTTTTCGGGCCCAGCGTGCATCGCTAGCTGCTTTAAAGCCCTGAATGCACAGCACGAGCCAAATCAAGCCTAATAAGAGTGTAACACCAAAATAGACATAGCCTGTGAAGCCTAAGATGGTCAGCAGGAGCGCAGCAATGATAAAGGCAATGGTGTACAGCACCATGTGAACTTTTGTCGTATGCATACCTTTTTTGACCGGCAGAACGGGAACACCTGCTTTGGCATACTCATGATACCGATAGATCGCAATCGCATAAAAATGGGGCATTTGCCAAAGGACAACGATCAAGAAAAAGAGAAACGCTCCCAAGTCAAAACTGTTGGTCACAGCGCAATAACCGACAAGCGGAGGCGCTGCGCCGGCAATGCTGCCGATGAGAGTTCCGTAACTCGTGAGATACTTTCCAAAGCTATACGGAACCACATACATGAAAAAACCCACCAAAGCTATCGAGAGAGTTAAAGGATTGGTGTAGAAAGCTAAAATCCAAGCTCCAATAAGGCCTAGTATCGTCCCAAAGATGATCGCGCTCTTAGGAGAAATGGATCCCGTGACAAGTCCTCGGTTTTTAGTCCGGGCCATCTTGGCATCGACGTGCCGGTCGATATAGTTATTGAAGACGCAGGCCGAGGCGATGACAAAACAAAGACCGATCAAAGTGATGAAGAAGAGTCCCCAATCAAGATGTCCTTTAGAAGCCAGGGCAAATCCTCCGGCAGTCGTGACAACATTGCCCAGGATAATACCAGGCTTGGTGAGGACGATGTGAGCTTTAACCATTATTTCCCCTCTTGAAAAGACATGTCCATAGGAGACATTTCTCGATAATTCAAACTATACATGATCCAAAGCGAGCCGAAGACGATGATAACAAGAACCATCAGCATGAAAAAAAAGACGAGTAAATTCCAGTGGGGGTTCTTCTCACCCCCTAAATGCATGAAGAAAAGCAGCTGGATTGCCATCTGGATGACACCCAGTCCTAGAATCGCAAAAATCAAGGTCCAGCCTGTGAGCAGATGCTTGTCCACTAAGAAATAAGCTGTGAGGGTTAAAACCACGCAAAAAATAAAACCGAGCAGGTAAAACTTAAAAGTCCCTTGTTCTTCAGGTCTAGCTAATAAATTGCTCATAGCATCCCCATGAGGTAGACAATGGTGAAAATAAAAATCCAAACGATGTCCAAGAAATGCCAGAACATCCTCAAGCAAGTCAGCCTTCTAAGAGTCACCGGCGTCAGTCCATGGCGGAAGACCGGAATGATCAAGATAATCATCCATAAGAGTCCCGTGGAAATATGGAGTCCGTGAGTGGCGACCAGCGTAAAGAACGATGATAAAAAAGCGCTCCGCTGCCAGCTATTGCCATCGTGAACTAGATTGTTAAATTCAAAAAGCTCCATGCCGACAAAGGCAACTCCCAAGAGAAAAGTTACGGCGAACCAGCCGATGACTCCGTTCTTATTATTGCGATAAGCGGCGAGTTTGGAAAGAGTACAGGTAAAACTGCTAGTCAAAAGGATCAGGGTCTCGGTTAGAACAAAAGGAAGGCTGAATAACTCTTTTGCTGAAGGTCCGCCGTAGGTGTTTTTATGCAAAACGATGTAGGTCGCAAAGAGTGTGCCAAACAAAATACAGTCAGTCATGAGATAAGTCCAAAAACCAAAAATGGTCTTGGAATTTGTCTCCTCAAGATGATGGGCTCTTACATCTAGATGTTCTGTCATGTGGACCTCTCCATTTCCTCGACTTTTTTAGCAGAGATAATATGTTCGGTTTCTTTGATGAAGAGTCTCACAAATAAGCATGTAAGCACGCCTAGTAGGCCGATCGCTGCAAGCCACATGATATGCCAGATGAGGCCGAACCCCAATAAAAAGCTAAAGCCGCCGATAAAGGCTGCTAATGGTGTATTTTTAGGCATCACAATATCTTCATAGTGCGGCTTATGTGTGGTCTTTGCATGTTTCATTGTCCAAAATGCATCCCGTTCATGCACATGAGGAACGATCGCAAAATTGTACTCAGGGGGCGGAGATGGAAGGGACCATTCCAATGTGCGGCCATTCCAAGGATCGCCCGTGACATCGAGATTTTTTTTACGATCTTTTATACTGACGAGAATTTGTAAAACCTGCATTCCCACTCCTATGCAAATCAATGTCACACCGACAACAGCGACGATAAATAAAGGCTGCCATCCTGTCGCGGCTTCATAGTGGTCAAGTCGTCTTGTCGCACCCATGAGACCCAGGGCATAGAGAGGCATGAAAGCTAAAATGAAACCGACCATCCAGAACCAAAAGACATAACGGCCCAGCCTTTCATTGAGTTTAAAGCCGATGATCTTGGGGAACCAGTAGGCAAAGGCGGCAAAAAAAGCAAAGACGACACCGCTGATGATCACCGAATGGAAATGGGCAATCAGGAACAAACTATTGTGAACTTGAAAATCGATGGGTGCTATCGACATCATAACACCTGTCATCCCGCCGGTCGTAAAAATAAAGACAAAGCCTAGAAACCACAGCATGGGTGTCGTGAACAAAACGCGTCCTCGATGCATTGTAAAGAGCCAATTGAAAATTTTTACCCCTGTGGGAACAGCGATCAACATCGTCATGACGCCAAAAAAGGCGTTCACATTAGCTCCCGCTCCCATCGTGAAGAAATGGTGCAGCCAGACAATGAAGGAAAGAAAAGTAATGGCAGCCAGCGCCCACACCATCGAGACATAGCCAAATAGTCGTTTTTGAGAAAAAGTCGCGACCACTTCAGAAAAGACCCCGAAACCAGGCAAGACAAGAATATAAACTTCTGGGTGTCCCCACGCCCAAATCAAATTGATATACATCATCGGATTGCCGCCAAAATCTGGAGTAAAAAAATGCATTCCTAAGAGCCGGTCCAAAGCGAGCATCCCCAGCGTTGCCGTCAAGATGGGAAAAGCAAAAAGAATGAGTATTAACGCCCCTAAAATACTCCAAATAAAAATCGGCATTTTCATCAAGGTCATGCCCGGACATCGCATCTTCACAATCGTGGCAAAGAAATTGAGCCCTGAAAGCAAACTCCCGATACCCGCAATCTGGACGCTCCATATCCAATAATCGACTCCCTCTCCTGGACTGTACGCCAGACCCGATAAGGGCGGATAACACACCCAGCCCGTCCCCGAAAATACACCCACGACCAAAGAAAGAACAACAAGCCCCGCACCGACTGCATACAAATAGAAACTGATGGCATTGAGAAAGGGGTAGGCGACATCCCGCGCCCCAATTTGCAAAGGAACAATTAAATTCATTAGACCAAAGACAATTCCCATTCCGACAAAGAAGATCATCGTCGTGCCATGAGCTGTAAACAACTGCTGATAGTGATCGGGTTCCAAATAGCCGAACGATTCTCCGACAGAAAGCATCTGCTGCGCTCGCATCATCAAGGCATCGACCAGCCCTTTCACAAAAGAGAGAAAAGCAACGACGAGATACATGACGCCGATCTTTTTAGGATCGAGCGAAGTGATATATTCTCTCCAGATCCAGGTCCATCGCCTATGATGAAACATCAGATAGACAATGACGATAAGACCGATGAACATCGAATATCCTGCGATATTTTCGACTGCATCGTGCTTGAAAGCATCCAGAGTTAATCTGCCAAACATATTATTTTCCTATATTCTTCTGAGCAGCGGGCATCATATATTTCATCACGATTTGATCATACAGCCCATCTTCGGCCAATAAATAGAAAGCTTCCGGATTATATTGGCTGGGCTCGACTAATTGATCATAATCAAGTGATGAGGACTTTTTCACCGATTCCACCCAGGCATTAAAATCGGCCTCAGAACTCGATTTAGCTATGAATGTCATGCCGGAGAATCCTGTTCCGCTTAAGTTAGCGGATGAACCTCGGAAACTTCCCTCTCGATCTGCGATCAGATGGAGTTTTGAGCTCATCCCGGGCATCGCATAAATCTGTCCGCCCAGCTCAGGGATCCAAAATGAATTCATGGGAGCATCTGCCGTGATTTCAAAGTTAATGGGAGTCTGCTCAGGAAACTGTATAAAATTAACAGTTGCAATCTTCTGTTCCGGATAGATGAATAGCCATTTCCACTGCAAAGCAACAACTTGAATTTTTAGGGGTTTGTTATTCATCTGTAGCGGTTTGAAAGGATCTAACTCAATACAGCTTTTCCACGTGATGACGCTCAGCACCGCAATGATCACAAAAGGTATGCCCCACCAAATCACTTCAGCTAGATGATTCTGATCCTCATCAGGTCTATATTTTGCTTTCGTATTCTCTGCTCGATATTTCCAAGCGAAAAAAACCGTCATAATAAACACAGGAACGACCACGATTAACATCATGAACGTCGAAATGACAATGAGACGGTATTGTTTCAAGGCTATGATGCCTTTGGGGTTCAAGACTGCCAGCTTGTTGATGTCTATAAATAAGACACTCAGCCACAACGCAGCAATCAGAAGGAGGACAGAAAAAATGATTTTGAATTTTTTATTCATATATCAAGTTTCCACTTTACCTGAAGCGGGTTGTCTTGTCTAAAAAAAATTGTTATCGCACTCGACTCTCCGATCAGGTACTATACCGAACGTGACTTAAAAATCGTTGTTTCGGCTGATGTAAAAGCTCTCGGGGTTGAATTATCGCAAATGGGTTTGTATTGCATGGATACTGACCCATTTGCGATAATTTAACCACAAGGCTTTGACACAGCCCAAATAGCGATTTTTAAGTCACGTTCGGTATATAGAAAGAATGAATAATTATCAGGGTTTAGAAAGTCGTCTTTGGGCTTTACAACACACAGCCGAAGAACATCATTTTATTTCGATTAAGAAAATCTTGCAGATTCTCTCAGGTAAAGGGCGGCTTTTAATCTTAATGCTCTTATCTCTTCCCTTCTGCTTGCCGATCCCTCTACCGGGAATGTCGATTCCATTTGGATTGTTAATTGCTTTTTTTGGCATCAGAATGGCTTTTGGTCAAGGCATATGGCTGCCCGAGCGGTGGATCAATAAAAAGATGAAGACGACTCACATCAAAAAGATCGTCAAAAAAACACTCTGGCTTGTAAAAAAAATGCAAGTCTGGACACATCCTCGGCTCCAATGGATGACGGATCACCCCGTGATGAAAGTCGTTAATGGTATCGTTATTTGCCTCGTAGGCTTGGCTTTAGCGATGCCCATTCCTATCCCCTTTTCAAATATCACAGCCGCATGGTCTATCTTTATTATCTGTTTTGGCATCATGGAAGATGATGGCGTATTCACCCTCATCGGCTATCTGATGTTTTTGATCACTATTGTTATCTATACTATCATTGGAACATCCCTCAGCTCCATCGTTTAGACTCAAAATGAATGAAAAATACAAACGAGATTTTCTCCATGCGGGCGCCTTAGCTAAACAAGTACGGGCTTATGGGAAATCTTTGATCAAAACAGGCGTTTCCTATAACAGCGTGATCTCGAAAATCCTGCACAAGATCTCGGAGCTCGGAGCTATTGCTGCCTTTCCGCCGCAGATCGCACTTGACCATGTCGCCGCCCATTTTCTACCTCAACCCGATGAAGACATTATTTTCTCCAACGAAGTGATTAAGCTGGATGTAGGGATTTGTGTGAATGGCGCTATCGGCGATTGCGCCGTCACGATCGATCTCTCAGGAAAGCATCAGCCTTTAATTGATGCTGCAGAAGCAGCATTGCTTGCTGCTGAACAGCTCATCAAAGTCGGCCTTCCGATCCGCGAGATCGGCGCAGCCATCGAAGAGGCTATTGTTTCCAGAGGCTTTAAACCGATTAAGAATCTTTCGGGCCATGGACTGGGAGTGTATAAAGTCCATACTCCTCCTGGTATTCCTAATTATGATGACCGTTCTAGTAGCCATATTAGGCCTGGCATGACCTTTGCCATCGAGCCGTTTGCAACCAATGGTGCAGGCATGATTTATGAAGCGGGCATGCCCGCCATTTTTTCCTTTGCTGCTTCAAAACCTGTCCATTCCGATTTTGCACGGTCTCTTATGCCTAAAATTAAAACATTTCAAGGACTGCCTTTTAGCATCCATGAACTCGCAAAAGATCTTCCTCTAAGGGAAGTGCAGAAAGCTGTCCAAGAACTCATTAATATTGGCGTGATCATCGGTTATGCGCCTTTTATCGAAGAAGCGCATGGCATGGTGGCTCAAGCCGAAAATTCTGTTCTTGTCGATGAAAATGGCAAAGTCTTTATTACCACGAGATAAAAGTGCAGCTATTCAGATCTGAATAGCTGCACAATTTTTATTCCAGCACTGGTTGGACTTTTTTCTCTTGGATAAACAAAAAAACAAATCCGGCAATGCCTAAGCAAAGCGCGATCGGGATCACAGCGACGCCATAGACCATGGCTTGAGCCGTACTGGGTCCTCCCGTCGCATTGATAATCCCACCCATCACCGTATGAAAAGCATAACCAAAAGTCATGATGATCATATTGGCAACCGCTGTGGTCAGCCCTGCAATGTGCTCTGGCACATATGTTGACGCCTTATAGATCGCTAAAATCTGATAGGCGCAGCAGACGCCAACCGCTACAAAGTTAACGGAGAGGGCTCCTGGCGTCAAATGCCAGACCAGCAGGGCAATAAAACCTGCAGCCATCACGATGCCGGCGCCAATGATGGTCGCTAGATAGCTTCCCATTTTATCGGCAATCAAGCTCAAAATCGGACCGCCAAAGCACATGCCGATGTAGATCATCGAGGGTAAACTGGCAGACAGTGCCCCATCAAATCCATAGCCATTTTTTAAAAACGCTGTGCTCCAGACATCGGCAAAACCCTCCATAGGCCCTACCATCAAGCCAGCAAAAAGACACGTCCAGATCACCCGTCTGTTGCTGAGCACTGCTTTGATGTCAGAAATAACGGTGGTTTGCTGCGTTTTTTTCACATCGGGAACGATCCAATAGGCAGTGCAAGCCAAGGCAATCCCCAGGCCAGCCAGAATTTGGATCACAGCATGGTAACCCAACGCCTCCCGCAAATAACTCACAGGAGCGCCTCCAAAGATAGCCCCGATCAGACCGATAGTCACCGAAAGGCTCAACATCCGAGGAAATCGTTTTTCGCTAAAGGTCATGCGGATGATCTTAAAAACTCCCAAGATCGCTCCGGAAGAACCCATGCCAATCAAGACCCTACCGACGATCGGATAAGCCCAATGGTCAGCGAAGATCAGTGGTAATAGACCTAAGACCGACAGCAAAATGCATCCGGTCATGGTTTTTCTAGGTCCGAATCGATCGAGCATAATGCCGATCGGCAAATGCATCAGCGAGTAGCCGATGTAATAAATTCCTGAAAATTGACCAAACGTTGCAGCGCTGATGTGAAAGTGCTGCATGATGTCATCCAACATAATGTTAGGCATGACCCTTAAAATAAATTGGTAGGCATAGAATACCGAGGCCACTACCCATACGATCCACGCAATCATGCGCGGTTTTTCTAAAGACGATTCCATAAAAATTTCCTTCTTAAATAGATTTATTCTTTTTGAGATCGGGTAAAAAATAGATGTAAGATTAAATAATATTTACTGTGCCTGGGGGCACAGAAGGAAAAGAGAAAGAGCCTCAGTTGCACTGCAATGAGGTTTAACTACAAATGAATGTAATCTTTGTTTGTTCACAAGATGAATTATGTCAGCTGTATCCAAAAAAACAAAGATATAAATTATTTTAATTTAACAACTTTTCTGCAAAGAAATCGGTCGCTTGGACCAATGCTGAGGCAATCGGAGGATCATAGGCGGAATGGCCTGCTTTGGGAACAAGACAAAGGGCGCTGTTTTTCCATTTTTTATGCAGAGCTTGCGCCATTCTCGGAGGATTTATCACATCGTCTTTACCCTGAATAATAATCCCTGGAAGAGAGGCTATCCTTTTCATGTGGGATAAAATCTGATTGGGTTTCAGAAAAAAACCATGCATCGAATAATGCATGAAAGCTTTAGCGGTGCTCAGCACCATTTTCTCATCTTGTTTATCTATTGTCGAAACTGGCGGATGTGTCCAGCAGCTGGAGAGAAAAGAAATCAATGTCCTAACTGCAGGTTTATAAATAGCCGGATCGGAGGACATGACCCGGTTATAATAGGCTGTGATCAGATCCTTTCTTTCATTTTTAGGAATATGATGGTAGTAAGGCTTGTAAATAGCGGGAAAAGTTTTACCCATCTTATAGAAGATGTACAAATAATCCTCTTTCCGTGCCAAAAATATGCCTCTGAGAATAAATCCCAGGCATTGCTTGGGGTTGGCTTGTCCGTAAAGCAAACCCAAAGTACTTCCCCAAGAACCTCCAAAGACCATCCATTGCTTGATCCCCAAGTGTTTTCGCAATTGTTCAATGTCTTTGATCGCATGTTGAGGAGTATTGTCTTCCATGCAGCCAAAAGGAATGGAACGCATGGACCCTCGTTGATCGAACATAATCACATTCCATCGATTCAAATCGAAAAAACAAGAATAGGTATCGTTACAGCCAGCTCCAGGACCTCCATGCAGGACAATGACAGGAATTCCCTCCGGATTTCCATAAAGGGCATAAAAAAGAGTATGGATAGGAGAGACTTTTAAACAGCCTTCTTCTCTAGGCGAAGTGACGGGATAAAGAGATTTCTTAGTCGAAACTGAAATCATAAAGGGAATTATCTTTATAATTGAATTATTATGTAAAGGGAATATTTCCTATTTAATACTCGATTTTCATTGCTAATTTCATAGATAAAAGCCAAACTTAAGCAACTTCTGGTGCTTTATGTCGGATTTTATTAATTCTCTACAGAACGCCCTCTCTAAAGATACATTTTTTTGGTTCTGCGCGCTCGCAGGTTCGGGGATGTTTATTATTCAGTTCTTCCTCACGCTTTTCGGGATCGGGGTGGATCATGAGATGGATGACGGCCATGGACATTTCGATGCGCAAAATTTCAAATGGCTCACTAAGCAGACGCTGACGGGATTTTTAATGTTCTTCGGCTGGGTTGGACTCACCTGCAAAAAAGAGTTCGCTTTGTCAGGAGGCGCTTCTGCAGCATGGGCTGCGGCAGGCGGCTTCGTCGCTGTATTTGTAACAGCCTTCATTTTTAAAATGGCCAAAAAGCTCCGCAGTCCTGGAGCTGTTTTTAGGATCGAAGATGCGATTGGCAAAGAAGCATTTGTCTATCAAAGAATCCCTAAAGACGGCCTGGGCAAGATTTCGATTTCTTTGCATCACCACACGCATGAAATAGATGCGGTTTCGATGAACCACGAAGAGATTGCTTCGTTTACTCAAGTGCATATTGTAAAAAACATGGACGACAGAATCGTTGCTGTCGTCCCTATCAAATAGGTGACCTATGGATTTCTTAAGCACAACTGTGATCGGATTCCTCCTTTTCATTTTCTCCACCATCTTCTTCCTAGCGAAGCTCTACCGCAGATGTCCTTCCAATCGAGTCCTCGTCGTTTATGGACGCGTCGGCGATAACAAGGCCGTTCAATGCTACCATGGCGGAGGAACTTTCGTATGGCCTCTGATCCAAGGGTGCGCTTTTTTAGATTTAACGCCCCGTACGATCCATATCCCGCTTAAAGGTGCACTGTCCCATCAAAACATCCGCGTAAACGTTCCTAGCACGTTTACAGTAGCGATAGGATTGACTCCGGACGTGATGACCAATGCCGCTGTCCGTTTATTGGAACTAGACACCAAAGGGATCGAATCGATGGCAACCGAGATCATCATCGGTCAATTGAGATTGACAGTCGCATCGCTGAGAATTGAAGAGATCAACCAAGACAGAGAGCGTTTCTTAGAGTCTATTAAGAACAATATCGAGCCTGAACTGCATAAGATCGGCCTCACCTTGATTAACGTCAACATCACCGATATCACAGACGAATCGGAATACATTGAGAGCATTGGTAAAAAAGCATCAGCTACTGCTGTCAACCAGGCCAAAGTCGATGTCGCCGAGCAAGAAAAACAAGGAGAGATCGGAAGATCGTTAGCAGAAAAAGATCGACGGGTCTCTGTCGCTTCTTATAACGCCGAAGCTGTCAAAGGAGAAAACGACTCCAGAGCCCATATCGCTTTGACCAATGCAACCCTAGCTGAAAAAGAAGCTGAAGCCGCCCAGCGCAGTCAGGTCGCCAAGCAAAACGCCGAAACTGAAATCCAACGGGCCCGCGCCCTCGCTCAGACTCAATTATTAGAAGCTGAGGAGATCGTGCCTCAAGAGATCAGAAAAAGGAAGATCCAGATCGATGCCGAGGCCGAAGCCCTCAGCAAGGTCTTAATCGCTAAAGGCGAAGCTGAAGCGATCTTGACAATCCGGCAAGCCGAAGCGGAAGGGCTTTTGAAAATGCTCGATGCAAAGGCTAAAGGATATAAGCAGCTCGTGCAAGCTTGCGGAGACGATGCCAAGAGCGCCTCTACTATGTTATTGATTGAGAAACTGGAAGAGATCGTCCGACTTCAAGCAGAAGCGATCAAAAACATCAAGATCGACAAGATCACCGTCTGGGACAGCGGATCCAAAGAAGACGGAAAAGGCTCTTCCACCTCGAATTTTATCAGCCAATTTGTGAAGTCGCTTCCGGCCCTGCATGACATCGCTGAGATGGCAGGATTGGAATTGCCTCAATATCTGGGGCATATGGCAGAGGAACCTCAAAAGGCTAAGGTTTCAGTCGAAGAGGTTATTGCTAATAAACTAAAATAACCCGCCTGTATCTCAAAAGAATCATGTTCAAAGCATAGGCCATCAGCCTATGCTTTGATGATTATATTCTTCCAAGTAAAAGCAGAATGACGATAACAACTAAAACTAATGTCAAAATACCTGAAGGTGCATATCCCCACTCCATGCTATAAGGCCATCGTGGAAGCGCTCCGACCAATAACAAAATCAATAAAATAACTAAAATAGTACCGAGCATTGCTCTCTCCTTTTGGTGACCTCCATGAGATGTAAACTTCTCAAGGGGCTCATAAACTAACTTTTATCAGAACAACAGTAATAATTGCAAATTTAATTTTACATTCTATTTCATTTGTATTACAAATAAATTATAAATGGAGGAATATGAGTTATAAGAGAATTATAGGAATTGTTGCTTGTCTTGGAGGGATTACCCTGATTATTTTTGCAGTCCATTCCATGCGTGTGATTTCTAATGCTAAGAACGAAGTTGCCAATATATCTAACCAGATGTCGGGAAACTATGTGGGAAGAAGGATCAGCAACAATATGGAATACGGAGCAAGCGAGTACGATACCCAAGTCAATATATGTCTGTATTCAGGGATTGCGTTAGCATTGATCGGCAGCGGGCTCATTTTCTTTTGCAGAAAAAGAAAATAAAGAATACTCAAAGAAAAGGTGAAGACTGCCTATGAAAAAAAAGCATGTAGCACCCATTCATATTTTTGTCCGACGCCTCCTTCGCAATTTGGTCATCGGATTCGGCATTTTGGTTTGTTCCCTCGGCATCGGCATGATAGGGTATAGCCATTTCGAGCAAATGAACTGGGTCGATGCCTATATCAATGCTTCGATGATCTTGTCTGGCATGGGTCCTGTGGATGTTTTACATACAGAAGGAGGCAAGCTTTTTGCCGGAACTTACGCCCTTTTCAGCGGAGTCGTATTTCTGGTGGTGATCGCTATTATTATCGCTCCCGTCTTTCATCGATTCATGCATAAATTTCAAATAAAAGATTCAGAATAACCATCTTAGAACCTATCCCTGAATTCTTAACAATCGAGACAGAGGCTTTTTGAGCAGATTTTTTTATCCTTTTTTGAAGACAATGTGTGAGCACATGGCTGAAAAAAAGCATGAAAAAGGGTGCCAAAAAAGGCTTGAAATCGATTGTTAAGAATTCAGGGATAGGCTCTAGGACTGGAACAGGATCAAGATTTTTCGAATAGCTTTTTCTTAGGTACTACTTTAAAAGTTTTATCGTTTCCTGAAATTTCAAAAATCTATAAATTCTTTTTTATTGAGGAATTATATGATAACCTTTTCTAAATCCATTCTATCTTTTTTAATCTGTTCTTGTGCGCTTGCTTTTGCAGAAACCTCCTTAGTTCCTATCAAAGAAGTAGAACAATCGGGCAGAGGAAAGCTTCTCTCTTTAATTTCCGGTGAATGGATCGCCAAGTCCATCTATACAGCAGCTGAATTAGATATCGCCGGCTATCTCATGGAAGGGCCTAAAACTGTCCAAGAATTGGCAAAACTCACTCAATGCCACGAGGAAAATCTATACCGTCTTTTACGCATGCTTGCAAGCTTAGGAATATTTCATGAAAAAGAAGGCCGAATTTTTCTCAATACCGCTACAGGAGAGCTTTTGGCAAAAACCCATCCGCAGAGCCTCCGTTCTTTAATCTTATTTTATAAAGAAGAAATCAGCCAAAGCTGGCATCAGCTTTCTGATTGTATTCGGCAAGGAAAGCCGGCATTTGACCTGACTCATGGAGAGTCGATTTTTAACTACTTCCGGGCGCATCCTAAATCTGCAGCCCATTTTAATGCGGCAATAAAAGAAAAATCTAAAGCTGTGATTAACGCTTGTATGAAGGCTTTCGATTTTGGCCGCTTTAAATCTGTCTATGATATTGGCGGCGGAACAGGTCATTTCATGAATTCCTTGTTAAAAACATTTCCTCATATCCGGGGCGTACTCTATGAGCTGCCTGAAGTGATTAGCGATGCTAAAACACCTATTGTCAATTTTGAGAGATGTTCTTTAATTCCAGGAGATTTTTTCAAAACAATTCCGACAGGCGGCGATGCTTATATACTAAAATCAGTTCTGCATGATTGGACTGACAAAGCAGCTTTAAAAATTTTGGAAAACTGTTATCAATCCATGACCGATCAAGCGCGGCTGATCATTGTAGAACCTCTAATGACTTCTGCGAATCTGAAAGATCCTGCCAAAGTGATGGATATCTATACAATGGCTACTAGCGGTGGAAGAGAAAGGACCTTATTGGACTTTAAAAATCTGCTCGATCAGGCAGGCTTTTGTATCGAATCTACAATACCGACCGATACGGAATTTTATCTCATCGAAGCGCGTAAAAAATAATAGACCTCTTTCGAAATTAAGGGTTCGTTGATTCCGAAAGAGATCTAAAAATCTACTCATCTCCAAATGTGAATGCGTAGACATTGATACCTGATGGAATCTTCAACCTCAATTGATGCCGCTGATAAGTCGTATTGACAATATCGTATTTCTTATCTCCATCCATATAAAACTCACCCGAAGTTTTACCATCGAGATAAACTTGGACCCGCTTCTTACTCGACCCTGAAAGCACCAAATAAACTTGTTTGGCCAAGAAATTGAAGCTTAAGTAGCAATCATCCCCTTTTGCCGTGATGTAATCTCGTTCGACCTGCCAAGGGCCTTTTAATCCCACTTCATCATTGCCAAGAGGATTTGAGTAATCATAGACAAAAGTCTTTCCCACTTGAAGTGTGATTGCAGACGTGTAGCTCTTATTTCGATCGGATCCCAAGTAAGTCTCAGGAGAAATCGGCCGGGATGAAGGCTGAGCTTCCAACATACTTAAAGGAGCAAGTCCTAAAAGATCGCGAATCCCATTTTCAGTTGCCACATAGCCGCCTTCTCCAAAATGCTCCATGCGGATATTACCCTCTTGATCGATCAAATAATGGGCAGGCCAATAGTGATTATGGAACGCTTGCCAAGTTTGAAAGCCGTTATCGAGGGCAACAGGGTACTCGACCCCTAATCTTTTCACAGCAGCAGCAACGTTCTTATAATCTTTTTCAAACTCAAATTCAGGAGTATGGACACCGATGATGACCAGCCCATGATCTTTATATTTGGCATACCATTTTTCGATATAAGGCAGGGTTCTCAAACAGTTAATGCAGCTATAAGTCCAAAAGTCGATCAGAATGACTTTTCCTTTCAATTCAGCTAGGGATAATGGAGAAGAATTAATCCATCCTGTGATTCCTTGAAGCGCAGGAGCTTGCCCTAATTCCGAGAGACCTTCAACAGACTCTTTTTGAGGATGGAATTGCTGCAATTGCTGTTGGACTCTTGCATTGTTTTCGATCATTGCACTGGGAATATACCGGCTCAATTTTTGTTCCACGATCATGTCCCAATTCAAAGTCAATACGACGGCAACAATGATCATCAAGCAGCCAAAAATCTGCCGTATTCCTTCGGCATGTCTAGAGAGAAAGCGAGACGATTGAATGATTTTCCCGCCGCCATACGCAATAAAAAACATCGGAATCCCCGCGCCGATACTATAGGAAAGCGTCATCAAAACCGTTTGCAGATTGATCGAATGAGTGGCAACAAGGGTTGTGATAGCAGCCAGAATGGGACCCGCACAAGGCGTCCATAAAAGCCCTAAGGCAACGCCAAAGAGAAGTCCCCCGCTAAAGCCCGTGCTCGGTTCTGTCCCCTGCAGCCGTTGTCCCAGAGTCGCTACGGGTGATGTAAGCTCAGCAAACCAATTTGAAAAACGCGGAAAAACCATGACGAGTCCAAATAAAAAGATCAGCACGATAGCTGCATACCGAAGAGCATTAGGAGAAACGCCTGTCGCATGGACGATCGCTGTCAATGACAAGGTAAAAAAAGTAAAACTGCAGATGAGTCCGGCGATAATCCCTAACGGCCGCAATCTCCCCTGAGCTGTACCCGCAGATAAAATCGCCGGCAAGATCGGTAAAATACAAGGCGATAAAACTGTGAATACCCCTGCTAAAAAAGCAAAACCTAGTAAAAGCCACATCGATCTACCCCTTTACTGCCATCGGCTTGAGCTGCCCCGTCACGTCGTTAACTGAAAACTCCTGCATCAAGGGAACATGCTTAAATCCCCCTTTCGAAAAATCGATCTTTTTCAAATCGACCATCTGGATTTGCAAACTCTTATAGCTCCTGAAATAAGTTTTAAGGTTTGTTTTGTCATGCACGACTGTCCATTCCGTCGTCTCTATGCTCTGTTCATTTTTTTCGTTCGGCCGGCTTTTGACTAAGCCATCCGGAATATCGAAGGTGTTCAGAATATGAAACCCTAAGTTCACAGCATCAGGACCATTTTTTGCTACAGTTGCCCACTGTGAAAATAAAGTCGCACGGACAAAGCGGGAAGGAGAAGTATAATCTCCCGGCAAGCCGAGCAAGCCGCTGCCCTGTCCTAAATTAGGCACCTTCCAATCTGAAAACTGCACAGGCCCCGCGTTGACAGGAGATAATGTGACGTAGTTGGCCAGATTATTCAGATGCCAGTTAAAAGGCGGAGAGTTCGTTAATACGCCCACTGGGTCATCATAGACATTCCGCTCTCCATTGACATACTCTATGATCACAACAGCTCCAGTGCTGTCTGAAACATAGTAGTGAACCGGCAAGATGAAATCCCCCATTCCAGGAGGAGGCTGCTGAGCGACTAACACAGTGGGCAGCACGGCTTTCACTTCTTGCACGGTCATACACGTACTCAACAAAAACGCTGGCAATTCCCAACATCCCAACGTACGATCTTTTCTTTGCTGATCAGGTGTCTCATATTTTGCGAAATTGGGAAGATAGAGAACCCCGATCACCAGCCCTTTTTCGTTCATCCCATCTGAAACATATGTTTTCTCTGTCGATTGATTAAGTCCGACAAAGCCATATTTTGTCTTCCATTTCAACCCTTGCTCTCCTTGAGGCGCAGTTCCTGCATATTCTATTTCCTGGGGGACAACGATGATTTCTGAATTGAGCTTATACCCAAACTCCATACTGCGGCAGTAGACGATAGCTCCATCTTTGGCCTTTAACTGAAAAGCCGTACAGCCTTCCACATTGCCAAAGATGCATAAAAACAAGAAAATAAGTTGAATGAGACGGTTCATGAGTTTTGCTCCCACCTTGAATAACGTCATACTTCATTCAAATGATCGGAGCAATCTATTTTAGAAAACAAAAACAGCCAGGGCTGTTACCCTTTGGCCTTGGGTCCTGGAGATCGTTTTAAATTCGAATTCATAGCGTGCTGTCAAATGGCCGTTCATCTGGGGGACAAAAAGATCGACTTCGGGCCCTGCCGCTGCGACCTGATCGCGGACACCCCGGGCATTTTTAGGCACATCGCTTCCTTTGTCTACTTTCAATTGCCTTTCATAATAACCAGAAACTCCCAATGTCAAGACTCGATCAAAAGTCTTCCCGACTCCCCAATCCAAACAAAAATTATCTCCCGCCCTGAAATCGATCCCCTTTTTCTTAGAATGGATTTCATAATTGGCATAAGCTGAAAGTGAAAAAGTCTTGTCACGGTCTAGAAAGAGGGTTGAGGCTGCAGTGAAAAGCTGGCCCCAGTCGCCTAAACCCGAATTCTTCATGGAAAAATGTTTGTACTGCCCCGTCGGCGCATAAAATCCATAAGCAATGAAAAAAAAGAGCCTGTCCCAATTCCATCGAAAACTAACTGGTTCAAAGTAGATATCTGAGAGCTTTAATTTTTTCCCTGCACCTTCAAAGGTTCGATTAAAATCAATTTGATCTATCGACAGCGTCTCGCAGGGAACCTCAACCTGGCAACCCCAAGAAGCTCCACAAAGTTTATAAGGCGAATAATAACCAAAAATATTTTGCAGATACTGAATTTCCAACTCTTTTTTCTTGCCGACAAGCCCGATTTTATGGCCTTTCTGATCGTTGAGCTGTTGAGCCTTGTAGAGCGTGTAGATATTGGAATAACTATAACCTTGCACAGGTTTGACTGCCGAATTAATACCGTGGGTTCCCAAAATATAGTGATTTTGCATTTCAGCAGATAAGGCAGACATCCCCACGATTGAACAGACTAAAATAGCAGTCGATTTGTTCATAATTTGGAGCAGCTTAATCGAAAAACCTTTCAAATGAAATGAAAAAACTACTCCCGTGGTAAGACCAAATGCAGCATTCATAATTATTTTTTTAGGTCTAATCAAGACAAATAATCCTTCCTGTGGTAATTACAAAACAAGAGACAAAAGATTTATAGATTAGGAAAATCGATGAAAAAAATTTTAACGATAGCATTTTTCTTAAGCAGCTCATTTTTAGCTGTTTATGCAGAAGATGCTCCCTCCGATAAAGTTGCACAAGTGGGTGTCGGTTTTGATGTAGACGTCGGAGAAGACGACGGCTATGAAGAGCAAAACATTTGGATCGGCCCAGGGTTATATTACGGATTATGGTTTGATAACGAATACGAATACAACGACTGGTATCATCACCATCACCACGACCACCATGATCATCATGACCACCACGATCATCACAGTCATCATGATCATCACAGTCATCATGATCATCACAGCGATCACCATAGCCATCACGGCGGAGGACATGGAGGGGGTCACCATGGCGGCGGTCACCATAAATAATCTTAAATCACTGATTATCAAATGATTGAGACTTATCTCTTTCCTAGAGTTTTATTTAAAGATAATTTTTGATTTGTTAGTACCCACTGGATTATTACAAAATCTCAAAACAGCCAATTCAGCATTAAAAAATCACACTGCCTATATAATATAATTTTTACTAGTCACAGGTATTTTTATTTTTAATAAATAAAAATTCTTTTAAATATTTTTACAGAAAATATTAAAATTTAAATTTGTTTTAAAATAATTTTCATTAACAAATTATCACATTATTATTTCAAAATAAAACAATGTTTTTACTTTGTTAATATAACATATTTTAATTGTAATATTACAATTTTATTTGTTGCATAAATATAAATATAATTGATATTATTAATGCACGAAACAAAAAGATTAACAAACAAAAGTAAAATAAAGAGGAAACAATGGCAATCAGACCAACAGCATCAAGAGCCCCAAAACCCCAAGGTACATCACCCGCACGTCATGTATCAAATTCTAATAACTCTAATCATCGTACAGCAGGAGTTGCTCAAAGAGCAATGGCCAGAACTTCACCTGCAGGACGGGAATTGAGACCTGCTCCTTCATCATCACAGAGATTGGTCGCAATGTCTAACCCAACGAAAACAAGACCAGAGGGAATAAGTTTCAAGTCAAAAGGCAAACTCAACAACCCCTCTTCCCAGCCCTCAAAAAATCCATCGACAAGTTTGATGAGCAGAGTCTCACAACCTAAGAACTTGCTCATGATCGCAGGCGGAGGAACAACTGCAGGTCTGATGGCGGGTGCTGCCGCTCTTGCTATAAAAGTAGGTCCAGTGGCTGCTGGCAGTATCATTGTCCAGAACATTATGCTGTTCACATCACCTGGGGTATATGCCTTGGGCACTGCACTTAATATTGCGGCTAACACAGCAGTTGGATTAACGGCCTTCAGTGTTAAAGCAGTGGCTGCAGTGACTCTGCCGGTCCTATTACCTATTTTGAGTACAATAGTCGTTACAACACTGACCGTTGGACTCGCTATATATCTTGGACATTTACTTCTGCAAGCAATGAAAGACAGACTGAATGCATTTGCAGAGCGTGTAGGAGCGAAATTAGATGAGACAATGGTCGGTTCCGCTGTTAAAACAACGGCCGTCGCTATCTGGTCTGCATTTTCTCCAATAGACGAGGCTGAAGAAAACGAACCGTCTCCCTCTTTCCTCTCCTCTCTAACCAGCTATCTCCCCTCTTTTTGCCAACCATCTGTGGTTGAGGAAGAAGATAGTGAAGTTTCTGTAGTGCAGATGTTGGAAGATCTAGGGTCTAGCCAACCTGTCAGGAATGTCGCTACTAGGATGGGATTATCTCAGAGAGAGACGATCTTCTTAGATAGTAAACAAGTGGAAGATATTGATGACTCTGGTGATGATTCAGATGAGGAATTGGAGATAGAAGAAGAAACTCCAATTGGTTACTCATTAATTGAGCAAGCCGAACAAGCAAGCGCTTCTACTCCAACAAAAAGACTATCTGAAAGGCTAAGCCGAGAGTACGGTCTACCTCCTGTACAAGAAGAACAGGAAGAAACCGCACTAGAAATGCTCATCCAAATGAATAGCGAATCCCGAGCTATGAACGCTGTTAATGCATTTGCTAAATTTGCATAACTTTTAACCGTTGTCTTAAGGACCTCTTTATCAAAAGAGGTCCTTTTTTTTAATTTATTTAGAAATCTAAAGCTTGAATTCCCTATAAGCAAGTTATGATCAAGACTGTGGCCATAGGATTATTCTCCGCTTTAGCGTTTTTAAGCCTGCAAGCAGATGATAACAACAGATATCCCCCGAAAAGAGATTGGATCGCTGAGTTGAGAGGAGGGATATTCCTTCCTAGCTCAGAGAAAATACAAAAGATTTACGGCCATGGATGGATCGAAGGGGAAGCAGAGTTCACTTATAGATTTAAAGGCTGTTGGGGTATCTGGGGAAATGCCGGATATTTTTATAAAAACGGCCATCCCAAGGGACATCACAGTGGACATATCCAGCTCTTTCCCGTGAGTTCGGGACTTAAAGCTATCTTCTTTTTTTCTCATCACATACGGCCGTATCTAGGGATCGGACCTAGCTATACGTTCTTGCATCTAAAAAATTTCTCTCCCCTGATTCGCCAGCGGGCGTATAAAAATCGATTCGGCTTTGTGGCTAAGTCGGGTATCTATTTCGACCTTCCTAAGCACTTTGCTCTAGATCTCTTCTTCGATTACTATTACCAGCACATACACTTTCAATTACTGAGAGTAAATGTCGGGGGTTTTAGAACAGGAATCGGCCTGGGATACCGTTTTTAATTGTCTGCTTTAAAATACGCCTGATAATCGACAAGAAAAGAGGCAAAAACTTTAATGATTGCCTCATGGATAGCATCGGTGTCATAAACGATGGCATCCCAATGATCGGTTTGACCTTGGACAAAGTTTCGAGTAAAACGGGCAATAATGTAGTACGTTCTTTCAGGATGTACAATCACAACACTTGCATTTGTTAAGTCCAAATACGCTATGCCGACATGATCTCCTTTGCCATTATAGATGCTATATTTGGCCCTCTCCGTCGTCATGACCTGTCCATCAATGACTCCCAGGATAGCTCCATTTTTGTCATAAATATCGAATTCAGCTCCCCACGCACGGAATAATCCCAGACAAAAAATGCGGGAAATTCCTGTTGCGCACCACTCTCCTGTCTTATCATAAACATCATAAGAGTCGCGCAGCGGCTTTAACCATCTGAGTGAATTTTTTACCACCGACCCATGCGGCTTTCCATGTGCATCCATTTGAAAGACACTTGAAAAACTATAGTCCTTCTGATGGATCGAAAATCGATAAGCATGTTCATGATCTTTATGATGATGGCCATGATCATGATGGTGTTCATCGTGGTGGGTAGGATTGCTCTCAGCACGTCCCATCCAAACAGCAAAACAGAGAGTTAGAAGAATGCAGCAAGATTTCATATATACCTCCGGTTAGTAAAAATTTCGGTAGCATTTTTAAATTTTTCATAAGAAATTGCAACCTTTGATTTTTCCGGCGGATGATTTATGATGAATTATGATCAATGATTTGGAAACCGTTTTTAACTCCGTTGCTAATCCCAAAGTCGCCCTCAAACAGTCTGCCTATTTAAGGAATTTATTCCCTTTTTTAGGGATTACCAACCCCCAGCGTCAGCTGCTGGAAAAAGAAGTCTTCAAAAAAACGAAACTCAACAATCTTGACAATTTGCAAAAGATCCTTCTAATCCTTTGGAAACAAGAACAGAGGGAATATCACTATACGGCTCTTTGTTTAGCCCAGCGTCACCGCAAACTATTTACCCCTGAAATTCTCCCAACTTTTGAAATGATGATCCGTTCTCAATCATGGTGGGACACGGTTGATACGATCTCTCCTAATCTTGTCGGCCATTTGGTTAAAACCCATCCACACCTCATCTCAATCATGGACCGTTGGATCGAAGATCCTTATCTTTGGATCCGGAGGGCAGCGCTTCTTTTCCAGCTCCGCTGGAAAGAAAACACCCATGAAGAAATACTGTTTAGTTATTGCCAAAAAACTTTTCATGAGAAGGATTTTTTCATTCGCAAAGCCATCGGATGGAGCTTAAGAGAATACTCCAAGACCAATCCGGCTGCTGTAAAAAAATTCATCTCCCTTCATCGATCGTCCCTTTCTAAGCTCTCAATACGTGAAGCCAGTAAATATCTTTAAACTGTTCTCCCGATTAGAAGAAAATCATGATTCCTGCACATAGACTTTTGCAAAATTCTACTGTACCGCTTTTTACTGATGATACCTTTGTCTATCACCTCGTCATTTAAAAGCTCATTTCGAAAAACACAATACTCTCGTTATCGAGAAAAGGATCTATTTGCAGATCTGGGTCCAAAGAGGCTCATTCGAATGGGAAGAAAATGATTATTCGGCTAATATCAAAAACGTTCAAACTATTTTTAATAAACTCTGAGAGCCTCTGGGGAAAAGATTGAAAGAATCGAGTCTAGCGAAAAAAACCATCGAAGTGCAGACTTTTAATCTTTTCTGTTCCTCTCAACCTTTGGAGCTTATCGTCGAATGACAGAGCAAGATCGGCTGAAAATTTTTCTCCAAAAACTCAGTAAATTCTACCAAGAAAGAGAGTGGAAGCAATTCCACTCACCGAAAAATTTAGCGATGGGTGTCGGTTCCGAAGCCGGAGAACTCCTGCAGATTTTCCGGTTTTTGACAGAAGCGGAAAGCTCCCAGCTCGACCCTAAAACCTTAGAACATGTGCAAGATGAAATCGGAGATATCTTCATTTTTCTGAGCAATCTTGCCGATGTCTTAGGGATAGATGTGATTGAGGCAGCTGAGTGCAAGTTGGAAAAAGCCTCCAAAAAATATCCTGTTGAACTTTTTCGGGGAAGAAAAGACAAGGCTTTAAAATAATATGGCTATTTGGAAAACACCTTTTTCGATCGAAGAACTGCAAAAAAAATGCGTCCATAGTTTTATTTCCCATCTCAAGATTGTTTTCACAGAAATCGGGGATGATTATTTGAAAGCTGAAATGGCCGTGGGACCCCATCTCATGCAGCCGATGGGAATTATGCATGGAGGCGCTTCTAGCGCCCTTGCGGAGACTGTCGCCAACGCTGCGGCTAATTTCTGCGTCGATGCTAAGACTCATCACTGCGTCGGCCTTGATATCAATACCAATCATATTAGGCCTGTCACCTCGGGCTTGCTAACTGCGACTGCCCGGCCTTATCATATCGGCAAAAAAACCCAGGTCTGGTCCATCGAGATTAAAGATGAAGAAAGTAACCTCATCTCTATCAGTCGCTTAACAGTCATCGCTGTACCCAAATAGTCTAAAGTCTTAGATTTGGATTGCTTCAAAGCCTAAAAACTTTTAAAACACTAGGTCTTTAGTAAAAGGATATATTTCTCAAAAAAAGGCTTCCAGATGAAAAAAGTTTTAGCGCTTTTATTTCTATTGCTAACGACGATTCCAGGATGGGCAAAACAGACCTGCGATACCCTTTTCATTTTACAGGATCTGGGTGAGACAAATGCTTTGCTTCCGGTGATTGAAAAGTATGCCCAAAATAACGAAAGCTTTCTCATCCTGACTGGAGGACAAGCAACCGATACCTTAAGTCAAAAAATTGCCCTCAAAAATAAAACCGTTTCATTTGGTCAGTTAGGAATCTCCGAATCCATTGACAAAGCTTGGAAAAGAGATATAAAAATCTCTGAAGAAAGTCTCAAAAAAATAACAGATGAAATCGAAACAAAGAGAGTTGTCACAGGCGTTGCTTTCGAGCTCCAAGGACAAATCTTAGAAGCTTATAAAATGCGCAAAAGTCAAACTTTTGCTTATTGGGACAATATCAGTTGTGAAGGCACAGACCCTTTTTTCCAAACTGCTCAAAAAGTGGCGAAAACACCCGATCATCTGTTAGTCCCTTCTAAAGCTTTCCTCAATGCTTATCCGCAAGCTCTTGTTGTAGGACAGCCTTCCTATGAACTTTGGAAACAGCAGCTCAGCGGCATACAACCGTCTGTTGTTACAGCAAAAATCCCTTTTGCTCTTAAGTCGCCTGTCATCGTTTTCCTCGGTGGAACAGGATCTGAATATGACGAAGCCTTTACCCAATTCTTGAGCTACGCAAGTGACCTTAAAGGATATACAATCTTGATAGCTCCCCATCCTAAAATGGAAGGAAAGATCGAAAAAAGAGAGTTGGAAAAACAGACT
Organism: Parachlamydiales bacterium; assembly: GCA_003153295.1. Taxonomy (GTDB): domain Bacteria; phylum Chlamydiota; class Chlamydiia; order Chlamydiales; family Rhabdochlamydiaceae; genus PALSA-1444. Next base: position 194,448 of record PLXY01000006.1, on the reverse strand, counting down.
TTTTCCCATGTTCATCTCATTGAAAAATCTTGGAATATCAATTCGATGGAAGCGATTGCCATTGCTGATCACGTGATCTGTCATAAAACGACGACGGGTATTAATGCCGCTGTTGCAGGCAGAGATGTCATTTATTTCATTCCTTCCAATCAGATCTATACGAACCTCCTCATAGATCAAGGTGGTGCTCCTGTTGTTGCAAGCTTGAATGAACTGACTGCAAGTTTAAATTCCAAACGAAAAGAGAACAAAGATCCCTTTAAGATTTTAAAGGTACCTCAAGGAAGCGTCGATATAATCTACGATCAGGTTCACGCTAAGAAATGATGAATGACAAAAAACTTTTTGTTGCCGCAGAGATTGAAGCGATTTGGCCCCAAGACTTTCCTGCAGGAAGGATTTTAGACGAAGAAAATCGTCATTTGACCCTCGCTTTCTTAGGCTCAACTTCCTTATCTCCTGTTTTAGAAAAAATTAAAACGATCTCCCTTCCTTCTTCAATAGGACCTGCGGGTTATTGTACCCGATGGAGTTTTTTGCCGAGCGACCATGAACCGCGTATTGTAGCAGCCGACATTGAACCTCCGAACTTCATGCAAGCTGATCAAAAACTCATTGCTCATGCATTGCATGTTCAAGAGACTCGGCAATTTTTTCCCCATATCACGGTCTCTCGAGGGGCTATCGATGTCGAAGCCTGGAAAAAATTTTCGTGCCAAATCCCCTTTTATGTCAAAGCGATTGCTTTATGGGAAAGTCTTGGAAACTCCCACTATCAATCGTTATGGAGACATTCTTTCATTCCTCCTTTTGAAGAAATCGAACATACAGCCGATATCGCCTTTTTAATCCGCGGCAATAATTTTTATGAACTTTATCTACATGCTCAACTCGCTCTGGCATTTAAATTTCCTCCCTTAGTTCATTATTTTTCTGGGGAGAAAAAATTTCCCTCTTTAGACACGGTCATTGCCGCTCTCAATGAACTTATTGCCCGTACTGACCTTGCTATCGGCGTTCCGTTTAAAGCCGTGAGCTATCATGATGAAATGATCTATCATGCAAATCATTTAGAATGGAAAATGATCGTCGATGTCTAACTATAAACAAATTGCTCCGGCAACTTATCTCCTTCCTCAAGAAAATGAAATGAAAGTCCCCGGGCTTATCATTGCGACGAATAAACTCCTTCAAGCGATGGATATCGAAGAACCTCTTCAGCAAGTCCGCAATGTCGCCTGTCTTCCCGGCATTGTCGGCTATAGCATTGCCATGCCCGATATGCATTGGGGTTATGGATTTCCCATTGGCGGTGTCGCTGCGATGGACGCCGCTTCGGGAGTGATCAGCCCGGGCGGTGTCGGCTACGATATCAATTGCGGCGTCCGTTTAGCTTTGGCTCCTATTAAATTCAAAGATTTGAAAGCTTCGATCCGAGATATGCTCATCCATCGCATTTTTTCTTTAGTGCCTTCCGGCATCGGCAAAGGACATTCTCAAAAAAGCCTCACTGAAAAAGAATTCCAAAAACTTTTGCTCAAAGGAGCAAAATGGTCGGTCGAGCAAGGATACGGATTTGCCCGCGATCTTGACCATATCGAAAGTAATGGCATGATCGAAGGCGCTGATCTGTCTGCTGTCTCCGCCTTAGCCAAAGACCGCGGCAAGGATCAGCTCGGCACCATCGGGTCCGGGAATCACTTTGTCGAAATCGGAGAAATCGAAAAAATCTTCCTTCCTAAGACAGCAGAAGCTTGGGGTGTCGAAGAAGGCCAGACCTATATTCTCATCCACTCCGGCTCCCGCGGATTTGGCCACCAGATCTGCCAAGACACTCTCGATGAATTCATCAAGCTGGGCTTTGCTGAAAACCTTCCGGACCGGCAGCTCGTCGCAGCACCGATCCAAAGCCAGCACGGCCAAAAATATTTCAGCGCCATGGCCGCTGCTGCCAATTTCGCTTTCAATAACCGACAGCAGATCCTACATCTGGTCCGTACTGCTTTTGAAAAAATACTCCATATCCCTCCTGAAAAAATCGAACTTCTCTACGATGTCTGTCACAACATCGCCAAATTTGAAACTCATCTTTTCAATGGCGAAAAAAAACGGCTCTGCGTCCATCGGAAGGGCGCTACAAGGGCTTTCGGACCGAATGCCGAAGAGCTCTCTCCTCTTTTCCGAAAAACCGGACAGCCGGTCTTAGTGCCCGGAGATATGGGTCGTGCCAGCCATCTCATGGCAGGCCTGGGCAATCCGCTCACCTGGAGTACCTCCTGTCATGGAGCAGGCCGCGCGCAAAGCCGCGTGAAATCGCTCAAAGCGTGGAAAGGGAAAAACGTTTTTGAATATATGGCCTCTCAAGGCGTTACAGTTCTTTCCTCTTCAGGACGCACTGTGGCAGAAGAAATGCCCGATGCCTACAAAGATGTCGATGATGTTGTTGAAGCTGTAGAGCAGGCCGGACTTGCGTCCATGGTCGCCCGTTTAAAGCCCGGGCTTGTTATCAAAGGCTGATATGATGATCAGAGAATCCCAATAAGACAAGAATTGCCTATAACCAAAAGTTCATGCTAAACTTCTCCCCTAAAAAGGAGAACATCATGTCAACATCATCAATCCCTCGTATCATTTCACAGGGTGTTTTACATTTTTATACGACTGAAGTAAGACTGAATAAGCCGAATAAACTTAATGATGTCGCTAATACATGTTTTTCTTATGTCCACTATTTCACTGGCAAAGAGTTAATTCAATATAAAGATGGAAAAGTTGAACGAATACTTCCGAATAAAGTAGATGATGCCTACCCTTGGATTCCCTCTGCTGTTAAAAGTGGGCTATATTTTATCGCCGCTATCCCTTGCTTAATTATTGGAACATGGGCCCGTATCTTAAGCTTGGACTCTCCTGAAATTCGCCAAGCTGTTTTTGCAGATAGAGCCACTCTTCAGTCTCCTGCTGAAAATTCATCAAATCCTTCTGATAAGGTTCTCTCTAGCGGAGCTCACAGTACTGCTCAGCCCCCATCAACTAAGACCGCTGGCGACCCAACCAAATCCCATACAAGTATCCCCTTAAAAAACCCACCAAATCCTACTGTTAGCGTTCCTTCTAGTAGTCCGAAAAGTCCTTCGACTAAGGAGCCCAGAAAAACTGAGAGAGAGCCCTCTTATGAGGATGTCGTGCAGAGAATGAAAGAGGTGTATAAAGACCCTGTGATCAAATCTCAAACGGAAGCTACTCTGAAGGAAACATTGAACTATCTTTTTTCATTTTATAAAGAGTTACTAAAACATCGCGGAAATTTTAAGGCTATAATTTCCTTTATTGATGAGCAAAGAAGGGATCCATCCTATTCGGCTCCCTTTTTTTTAAGAGATTATTTTCTTATTTATCAGATCTCTTTGAATGAAGCGGGAATCAAACTCGATGAAAAAGATCTAGCAGAATGGGAGGAGTTAGATGGTCAATGTGATGACTTGATGAGCGATCCTAATCTAAAAGACTATTTAGCAGAAGAATGCCCTCCGCAGGCGCGGCAGCAAATGACTGAAACGATCCATCAAACGAAAAAAAACATGGACCGTGAAAAAGAAAATATGAAGCTCATGATCAAAAATAACACGTTATTTTTTGAATCGCTTCTATCTCTACTTCAGCAATCCCCTCCTAATCCTTCTACATTAATGTCTCTATTGTATCCAAAAAATGGAAATTTACCTCATATCACTCAAATCTTCTCTACTTCCAAGATGTTAAAATGTTTCCGTCGCTTCATGCCAGAAGTTTTAGATAAACCCCCTTATTCCGGTTATCTTACACTTTATAGCGAGTGTTGTCAGAAACTGCGTGCTGCGGGTTTTATTATCCCATCTGTGCACAATCTTGGTAAAATCGCGACGTTTACACCTCCTCCTGCTGCACCTTCCCGTTCCACAAAAGAAATATCGATTGTTGATCGTTTGACAAGGGAAGTAAAATTCCTCCAAGAAATGGTTACACAAGAGGAAAAAAATCTAAAAGAATGGTTAGAAAAAAATAATTCCTCAAATGATTATCCACTCTTATGGGCTAAAAAACGACTCTCTAAGATTAAAGACTATAAAGAAGTTGATAGTACGATCCGAAACACTTGGAGATATTGCTTAGAAGCATGCACGGAAAAGCTCACCACCCCTGAATTGAAGCTATTCATTGATACGACTCAGATCCCTAAAGATGCCTCACCAGAATTACGCGCTTTTCTGACCGCAGTATAGATTGTCTTTGCTTAAAAACATTGCCGATAAGAAAATTTCCATGGTAATATCTTCGGCAACTTAAACGGTATTTGGATGTTAATTAGAAGATTAGACGCCTTTTTTAGAACACAACTTGTCCTACAAGATACATCCAATTTTTGTAACTCGGCGACTAATGTAGCTTTTGCCGCCATTCAACATTTGATTGGTCAAAAGCGATATGAATGTCTGAATGGAAGGGTCACCCTAAAAGCAGCGCCTGATTCTACCCTTCCAAATCCCTATTATAAAACACTCCTGAAAATTGCTGTCTGGATAGGCGCTTTCTGTTTAGTCCCTTTTCTAACTCCTATCGGAATTTTGACCCGCCATTTAAGTTTGCGTTCTCCTGAGATCGACCAGGTCTATTCACTCGCTTTGATTTCACAAGTTCCTGCGTCCGGTCGCACATCTTCTATGTTTGGTTTCCTGTGCAAAAAACCCGAAGCTAAACGGCATGCATTGCTTAAAGAGTTGCCTCAAGAACAAACTATTTCTTTTCTTTCGCAGACTTCCCTAGGTTATTCCGTTGAATTTCTCTTAAAATTGTCTGAGCCTGAATGCACAGATTTGTTAATGAAATTACCTCTGCATATACAAGTTTTTTTCCTTTGTCCGAAAAGTCAGCATAAGTATGCCCTTCAATTTCTCTTAAAGTTACCCGCGTTGAGTGCTACTGAGCTGTTGATGAAATTGCCTGAGTCTGTGCAAACCAGTTATCTGAGTGTGCAAGCTGAAGAACTGAAAAAAGCACCAAAAAAGAAGGCTCTCAATAACCAACTTACATCTTCTATCTCCTTTTTATCTAAGCTAAGTGAAAAAAAGGACAAAAGCAGCGTAGAAAGCGTATTTAAGGAAGCTTTTAATAGCCCCTTTTACCCCTATCCTTTTCTTTTTGCAGAAAAGCTGCAAAGCAATCCTGCACTGAGAGATCTCATTGACCCTGCTCTATTCTCCCGGTTTAGTGAACTGCATACGAACTGCTGCAAGAAATTAGACGACGTAGGCTTTGCTGACCATCGGCAAGAAGAAACTCGCCAGAAAAAAATCCAGGCCGAATCGAAGGGCGTTCTTAGTTCAGCTTTTAGATGGAATAAAGAGTTCTTTTCGGAATTGGAGACATTTTTCCAAAAGTCCGATGTACAAACTGTAGAAATCAAGGAATGGTTGGAAAAACAAAAAGCTTCTCCTAAGTACTTCTATCCATTTACAACTTATCCGCGAGTTCTAGAACTTATGAAAAAATTAGCTCCTGATATCTCCAAAATACAACCTTTTTTGACCACTTATACAAGTTGCATTACCTTTCTGAAAGAAAAAGATCTTGCTATTGAAGAAGCTCCTTCCCCAGATCTTCCGCTGATTCAGACTTTGATGGGGGCTATGGATCAATTGGAAAATATTTCAAACTTCCAATCATTAATAAATACTCAACCAGATTAAATTTTAACTAAAAGGTGTTATTATGGCTTCAGGCACTTCCCCGACCACCAACCGCTCAACCTCACCCCTTATACGCCCAGAGACTCAAGCGCATGTAACTATCGCATCGTTACCGGTCACTGCTGTCTTGGATCCAGCATTTCTTTCAGATTCGGAAAAAATCTTAGCCGATACTATGGAAGCTTTCCTAAGAGAGCAGGCAAGCTCTGTACCTAAACCCTCTCTAGATCCCTCTCGTGTTGCCCCTTCCGTTGCCGATGATTTGGACGATATTTTATCCGAAGCTTTGAAGGAGACTACAATTTCTTCTCCTGTATTAACAGCTCCAGTGCCTCCAACTCCAAAAATTTCAGTCGAAAGGACCGCAGAACCCGCTGAGCTTCAAAAAGTTTTTCTGGAATTGAACAGTTTGGCCTTTTGTCATTTTTTGGATATGCCACCACATCCTTCACTGAAAAATCAGGTAGAACAGCTAGGCAAAAAAGTCACTCTGACAATAAAGACGATGAATCAATTTTTCGTTGAGCTTCTAAAGCAACCTACCCATTCTTTAGGACTCTGGTTGCGAAAAGAAAGCCAGCTTCCTTTTTTTAAAGAATACCATCCTTTTTCTACGAGCGGTTTTTTGAAAGCTAAACTTCCCATCATCCCTGCCCTTCATCCTTATCTAGATCCCTCTATCATGAAAGAATGGTCAATAAATTATCCGCGTTGTTGTTTGCTTATGAAGGGCGATCTAGCTTTTTATGCTCAAGAAACTCCTATTCTTGATGATATGAATCAAGGGTTGGAGGCTACGCAGTCAGCCGTCCTTCAAAATCCTGAGTTAAAAGAGCTCTTGAAAACACAGATGAACCAGTTTATGTCCCCACAAGGAGATCCTTTCGCGCTCATCAAACAAAAAATAGAACCTCATCTTGTTTTTTTTAAAGATCTGGATCGTCAATTGCGAGACTATCCCAATAATAAAGCTGCAACTCAAAAGTGGTTGGAAGCGAAAAAATTAAACCCTGATTATTTGAGTCCCTTCTATGCGACTAAGGATTTCCTAAAACTTATACCACCTGAAGATCAAGATACTCCCCCCTTTTATGTTGAATTCATTACCTTGTATCGTAGCTGTTGCACAAAACTTGCTTCTTTAGGGTTACCTGAATATGCAAATGAATGCATTTCTCCCGCAGCACTAGTACAAGCAAAAAAAGAAGTCATGCCTGTAAAAGAGATGATGGAAAAAGCTTTTAATGACTCTCTCTTTGTCATTAGACCCCTTGCAGAAAAACTTAGAACACTTCCTAAAGAATCCAAAGAAGCTGATCAAAAAGAGATAGAAAAATGGTTCAAAGATTTCAAAAGCAAGCATAGTTACTCTTATCCTTTTATTAATGCGCAAGGTATATACGAAAAACTTGAGATAGTTGATGGAATATTCGACAAAGCTTCTTTAGAAGACTTCAAGAGTCTATATCCTTTCTGTCGTGATCAATTAATATTCTTAAATTTAGAGAAATTTCTAACGGAACTGCCACAAGACATGGCTCCTTTGACAACTGCTGATCGGTTCATAAGCGAAACCGAATTTTTTAGATTAGCCATCAAGGAAGACAAAAATCTTAAGCAATGGTTAGAAAAGCATAGTGCAAAATTTGATTACCCTCTCTTATGGGGTCAAAAAAGGTTTTCTCAACTCTCTCGTTATAGAGAGACCGTCGGTTTCGAAGAACGGAGAGCATGGAAAGATTGTTTTGAAACTTGTGTGGAAAAACTTGAAACGCCTGAATTAAAACGCTTTATAGATGTCACCCATATCCCTGCTGACGCTTCTCCAGAATTACGCGCTTTTTTAAGTGAGCAATAAATCCCCTCCCTAACTGTTAAAACAGTTAGGGAATTTTCCTATTAAGTTAATTGCTATTTCATGTAAACTGTCTTGAATTAAAAAGGGATTTATATGCCGATTGAAGGAGTTAGTAATAGAGTTAAAGCGTTTTATAGAACTGAAGTCATGGGTCATAACTCTTCTCTAAATAATTTTGCTAATTGGTCTCTTTGGTACGTTCAGTATTTTGTAGGGCGAGAGACGATTGAAACCCAGAACAGTACCTATACTCTCGTTGAGAAAAGCAATAACGGAAATAATGACTCCTGGATACCTTCAGCGATCAAAACCGGAGCTTATTTTTGTTTTGCTGTGATCTTCATTATTCCTGGAACAATCGCGCGCGCTTTTAGCTTAGATTCAAAAAAAGTTAGAGACGCTGTCTTTGCTGAGAGGATCACTCCTCCTCCGGCTCCCACCAAAATCGTCCCAACACCTTCTAACGATGCCCCGCTATCTCCTTCTGGATCGCAAGAACCAAGAAATACAGAAAAGCCTAATCCTGCTCCTGCCCCAACTAACATCGTCCCAACTCCTAAGAATTCCCCGACATCTTCTCTTCCTCGACCGCAAGAAACATCGCAGGGAGAAAAACCTACAGCTCTTCACGCAGAGGTTAAAGATCAAACCACTGAAAGGTTGCCAAACACTGAGGCTAACTCACCCTCATCTCCAACTTTACCATCCCCTAAACTTTCAGAAAACGAACATCATTATATAAAAACTATTTTAAATCAAATACAAATCTCTATTCTATTCTTTGAAGAATTGAGTCAATGTAAAGATGAGAATACATTAAGAGAATGGCTTAATTCAGAACGTATCTCTCCCATTTATTTTTCATCTTTTTTATTCAGTGATCTTTTAATTAGAAGTTTAGAACAAAATCCCGAGAAGATAAGCACTGCAATTGATTGTGAAGTTCTTTCAAAATGGCAAAAATTATACATAGCGAGCACTCAAATAATTTCTGAGTTGAATATGAATCCGTTTTATAAAGAAACGGTTGCAGCTTCAGTTAATGAAGATAGCTCGAAAAAAGAACTCATTGCATGTGTAAATCAAGCCATTAAATTTTGTAGAGAATTTTATACCCGAAAAAATAATGCAGAAGCTTTACAGTTTTTAGAAGATTACGCCACCAGTAACCATTTGATAAAAACTACAGAAAAGGAATCAAATCAACCTACAAAATTTACCCTCCCTTTTCCTTTTTTCAATATTTTGACTTGGTTGGGTTGGAAACATATCAATTCTGGCTTACCTGCAGACGACCTCAAGCTATTGTCATGCTTTTTTTTAAAAGCTAAAGCCAAACTCTATGATATGGATGCTGAGAGCTACCTGATGGAATGTCCAGACAATCTTTGTCCCGGGTATTGTGCGTTGGTTTTTTATTATGCCGAAGAGCTGATGAGAGATGAAAGAACAAAAATCCTAGAACCTACAGCCCCAGCTACCCAATTAAGTGAAACTAAACAAGCCTTGCCACCTTCTCCACCGCCGCAGGCATTAGCTGATGACGAACTAAAAAAACTTTTGCTAGAAATACTCCCTGCAATGGAAGTTATAATTAGAAATGCTCGGCTCTTTCAAAAATATAAAGCTTTGTTGATCAATTTTACTGAACAGCATTATCAATCCCAATTATTTATATTTTCGGATTTTAAGACCGTATGCGAGAGAAATATTTATGGGGCGAATAAGTCAAATAAACATCAAATCTTGGAGTGGTTAAATCAAATCAAACAAACCCAATTTTACACGGCTCCCTTTTCAGCACAAAATTTAACAAATTTTATAAAAATATCTGTTATTTTTGAGAAGGAATTCTCCACTGAATGGATCAAAAATTATAAAGAAGCCTGTGAAGCTCTTCGTGCTTTAGGTCAATTATCTTTTATTGAAGAGAAAAATCCTTATATCAGTAATGACTTTAAGAATGTTGAACAAAAACACTTTAAGGATATTTTTAGTAGCCTCATTGCTTTTTTTGAAGATTTCGTTAACGAAAAAGATGATTCAAAATTAAAGATTTGGCTGAAAAGTCAAATTAAAGATCGTAGCTATATGTATCCTTTTCATAAAAGTAAAGAATTGGAATACGCTCTACAAAAGAGAGAGATAGGCTTGAATAAGAAACATTTAACTCGGTGGAAAGAATTGCATCCCCAAGTTTTTCAAAGGCTGGAAAGACTTAACCTAACAGAATATTTGGATGAAGTTCCTCCCCATCTTGCTATAAATACCCTTTCTAGGGCTCCCATAGCTCAGGATAAAACTGGATAATCCGTTGTTTACGCTGAACAAGAAGATTAACCTGTTGTTGGAGATCAATCGCTTTTCTTCTTTCCTCATTAGCTTTTCCCCAAGCAGTATAACCATCTTGAATATTTCCTGAGTTATATTGCCACTCATCGCCTTGCTTTTGATATTGCCGCGCTAGATCTTGATGCACTTTTTTTTCTTTTTCAAGTTTTTGCACTTGGGCATCAATCGATTGGATCTCTTTACCGCAAGCTTCGGATTCTGCAGAAGCTGCTACCATTTTTTCTTGCGCGGAAGCGCCTGACAATAGAGCAAAACTCAGTAACAAGAAAAACCGTATTCGATGCATAATCCCCTCTTGTTTTCAATATCACTAAATACTTATAGAGTGCAATAGGGAGTGTATAAATGGCCCACGATTGTCATGGACATACCCATCATCATGCTTTACACCGCTCCTTGTGGATAGCGGTATTTTTCATGATCGTTGAAGTGGTCGGAGGCTATGTTGCCAATAGCTTGGCGCTGATTTCTGATGCGATGCACCTCTTCACCGATGTGGGAGCGCTCTTGCTAGGCATTATCGTGGCACGGATGGCCAGGTGGCCTGCGACCCCAACCATGAGCTACGGCTATCATCGTGCCGAAATCTTAGGAGCGCTCGTTAGCGCCGCTTCGCTATGGGCATTATCGGGCGTTTTGATCTATGAATCGATCCATCGGTTTTTTCAACCCGAAGTGGTCGATGGTCCGATTGTTTTCATCATTGCAACGATAGGGCTCATTGCCAATCTGTGGATGATGAAAATTTTGCACCCGTCTCAAGGCCACAGCCTGAATATGCGAGCCGCTTATCTTCATGTGCTGGGAGATCTCTTAGGCAGCGTTGGTGTGATTATCAGCGGTATCATTCTATGGACAACCCATTGGAATCTCATCGATCCTCTCATTACGATCGTATTCACTTTAACGATTCTGCGAAGCTCTGGAAAAGTGATCAAGCAAACGGTCCGTATTTTAATGGAATCAACGCCCGAAGAAATCGATGCTGAAGCTGTCCAAGATGCCCTCGAACGGCTTCCCGGAGTCGAAGAAGTCCACGATCTCCATATCTGGTCGGCCTCCCATCATAAAATTGTTTTGAGCGTCCATTTGATCGCTGACTCTCAAACCGATGTCTTGGCAGGGGCCCATCGGCTTCTGGAAGCAGAGTTTGGCATCCGCCATATGACCATCCAAGTTGAAGATCCCAAGGTATTTGAACCTAAATATTGCTACGATTGTGAAAATAAATTATAATTAAATGATGAAAAGAGCGATTTTAATAGTTTCTATTTTACTTACAACATTTTTAAATGCATTTTCTTTAAAAGATAAACTTATTAAAGGGAATTCAAATGATTATGTTGTAACTGAGCAAATGGGCACTTATACGATCCTTCTGATCCGTTCTGTCACAGACAAATATCTCCTCTTAGAAGAAATTGATGTTCCGACCTTGAATCACGATTCTCATGCTACTTCTTGGAAAGAGTGGATTTCGCAAGATGCTCCCGGCCATACGGCGTGGGTCTCTTATCTCATCGATCTCGAAAAAAACAAGCTCATTGAGAGCTATTCTTACTCTAGGACGGCTTGGCTTTTTGCCGAAGATCCAAATAATTTTCTCTCTCGTTTGATGACTTTATCTTTGGAAAAAACTCCTTTGGACAAAAGAAAAAGAATCGGGCCTCCACCCATAGGCGACGAAGATCACCGTTCGCTCTGGATACCGCCTGTGACTTTCGAAGGAAAGAAAATGGAAAAATCTTCCATCACGGCTTGGACAACCCGCTGGCCTAATGATAATTCGATCATTGCAGGCTGTGAAATCGAAGTCTATTTTTCCGGATTTGCCTTTCCTTACTGGATCGAAATTAAGAGTCCCCACTATCGAGCTGCAATACGAACCATCGATTCAGGACAAGGCATGAGCTCGCCTAAACCGATTGTTTTTCAACAGACTCCTTTTTTCATTGGGAACAGCGTGTTGAAAAAAGGGTCTTTGGAATTTCATATTCACTCTCCTGCGTACTATTCAGATCTTCGCCTTTTAGCCATGGATCTTTCGATTGATTCTCATCCGATGGTCGAGGTTTCATTGGCAGATTCCAAAACAGGATCGGATGTTACCTTGCAAGTTCCAGAGAAAACGCTCGAGCATAAACTTCAAAAAGGGCATCACTACCGCTGGGTCCTTATTTCGACCCAATTTCCAGATGTCGTCGTCTATTCCGATCAACTTTTCCAATGGTAGAACATGGATGAAGGCATTATTGTCGGATGCGATTGCAAAATGGAGTGGCTCCTTCCCTGGTGGTGGAAAAACTATTCAGCGCACAACTCTTATCCGGTGGTTTTTTTCGATTTTGGCATGTCAAAAAAAGGGATAGCCTGGTGCAAAAGCAAAGGCAGATACATCCCGCTAACGACTCCTGAGATATGTTTAGCAGATTCCCTTTCTTCTGCTCAAAAACAGCAGTGGGATGCGAGATATGGAAAGGGGTTTTGGAAATTACGATCTTCCTGGTTTAAAAAACCTTTTGCTTTTCTACAATCTCCTTTTGTACGCGGACTTTGGCTAGACCTAGACTGTCAGGTCAGAGACTCCTTACAACCGCTCTTTCATTCTCTGATGTTCGGAGATATCGCCTTAGTTCCAGATATCGTTAGAAATATCGATAACAGCTGTGCCTCTCTAAAAGACGAAGTCCAATATAACTCCGGAGTTATTGCTTTTCAAAAGGATGCTCCCGTTCTTCAAAAATGGGCAGACGCTATCTTTGAATTCCAAGATCAACTTCCCAGCGATCAAGAAATTCTTTCCCGTGTTATTTGTACTCAGCGGATTTCTGTGCTAGAACTGCCTTTGATTTATAACTGGCATAAATCCTGGGGAGAGAATGAAGAAGCTATTATCCATCACTATAGTGGAGGGCCGGCGAAAATAGAAATTTTTAAATCTTATCCTTCTATTCTATCTGCTCGTGAATCGGCTCTGATCAAGACTGGTTACAAAAATCTCGAGAGTGCGCTCTCGTAAATCCGACTTATCAACAAACTTTCCGCAGATTAATTTCTTTGTGCAGAGGTAATGGCTTTAAGTCGCTAAGTGTCAATAGATTTCATTGTTATTCATACAAGCTTAACACCAATTCTAAGCATCTCTTGTCAAGTCGAGTTATCAACAAGTTTTCCACAGCCCCAAAGGTAATGTTATTTAATCAAAACTAACCAAGCTTAATCAAAAACATCTCTTTAAAATCGTTTAGGAAGGAAAGGTACTTCCTGCTAAGCTTATCTACTTTTATGAAAAAACAGTTTATCTTAAAGAAAGCGAAAAAAACTCTTTTGGCGGCCTATCATAGGTTTTGCAAAAAGAAGAAAGAGCTTTCTCCAGAAACCGCAGAGCAGATTAAAAAAGAACTGATCTCTCTTCAAAGTGCGGTCATGCAAAAAGACTCGATCAAAGCCGTCGAGATCAGCCATATCGTTCAGAATTCCGCGAACGTTCATCTCAAAAAAAACTTCTTTGAACAGACCCGAGACTTTATCCTAGGAGTTGCCGCTGCCCTTTTTATCGCTATTTTGATCCGGCAAATGTGGTTTGAGCTTTATGAAATTCCCACGGGATCGATGCGCCCCACCTTCAAAGAACAAGACCGGCTCTCTGTCTCAAAAACCGACTTCGGCATTAACTTTCCCTTAAGACTGGGCCATTTCTATTTTAATCCCGATCTCATCAAACGGAACAATATCGTCATCTTCACTGTTGAAGACATGGATGTCCGGGATGCCAATACGGTGTATTTTTATCTATTTCCAGGAAAAAAACTTCTGGTCAAACGGATCATCGGCAAGCCAGGCGACACCCTTTATTTTTATGGCGGAAAAGTTTACGGCATTGACGAGGCAGGACAAGACATCACTCCTGAGCTGCAGCCGCCTCAATTGGATAAAATTGACCATATCCCCTTTATCTCTTTTGAAGGAACCCGCGTTTCAACAACGCCGTCTGTTCTTCCAGATATCTTTTCTCCTGTCATCATCTATCAAATGAATGAGCCCATTGCCCGTCTTTATGCCACCAGCCGGACCCAAGCACGAGGAGAGCTTCTGCCTAAAATCCAGATGCAAAATCCGGGCCTCACCTATGAAGATCTATGGGGCATCAAAAACTTTGCAATGGCCCGTCTTTTAACCAAAGACCAAGTTCGGATGTTCACGGATCAAGATCCTTCTCTGATGGAAGAAGGCGTTCTTTATCTGGAATTAAAACATAATCCCAGTTTGAGCATGGCCAGAATAGGGCCTGATGAATATAACCGGGTAAGACCGTTAGTCGGTCTTTCGACATCGGTGATTCCTCTGCAGGAATCTCAGCTGAAAGCGATCATGGACAATCTTTATACAGCGCGGTTTATTGTTAATAATGGTTTTTCATACAGGTATGGAATCAATCCCGATCGTTTTGGCACACAAGCCTTCTTTCCTTATTTGCCCACCATTCCTGATGGAACGTATGAGTATTATTATGGAAAAGCTTATCAAGTAAAATGGCAAGGCATTACATCCGAATTGCCTTCCTCAAGCCCTCTTTATCGTTTTGATCCCCAACGCGTGCAACTCCTCTTTAACATCGGCATGGAGTTCGACAACCGGTATAATCCGCAAAGTAAAGAACAATATCTTGTTCCTTCCCGGTATGCTTATTTCCGCGATGGAGACCTCTATCTCATGGGCGCTCCCATCCTCAAAAAAGATGATTCCACTTTAACGACGTTCATTGAAAGAGAAAAGAAACGACAGATGCTATGCCGTCCAGGAAATAGTTATCATCCATTTATCGACCAAGGTCCTCCTGTAGATGCAAGCGGCAATCTTGACATCGCATTCATTAAACAATACGGCTTAAAAATTCCTCCAAAGTCCTATCTCTGTCTTGGTGACAACCATGCCAATAGCGGAGACAGCCGCGACTTTGGATTTGTGCCCGAGCAAAATCTTCGGGGCGGCCCCGTCTTTATCTTCTGGCCTCCTGGTAATCGGTTTGGAGCTCCTAATCAACCTTCTTATCCGTTCTTCAATCCCGGACGCCTCATTATCTGGAGCCTTGCCCTTATAGGTTTTGGAACTTGGTATTACATTCATCGCAAGAGAAACCGCCTTCCTTTATCATTTGAGTGATTATGGCAACAACAGTCAATCGTTTAGAATCGGCAATTGCCTGCGTCTCTCCTTACATGGCCCATCAAAAAGTCCGCTATGCAACCTATGCTTTAGGGATACTTTCAGTCAGTGCGGCTTCGTATAAAGTAGGTTCTTTTCCTATTGAATGGACGATCATTCCTGCCTCTCTGTTTGTTATATATCAAAAGAATAGGAATCTGCTGACAGCAGAGCAGCCTGCCGAAAAAGCATCCCGTTTAGCTCACCACTGCTTTGTGGCTGCAGCCATTTGGGGCATTGTTTTAAGTGGAACAACACTGACGCTCGGTTTCCAAGAAGGAAAATTATTGGTTCATGGAGCGTTATCTTTCAATCCTCTAGAAGTTTTAAAAGCCCTCAACTCTCTTTCCTCTATAGGCTGGTATTGGGCTTCCCTATCTTTTTATCTTCTTAGCACGAGCGATAAGATCCTATTTATGGGCGCCGAAAACTTTCTAAAATCACACATTGAGAACTTCCTCAAAAGCCTTCAAGCAGATCTCAAATGCGTGGAACAAACCCGGCCTCCTTTGGCTTTAGTAGATTGGGCTTTTAAATCCGAATACAAAACACATTTTCCAGCTCAATTTAATTCTCATCTCACCGCCTTTGAGTCACAGATTAAAAAGCTCATTCTACATCTTGTCCCGCCTGATGAAAAGATAGTAGAAGATTTTGACGAGCTAAAAAAAACATTCCTAACATTCGGTTTAGAATACCAGAAGTACCGCAAAACTCCGATTCCTTCCCCAGACCCTTTTCCGCCTGATACTCAACACAAGATCAAGAAAATTGTCTGCGGTATTTTCCATTACAGTTTCACGGCTCTCGCAGCGCTTTTGCCGCTTTATGTGAATCCTCTTCCCACCATAGCGGGACTCGGATTGGGTTGGTTTTATCCTTTAGGTTGGCAATCAGAAGAGAAGCTTAAGAAATGGGCTATGATCCCTAATTTCTTCACTCAAACTTTTAGAGAGAACTGTTATTATATCTGGAAACAATCCTCTCAAGGACTCAATGGCATTAGCCGTTTCCCTTTTATCGCCTATCCGATGGCCCTCAGCCATGGCTTTCTTTGGGCAGAAACTCTCCATTACTATGTCCCCAAAAAGGCGTAATTCATCAGCCTCTTAAAGTCTTGGGTCTTAAAAAGTCCATTATGACTTATCTTCAAAGAAATAATAGGCCTGAATAGAAATGAGCCCTTCTTCGAAAAAAGAAGGGCTCTATAAATTAGGGTTGGATTTGGTCGGGTACCAGGGCTACAAGTCGGATAGTGTTATTTTCATTGATTAACTGCAAATATTTATTGCCAATGTCTGCTGGTCCAAAATCATTGCTTGTACCATCAAAACATACAAAGTTAACTTTCCAGACGGTTTCTCCCACCCTGGGCTGAAGCATTATTGAGTCGCCCCATCTCAGAACGACAGGCTCGCTCCGAATATTAGAGAGAGGCTGATCCTGATATTCTCTAAAATTAACAAAAAATTGTGAGACACCTACATATTGACCGACTCCATTGTTTTGGAGTCCAACTTCGATTTGTATACTGTTCTCATCATAGCTAATAATTTGTTCCGTGTGATTACCATGATTAATGTGGCCAGCGGGATCTAAAGCCAAGGTCGGAGTTACGCTGGTATCGATGTGCCATCCCAACTCCGGCGGTACAGTCACAGGTATTTTAAGCCATCCTGTCGGAGGACGTGGATAATTCTCTGCACTACGTGTACAAACGGTCTGAAAATCCTTCGGGACACGGTTAAATCCCCCTGACATATAATACGCAGTAATTTTTCCAGGACTTAATGGAAGAACAGCAAGTCCTGTATTATATTGAGCAGTATTAGTACGCTCAAAAGGCCACATCCATCCATTACTCCACTTGACTTGCAAATTACCCATCACATAGGCACATTTATCTATACTTGTATTCGTAAAAGCGCCCACGGGTGCCCTGTACATCAAAACCTGAGTGGTATTCTGGAAAATAGGACAAGCCTGACCATTCAAAGTAAAAGTTGTAGGATAACGAGAATCTGCAGACCAAGGAAAAACACCTGAGAATTTAACTAACACAGTATCATTTTGTGTACTGATAACAACGTACTGAGGAGCAATCGATGTCAATTGAGGGTTCTGTTTACTGAATGGAAGACTCAGCACTAGCTGTTGAGCATCTGCAGCTACCTGAGCTAATTGCGACTTGACGTCAGTTTCAACAAGTAACACCATATTTGTAAGTTTACCGAGAGTATCGGTAACTAATTTATTCACATCTTGTGTTGTCTTATCTAAACTATCAGCATATGCTTCTTTAGCATTTTGAATTGCATTGGCAACTTGCCGACCTGCTTCAACTTCCATGCTCAGGACACCACTTGTGGCACTGTTGATTACTTGTTGTATGGAATTATTAACCCGATCCATTAAACCATCAAGAATCGAACCTATGATAGGAAGAGGTACATCAAATGATGATGCTTTCACTGCTGTTACAGCCATAAAGACTCCTTTTTTAGAATTTCAGGTTTTGAAGATGCAATCTTCCTTAACCTGCGTCTATTAAATCTTTTAATAAATCTTAATGTCAAGATTTTAAAAAAATTTGTAAGATTATCTTTTCGCTGAAAATAGTCAGGAAAGCGCTTTCTGAATTCCTATCAGTGTAGGATAGCCGTTGATGTCCCAAGTATCCCCTTCGCATTTTTCAAATGAAAAGTCGGAAGCCAGCACTTCATGGCAGATATAATCTCGATGCTTCTCAAAGGCAGCTTTCACTTCAGGACTAGTCTGCAACTTCAGATGAATGCGGTCGGTGACAGCAAAATCGAGGTCCCGTCGCATCGTATTGATCTTATTGACGAGCTCACGGGCAATTCCTTCTTCGATCAGCTCTTCATTAAGAACGGTATCTAAAGCAACTGTTAAATCATGCTCAGTTCCAGCAATCACGTTTTGCTTGACTTGACGCTCCACAGCCACATCTTCGGGCGTTAAAACGATTGTCTCACCTTCGACTGAAATAGAGACTTCTTGGCCGTTTAAAAGGAGTTTTTGGTCCTTTAGAGGCAATTTCTCAACAGCCTTTTGGACTGCATTCATCAGTTTGCCGACTTTTTTACCCAATACGCGGAAATTTGGCTTCGCATGTAGGCTCACAAAAGCCGTCTCATCGCTATGGAACTCGACTTCTTTCACATTCAATTCTTCGGCGATGAGATTTTCATGCCTCTTAAGCGCATCTAATTTCTCTAGATCACTGCAGATCACGTGGGCTTTAGCTAAAGGCTGACGGACTTTCAGCTTATGCTCTTTCCGTAGAGAATGGCCGATTCCAACAACGATCTGAACCGCATGCATCTCTTTTTCAAGATCGGGATCCTGGAGTTTGCTTTGAGAGAGCGGGAATGGACAAAGATGGACAGAGATCGGATCGTCTTTTTGACGAAGCTCTAGATAGATCGCATCGCTTAAAAAAGGCACGAACGGCGCTGTCACTCTCACCACCGTATGTAAAACGGTATAGAGGGTTTCAAAAGCTTCATCTCTATCACGGCTTGCCTCATCAGACCAAAAACGGCTCCGGTTGCGGCGGATATACCAATCCGTCAAATGATCGATGAAACCGAAAAGCGGCTGAACAGCAGCCTGCAATTCATAAGCTGTCATTGCTTCCGTTACCGTATGCACGAGTTTTTGCAAGACTGACAAGATCCAACGATCGATGTCAGCTTTAGGAACAGGAAAATGGTTTGACGGTTTCCAGTTATAGATCTTGGCATAGGTCGCTAAGAAGACGTAAGAGTTCCAGAGAGGAATGAGCGCTTGTCGCAAAACAAATTCCACGCCTTTACCTGAAAATCTTAAATCATCGGCCATCACAGCCGGACTGCTCATGAGGTAAAGACGGATGGCGTCCGCACCGAATTTCTCAATGACAATGCCAGGTTCCGGATAGTTTTTGAGACGCTTAGACATCTTCGTGCCGTCTTCAGCCAGAATAATTCCGTTCACAATCACATTTTTAAATGCCGGCTTATCGAATAGAGCAACGGCTAGTACATGCAAAGTATAGAACCAGCAGCGGGTCTGATCGACGCCTTCCGCAATGAAATCAGCAGGAAAAGCTTTCAAGGTCTCTTCTTCATTCTCAAACGGGAAATGATTTTGCGCATACGGCATAGAGCCCGACTCAAACCAGCAATCGAAAACCTCAGGGATCCGTTTAAAAGTTTTTCCCTTCTCGACAAATGTCAGATCGTCGATGAAATGGCGATGCAGATCGAGAATCTCTTTGCCGGTCTTCTCTTCGAGTTCTTTGACGCTGGAGATGACTCTGATTTCTCCATCTTCGCTTCTCCAAAGCGGGATCGGGGTTCCCCAATACCTATTTCGAGAGATTGCCCAATCACGCGCATTTTCCAGCCACTTGCCAAAACGGCCTTCTTTAATATGATCAGGCACCCAGTGGATAGGACCGTTTGCATCCAGCAGCTTATCTTTGATTTTTTCAACAGCGACAAACCAAGTTTCAACAGCCTTGTAAATAAGAGGAGTGTCGGACCGCCAGCAAAAGGGATACCGGTGGCGGACTTGCGTGTGATGAAGCACCCGCTTTTCAGCTTTTAAACGGCGGATGATCTCTTTGTCGGCATCTTTGACAAATAATCCGGCATAATCAGGAACTTCTTCCGTAAAGCGTCCGTTTTGGTCGATGGGGCAAACAGGTTCAATCCCTTCGCGGCGGCAGACAAAAAAGTCAATCTCGCCAAACGCGGGAGCTAGATGAACAACCCCTGTGCCGTCTTCAATCGTGATAAACTCATCTGTCAGGATACGGAAAGAATTCTCGTCTTGCCGATCGGCAAAGTAAGGAAACAGCGGTTTGTACCGTTTATCTTTGAGCGTTTTTCCTTTAAAGGAGTCGAGGATTTCGTATTCCTTGAAATTCGCACTGAGACGCGCTTCTGCAAGAATGTACTGCTTTCCTGTTGTCGTATCCTGGATTCTGACATAGTCGAGCTCCGGATGGACAGCGACAGCTAAATTAGAAGGAAGTGTCCAAGGTGTTGTCGTCCAAGCCACTAAAGAAACATCCGGCTCGTCTTCCAAAGGAAACGTCACGGTTAACGACGGATCATCGACATCGCGGTAGTTAAGATTAGCCTCAAAATTTGAAAGAGGAGTTCCCAGCCGTGCTGAAAACGGCATGACTTTGTAACCCTCATAAACAAGACCTTTTTTATAAAGCTCTCCAAAGACCCACCAGACCGACTCCATGAACGATTTGTCCATCGTTCGATATGTCTGTTTAAAATCGACCCACCGGCCCATCCGATTGACCGTATGTTCCCATTCTTTCGTATAGCGTAGGACGATGCTGCGGCATTCTTCGTTGAAATTGGCGATCCCGAACCGTTCAATGGAATCGGCCCCCAAAAGATCTTTAGCTTTTTGAATCTCATTTTCGACAGGTAATCCATGGCAGTCCCACCCGAATCTCCGGACCACATGATACCCTTTCATCGTCCAAAATCGAGGAACCACGTCCTTGATCGTTCCGGCTAAAAGATGTCCATAGTGAGGAAGTCCCGTTGCAAAAGGAGGGCCGTCATAGAAAGAGAACGAAGGCCCCTTCTTGGTAGCATCGAGGGTCTTTAAAAAAACACTTTCCTTGCCCCAAAAATCCAATATTCGCTCTTCTCGCTGGGGAAAACTCTCTTGGTCCTTGATTTCGAACATGATAGATTACCTTATATAACACTCCATGGTAAACTATTGATCAATATGGTACAATAATCATGGGGGTGAAAGGCTTCGACTAGGAAGCTGAGAGCTCGTGGCATGCGGAGGTCGTCGATCACCTCTTTAAACTATCGGCAAATTATAATTGACAACCACGAAGGTTTTCAAGACGCTATTGCAGCTTAACCGTTGCTAGTGTCCGATACTCTGGAGCCTGACCAGGAACTTTAGAAGTATCGTCATTAAGCCTGGTGTGGCCCTCTTCGCCGCCTTATGGGAGAGGAAAGCCGAGATTACATAGGGCATATAGATCTGAAATGGGGCGCCTTCCAGTAAGATCTATTAAAAAGTCGGAGGCGATAAGCATGTAGTCATGGGTTGGATGTTTGCTTAGGACGAGAGTTCGAATCTCTCCACCTCCAATTACCAAACCAAACCAGAGTAAATAACACTAATAAAATCAAGGACTTAGAGGGAAACCACTAAGTCCTTTTTGTTTGGTTTTGGCCACTTTTGCCGAGTCTAGTGCGTAAAATTTGCGTAATCAAAACACCCTAAAACGACCTTTCCCTTTTCTTAAGCTTTTTTGCCAAATTCTTTTTTGAACAATAGGCGAATGCCTTCGCATAAGAGGGCCGATTTGTCAGTCTTTTTTTTATCTCTCAATCGTTTAATGAACAGCTCGTTGAGCATCATCTCTTCCTCTTCGGTCATGTAGACGGTTGTCTTTGCTTTCTTTGGCAGTTCGGTTTCTCTCTTTTGCATAAACGGTCCTAATTTTGATTTAACATATTAGGTTGCCACCAAGATTCAAAAAAGTCAAGCCGCTACAACTGTTTAATGGTTTGAAGTTTTGATGGTTATTTGGTATAATCGTTCAAGATTTCTCAAGGAAAATTTTGAAAAATAGAAAGCAAGACAGGGAGATAACATGGTAAAAAAGAATAAGCATGGACCATTGAAAGCTCTTTTAGCCGATTACCAAGAGGAAGGATATCTGACAGAATGGCAAGAACATGCTCTTTTGAAAATTATCCAGAAAGTTGATAGCAGCGATTATTACTCTTGGGAAGGAGAGCTGACAAAGACAGAGAAAAAACTATTCGTGCGGATGCTTAAAGACTTTGGCCAACTGGATGGTTGGGATGTCCCTGTTGGGAAGGCTATGGAAGCAGGATACGGCAGCCGAGTCCAGCTTCTCATAAAGGCATTCACCCCGAGATGGAAAAGATGGCTTAAAGGATCGATCGGACTCCTCTTGTCAAGCATACTTGTTGGCATTTTCACAAATTGGCTACTCAATAGTTTTGCTGTAGGAGTATTCACCGTATTGGTTTTAAGGGTAGTCTACGATGTGATACGGTACATTCCAATAACCTACTTTCAGAATGAATTGTTAATCCGTCGAACCCGTGACGATGCATAAGGAAGGAGCTGAATGAAAGGCCTAAAGAAATTCCTGAGTAAACGTAAAAAAAATTCAAAATCTTTAAAGACTATGCATAAAGAAGAAACCTTAAAGGAAATTTTGCTAAAACCAACCCCTATATCGCATAGGATGTTAATGGCTGCTTGGGATGACTTAAGTTTTGAATCCCAGTGTGAAATTCTCTTGGCATACAATAAAAATCGTGAAGTTGGGCGATTGACAATACATACAGATGAATTTCTAAAGAAATCGTTGAAGAGTCCTTATCCATTGGTAAGATATTTGGCTTCAAAAGTACTATTTGGAAGCAAATTCGAAAAGATTATTACAAATGACTCTCATCCACTTGTTTCATCTTCAAATATGGTGGATGGATGCGATTATTCTTTATTAGGCAATTTAGGCAATGACAAGGAATTTATCTCAATGAAGCACAGTCAACGCATTGAAAAACTTTCATATTGTAGTTCATGTGATGGATTCGTTGATTTGATGCAATATTTTAAGAAGAGAGCTGATGCGGGGAAAGTAAAAATAAATGATGTATATGAAATGGTTCTAGCCTATCTTAAAAATCCTTATGTAAAGAGAAGGTTGGAAAGAAGAGATTCCGATTACGGTCCAGACATGGGACTAAATTGGCATTTCGATAACAAAGAATCAGAATCTTTGCAGAAACTGCCAGAGATTTTTCCAGAATTAAATCTAGAAGATGAAATTCCATAGTTATGAAAGCGGCTTGAAGTTAATCGGAGTCGCCCTAAAATCTATCCAGAACATCTTTACTGGCTTTGATGAGTTCCATCACCTCTTTGTGCTTCGCCTTAGCTTCCCTCGTATAGCCTCCATGTTTTAACACGGCGCAACGCGCCCGTTCCTTCCCTGCTGGTGTCTTTGGTCCCATGGAACACCCACCATGCATGCGGCAGGTTGTTCTCTTCTGGATAGCATAATTTTGACACCTCTGTTTTGACCTTTTACTCGTAGCTGTACACTGTCCCATGGTGCAAGGGGTTCAATCCAAAGATTTTTTCCCCACCCCTCCCCCTGTTGCCAAAACATTCTGAGCAACAATTGCCTGGCCTTCATTATAAACGTGCATCACCTGCACTGTTTGCTGCCCCTTCGCTCGATATTTCAATAGAGCTTGCATAGTCTGGTTTGCCACATTGAAAAGTTTAGTCGCTAAATTGATATAGCGCTCTCTATGGTAAAAACCTTCTTGAAAATGAGCATGACGCAAGCAGTCCATAGCTGAGTTTTGCAAAGTCAAAAATTGTCCTGCAAGAAATGCCTCTGTCTCATCTTGTGGTCTAAGCGTTGGAAGCAAAGAAGACATACGTGTCAAGCGTTGCTCTTCCGTCGAGTCACACATGCCACGAGACACTTGTGCAAGCAAGGGTACAGAATAATTAAAATCATCAGTACCTGTGCTCTTTTTGAAAGTCTCAGAAAAACGCCCCATTGATTCTTGGGTCAATTCCGTACCATCTGACAAAACCAAACCCACCTGCTCTTTGCCAGATTTATCATTGGCTTCCTTCTGAAATCGAAGAGATGGTCCTAATGGCTCTGCACTCCTCTGTGGCCCTTGTGCAGAAGGAATGTTAACGGCAATTTTTTGTTCTTGGGCTTTCTTGTTCATACTTCTCTCTCTTTGGTAACAATTGAAAGTTACCGTTTAACAGTTTCATAAACAATAAATTATACAGGTCAGTAGCAAGTAACAGCGAGATGCTCTTGTTCTTTACAGAACGTCACAACGATTTTACTACACTTCTATTTCGCTCTTGTCCAAAAGATTCTCTGCTACCACGCTACCGAACAACTCAACCAAATAAAACACAATAGGTTACTATCAAAAATAGAGCGCTACGTTTTGGTACCGTGGTAGCACTCAGTCGCTTAAAACTGTTGCCATAGGAATTAGCACGCAACGCTGATTGACACCTGCCATTTTCACTTGGGCACTCCCCACAGCCCCTTCAATCCGAGCTAAAGGACTTCGAATGTCCAAAACAGCGTATTCCGTATCCTTGAGCAAATGCCTCGTCACACTTTCGCATCGAAGCGCCAAAAAATCTTTCGACTTGTGCATTACAATCTTCAATCCGTGTCGCTCCAATTCATCAACATAGCGCCCAGCATCTTGTAGCATCTCCCCGACAGAAACCTTGCTGCTTTCGACAAAAATGAGGCTCGCCAAAATCGTATCAAGGAGCTTGTCACCATCATCTTCGGACTGAAGGGTCGCCCATCTTGGAAAAGTCTCCTCTAATCCTTCAGGAGCCACTATCGCTAACAACGCGGAAGCATACATGAAATTTTCCACGGTACGAACCTCGATCTCCTGCTGTTCTTGTATGAGTACTTGTCGATCTGCATTGATCTCTTGCGCCTTGGCCTCAATCTCACGCCATGCAAGAACCATTGCCACCACGATTTTGGCTGCAATAATAGTCCCTTCCCCAATACCAAATCGTTCAAGAGGAGGCGAAGCATTCGTTAGCTTTTTTAGCTCAAATTTGACGATCCTTGATTCCTGAGCAGCGTCTTGCATAAGCTTCCTTGGCAAATAGATCGACCCAAACCAAGGTAGATGATGCAAATGAAACCGGTGTGCCTTATCCGACCCTGTACCGCTGGTTTTTTGACCACCTCGGTTGAAGAGTTTGGCTAGTTCAAGAATATCAGGAATGTGCCTATGCTTCTCGAATTCGTCGAATACAGGGATGCGACCACTGTTGCCAATGGTTTGAGCGGTGGCATGTGCTGTACTCTTGTCCAAACGCTCAACCTGTCCACCATAGATACCCTGCAAAATGTCCTCGAAAAAAGTAGACTTGCCGGTTGACTTCGCACCCGTTAAATAAATCCAAGGTCGCCACGACATGGCTTGTTGCATAATCGACAACATGACGAAAGCTGTTACAAAGGCGCTCATTGATGGGTCTAACCAGTTCCACTGTTTTACCCTACTGTAAATAAGATTGAAGACGTTCTTCAGGTCACTCTGCCCTGTAAGCATAGCCTCTTCAAGTACTGACCAATTCAACCAAGCCGCTCCTTCCGTTTCGACCAACTTACCTTCAAAGATAGGCTCTTCGAGATATTGCAAGCGATCTCCTTCCATAGTGGCAGCTTTCTTACCGGAGATAATCAACCACTTTTTGTTAATGTACCAAACACCCGCTTTCAAGGGTGCCTGATCGTCGATAAATCCCTTCTTGTGCGCCGTGTCGATCAATTGAAGCTTGAGAGTCTTTTCTGCACCTTCCTCCTGAAACCATACAGAATCGCCACCGACATAGAGCCGAAGCTCATCCTTGTTCAAGCGACCTACGGGAAGCGCTATAAGACGCCCATCCTTCCAGATCAAAATCTCGCGTTGGGCATTATGGCCAAGGACACAGAAAGGCAGCTTGACTTCCGCCTCTTCAGCCGTCTCAAGCAGCCGCATGCTATTCCGTAACTCCATAATCTCTTCCATCAAAACGTGCTGCGCTTTGTCGCGAGCGTCCAACTTTTCTAATCTTATTTTTACATCGGGATCTTCTTGTGAAAGCCCTCTCGCCGCTATCTCGCCCTCAAAGGCCCTGCGATCAAAAAGTAAAGCGGTAGATTCGGCATAATGCCTCTTTTCCAAGATATCGATTTGAATCCATACTTTGTCCGCTTGTTGACCTCTCTCACCCTTGCAAAAATAGTCATCCTGAAAAGGCATTAAGGTAACACCGATGTGGTTCTTGTCTAACAACTTTTCAATTGACTCTTTAGCCTTCACAGGGCAACTCCAAGCTCCTGCTGCCGTCTGCCAATGGCAACCAGACGCCTTTAACTCATTCTTTACCAACTTCAATGCCTTTACCGCCCCTTTCTTGGGGTAGATCAAAAAGGCATTTGCCGATATTGGGTCTGGTGGTATATCCGTAGGTGTAATATTGTCATTCATTCAAGGTCTCATTCTTGTGGTTAATAAAAGTCCCTCCCAAGTTGCCACTTGGAAGGAACAAGGCTTAAAGTCCTAAGATTTTAGCCACTTTGCGCGCTTCAGTTTCGTACTTTCTCGGGCACTGACTGAGGCGCTTTTTCTGCCATTCGTATTCGCTCCAAACACTCTTACGAATACTGTCCGCGATCTGAATGCATCTTGGTTGCTTTTGACTTTGTCTTCTCATCTCCTACCTCCTTTATGGGCATATTGGTTGAGGGTTGACCAAGACGAGCCAAACAGGCATCCCATGCGACCTGATCGATAAGAACTCGTCGGTTGTATCTGAGAATTGCAGGTGCAAAAGGGCTTTGTTCCCCTTGTTGAACTATGGCACGCACTGCATATTCGCTAGACGGCCACGCGCCTGTTTCGCGGTTCTTTTGGCAGAACTCACGCACAGTACGCACAACTTTTTTATTGGTAATTTCTGATGTTTGAATTGTTGTCATTAAACGCTCCTTATTTCAGTTATTTCGCGTATGCCCTCATTTTACTTATTTGAGGCCAGCGAAAAAGGAGTCGTTTAAAAATAGACATATTGATGGGAGGAGGCTACATAGAGAGGAAATTTTTTATAAAACACCCCCCTTTTTAAATTTAAACACCCCCCTCTTCGGGAGAATACCCTTTTTTGAAGCCTAGGCAGCGACCGCTTTCCCAATGACGAGGATCGGTTGCTTTGGCCGCGTTAGAGTAACGAGCAGGTACATCACGATAAAGTCTGATGCCACGAGCCTTAACCTCCTGCCTGATCTTATTCGAGATATCTTTCTGAGAGAGTTTCTTTAGCGCCTGCAACGAAACATTGCGCACAACCTGACGCCAGATCTCCTTGCCGATGGAATAAAGCACTTTTTGATCAGTTTCTTCTTTCCACGTATGACCATGCGCATTTTTAGCGACATCGGATGGAGTTGGCTCTACACTCTCTTGCGAAGTAGATTGCGTTGTTGCTGCATCCATCGTCGCTCTCTCTGAAAAGAAAAAGAATTGATTGATGACAATGTTGATCTGTATGGGAGATTTTTCATCATTCGATATATCGAACTCAAGCCTTTGCTCAAGCATATACAGAAACCGATCTATCCATTTGATCAATTCGACAATGGATAGAGGATGCTTCCTAGACTCGGGCGATCTGAACGCGCTAAGGTAATACCCTACAGTAGCTTGGTATTGTCTCTCCTCTAATTGGAGTAGATTTTTTGGCAAACTATCGACAGTCGGTTGAGCTGGCAATGTAAGGGGGATGAACGTTGGATAGAGAGATAATATTTTCAAGAATCGAAGTAGGCACGGTAGAGAAGTATCAGCCTTTTCTTTCCATTGGCGCAACTGTTGATCGGGAGGAAGTGAGTTAAGACTCTTGTCCACATAATCAGGCCAATCAAAAACCTCTACAGAACAGCCGCGTTTTCTCTCGATTCGCATCCAACCTTCGAATAGGAGGTAATTTTTTTCTTCTTTGGCAACTTCCGAATACAAATGTCTGAGTTGAAAAAGAAGACTGCCAGCATAGCCATTGGCATTAAAAGATAGGGTGTGAAAGTTGAGTAGCGCGTTTACATCAGCCCTTGCAAATGAGTCAGGCGCCCATTTGACGTGCGGTAACAAAATTCTGATTTTCTCATGGAACCATGCCACGGCTTTTTCAAGATTTTCAAAAGCAATGCGATCTTCTTCCGCCAGCTCGGCCTCTGCGGAAGCTATAATACAGTCGATATGAGGCTGGCGCCGAACCTTTGCAATGAGAACCCCGAGATGGGTTAACGCCCCTCCAATCGTTTCCGAGGTTTTGATGAGGTTGAATTCCGTAGAGATCGTATCTCGTAAATAGGTCTTATCCTTTTGCTTCGTTCCCATTGTCACTCCTGATTCAATAAATTTGCCTGTGTACGTTCCATCACGTTCGCGATGTGCTTTTGGCTATAGTGGGCATAACGCCTGGTCATTGTAGGTGTTTTGTGTCCGAGAATGGCCATTAACTCCCCCTGCGTTGCGCCGCTCATCGCTAAAAAGGACGCAGCGGCATGCCTGAGGTCGTGAAAGCGAAAATTTGAAATTTTTGCCCTTTGAAGAGCTTTTATGAAAGCATTCCGAATATCTACTAATCCAGATCGATTGATCGGACTGGTTGGTTTGAAAATTAGACCTAAAGCAATATCAGTCTTCTGACAACTAAGCAAAATCCTTTCTACAGTTTCAGTTAGAGGAAGAATTCTCCTTTCTCCATTCTTCGTTTTTTCAAGTGTGATAGTCCTATTCTGTCGATCTACATCTTCCCACTTCAATCCAACAATTTCTCCGAATCGCATGCCCGTCAGAAGCGCCAAAGAAACGATGGGCAAAAGATGATGATTAGGGGAAAGCTTGCATTCCTGAAGGAGACGATCCTTCTCTTCTAGACTAAGAAGCCGATTTCTTCCGTTCCCTTCAGATGGTTTTGAGACCTTCCTCATAGGGGTATCATCAATCCATCCCCACTCTTTCATAGCAATAGTCAAAGCTCTGGAAATAGCAGCCAGATATCGATTAACCGTCGCTGGATTTCGTAATTTTTGCCTATTAGTGGCCTCCGAGAGCAAAGCATCTCTCGCTTCGGCAATAACAGCAGGCGTAAAATCTGCTAGGAGCAAATGGCCAAGCCTCTCTTTCCACCAAGAAAGATATGCAGTCTGTCTTACCACCCTCTCAGGAAACTGGGGCAACCATTGAGAAGTGAACCGATCAATCAAATCCTTTACCGTGTGCTTTTTAGCTTCAGCGATTCGGAAATGCCTACCGTCTCTAATCGACGATTCTGTGTCCTGAACCCATTTCTTTGCCAAAGTCCTAGTTCGAAAACTCTCTCTCTGAGGAGAGTAACCTTTTAGGCGGACCTCTGCATGGTAAGAGATTGTGCCGTCGTCTTTCTTGTATTCCCGAATGGTTCCCATGATCCTCCAGATAGAAAAGAATCATTCTAGAAAAAACTGGAATAAACAGCAATAACGAGACTAATAATCTCACGACTTCCAATATCTAAACGTCTATATACCAGCGTTTATTTGAGTATGCGTTTGATAAATTACGCAATATTTACGCACTTTAATAAAAATTTGTCATCATTTCAGTGAGGTAGTCACATTTCATCGATGATAGAGTTTGACTATTTTTAATCTCTTAGGTTATTGTTACTTTAACATA
Organism: Parachlamydiales bacterium; assembly: GCA_003153295.1. Classification (GTDB taxonomy): domain Bacteria; phylum Chlamydiota; class Chlamydiia; order Chlamydiales; family Rhabdochlamydiaceae; genus PALSA-1444. Next base: position 164,968 of record PLXY01000006.1, on the reverse strand, counting down.
AAGGTACTAGCATTTTCAGTAACCGTAAGGATTATCATGATACAACTATCAAATGCCGATAAACAGGTCCGCTTTCGCAAAAAGGAGCAGCTCAAACGCCAAGCTGACAAAATCTTTAGTCAATGGGCACTTTCGCCTATGAGATATCGACACTCTAAGAGAACAGAAGAAGAAGTTCGCCACGCACTTAACGAAGCAGTGGCACTTCCCTTTGATTGGAAGGAAGAAGATTACGAACATGCAAAAAGAAAACTTGGACAATATCATTTGGATTTAATTTCCTCTGTGGATCAGATTGCCAATGACGTTGATGGCGACAGAGTTTGTTATCTAGCCGAACTCGATAAATCACCCGATCCATTTAAGTTCCATGCCGATAATAAAGCGGCAATTGAGAATGCTTGGGCACTGGCAACTCATATAATTTCTGCGCTGAAACTATCAAATTGTAATCACGGAGACCAAGCCGCTGCCTTGATGGAGGCGATACGCTTTGTGGGACGATCTCTGGTAAGTAATCGTGAAATCCACTGTTCTCATGCGACTGCTATATGCTTGGCAAGTATCGGTCCTCAATATGACCGCCCAGAGTGGTTCGTAGAAAAGCTTGCCGACGCAATCCGCCAGCAGGTTGATAAAAGCGTCGTCTATGAAGTAGCGAAACATTTGAGCAAAGCATAAGGATGTGCAGTGACAGAAACTATCATAAATAATTTCCACCGTGAGATGATTTGTAGCTATGACGAGGAGCGATATTCAGTTCGTGATAACGGAGCGGTGTTGCGCCACTCCCGTCCAGTTAAACGTTCGCGCTCAGGCGATAACCAATGGACTTTTGGCAAGCCAAATACTCAGAATGGTTATATGCATATTGGCTCTGTTCGCATCCACAGGATCGTAGCAACGGCATTCCTTGGAGATCCGCCGACTCCAGAACATATCGTTGACCATATCGACACGAACCGTCGAAACAACAGGCCTGAAAACCTTCGATGGTTGACGCGTCTGGAAAACGCGCTTCTTAACCCAATTACCGTGAAACGCATCGAATTGTGCTGCGGTAGTATTGAGGCCTTTCTCAAAGATCCTTCAAAATTACGCAATAGCGGCAATGATCGCAATTTTGAATGGATGCGTGGTGTCACTCCCCAAGAAGCACAAGCCTGTTTGGAACGCTTGCAACTATGGGCAAAAAGTGACAAGCCACCCTCATGCAGTGGCTTCCTGGGAGAATGGGTATTCAAATCTTCTTTCACTCACAAGCCATCTCCACAGACACCGCAAAAAACGTCTGACTTGGTAATTGCAAAAACGCCAGGCGCAGCCCAACGCAATTGGCGCACCCCGACCGAGTTTCCTTGCTGCCCGCAAAAAGCGGAAGAAGACTCAATCGCAACTTATAAGGTAAAATTGACAGCAGGTGCTATATTCGCCCGTAACGATTTTTCTATATCGATAGTTCTTAAAGTAGCGGTGGCTGATGACGGCCAGTCAGTCTTCGTGATGTGCGAACAGGCTGCAAAAGATACCATAAAGCCCTGGTCTCTTGCGAAAGTCGCCTTTGAGGATGGCTTATATGTGCATACTAGCTTGGGTACTTTTTTTACCAAGGACGGTGCAGAAAAAGAATTCTGTCTTGTACGTGACCTTGAATGGACAGGCGGCGATACTTTCGATGATTATTGCTGACAAAAGTCATCTAAAACGAGGGCTATTTTGCTCCTGTTCCGTCCTGTGTAGTGCGTAAAAATTGCGTAAATAGAGACAAAATTTAGCTAGATTTCTCTATAAAACAACCTTCGCTTCCCATCCCTGTTCGAATCTCTCCACCTCCAATTCGGCCAGGTTCTTGAACCTGGCTTTTTTATATTAGGAGTTTTTAATCCTTGAATAACCATACTAAAGACTAAAAGTTAATTTTCTTTCGGAAAGAATTTCTAGGTGGAAAGGAAAGTAGAAATCCTTTAGAAGTTTTTATTTGCAAAAATATTAGTAGCCAATATGATGTAGGTATAATCCCGCATGGAGACCCCATGCGAAAGCCACGGGCTCCGGCTCGTGGCACGTTTTTTAGGATACAAATGCATCGACGACGTGTCGCATGTTTCATAGACGGACTCAATCTCTACCACGCAATTTCTGATCTTTGTCGTCCTGAATTAAAATGGACAGATTTAAAAACACTTTCAAAGGTTTTTCTAAAGTCCCATTCTGAGGAACTCTCTCAAGTGTTTTATTTTTCAGCATATGCCGAACACGTCTCTGAATCCTCGCAAAAATGCCAAAAATCCTATATTCGAGCTCTGGAATTAACTGGAGTAATACCTATTCTAGGACACTTCAAAAAGAAAAACCGTAGGTGCCCATCCTGCACGCATCACTGGGTAGGCCATGAAGAAAAAGAAACCGATGTCAACATCGCTTTGTTTCTACTAGATCTAGCTTATCAAAACGCATATGATCGAGCTCTAGTAATTTCCAATGATTCCGATCTGGTTCCCGCGATCAAAATAGTGCGAAAAAATTTCCCCCAGAAGCGGATTACAACCGTGTCTCCTCCTCAACAATTCCATAGTCGTGAACTCATTCAAGTATCTTCAGATAAAACCAAAGTTCGTGTTGAACATCTTGAACGGTGCCTTTTACCATCTGTTATCTACGATGCATCTAGGTTGATTTCAGTATCTCGCCCTCTAGAATATGCTCCAACTTCGATAGCATCTGCACAAACTCGTAATTTTTAAACCTGCTCAGCGATGAGCATATAATCATAGGTTGGATGTTGGCTTAGGACGAGAATTCAAATCTCTCTACCTCCATTTCGGTTGGATGCTTTCGTATCCAACCCATATTTAAGAATCCATAATTTTTATAATAAGCACGTTGCGTTTATTAGCGCCAAGTTCTGAAAGACTCCATTCAAAAAATCTGAATTTTTTGCCTTTTTGGGAGAGAAATTCTTCAGAAACAAAAAGATGAAGGGTGGGGTACTAAAATAGTAGAAAGGCTTGCAAAAGATCTTAAAACAACCTTTCCTCAAATGGCCGGATTCTCGCCTCGTAATCTTTTTTACATGAAACAACTCCCTGAAGCCTATCCAGAGATCTCAATTTTGCAGCAAGCTGCTGCAAAATTATCATGGGGTCATAATATGCTTCTGAGTGACTTGAGAGCCCAGATCAGCGTCTTTGGTACGCTAAGAAGACAATTGAAAATGGCTGGAGCCGCAATACTCTAGAAATGTGGATCGAGTCAGATCTATATAGTCGACAATGGAAGGCCATTATGAATTTGACAAATTCATCAAACAAATCATACGATGATTTCGTGGTTGTTCGAAAGATTTTTTTTCTGTGGATTTTCCTCGCATTTCAAGCTCCTTTTCATCTTAATGCAACACATCTTGTCGAACAATTCCAGCGAGTCGGTTATGTAGAAATTTGCGATAAAAAGCATGAAAAGGCCGCGTTCGATTCTCTTTATAGATATTTCGATGAACTCATCGAATTTCTTCAGACAAATCCAATATGGGCACAAAAATTATACACCGCAAAAGAGCGTTTTATTCGCTCGAAAGATAGAAATTATTACTCTACTGATTTTTTTGGCTTCTATGACGAGTCAAAAAGAAAAGGAAGAAGCCAAATCTCCTTCTATTATTCTATCCACTTCCATGCATTTATTTGCTCTCACTATCCGGAATTCAATCAAGTTCCAGAAATCATCCGTTTTTTGGAAGCTTGTCTCGAGATCCAAAAACCTTATGGGAATCTATTTAATGAGGCGGCAGTTGAGTTAGGATTAGAAACGATTTTATCTTCGCAATACAGACATCCTCCTATCCTTCTCAAGGTTGTCAAATATTTCCCGTCTTACATCGCCACAAGACCGCATTACGATGGCACTGCGTTTTCTCTTTTTCTCGATAGCACGGACAATCAATCACTCCTGCTTTCTCCTTATAAATCCTCATTCACAGTCGATGATTTTTCTTCACCTCTAAGAGATCAAAACTCAATCCTGCTCATTCCCGGAGTGCTTCTCACAGAATTTTCCATCTATCCTACCCCTCACATGGTCGCACAATGTGGCAAAATTCGATATGCAACGATTGCATTCGCAATGAGACCTAACTACAGTCCTCAAAAAGTCGAATTCACTCCTCTTCCCCACTTTAAACGTTGAGCAATTATTTTTTTAATCATAGGATGAAAAAAAATAATTAGAGGATTTTCTCATGCTTAAGTCTTGCTTGTTTCTACTTACCACACCTTCTTTGTTCGCCTTAACAACACTCGAGGTAACACAAAACTCCGACAATAATCCGGGTGGCAATGGAGTGATGGGTGATTTGAGATATGCCATAAATTCAATGAATCAAGATTTGAACACGGGGGGAATGGATGATTATGCGATTACTTTTAACACCCCGATGCTCATTCAACTCAATGGAATTCTACCGATTATTAATAACTCCTCAACTCCTGTGAACATCACAATTGGAAACTCTGGCTCAATTCCTACGGTCACCATTGACGGTGGTGGCTCTTACAGTGGATTTTTTATCCCAACGGGGACTGTGACAATTCAAAACATGATCTTTCAAAACTTGACCGCCAAAGGAGGCGATGGTGGAGATGGAACTTCGGGAGGCGGTGGTGGCATGGGCGCCGGAGGAGCCATTTACGCACCTCAATTCTTTTTAAATGGTTCGAATCCTTCCATCACCTTGATGAATGTCTCGATCAACGACTGCTCTGCGGTGGGTGGAAATGGAGGAAGTTATTTTAGCATCTCTTCTCCTACAGGCGATGAGGGCGGCGCCGGTGGAGGCGGCTTTAGCGGAAATGGGGGTTCTATCACAACCAATGGAACGACAGGGGGCGCGGGTGGAGGAGGTTTTGGTGGAGATGGCGGGGATGTCATTCTTTCGACAAGTGACCCACTTGGCGGCGGTGGTGGTGGTGGTGGTGGAATCGGATCCCGCGCTAGTATGGGAATGAATCTGGGGACTGGAGGGTCGGATCAAGACAACGGATCTGATGGAAGTGGTTATGGTCTCATGATTCCCGCGGGGTCTGGTGGAGGGAATTACTCTGGAGGAAATAATGTCGGAGGCGGAGGTGGTGGAGGCCCCATGACAGCATTTGGTGCTTATGGAGGTGGCGGTGGCGGAAGCGCAGGAACAAATGGAAGCCAACCCGCGGGCAGCATGGCACCTGGAGGTAGCCCTACACCTTCCGGAGGCAATGGAGCAGATGGCGGCGGCGGCGGCGGCGGTGGAATCGTGATGACAGGTATGCCAATTAACATTGACGGACAAGCTGGAAGTGGAGGTTATAGTGGAGGCGGCGGTGGCGGCGCTGGCACCGGCGCTTCTGATGGAGGTTACACTGTACAAGGTGGATCGGGTGGCACTGGTGGTGGAGGTGGAGGTGGAGGAGTCAACCAAAATGGTATAACACCTGCAGACGGTGGCAACTCTTTAGGCGGGGGTGGAGGCGGCGGCGGCGGGCCTTCTAATGGCTCTACTGCCTCGGGTGGATCTGATATAGGAAATCTCGGCGCAGGATCTGGAGGGACTGGAGCCAGTTCCTATGGATCGGGCTTTGGAGGCGGTGGTGGTGGCGGAGGGAGCGGTCTCGGAGGTGCTGTCTTTGTAGATAGCAATTTAAATCTCACTATACAAGCATTCCCCGGAATTCCAACTATCTTCAATACATCCAACAATACGACACAAGCAGGAATTCATGGAACTGCTGGCTCTGGAGGAGGTACAGATGGCTTTGATGGATCTGCATTGGGAAACAGTATTTTCCTGCGTACGGGTTCTTCTCTCACATTCAGGGCTAACGATGTTGATGATCTTTTAATAGTCGGCGACCAAGTCGCGTTTACTGATGATACCGCTTTCAGCGCAGGAGGAACAGCTGTTTTTGTCACAGGAAATGGAACTGTGGTTTACAACGGAACAACCGATTATCAAGGGGGCATCACAGTCAACAATGCGAATTTCAAAGTAAACGGGCAGATCAATGATGCATCGGTTTCCATCTGTAGAAACATTGGCTTTAGCTCACAAAGAGGTACGCTCAGCGGGATCGGAATCTTGACCGGAGATGTTCTTGTCAATTCCGGAACGATCTCTCCAGACACCGGAGGAACGCTCACCCTGGGCAGCTTGACTTTAATGTCAGCAGATCCAGTCAATGGCACCTTGGGAAGCCTCGTCCATATCGAAATTAATTCCAGCGGTACATCTTCCGTCTCCGTTTCTGGACCCGCATCTTTAGCAGGCACCTTGGAAGTCGACATAGATTCAAGTGCTCAGCCTGGAGAGTATACCGTACTCACTTCTTCGGGTATTACAGGGACCTTTGATTCTGTCGAGGTTGCGGGATCAGCTTCGAGTTATTCGCTCTCCTATCTTCCGATCGGAGCTCCTACGTTTGTGCAATTTGCTTTTTTAGGCCCTCTCCCTCCCGTGCCTCCTGTTCCCGAGCCTATTTTTCTTTCTACACGAGGCCTACGAGGTAACAACTTAAAAATTGCCAATTATCTCAATACGCTAGGCCCTGATTTTGATGGTCTGGGAGATCAATTTGATCTATTAAACGACCTTTCTTTTTCGCAGTACCAAAAAGCCCTTAAAAGCATTAGCCCCTCGAGAAACTCAATTTCCACATTTGCTGCACAAAACGTTATGTTCATGTTTTCGGAATCGCTCAATTCTCATTTTACCAAAAGGCGTCTTGCTCACAATCACAGCAAAAATCCCCATGCAGGAGAAACAGCCTTCTTATTCTTAGACGACGACAAGGAACTTTTAGCCGTCAATCGATCTCCACGTAAAACAATTTATGCTCCGCCTAAAAACACTCAATCTCAACTTTGGACAGCGGGTTTTGGCCAATTCAGTCATCAGAACTCTCAAGATGAAAGTCCTGCCTTTGATTTCAACACAGGAGGCATTTTTGCAGGCTATGATTACGGCAATACCGATCTAGGGTGCATCGGCGCACTTGCAGGATATGCTCATTCATCAATTCATGAGCATCATTCAATGGGAAATAGCCACATAAATGCAGGTTATCTCAGCGTCTACGGAACGAGATATTTTTCCGATTTCTTCATCGATGCTGCCATCTGGGGCGACTATATGAAAGTCGATCAAAAGCGCATCATCTCCTATCCAGGATATAGAGAGACGGCAAAAAGTTCTTACCATGCAGAACAACTCGATCTCCATTTTGGCACGGGATATGATTTTAATATCAATACCGTAACCCTCGAACCCTTCGGTTTAGTAGACTGGGTCACGGAATGGGATCCGAGCTATTCAGAGAAAGGAGCTACTCCCTACAATATGAAGGTCTCTTCTAGAACTTCATGGATGTTACGATTAGAAACAGGCCTCAACGGATACAAAACAACCGTCTACACTTGGGGAGTTTTTATCGCGCAAGCAAAGTTGAGCTATGTTTATAAAAAGCCTCATAACGTCGGACATCTCCATGCGGCCATTGTCAGCGCTCCGGCTTCCTTTGGGGTCGAGGCCTTTACCACCAATCAAAGTCTGATTTCCCCTGGTATAGAACTTTTTTGGCAAACAAACTGGAACGGTTACGCATCCATCATTTATGACGGAGAATTTGGAAGTGGTTACAATTCCAATCAATTCTACGTGAAACTGGGATATTCTTTTTAGGATGACGCTGTAACCGAGAAACCCCTTCAGAAAAATTTAGCTAAAGCTCTGAATACGTCTCTCCAAAAGGCCTGAGAATTTCCCGGGTCCTTTTAGGCAAAATCACCCAAGAACTTCTGCTCTTTTGAGCATCTCTTCCATTTCTAGGGGAATCTTCTTTTTGATAAAGCGGCGAAGCATACAGGCAAAAAAGAGGGATAAAGGTCCCCGAATCTCTACTTGGAAAGTCACTTGTGTTTTTCCTTTCACGTAAGTCATAGATTGGTAACTGACCACTTTCGCAAAAGAAAGGTGCGCTTCTTGAATCACTAACTTAAGGGGTACAACCTGTGTTAATAAGGTTTTGAAAAGAGGGGTTCCTATAAACTTAGTGCAACCCGTTGTGCCCGTCTGAAATGGGCCATCGATGCGACTTAATTCAATATCTTGATCCCACTTTTTCCAGTTTTCAACGTCTTGCCAAATTTTCCAAATTTGTGCAGGAGTTGCGGTTGTTTCCACGGTATGTTTAATAATAAGCATATTTCTCTCCTAGATTGATTCTTCTTTTAACCATTGAATTTCTAACACAAGATGAGCGATCCCGTATCTCAGTGCTTTAAGTCGAATCGCTTGACGAGGTGAAGCTGTTAAACTTTCTAATCTCTCTTCAATTTTCTTGTATTCTTCATAGGTCTTTTCGGCTTTTTCTAATCTCTCCCGAAACAAGTGTGTCATGTCCTCTCGATCTGTAGCGAAAAAGAGTTTGAGAAGAAACTCATTACGTGGGGTTTCCGATCCTGTCGGACTTTCGAACCAAGCCCTAAATTCCACCCGTCCCTTATCAGTAATAGAAAAGACCTCTTTCTTTTTCTTTCCCACATAAACGACTTTGGAGCGCACTTTTCCCTCTTCTGCCAAGACTTTCAACATGGGATAGATTGTCGAGTCAGACTCGCGCCAGAAATAAACGGTCGACCTTCCCATCAGCGACTTGATGTCATAGCCAGTGCTAAGACCTTCTAGAAGCATCCCCAAAATCGCGAATCTTGTTTTATTGACTAATTTCATGAAAATACCTAGTTACTGGGTATTATGCTATAACAGACGATTTTTCCAATATACAAAACAATTTTTGACATGAAAGCTTCCAGCGTGGATTTTGAACATCACTTCGTTATTGGAGGGATGTATGATATCCGGCTGAACATCAATGACGGTATAAAAGCCTGGAATCGTGAGATTTTGCTTTCTTATGAGGAATTGATTATACTTTAGCATCAAAAAAACCATCCAAGTGAAGTACTAATGAAGAAAGTAAACTTGAAAGATAAGTTCCAGTTATTTGATGCTCATTGGACTCCTAAAATATTGGGAGAAGTCAATAACTCTTATGTAAAAATATTTAAGGCCAAAGGAGAATTTGTCTGGCATTCTCATCAAGATGAAGATGAATTTTTTCTTGTTGTGAAGGGTCAGTTAAATATTAAATTGCGAGATCAGGAAATTCATTTAAAAGAAGGTGAGTTCTTTATTGTTCCTAAGGGAGTGGAACATTTGCCTTATGCAAATGAAGAAGCACATGTTCTACTTTTTGAACCAAAAGCAGTGATTAATACGGGCGATACAGTTTCAGAAAAAACGGTTGAAAAACCTGAGTGGATTTAACAGCAATTTGTTAGCTGTTAAGAATTAGAAGGACCTCTAATCAGCCAGTAATTCTGCTGCCAAATCTTTAGCTAGCTTTCCATCTACCGTATTATTGAGTTTCATGACGGCTTTCATGACCAACCCTAAATCTTTTTTGGTCTTGGCTCCCGACTCGGCGATAGCTTGTATGACAATTTTTCTAGTTTCTTCAGCCGAAAGAGCTTTAGGTAAGAATTCTTGAATGATTGCGAGTTCTTTTTCTAATTTCTCAGCAATTTCTGAACGATTTGCACCTTTAGCCTGTTCGAAGGCTTCTTGCAGGCTGCCAAAATAAGTTTTGAAGAGTTTTACGATTTCTGTGTCAGGGAGACTCGCCCGTGCATCAACGGCCAATATCTTTGATTTGAGCATGCGCAAGGTTTCGAGCCTGATCTGATCTCGACTTCTCATGGCTTCCTTAATGCCCTCATTGATTTTTTCGATCATCGACATAGTACGTCTCCATTTATTTCAATTTTCCGGTCATCATAGATTAGTTTTAAATTCTCCCCAATCAAAAGTTCGTAACTCCATCGAAGCGAAAAATTCCGTTTTTTTACAAACTGTGCTAATATATCAAGATAATGAGGCGATTATATGACACCAGTTACGCTCTTTCACGGCACTCAAACGGACAATATCCAGACCCTTGAACCCCGCAAACGATTCGTTCCAGGCAATGATACCGTCACTCCTTCAGCGATTTACGCCACAGATGATCCAGCCTATGCCTCTGCACACGCCTTTCCATGGGTAACCGCTGAGGGAGTCGACTTGTATTTTGAGGAAAATAAGGTCGTTTTAGAAGTCCCAAAAAATCTAGAAGAAAGACTGAATAAACCTATTTTTATCTATGAAGTAGCCGGCACGACATTTGAGGCCGTCACCAGCGATTCTTTAGGACATAATTTCCGCTCAGTGCAATCGGTGAAGTGCCTATCAAAGAGAAGATTTGAAACTGTCATTGAAGCCGTGGCCACTTTTGGCGGCAGGGTCACCATCAAACCAAATTGAGGCTAGAGCAGGCAACCCTTTTAGGTTTGCCGAGCTATATTACTCAATTTCTTGAACTGGTTTGGGTTCGCGCGGTAACAAACCAAGCGAAGCATCAGAATGGGTTTGTCGGGCCTCCTCGGGAATATCCGAGGGCCTTGCTCCATCGCACGCCTCTGCCTTCAAATTACCGAATCTTTTTTCTAGATCAGCCTCGTGGCCGTCATTATTACTATAGTCAAAGTCTTGCACGCTGGTACTATTCCATGAGCCTTCTGATTGGTTTCTGGGATCTTTAGTACCCCTTGTACCTCTTAACGCAACTAAATATTGGAGGCTCTCATTAGGGATGCGAACCATAACCGTAAAAGTGCAGTAATGGAACCTTTGATCGCTGGGTAAAGGCACTCCCTTTACAAACATTCTCTTCACTACATTGACTATATTTGTTGCCTCAGGACAACGTTCTTTCGCATCCATAGAATCAAAAGCTTTCTCATTCTCTCCACTCATAAGAGGATGACGAAGAACGACAATCTCTCTTGAAGAAGCATCTGTGGGCACTAGCGCATTGATCGACTCTGAATTAGGGGGAGATCTTTCCAGATCTTCGCGTGAAACTCTCTGTTGATAAGCTCCTGTAACATACGTACTAATAGTAGCTGAAACCACGAACTTCTTATTGGGCAAGGTTCTAAAATGAGCAGTTGCTGCGTGATAGATTTGGGGATCAGTGCCACTTTGACCAGCAGGATTGAGATCTGCAACGACTAAAAACTTAACAACAGCTTCTGATCCTGGAGGTAAAGTCTGACTAATGAGTCGTAACTCCTGCTTCCTACTAACCATATCGTTATGTAAAGCCCCCGCAGCTAAAGCGGTACTGCCGTATCTAACTACTTGAGAAGATTCAGAACTCATTTTATGCCATCCTTAATCAATCGTTTTTTATCCTTCATCATCAAAAGAAATTTCCGAGGTTACAGTCGCACGACCTTCACTTGACTCGACCCTACCTCCCGCTTTCTGAACTTCGTCTAAGTGCTTCTGGGCTTCTACAAGGTCTACTGTTTGTGTCCCTTCTGCAGGCTTGGGGCTTTGTGTAGAGGGTTCATGTAAAAATTTTCTTCTGCGGGACGCCCGCGGCAAGGAGCAAAACCGGTCGACAATGCACTTAATGAGAAAAATCAAAGTCCCTATAATTACGATCCCAGCGAATACGGTAATTAAACGATACCTCCAAACCGAAGAAGTTGACCTGCCTAATGAGATATTTTTAACAGCGGGTAAAATAGGTAATTCTGTGATTAACTGCATAGATGGAGAAATTTCACGTGTCATAATTCTTTTTCAATAACCACACTGTTTTTTTCAGGAATAATAACAAAAATAACACTAAATTTCAAATTGTAAAAAATAGAAGATAAAATTATTTGATGAGTATTGAATTAACTTAAGCGCTTATATGAAGCAACATCACCAGGGCCATTAAGCCCATCGTGATGTCTTCAGATAGCGTTACAGTAGAAAGAGGCACGTTTAGAATGGTTCCCATACATGCACAGCGGATATCCAACCCTTTTTTTAACGCTCGGATGACTCCTATAGCTCCTACTCCCATCACAAGAATGGTGATAAGATAGGTAGCAATCGGATAGCTAAATGAAAGATAAGCCAGTCCTAGGCCCAGCTCAATGAAGGGATAGAGATAGGCATAAGCTCGAAATTTCTTTGCCACTAAATCGTACATCTGAAATCCCTCAACAAAACCTACGGGATGGAAGAGCTTCAACATGGCGAATTGGCAGAGAAAAAATCCCATAAAATAGTGCATCCAGCCAAAAATGCCTTTCTGTGTCCCTTCAGCTAAAGCAGTAGCGGCTAAGACAGCAATGAGGATAAGGGCAAAAAGTGGCCAATAGGGGCTGAGTTTTTTCTGATTTTCCTTCATAAGTTCCTATACATCAGCTATTAATCCATTGCAACAACTTAACGAGGAAGGATGGTTTAAATAACGCCTAATAATTTCAGGATAATAATTCCAACGACGGGAACTCCTAACAACCAAAGAATAAGTCCTTTTCCCATTTGCATCTCCTTTTAAACCTAAATAAATAAAAAACATTTTGTTTTAAGGTTATATTATATAATTAACAAATAAATGATTTTTATTCTATCAAAATTTGAAAATGTAATTAAAAGGCGAAAATCTGTAGCGTACTTTTTCATTATTTAAAAAACTTTGAGACAATTTATCCATTCTCTAGTATCCAGAATAAATAGGGATAGGAGGTAGGCATGGTCCACCATAAAACTGAAGTGAATATGAATCTTCGGGGCACGCCTCAAGGACGCAAATACTGGCGATGGTTTCTTTGTTTAGGAGTTCTGCTCATTATTTTAGGAGCTCTTGCTGTCGGTTACGCAGGATGGGCAACAGAATTCACCGTGATCTTTTTAGGATTTTTACTGGCCGGCGGAGGAATCCTCCAGATCGTCAGCAGTTACTATTCCCAGAAATGGACAGGGTTTTCACATTCTTTACTCTTAGGGATCTTTTATATTATTGCCGGTCTTCTGTGTATCTTCAAGCCTTTACAAAGCGCAGAAGGCATCACTTTATTGATCGCGGCACTCCTTTTAATTGGAGGATGCTTTCGGCTCTTTTCCGCTTTTTATCATCGGTTCGATTATTGGGGATGGGCCGCCTTCAGCGGATTGATATCCATGGGTTTGGGAGTCTTGATTTTGATGGAGTGGCCTAGCTCCAGCTTCTGGGTCATCGGACTGTTTGTAGGCGTTGATTTGATTCTGACCGGTTGGTCTTGGATATTACTTTCTATAGCAGCAAAAGATTAAAAAGAGGCTCTCATGGAATTATCGGTATTTTTGGCTAAATTACTGGGGCTTTACTTGCTTATTATTGCCGCAGAATTATTCCTAAGAAGAAATGAACTCGAAAAAGCAGTCAAAAGTTTCGCATCTTCCAAGGGACTTCTGGTTTTCTCAGGTTCTACTGCTCTTTTATTTGGACTGTTCATTGTTATTTCCCACCCAGTCTATGTGATGGATTGGCAAGGTCTCATTACTCTCATGGGATATATTTTCATCATTCGCGGTATCTGGAGAATAACTTTCCCTTCCCGTCTTCAGAAGACGATGACGACTTGCTTCCATGAAGGATATTGGGGGATATTTTTCCTTCTGCTGATCCTGGGAGCTTACTTGACCTATGCGGGATTTACATTCACTCCTACCGTATTTTGAGCATGGTAAAAAGAACAGCCCTCATCACAGGAGGGACCACAGGACTGGGCTTTGAAATGGCCAATACGGCAGTATTCCTGGGATCGGAAGAATCGTCTTATGTGACTGCCGCAGATTTCGTCGTCGATGGCGGCTGGATGAATATCTAAATCTTATCAGCCAAAGAACAGGCGGCGCATTTTATCGGGACCGATTTTGTTTGCCAATTCTTGAAATGTCACGAAAATGAACAAGAGCATGAGATAATAAACTTGAATGGAGATGAAAAGATTCCAGTTCACCTGAGTGATAAAACGGTCTAGATCTTCCGTAAAATTGTTTTGCGTTCCAAAAAGAAAAGGCACAAACCGGATGGAAAGCCGCACCATCAACAGAAGAATCCAATAAACGAACGTCTTCCACACAATGCTATAGGCTAGCGGTTTTCTTCTAAAGACGTTTATAATGCGCAAATGATCAACAACTAGGACGATTTTAGCGATCAGCGCCGCAGCCAGCGCCACTTCTAAAAAACCAAAGGGAGTGAATCCATCCCGTTTAAAGAGAAATGCCTCGATCCAATTAATTAATGTGAAAAAAACTAAAAAAAAGAAAAAAACGGGCAAAACGTGGCGGATCTCTTTCCTAAGCCATGATAACCAGCGCATAATCCTCCTATTCTTTAAAGGCCATTTCCCAGCCGCCGCCTAGGGCTTTATAAAGCGTGATTAAGTCGAGGAGCTTAGCGATATCGCTATCGAGCAGTGTTTGTTCCGATTCGTTGAGCTGCCGCTCCGTGTCCAATAAGTTGAGAAGACTGATGAGCCCTTTGGAATTTCTTTCTTGGCTTAAAGTAACGAGATCTTGATACCTGTCTGTGGCTTTTTTTCTCTCTTGAGAAGTCTTCAAAGCTTGAGTAAAGGTAACGATGGCGCTTTCTGCTTCTTCAAGCGCACTTAAAATGGTCTGCTGATAATTGTGAGCAGTGGCGGCTGTCTCTGCACGTTTTGCTCTTAAATTGCCCAGCAAACGGCCTCCTTCAAAGATCGGCATATTGATATCTCCACCTACTGCCCATGTCCTACTCCCCAGATTGAAGAGTTTTTTAAGTGTCAACGATTGAAGCCCTCCATCTCCGATGAGAGTAATAGTGGGGAAAAATGAGGCAACGGCAACGCCTACATTGGCGGTTGCTGCGGCTAAATCGCGCTCAACGCGGCGGACATCCGGCCTGCGGCGTAAGAGATCAGAACGGAGTCCCACAGCAACGGTATCGGGCGCTTTAGGTAGAGGCTGCGGAGTTAAAAGCTCGTCTACTAAAGTCTCAGGAACGGCGCCTGTCAAAACAGAGATCGTATAAATCCGTTGATAAATCTGTGCCTTGATGTCAGGGAGGAGAGCGCGCTCGGTCGCGAGTGTGGCTTGGATGTTCTCATCATCCAAACGGCTTACGTAACCTGTCTCGAACTGTTTGCGGATGAGGAGAAATTTTTGATCTAAAAGTTCGATATTTTGTTCAATGAGCCGAGCTTTTTTTTGAAAACCTCTCAACTCCATGTAATTGCGGGCAATTTCTGCCATGACGGAGAGCAGTGTGTCATTTCTCTCTTCGATTGCTTCCCCGATAACAGCGTTGGCGGCTTCAACGGTCCTGCGTGTTTTCCCAAAAAGATCGATTTCCCACGATACATCGAAGATCGCATTATAGAGATTTTGAATCTGGGGAACTTGCACAGCAAAGGGAAGTCCCGTCGCTGTAGAGACGGTTCCGGGGACACTTCCCGTGCTGGGCCCAATGGCAAAGATGGGGCCGTTCTTACTAAAGTAGGTCTTGGTGGCATTCACATCAGCGCCGATGATCGGGAAAAAAGAAGAGGCGGCGACTTGCCGGAGAGCTCTTGCCTGTAAAATAGTGGAGGTGGCCGTGAGTACATCGTTATTGTGCTCGGCTGCCATTCCGATATATTTGTTCAATAGCAGATCTTCAAACACCTCCCACCATTTGATAAGAGGAGCATCGGAAGAAACGACATCGGGGTTTGTGGCCCAGGTATCTGCAACCGTATTTTCAGGAGTTTTGTAATTGGGCCCTACGGCGCAGCCTGATAAAATAAGTAATACAGTCATGATTTTTTTCATTGCAACCTCCTGCGGAAAAATAGGCCAGCTCCGACGATGTTGACAAAACCAATGATGAGCAAAGGCCAAATATTAGCAAAAACGATGCGGGCCGGCATCGCTTTGAGAAAAAGCCCTTTTGAAATGATCATCATATATTTGAGCGGAATCAAAGCGGTAACAGGCTGCAGCCACGTGGGCATATTTTCAATGGGTGTGGCAAAGCCGGATAGCAGCACAGACGGCATCATAAAGATAAATGTCCCTAGCATGGCCTGCTGCTGGGTCGCTGAAAGAGAGGATATAAAAAGGCCGATTCCGCTGATGGAGGTCACAAAAATGAGCAAGCTGAAAAAATAGAGGATCAGAGAACCGGTGAAAGGAACTCCGAAAACCAAGGTCCCGATCGTGAACATCAATGTCCCTTCGAGTAAGCCGATGATGATGCCGGGGACGATTTTTCCCACGAGGATTTCCCAGGGTACTAAGGGTGAAACAAGAAGTTGATCGAATGTCCCTAGTTCTCTTTCTCTGGCGACGGACTGTGTTGTCACCACCAGACATGTCAGCATGGACAACACTCCGACTAAACACGGGATGTTGTACCAGAAATATTGGATATTGGGATTGAACCAGATGCGAGGGACGAGTTCCACATTCTGGATTTGCAGATCGGTCTTGGCCGTAAAATCATTATTAAACTGATTGACGATTTGAGCCGTATATCCCGCTACAATTTGTGCCGTATTGGTTTTTCTACCATCGAAAATAAGCTGCACGGTCGCGGGTTTGCCTGCATCGATATTGCGCGAAAACTGCTGATCAATAGAGACAACCATCAATCCTTTTTGCTCATCGATGAAAGGGGCAATCTGTTCGACTCCTTTGAGAAAGATAATCTTGTTATTGAAGATCTTGGTCCCGTAGAACCGTTCCACAAGCAGAAATCCTTGTTCTCCGGCATCGCGATTGAGAATACCTATTGGCACGTCTTTAACATCGAGGGTTGCCGCGAAGGTAAAGATCGCCAGCTGGATAATAGGCGGGAGTAAAATCGAGATGCGCACTTTTCGATCACGCAGCACCGTCAAAAGCTCTTTCCAAATCAGCGCAAGTATTCTGCTCAATCTAACCTCTTGGCTGTTTTGGATGCGGTAATCATAAAAAAGATCAGCCCTATGCCCACAATAGGAATCATGTCATAAAGAATCAATGACCAGACATTGCCCACTAAAAAAAGGCTCTGCAGGCTTTGCACGAAGTATTTGGCCGGTATGATGTAGGTCAAGAGTTGGATCCATTTGGGCATACTGTGAATTTCAAAGAGAAAACCCGACAAAATATAAGCGGGCAAAAATGCCGTTATCAGAGTGATCTGATAAGCCAAGACTTGATTTTTAGTTAATGTTGAAATCATCAGTCCTAGGCCCAAAGAGCAAAATAAAAAGAGCGCGGAGACCAGCAACAGCACAAGAAAAGAACCTCTCAGCGGCAGATCATAAATGAAAATCGAGAGAAACACGCAAATGATCATCGAAATCATCCCTAAGACAAAATACGGAATGACTTTTGCCATCACCAGTTCTCCGATGCCGACCGTTGTCGACATGAGGGCTTCCATCGTTCCCCTCTCCCATTCTCTTGCCACGACAAGAGCGGTCAACAGCGCGCCAATGAGGGTCATGATAATGGCAAGCGATCCTGATAGAAGAAAAAAACGGCTTTCCAGCTGCTCGTTGTACCAAAATCTCGGTTCGGTGGTAATCAAAGGGAGTTCGTGCGAGGCTCCCGAAGTGATAGATTCTTGCACTAACCAATTTTGAAACACTCCCAACGCATAATTTTGCACAAAGTTGGCTGTATTGGTCTCACTGCCATCAGCAATGACCAAGATAGGCGCCACTTTGTCAGGACGGTTACGGTACTGGGTAAAATAAGAAGGAACAACAAACATCCCGCGAATAGTCCCTCGTGTCAGGTCATCGGCGAGTTCACGCCGGTCTCTGACGATTTTAACATCGAAATAAGTCGAATCCGTGAGCGATTTGGCAAAGGTCTGCACATCTGGGGCCGTATCTTCCATGACTAGCCCGACTCTTAAATGATCTAAATCTAGTGATACTCCTGATCCATATAAAAAAATGAGCAGCAGGGGTAAAAAAACAGTGATCAAGAGACTGCTGGGATCGCGGATGATCTGGAAAAACTCTTTGACCATGAGAGCCCGCATCCGGCGAACCCTGCCTTTTTTTTCTTCGCTGAGCATCTCGGCATTAGTGGGCATCAGGTTTATACTCTTCGATCATTTGTATAAAAGCGTCTTCCAATGTGGGATTCGGATTTTGGGTAGATTTTACCTGGTCTTTCAAAGCATTCGGCGTGTTCATATTGATAATCTTTCCCTGATAAATCAAAGCGATTCGATCGCAATATTCTGCTTCTTCCATAAAATGGGTTGTGATCATGATCGTCACCCCCTTTCCCACCAAGCCATTGATATGGTTCCAGAATTCTCTGCGGGTGATAGGATCGACTCCTGACGTCGGCTCATCTAGAAAGAGGACCTCGGGGTGGTGCATATTGGCGCATGCCAGACTTAGTCTTTGCTTAAATCCTAAAGGCAAAGTTTCTGCAGAAAGAGATAGATAAGGCTGCAAATTGAAGACATCGATCATTTCCTCAATCGCATCTTTTTTTGCCTGATTTTTCAGATTGTAAATCCCAGCAAAAAACTCCAGGTTTTGTTTTACGCTTAAATTGCCATAGAGTGAAAATTTCTGCGCCATGTAGCCCAGTCTTGCTCGCGCCTGGCCTGGAGCTTTTTCCAAGTCCAGACCATTAACAAACGCTTTTCCCGATGTCGGGTGCAAAAGACCGCAGAGCATTTTAAATGTCGTCGTCTTGCCCGCTCCATTGGGGCCTAAAAGACCAAAAATTTCTCCCTTTTTGACTGTGAGGGAAATATTATCGACGGCGGTGTAATTGCCAAATTTTTTCGTCAGATTTTCTGCGACAATGGCGGGTTTGTCATCATTTTTTACAAGCGGAGCTTTCTCAGCTAATTTAGACTCCCCTCCAGGACCGCCGCCTAAAATATCGATGAAGGCATCTTCAAATCGTGGAGAGATACTCTCTAGATGAACATTTGTCGGTTTTTCCGCATTCGGTTTCAACAAAATGCGAAGATCGCGCCCTTGGATCACCCCGTCCATGACATTTTTATTTTTTAACAGCTCAAAGAGCAATTTGCGCCGGTCTCCTTCGATATGAGTGACAGCAAAAACCCTTCCTGCAACCCGCTCTGTCAGTTTTTTAGGATCTCCGCTATAAAGAAGCTTGCCCTCGTTCAGTAAAAGAACGGAATTGCACTTTTCAGCCTCATCCAAGTAAGCAGTGCTCCACAACACAGAAATCCCCTCTTCGACCAGAACATTGACCATTTTCCAAAGCTCGCGCCTGGAGATAGGGTCAACGCCCACGCTCGGCTCATCGAGAAGAAGAAAAGCTGGTTTTTTGATGAGCGCGCAGGCAAGGCCGAGTTTTTGTTTCATTCCTCCTGAGAGATTTTTTGCCAAAAATCCCTTAAAGTCGGTAAGACCCGTAAAACGGAGGAGTCTTTCGCAGGCCTCTTTTTTCTCCTCTCCTACGACGTTTCTCAAATGGGCATAAAGATCGAGATTTTGCTGCACAGTGAGATCTTCGTAGAGTCCAAATTTTTGCGGCATATAGCCGGTCAAATAGTGGATGAATTCAGCATCCTTGATCGTGTCATAGCCCTCGACGGAAATGGTTCCTACCGTCGGCTTTAAAAGCCCTGCCATGAGGCGTATCAATGTCGTTTTTCCAGCGCCGTCAGGTCCGACGAGGCCAATGATTTTTCCCTTAGAGATCGAAACATTAATATCTTTTAAGGCAGCAGGCTGCTGCTTAGAAAACACTTTTGTGAGATCCTGAATCTCGACTAGTGCTTCTGCCACTTTATCTCCGTCGTTAATTTTCTAATAGTGGCCGGTGGATCTTTTTCACATTTTTGCAGGCGGGATTTATTAGCCTAACCGTCACAGGCATGCCCTGAACAAGCTCATAATTAGGATTATCAACGTAGATGCGCAGACGGTAAACAAGGTCAGTGCGCAGCTGGGTCGTTTCAACGGTTTTAGGGGTAAATTCCGCAACAGGAGAAATAAAACCGATGGTGCCTGAATAGCTGCGTCCCATATCTGTATACACTTCCGCTGGCATCCCGTAATAGACCCTTCCCAGATCCGGCTCATTGACAAAAGCCCGGATCCATACCGGCGAGCTTACTGAGAGCGTAAAGACAGGGTCAGCAGGCTTGACAACAGTTCCCGGTTCTCGAATGCGGGTTAAAATTACCCCTTCTGTTGGAGCGTAAGCTTGCGTGTAGGCCAGATTATCATTAGCGACGGCGATCGATGCTTCAGCAACCATTAAATTGGCAGCGAGCTGGTCGCGATTGGACTTAGCATTGTCTAAATCTTCTTGGGAAACAGCGCCGCTGTCGATCAATTCCAGGCGTCTGCGTAAAAGAATCTCTGCATTCTCTAAATTTGCTCTGACCGATTCCGCAGCAGCTATGGCTTGCTGTAGCTGACTATCATAGGGAGTGTCATCCAGGGTGCACATCAAAGTTCCCTCTTCTACCCGGTCGCCTTCTTCAAAGAGCAGCTGGGTCACTTGTCCGCTCACTCTGAATCCAATATCAACTTGGCGCACATCGACATTTCCAAAGAGCGTGATTTCATTGGGATTTTCTTTTTCTCGGTAGGTACGATCGATCAGTAAAATGATAAGAACAGTGAAAGCAATAATAATTAACGAAATTAAAATGCCTTTTTTCATATGTCCTTTTAATCTCCATGTATCTCTGCAGTAAAATAAAGGCAATCAATTTTTACAAATTTTCATATCAAAAATCTTCCATTGAATGGATCTGGGATAGGACGTTATGATTTTCCTATCAGCAAGGAACTCGTGATGGGAAAGATTAATAAAACAGTATTGGGGATCGCATTTTTCGCAATATCATTGGGTTTCGTATTTTGTGACGAAAAGCCTATGGCCTTGACTCAGGAAGAAGAGCTAGCTCCTTTCCCTCAAAATCAGCTTGACTCCGAGATCGTCGACTATTTTTATCTTCAAATCATGAAAGAGCTTGAGATGGATTTTGCTCATCAAAGTGATGGCCGCACTCATCGTGATACAAGAGAATACGGCTATAGCTTTTTTAAAATGGAAAATGGGGACTTTAGTTACACAGCTCCCCCAGAATTTTTACAAGCATTCGGTAATAAGATTTGTGAAAGCCTAGGCCATCCGCATCAGGAATTTAACAATATCATTCTCTCCGCCTACAAAGAAGGATTTCATTTGGAACCCCATTTCGACATTAATTCCTCTGACCCCCATGAAAAGGGATATTACTTTGACGAGAATGTCTATGGTATTATCATTGAGGCTGATGCTACTGGTCATCTGTATATAGTACGTGATGATGTGAATTTGGTCCCTCCTCTGGACCTTGCCCCTATCTATTCAATAGAAGAAAAACGAGGTACAGTTTTCTGCTTACAGGGAAAATACCGCAGACTTCCTTACTTTCATGGTGTTTCTCGCGTCTCAAGAGGACGTGTCTCCATAACGTTTCGAAAAGTCATCATCGATAATGTTACGAATTGAGAGCAAATTCTTGTAAAAGAAACTCTCTCGATTGTATCCTCTTTAAAAATTTAAGGAATTAGATGAAGTATCTGAATGTTTTTTTTATTTTTTTCCTCACCTCTTTACAGGCAGCTGTCTATCTGCAAAAACCTGCTGATTTTAATCCCAAAGCTGAAACTGTCGGATGTTGTTATCTGCATTACCAAGATAAGATTCTTCTGATGCACCGGCAAGACCATAAAGCTGAGGGAAATCGCTGGGGAATACCCGGAGGCAAGCTCACTAAAGGTGAACCCTTGATCGATGCCATTATACGAGAAGTTTTCGAAGAGACCGGTTTTCAACTAGATAAAGACAAAATTCATTACATTGGCAAGCTGTATATCAAAGTACCCAACTTCGACTTTGAATATCACATGATCCAATACATGCCGCCTATTGAACACCCAGCCGATGTGAAAATCAACTTCAAAGAACATAAAGGCTTTACGTGGGTAACTCCAAAAGAAGCTTTAAAGATGAATTTAATCACCGATGAAGACATCTGCTTTGAAATTGTGTTCGGCTTAGATCGAGTTAAGTAAAGCTTAAGAACGTATCCCGAAATTCTTTATATTGAGATTTGAGACCTTTTTGAGTGTATTTTTGTTCCGATTGGCCGAAATAAATATTAGAAATATTTATGAGGGCAGAGGGACAAAAAGGCGCCAAAATAGGTTCAAAGATTAATGTTAAGAATTTCGGGATACGTTCAATGTCCTCGATGCTTTTCTTTCTTTTTTTCTTGCTTAAGATCAAATTGCTCATCTTTTCGCGCTTGTTTTTCAGCACTGCTTTTGCGTTTTTTTTCTTTTTTATTCTTCTCCAATTCTTCCCGTATATAGTCTTGAGCTAAAGTAGAAGGCCTCGACGTTTCTTTTATTTTTTCCATTTCGCGCCGGACTTCTCTTTGAACCCTTTTCGGATTCATTCGCTTAATTTGAAGTTGAAACTCCTTAAACTTCCCGAATTTTAGCTCAAGATAGTGGTTGAGAACAAAATCATATACCTCTGGATCTGTAGGCTCAGCTCCAAATATATGCCTTGCAACAGCATATCCTTCTTTATCTGTGCGCTCAAAAGTCCCCACCCAATAACGCGTTTCAAAAAAAATGGTAGCTTTAATCGAAATCATTTTATTATTCATTGCTGGGAGTAATTTCCCTATTTTTTGATCATTTTCATCCAGCAAATCATGGGATGAGCAACTCTATCTGACCCTGTGACATTTTTCCAAATTTCCTCAAAATGAATATCGGGCCGACATTCAAAATGTTGTTTTCCCCAGAACATATCGATAGGAGCAGTTTCTTCAGATTCGAGCTGCCAAAAGCAAATTCCAGCAAATTGGTTTTGGGATATAATGGCATTTTCAAAGGCTTGGAACATTTTTGTCCCAATTCCTTGCCTTCGATAGGGAGCTTTAATTGCAAATTCTGCTAGATAAAACAAAGAGTTTAATTCATTCGGACGGCTGGCAAAACCCATCCTGTATTTTTCTTTCGCCTTTGCAAGCGGCGTTCCCATTCCGATGCCCAAGATTGTTTCGCCTTCATGGGCAATACAAACAATTGCCTTCTCAGTATCGGCATACGACTGGACATAACCATCCCACTTTTCTGCGCTGGCATCATAAAAATAGGGAGCTTCTCGATAAGTCGCATTGAAGAAAGCGGATATCTCTTTTGTACGAGGTGAGATTTCACTTCCACAAAGAATATCGACTTCCACAGCCTGTAAAGAGGCAAGTAAAGTTGTAAGTGCGATAGAAACCGAAGGTATGGAAGTCATTCAAACTCCTTTTTTTTGCTTTCTAAAAGCTCATAGAGCTCATAAAGCTGAGTTTCGAGCTGTTCGATCTGCTTTTTTCGGAGACCTTGGGATTTTAACGCTTCAGGCGAAGATTCCCCTTTCTCAAAGCTTTTTTTTTGTTCTTCTTCCAAAAAGATGATTTTTTCTTCGCAGTCTTGAATTTGCTTTTGAATAGGCTTTAAAACAGCTGATTTTTGGGCGAGCTCTTCTGCCCGCTCTTGACGAGGATTCGGCTGGATGTTTTTTGGTGGGGCTGTTTTCTTTTTTTCTTCCCAGCCGACTTTTTCTAGAAATTCATCGTAATTACCGAGAAAGACAGTCTGCTGTGCCTCTTCGCAGAGAATGATCTTATCTAAAGCAAGCCGTCTTAAAATGAGTTCGCTGTGAGTGACCATCACGACCGATCCCGTGAAATCTTCCAGCGCATCAATAAGCGCCTCGATCGACTCAATATCCAAATGGTGAGTGGGTTCGTCCAAAAGCAAAAGGTTGCAGGGCCGGGCTACAATTTTACCTAAAAGGACCCGGCTTTTTTCCCCTCCGGAGAGAACAGAGATCTTTTTGGCAGAAAGATCACCGCTGAACATCATCGCTCCAGCGATGCCTTTAATTTCTGTGTAGTTTAAATGCGGATTGGCAAGAGCAATTTCCTCTTCAATCATATGCTTGCCATTCAACCTGTCCACATGGGTCTGTCCGAAATAACCAATCCGTGTATTATCCGAATATTCCAACTGCCCTTTTTGAGGAGTTAAATCGCCTCCCAGCAAACGGAGTAGCGTCGATTTTCCTCGACCGTTTTTCCCAATGATGGCAACCCTTTCTCCTTTTTCAATTTCCAAAGAAAAATCTTCAATGAGAGGTTCCTCGTTATAGGAAAACTGAAGATGCTGGGCATCGAGCATTTTCTTTCCTGGAAAAGGAGCTTCTTGAAAGGCAAAGGAAAGCTCGGATAGTTCGTTTAATTTTTCTAAGACAGGTTCTCGAGCGATCATCTTCATTTTTGACTGTGCTAGAGCGGCCTTGGAAGCCTTAGCGCCAAAACGATCAACAAAACTCTGCAAATGGGCTCGTTTTTTATCCGATTTGACTCTCGATTTTTCATGCAGCTCTTCTTCCGAAAGGACCTGTTGAAAGAAATCGATCGTCGTTCCTTTGATTTTCTTAAGTTTTTCTCGATGGATGCCCATCATATGGGTGGTCACATTGTCCATAAAATCACGATCATGCGAAATGAGAATGAATTCTCCTGGCCATCGGCTTAAGAAATTCATCAGCCAACGAATAGAAAGAATGTCGAGATAGTTCGTCGGTTCGTCCAAAAGAAGACAATTAGGCTCGGATACCAAGACTTTGGTTAGATTTAAACGGAGCTGATAACCACCGGAAAACCGATCAGGCGGGGTTTCTAGATCTTCCTCGGTAAAACCCAAGCCAAAAAGGATTTTCTCGGCTTTGTAAATATCGTCCCTTTCATGGGCCGGTAGACCGAGCGCAGCCTCTTGGATCAATGTGGGCTCCGTAAATCGAATATGCTGCTGCAAATAGCCAATACGGTAATTTTTAGGAACGCTGATGGTCCCTTGATCGGGTTCCATTTCTCTATTAATTAAACGAAATAGAGTCGATTTGCCTGAACCGTTACGCCCGACAAGACCGCACCGCTCCCCTTTCTGAAGCGTGAAACAGGCATCCTCGAATAGCGGGTGTCCGGAAAAAGCCAGTCCGACATGATCAAATTGAATCACAAAAGTCCCATCATTAATCTGTTTTGGAATGTAAAATTTTATCATGGAGATGACTAAAAAACAATCGAAGACTGCTTTTTTAAGTATCTAATAAAATTATTTTTAATTAATACAAAATTAATACCAGGTCCTCCTAACAAAAGCATGGGATTTTCAAATTTTAGGAAGAACTCTAAAGAATTAAATGGAGAATTAAATGAATAAAAGACACATCGCCTTCACCCTCACTCTTTTCACTCTACTAACTTTTGAAAATGGGCTGATAGGGAACCCCGTTTGCAATGACGCGTGGAATGGCCATGCTGACAATGGATGGGCAAATTCTAATAATTGGAATACGGGTTGTATTCCAGGGCTTGCACCTACACAAGGCACCGATGTGGCTACTTTTCCCGGTCTAGTCAATGGTTCCTTTACCGTAAACCTTGACGCAGATGGAGGTATTTCCCCTATTGTTGGTAATGTAAATTTCGTTAAAAGTACCAATCCATTCCCCTATACAATTTCAGGAACAAGCAATACTCTTACGATCAATAGAGGGATAGCAATAGGCTCGCCTTATGCCGCCACTATTTCAGCTCCCATTATGGCTCCTCACTCCCTCGTTCTAATTGATCTGGTTGCATCTCAAGCTAACTTAACTCTTACGCAAGGGGGTTATTCACCTAGTTCTCCTACTGAGGGAACAACATTAGAATTGTCAGGTGCTGGAACTTTAACAAATCTAGACAATGACATAAACCTAGGCACTAATGTAGGAAACACTTTTGTCCAAACGAGTGGAAATTTTATCAATATGAACCATGCTTCCTCTGGAGGAACTCGTTTAATTTGTACAATGATAGAAATGTTGAATGGAACTTTTACCAACATAAATAATAAGTCGATATCTACGAATCAAACAGGGAGCGCGGCCTCAACAGCTATTTTCATGACTATTGGCAATAGTATCATTCTTAACACCAATACCGGCACTATCAGTAGTAATACGGCTATCGGTAGCCTTATCAGTGCCTCTCAGATGCTCACCTTGACCAAAGGAGCAATTTTAACTAATCAAAACCGTGGTCACATCACAAATGGGACAGGAGTTCAAATTTTGGTTGATACTATGAATGTCTCACAAGCAACCGTAGCCAACCAGAATACAGGAACTGTGAATGGAGGAGCTATCGGTAGCATGATACAAGTCGGTCAGCTGAATATTAACGGGCGAGGAGTTGTAACAAACAACAATTCGGGGACTACTAATGGAAACG
This sequence comes from Parachlamydiales bacterium, assembly GCA_003153295.1. Classification (GTDB taxonomy): domain Bacteria; phylum Chlamydiota; class Chlamydiia; order Chlamydiales; family Rhabdochlamydiaceae; genus PALSA-1444. The sequence goes on along the minus strand of PLXY01000006.1, from coordinate 138,695 downwards.
GCATTGGGTCTCTCATCGAAGCCACCACCTCCATTCAGATCAATAAGGGCGGCACTCTACTTAATAATACTCTCGTCAGAACTCCTCTTATTTCTGTAGCTGGTGTTTTGTCAGGCGGAGGACAATTTCAACCCAGTTCCGGGACTTTACTCGTAAATAATAATGGAACTGTCATTGCTGGATCTTCTAAGCTTGATTCTACTAATGGAATCATGAATATCACAGGAAGCTACAATCAAACTAAAAATGGAACCCTTGAGCTTAACTTAAGTTCCCATCTAGCAAAGCCTAACTTAGCAGTTACAGGTGCTGTGACTCTGAATGGAAAGCTTGAATTAGGTTTAGTTCCGAAAGCGATGGTCAAAGCAGGTCAGCCTTACACGATCATTACAGCTGGCTCTCCTGTCCAAGGGACTTTTGCTGCGATTACTTACGATAAGACGATGGTAAACTTCAACGCTGTAGCTAACTATAATGTTAAAGGCGATAACGTCATGGTTACCTTAATGCCGACCAAAAAACAGAGCTCGGGAGGCGGATCGACAGCACAAGTCGCAAAAGGCACGACAGGAATTCAAAGAACTACCACCCATAGTCATCGGGCCGGACAAAAAATTCGCGCTTCACATGCTAAAGCTTCATCTGCTCGGTCGGCCGATGTTAAAAGCCCCACAAGAGGCGGGGCTCGAGGTTCTACAAGAGGAATGATAGAAACTTCTGCAGCTCCTTCTCCTTTTTCTAATACCGGAGATTCAGCTGGCGAAAGCATTCAACTTGCACAGAATGTTGAAGGGAATAACTCCTTTATTGCAGCTCCTTTTTTAGCTGACGATTTAGACAATACAGAGCAAAGAGCCGAAAACCTACGCAAAAAAACTGCAGAACCAGGAAATCACCCATGGAATGTCTATTTTGGACCCACTGTTGATAAGGGAGTTGTATTTACGAACGGCACTCTCACAGGTTTCCGGTATTGGTCTGTGGGTGGAACAGGGGGAATGACGTATTCATTTGACCAAGTAGGTCTCGGAATGAACGTTGCTTATTCCAGATTACACGCCATTGAAGCTCATAAATCGGGAACCTTTAATATACAGCAAGCTCACGCAGATCTTTACGCAGTCTATGTTCCTAAGTCTATTCCTGAAATTTCTGTGAATGCGATAATCGGGGGTGGGCTTGACTGGTATCATTTTGTCCGTAACGCGGGATTAGGGTTGGCCACACCTCTTTTTGCTGTAGGCAATCCTAAAGGATCTGATTTTGATACTCACCTCGAATTCGAGTATGTGGTGAGTCAAGATCAGATTTCTGTGATCCCTACAGGATTAGAAATTATTCCAGATATTTCAGCCTCCTATCTTCTGTATAACGTTAAGGCCTACACTGAGCACGGGGCTGGCACCTCTAACCTCTTCAATTACCACAGTCAAATAAAGTCGTTCAGATCGTTGATTGGATTGCGACTCAATTACTCATGGACGAAGTCTTATGTCGATTTTAACACTGAGTTTTTCTTGGCTTATCAACGAGAATTCCTACTCAATCACCAACAACGATCCACGTTTAAAGGAGCAGTTCTTAGCACACCGAAAACAACCTTGTATTCTCCTGGAATCAACCCTAATATTGGCCAATTTTCCTTTGATTTTACGGTGACATTTTTTAAGAAATATGGGATCGAAATCTTTTATAATTTAGAACGCTGCAAAAGTTATGTGGATCAATCAGGTTACCTCTCTGCTACTTTCAACTTCTAAAGATATTTTTAAGAGAAGTAGAATAATAGCATGAAAAAAAGCGGCGTTAGCTTATCGGAACTGACCTGTGTTAAAGGAAAATATTTATACCTGGGCACTCTTTTTTCTTTGAATAAACCGATTAAATCCACCGCTAAAGGCAAAAAATTAATGGTTTTAGCCAGCAAAATCATCAGCGGTGAGAAAAAAGTAAAATTAGTCCATTTTGGCGCTTTGGGATACGGACACAATTACAGCGAGAAAGCCAAGCGGAGTTATTTAGCCCGCAGTGCAAAAATCAGAGATAAAAATGGAAAACTGACTCGCAATGACCCTTGGAGCGCAAACTATTGGGCCCGTAAGATTTTATGGCCCGTTAATAAACCCGCTGACGGTCCCCGCTATACTTAAAATAATTTCTTCATGAAAAAACCCATTTTTAAATTTTTTTATACAGGGTTTATCCATTCCGAATCGTAGTTTGACTTACAATTAAGAAAATCTTATAATTGCACATTTAATTATGGAGTCGTCAAGCATGGAACCGCTATTAGAGGAAATTTCAATTGAAGGTTACCACAAAGTCGTCAAGGTAACCGAGCCTAAAAGCGGACTTATTGCCATTATTGCGATCCATGACATGACTTTAGGGCCTGGAGTGGGCGGCATCCGATTTCGAGATTATGCCAGTTTTGATGAAGCCCTCACAGACGTCTTACGGTTGTCTAAAGGAATGACCCATAAATTTGCTATGCTCCCTTGTAGCTGGGGCGGTGCAAAAAGCGTCGTCATCACAGATCCTAAAAAAGGCAAAACTCCTGAACTTCTCCGCGCTTTTGGCCGCGCTATCGAAAAACTGGGCGGTTCCTATATCGGAGCCGAAGACTCGGGCTGTACTACTGACGACCTCGATATCATCCATGAGGAAACCTCTCATTTGATCGGCCTGAATGGCGGCGCTGGAAATCCAGCCCCTTTTACTGCTTGGGGAACTTTTCGTGGGATTGAAGCCTCTCTTTTTAAAAAATTCGGATCGACCTCAGTTGAAGGAAAAACAATCGCCATTCAAGGGATCGGAGCTGTAGGTGAAAGGCTCGCTGAACATCTTTTTTGGCGCGGCGCTAAACTGATCATAGCCGATATCAATACAGAAGCACTTCAACGCCTCTCCAAAAAGCTGAGCGCGACCATCTGCCCTACTGACAAAATTTTAAAGGTTCCTTGCGATGTTCTAGCTCCGTGTGCTTTTGGCGGAATTCTCAACAAACAGACCATTCCTGAGCTCAACTGCCCTATTGTTGCCGGAGCTGCAAACAATCAGCTTCTCGAGGTTGAAGATGCCAATCTTCTATTGGAAAGAGGCATTCTGTATGCTCCTGATTTCGTGATCAATGGCGGCGGCGCCCTCAATTGCGTTCATGAGATTGAACCGAGCGGGTACCATCCTTCCCAGGTCCGTAAACATACAGATAGCATTTATCACCTTCTTTTGCAGATTTACAATGCAGCAGAAGTGAGCCACTGCTCAACCCATGAAATAGCTTTAAAATTTGCCAACGATCGATTACAAGCTCAACGCGAGTGTTCGCTGGTATAGAAACAGAGTGGTTAAGACTTCTTAACCACTCCGAAATTTGATTATAACAGCTCAGCTGCAAGAGCAGCGAGTTCTGAACGCTCTGTTCTCTCTAAGAACATTTGGCCAAAACCGGCATAGTCTCTCATTTTCCCAATTACATAGGTCAAAGCATTGGAGTCTTTATCCAGATACGGATTATCAATCTGGGTAGGATCGCCTGTGAGAACGACCTTGGTTCCCTTGCCCGCACGAGAAATGATGGTCTTGACTTCATGGGGTGTGAGGTTTTGCGCTTCGTCGATAATAATATACATCTTTGGCAGAGACCGGCCGCGGATGTAAGTCACCGCTTCCATTTCTAGTTTTTTACTATCGAGGATCCATTGCTGGGCATCGGCGCCATTGCCAACTCCACTGGTCGATTGGCAAAGGAATTCTAAGTTGTCATAGATCGGCTGCATCCAATGATAGAGCTTCTCTTCTTTTGTTCCCGGGAGATAGCCGATGTCTTTTCCTAGAGGAACAATCGGACGGCTCACAAGGATCTTTGTGTAGACATTTTCATCGAATACCTTTCTTAAGCCCGCTGCTAATGCGAGAAGTGTCTTTCCTGTTCCTGCAGGACCGATGAGCGTTACAAGCGGAATATCATCCCGCAGTAAAAGATCAAGGGCGCATTTTTGCTCGACATTCAAAGGCTGGATGCCCCAAATGTCCCGCGTGAGCTTCATCAGGGGTTCAAGCTTTTTGGTCGTAGGGTTAAACTTGCAAACAGCAGAAGACTGTTCAGGACATGTCAGGAGACAATATTCGTTCGGAGAAAAATCTTGGATATCCAAGGAAATCGAATTGTCCTTGAAAAACATATCGATGTCCCGTTTAGGAACTTCAATTTTTCGATATCCCTTATAGATATTCTCATAGGAGAATTTAAGATTTTCATAATCTTCGGCCTCTAACCCGATCGCTTCCGCTTTTACACGTGTGACGAAATCTTTAGAAACAAGAACGACATCTTCCCCTTGTTCTTTTAAGAGAAAAGCGATCAATAGAATTTTATTCGTCGGTTTATCCAGCGGCAAAGGAAAGGTCTTTTTCTCCGGCGGTCTCAATTCGACATGAATTTTAATACGGATGTTACTATCAATCACGACCCCTTCGGTGAGATTGCCGGTATTGAGGCTCTTGAGAGAATCGATATACCGCAACACATGACGAGCATTTTTACCCACCTCTTCGGTAGACCTCTTCATGGTGTCGAGTTCTTCTAAGACGACTAAGGGGATGACGACATCGCTATCTTTGAATTTTTTAATGGAATCGGGATCATGTAATAACACGTTAGTGTCGATCACAAAGGTTTTGCGAGCCACTTTTCCTCCTGGGACTGCGTAATTTTCTGCTATAGCTTCTGAATGGGTTCCGATGAGATCACCTCCGGTATTATTTTTATGTCTTTTAGAGGGCTTTACAAAGTCCGATCATACTTTCTAAACACCCTCTTTAAGCGCAGCATAGCCCAACATCACATCCATGACAATAATTTATTATAATTCCTTGATTTAAAGAAGGATATACCATAATTCCGGCACTTGAGCAATCAAACTGCTAAATTTATTGACCTAGAAATGGCGGTTTCATATAATGCAATACGTAACCCTGTGAGGTTTGTATGAAAATCACCGATAAGATCTTAAGCCTTCCCCCTTACATCTCAACTGCTTGGAAGAACATCGTTTCTATCCATGTTGAGAGCCGCGCACTCAATGGCTATGGAAGCCATGTCCTTATTATCGAACTCATCACCGGGAGCAAAATCGAAGTCCCTAATCTCGACCCCAAAATCCTGGAAATGGTCTTCAGTATGCACGCTCTCGTTCTTGAGCATGAGGGCGAGCAGAATAAAAACCCCGTTGCAACACAAACCTTTGCCTTTCCCCTTCCATTTCCTATCGAGGGCTTAACCTCTGTTTTACAACATAACCCCGAACAGGCCGACACTCCCCCTCTTCCTCCTGAGATCCTGGAGAAAATTCAGTCTTTAAAGGGTGTTATTCCGGAAGATATGACATCGCTTCAGAAGGCAGAACCTCATTGCAATTGTCCTTATTGTCAGATCACCCGAGCCATGACAGGCGCAGAGGAAGCACCTGCAGAATTACCCCAGATCGAAGAAGAAGTTTCTGCAGCAGATTTGACGTTCCGCCAATGGGACATCAAACAAGAAGGCGAGCAGCTTTACTCTGTCACTCATCCTCTGGAGGGAGATCGGTATACCGTCTTTTTAGGCGAGCCTGTAGGCTGCACCTGCGGCGTAAAAAATTGCGAACACATTCAAGCTGTTTTAAGAAGCTAATCAATCTGACCGCTTAGGTAAAGCCACTGACCATGCACCTTTTCGAAGGTGCTTTTTTCTGTAAACGAAAAATCTTTTCCTGCTTGAGAGAGAAAGACCGTGAATTTCACGGTACTTTGGGTCTCGCCTTCCTGAACATCCAAGATTTTTAGTCCCTTAAAAACGGTCGTTTTGCAAAATTCTTCGATTTCTTTTTTCCTGACTTCTAAAGGCCTGGCGCTATCCGGATGGAGCGGATGCGTTGTCTTGATAATATAATCGACAAGACCTAATGCGTAAGCGCAGTAACGGGATCTCATCAAAGCTTGAGCGCTCTTTGCCGGGATGTCTTGATGGCATGACCCGCAACATAAAGCATAACTGTCCCTGCTTCCACAGAGACACAATTCATTAAGAGCCTGCATTACAAAACCGTGTTTTAATTCTTTCAATGACATTCGTCGTAGAGATCCCGGGAGTATAGGGAACAATTTGGAAAATACCCCTATCGATTGCCACTCCATATTGATCCCTTAAGAGATCAGGATTAAAATCGTCTCCAGCACAACGACATCAATTTCATGTTCTTTGATCCACGCTTCCGTGAGTCTCAAGGGAGGAGCAACAATCACTTCATCGACATATCTGCATGCTTGGACCATCGCTACACGCTCTTCTAACGTTAAAATCGGCACTCGGTTGTAAGAAGCCACGACATCATCAGCTAACACGCCGATAATTAGATAGTCTCCATGAACCTATCCCATTAAATTCTCACATGATCTTTTCGCACTTTTCTGTTCTAAATCGAATGATTGACTATAACNNGTTATAGTCAATCATTCGATTTAGAGCGAAAATTGTCGGAAAGCTCATAGAGAGAGTTTAGTGGGATAGGTTCATAAGCCCGCGCCTTCTTGAAGAAATTAACATGGCCGATATGCAACATATCCCCCACTATATCTGCATAAACACGCCGAGGTTTGTGTTCGTCTGCAGTGACTACACTGACACTCAAAAAAATACAAAATCCGAGCAATTTTTTTAGGCATTGACGCATCTTTTTCTCCTTTAGAAAAAAATTTAAAAACAAATCTACAGAAACGACTTCTTTTTTCCCAACAGGATTAATAAATCAGAGATGTCTCTCAAATCAATCACCCAAAAAAATTTTACTACATCTTAATATATTTCCATCATATGATGCTAAGAGCCTAACCGACATCGGTTGGACAAAAGTAATAGAAAACACAGGAGATTTATTTATGCCACTTATCTCTAATGCAGGTCAATTTGTTGCAAAAGCAGGTCTTGGAATCGTTGGTTGTACAACAGTACTATTGCCAGCATCAACTGCTTTTTTAGCCGTCACAGCTTTAGTCGTGCGCGGTCTAGGAAGCTTGCGCGAACAGCAAAAAGCCAAAGATCCTAAAGATGTAGGCTTTTTTGAAAGAAACCTTAAGCTCTTAAGCCCATATAATTCAGTAGGAGGAGAAAAACATCCTATTTCCACCTCAGAACTTATGACATTTGCAGCTATTAGCGCAGTGCTGTCATTTGTTTCTTATAAAGGTCTAACTTATTTTGGATTTGGACAAAGGATTGTGAACAATAGTGCATGGCTCACCCAAACTGTACTACCAATCCGAGTTGCTGCTCCTACTTTTTTTGGTTTCGATAAATAAGTTCATACTACCCACTCAACTCTTTGTTGAGTGGGTTTCTCTAACTACATCGGAAATTTTTATATTCCTCGCACAAAATTTACTCTGCCGACCACAAAGTCCATAGAATTTTTTTACTACATCTTTAATTTCTTTCTTGCCTATACTGTGCCCTTCTAATCTTTAATGGGGATTAGGAAAAACAAAAATTTAGGAGAATTCTATGACATTACACGCAGGATGGACTAAAACTCGATCATTCTTAGAATCAGGAGTTATTCGGCTTCCTATTCTGATGGGAACAAGTGTTGGAATGGCCGCTTTTGGTGAAGTCGCTTATCGTACTTTACGCACAGCGTTGCAAACAATCACAATGGCATGGGGCAATAATACACCTGTCGATCAAAATCCTTTATTTGTAACGATTGGCAAAAAAGCTCCTGACGCTGTTTATACTATTCTTGAAAGCATACGCCCTTTCAGAAACAACGACCTCCAAAGCTTAGCTTGGAAAGTAGGTATTGGGGTTGTCTGTGGAGCAGTTTTATGGGATCTTTTTGATCGTGTTTCACAAGCTCCTACAAGTCTCTACAGATTGGGATTGAAAGTGACACCATTCACGATGGCTCCTCGTAAAGATCTGCTAATGGCTTATTGGTTGGGTTCCGCTCCTGAAGAAAAACCAGCGCCTGCAAAATAGAATTTGACTTTTTTCCTACCCATGCAACACATGGGTAGGGATTCTTTCATCATCAATAACTTATTTTTTCTAATCGAATGTTTGCGGCGATTGCCGGAGATTTTTCTTTTCACCATGATGCTTTTTATTCGTGAGCATCTTTTCTTTGGACCGGCGTGATCGGCGCCGTTTTTGACGACGGATCTTTTCCACCAGATGCTGCTTTTCGGTTTTAACCTTATTGATTTGAGATTCAAAGCGGTCGCAGAGTTCTCGACGGGCAATATAACGGTTGAGTTCGCGCGAGCGGTCTTGCTGGCACTTCACTTCGATCCCTGTCGGAATATGTTTGATATAGACACAGGAAGATGTCTTATTGACCTTCTGGCCTCCCTTGCCTGACCCGAGAATGAATTTTTCGATCAAATCATTCTCCTGGATACCCAAGGCTTCCATACGCTTTTGCAACTCTTCAAACTTTTCTTTGCTGATCATAATTTTCATACTATCATAAGAGGGTGTTTACAAAGTATGATCAGGATACTTTGCTGCTGAAATTCATTATAAAGGCTTAAAAAAAATTTGCCGATCGGACTTTGTTAACACCCTCTAATTAGAAATAGTTGACTTGGAATTTTAGAATGAATACACAGAAGACTAATGGAAAAAGAAGTTATTATAGTTACAGGTAGCAGCGGCAGGATCGGCGCTAATGTCGTTCGCAGGCTAGGACAAGAATATCGGATTGTCGGCTTTGAACTTTTAAAAGCTTTATATGCTTCTTCCAATGAAGAACTGGTCCCTGTCGATCTTTCTTCGGATGAAAGCGTCCACCAAGCTTTTACCCATATCAAAAATTTCTATGGAACTAAGATTGCCGCGGTGATCCATTTGGCTGCTTATTATAGCTTCGATCAAGAGCATTCAGATAAATATGAACTCGTGACGGTCAAAGGGACAGAAAGATTGTTAAAGGCTCTGAAAAATTTTGAAGTCGGACAATTTATTTTCTCCAGTACCATGCTGGTGCATGCGCCGTGTAAGCCCGGACAACCGATAAACGAGGATTCGCCTGTAGAGCCCAAATGGGACTATCCTTTGTCAAAAGTCCACACGGAAAAGCTGATCCATGAGCTGCGAGGGAATATGCCTACAGTAATCATGCGCATCGCAGGGGTTTACGACGATAAATGTCATTCAATCCCGATCAGCCATCAAATCCAGCGGATCTATGAAAAACAATTGGAAAGCCGTCTTTTTTCAGGGAATATTCACCATGGCTCTTCTTTTTTGCACATGGACGATCTGGTCGATGCAATAGAACTGGCCGTCCGGATGAGAAAGCAGCTTCCTCCCGATTTAGTGGTTTTGATCGGCGAGCCCAAGACACTCAGTTACGACGATCTGCAAAGAGAGATCAGCCGGCTGCTTTTCAACCGAGAGTTCAAGACATTTAGAATTCCAAAAACGGTGGCAAAAATAGGAGCTTGGGTACAATGCCATCTTCCCTTCATCAGCCCGCCTTTTATCAAGCCGTGGATGATCGATCTGGCGGACGATCACTACGAGCTCGATATTTCCCGAGCTAAAAAAACATTAGGTTGGGAACCGAAGCGCGATTTGCGCACTTCTCTTGTGAAAATGATCGAAGGGCTTAAGGCCGATCCGGTTCAATGGTACAAAGACAACCAGCTCGTGATGCCTGAACACATGAAAAACCACAAAAAATAGATTTTTTGTTACATTCTTAAGTTATGCCTACCACTTTAGTTCCCTACACAGATGGTCCTGTCTCTTTAGAAGGATTTGTAGCCCATACAATCCCAGAAAAAAGGCCCTTGGTCATTCTCTGTCATGCTTGGAGCGGACGAGATGCATTTATCTGCGAAAAAGCCGAAATGATGGCCCGTTGGGGATATGTCGGATTTGCTCTCGATATGTATGGAAAAGGAAAGATGGGAAAATCGAAAGAAGAAAATGCCGCTCTGAAAAAACCGTTTTTAGAAGACCGGAAGCTTTTACAACGGAGGTTGCTTCAGGCTTATGAGGCAGCCCGGTTTTTACCTTACGTCGATCCGGAAAAAATTGCTGTTGTAGGTTTTGGGTTTGGAGGCCTCTGCGCTTTAGATTTTGCAAGAAGCGGGGCTCATTTAAGAGGCGCTGTCAGCGTCTATGGACACTTCGATCCACCGCCCTCGCATCTTCAAAAACCCATCGGCGCTAAGATTTTGGTGCTGCATGGTTATGATGATCCGATTGTGAAACAAGAGGAGCTGCGTGTCTTTGCCAATGAAATGACCGAGGCTGATGTCGATTGGCAGGCCCATGTCTACAGCCATACCCTACATGCTTTTATGAATCCTGCTGTGAACGATCCTGCTGCAGGGCTTCAGTTTAATCCTGTTTCTGCTAAGCGAGCTTGGCATGAAATCCAAGTCTTCTTAGAAGAAGTATTTTCGCTTTAGTATTCAAATTCAGAATCGTCGGCTTTGCAGTACCTCTTATCTTGATTGAGCTTATCGATCTCATGCATTTCTTTTGCAGAAAGCTCGAAATCAAAAACATCCAAATTTTCCGCTAGATGCTCTTCAGAAGAAGCTTTGGGAATCGTCGGTATCTCTTTTTGAACCAGCCAGCGTAAAATGACTTGGGCTGAATTTTTTTCATGAGAGGATCCGATTTTTTTTAGGATAGGATCTTTGAGGACCGCGCCCTTTCCGAAGGGCCGATAAGCAATGAGTTGGATCTGCTCTACCTTGCAATATTGCCAGAGTTCTTCTTGATAGAGATAAGGATGAAACTCGACCTGGTTTGCTGCGGGTTTATGGCCATCATTGAGAAGATCTTCTAGATGGTGGATGGTAAAATTGCTCACACCGGCTTTTTTGATTTTTCCCTTTTGAACTAGCGTCTCCATGACTTTAAAAATCTCGGTGATAGGCCACGTCCGGTGAGGCCAATGAATGAGGTAGAGATCGAGATAGTCAGTCCCTAATTGTTTAAGGGCTAAGTCGCAGCTTTCTTCGATGGAACTGGAAATATTTTCGGCATCGAGCATTTCCAGAGGAAATTTAGAAGTGATAAAAAGTTGTTTGCGATCAAATCCTTTAATCCCTTTTTGGATCGCTTCATGATTTTCATAAACATGCGCTGTGTCGATATGACGGTATCCTAGCTCAAGGGCAAGCTTAACTGTCTGGGTGCACTCATGCCCTCTTAAATCCCATGTACCTAGTCCAATGAGAGGAATTTTCATTGAGTGTATCTTTGGCTAACCGTTTCCCAGTTGATATTTTTGAAAAAGGCATCAATATAGGCAGCTCGGTCGAGCAGGTAATCAATCATGTAAGCATGCTCAAAGACGTCCATGATCAAAATGGGCGTCCCGCCTGCTAAATGACCGACATCATGCTCATTGATCCAGGTGTTGACAAGTCGGCCCGATTGAGGGTCTAAATAAAGCACGGCCCAGCCAATGCCGCGCATCGCGCCTGTGGCGATAAAATCGGCCTTCCATTTGTCATAGCTGCCGAAGTCGCTTATCATTTGAGCGTAGAGAGGATCATTAGGATTGAGATTACCGCCCTTGCCTCCTAGGTTCTCAAAATAATATTCGTGCAAGCGCATGCCATCGAACTCCCATCCGAAACGGCGTTTGAGCTCGGCATACTCAGGGGATTTGTTTTTTCCTGCAGCTGTGAGTGAAGACAAGGTCGTGAGGAGAAGATTGGTGTTCGTGACATATCCCTGATACAGCTTAAAATGAGCATTGAGCGCTTTTTCGCTAAAGCCCTGCATCCCTAGCAAAGACGAATAATCTTTTGCCTTATAAGAAGAGGCAGGAATTGCCGCCTCTTTTTGTGCGGGAGGTTGTGCAAAAACGCCGATAAGCGTGGTAGATAAAAACAAAAAGCAGATAGCGACTAACCAATTTCCTTTCTTCATATAACCTCTTTTAAGCGATGATAATCTATTCTTATTTTACCATCTCTACTTTTCCCGTATGGAAATTATAATAACCTCCTACAACGGTGAGTTTTTTTTCGGAGATAAATTTTTGGAGAACAGGGCTTTTCTTTAATTGATCGGATACCATTTGGACATTGGTTTTAATCGTATTCTCCAATCGATTTTTCATATCACTTGTTGTCGCCTGGACAGCAGGTTGAATGAGCTCTGCAACCGATTCAATATCCTTTGTGTTTCCTCCCATCACAGCTTTGATCGCTCCGCAGTCTTCATGACCTAGGACCATGATGATGGAAGACTTCAGATAGAGCACTGAATATTCAATACTGTCGAGTTCTAGAGGTCCGAGAACGTTGCCTGCGACGCGGACGATAAAGAGGTCGCCGATTCCTTGGTCAAAAATAATCTCGGGAGCAACTCTAGAGTCAGAACAGCCTAAAATAGTAGCGAAAGGGGCTTGATTGGAGGCGAGCTCTTGCCGTCGTTCGCTTGTCCGGTCGGAGTGTAAAGACTTGTCTTGGGAAAATCTTTTATTGCCGTCCATCAGAGTCTGAAGCGCCTCTTGAGACGTCATGCCATAGAGGGATATCTGAAAAATGCAAACAAAAAATACCAACACCATTTTTTTCATATTCTTACCGTTTTAATTTGTTCAACTGAAAATATTGCAAAAACACCTTCCTGGATAAGCGAGGGATTCAAAACATGCCGAACCGCTGTTATAGGAAGATTTTTTAAATTTTGGAAAAAATCATCAAAGCTCTCTGGTTTTTGGTCCATTGATGAGGTGAGTAAGGCGCCATGCGTGTGACTTAAGAAAGGGACCTGATTTGTTTCATGAGGATTTTGGTAAAAAGCCTTATTCAATACTTCAGAAGGAAATCGTTTTTTTCCCTCTGATGGGATCACCACGGCAAAAAAGCAAAGATGTCGATGCGACTCCATCGGAATTTTCATCCAATAGTCGGCTTGATGTTCGTTAATATTTTCTCCATAAATAGGAGGTTTTTTTAAATAGGTTGAATGAAGCGCAGCCATTTGGGCCTCTCCCACCACAGCAAACCCTTCAGGATATTGACGGGATGTTTGTTCGTAAAACAACTCTAAAGAGATCGGTTCAGCAGGTTTATAATAGAATAACTCGGTTCCGGTTTGGTGTTCATCTAAACCCATGAGAAAAGGAGTTTTGGCATCCCTTCCACTTTGGATCCGCGGCTGACTCTTGGAGATCCAGGATATGTGGGGCACTTTTTCAATCACAATCGTCTCCCCTATAGCTGTCTTATCAAAAAAAGAGCCTGAACCGAGTGCAAACCTAAACCGCATGGGTTCAATCGGCTGCAACAGGTTTGCTTGGCCCTTAAGAACATCCTGGACATCACCGGCAATCTGCAATATGGAAGAGCTGTTTTGTTTTTTTAGAATTTGTTTCATCAATATAAAATTTTGGGGTAAAGGCGTGTGGCAATCAAAACAACGATGATAAAGGTAAAAATGGAAACGGCAAAATCAAGTCCTAGACCAAAATGGCTCGTTTGTCCTGCGATCATAAACGTGCGAAGCGCATCAACCTGATAGGTCAGAGGATTGATGAGGGAAAGAATTTTAATCCAATGCGGCATCGCATCAATGGGATAAAGTGCATTGCTCGCAAAGAAAAGAGGCATGGTTAAAGCTTGGCCAATTCCCATGAACCTATCTCGTTTTTTTACAAGAGCGGCAACTAGCAGTGAAAGAGTGGAGAAGACCGCGGCGACAAGAAAAGAAATGGCCACCATACCGCATAAAGAGAAGAAGTCCCATCGCAAATGAATCCCTAAGAATATCGACAGCACGTAGATCATCACCACCTGTGATAAACCCCGGATGCCGGCAGAAAAAGACCTTCCCAGGACTAACACGATGCGAGGAGTAGGGGTCACTAAAATCTTATGAAGCGTACCGATATCTTTTTCCCAGATCAGGGCAATGCCGTAAAAGATCGCGATGAAAAGAATGCTTTGGGCCACGATGCCCGGCACCATGTAGTCGAGATAAGGAAGCGATCCCGAAGAAATCGTCTTAGTATAGGCCATGGCCTGCCCGAAGATTAAAATCCAGATCAAGGGCTGGATCATTCGCGTAAACAGTTCTGTGGGGTCGTGGCGGAGCTTCCGGATATCTGCCTCGACAATAGCAAACATCTGCTTAATCCAAATGGGAGATCGTGCGTCTTGTCTGCTTAACATTTTGATACTCGCTGGGGTTGACAGAAGTTCCTGTATATCGCATAAAAACATCATCTAAGTTGGCATGGGGTCCGACAGTGGCTTTGAGCTTGGCAGGCGTATCCAGAACTACGATCTTGCCTAGATGCATAAATGCCACCACATCGCAAAGCCGATCAGCCTCGTCCATGTCATGAGTTGTCAAAAGAATTGTCGTTTTAAAATTTTTGCGCCATTCTTGGATCCGCTCCCATAATGTTTTTCGAGCCATGGGATCTAATCCAATCGTCGGCTCGTCCAGAAATAAAATGGCAGGATTATGGAGCACACCTTGCGCGATTTCTAATTTCCGGATCATACCGCCCGAATACTGGCTCACTAGCCGATGCGCATACGCTTCCAATCCCATAAATTCCAAAACTTCTCGAATGCGTTGAGACTGAGAGCTGCGACTTAATCCATAGAGTTTTGCTGAAAGCACAAGATTTTCATAACCCGTTAAATCGCCATCTGCTGAAAGGAGCTGCGGGACATAACCGATCCGTTGCCGGATCATTGCAGGGTCATGGACGAGATCATATCCCATAATGGAGGCAGTCCCTGAAGTAACCGGTAAAAGAGTCGTTAACATTTTGATCGTCGTGCTCTTTCCCGCCCCATTAGGGCCGAGTAGACCAAAGACTGTCCCCGCCTGAACTTGGAAAGAAATTTTATCAACAGCAGGAATGGTATTGTAATAGCGGGTCAGATCGAAGGTTTCAATCGCGGTGGAACTCATTCCTACCGGATAGCATATTCCGATGACCTGAATCAAGACTTTAGGCTAAAATTCTTTAACAATGAAAAAAACAAACCCTTTTGTTGAGACTCTCTTGAAGAAATTGAAACCTCATGGCCCTATCACCGCACGGGCGATGTTCGGGGGTTATGGTATTTATTACGGTGATGTTATTTTTGCTTTGATCGCTGAAAATCGTCTCTATTTTAGAGCCGACGATCTGAACCGTAAAGACTACGAAGCTTATGACTCACAACCTTTTGTCTATCAAGGGATGAGAAAGCCCGTCACGATGCCCTATATGAATCTTCCAGACGAGATTCTAGAGAATTCCAAAGAACTCCCCCGCTGGATTAATAAAGCTGTCGATTCTTCCTTAAGGAACAAAAAAAAGAAGTAGCTAAACCCTTTTTTTAATTCCGATATCATAGACTGGAAAGATGTCGATGACAGTCTCCTCATAAGGATGGGCTTTTTTGATAGCTGCGATGACTCTTTCCAGGCATTCTCGTGAACAAATCGTTTCAATACGCTCTTCGACAACGGTTTCCGGAACATCTATTTGACCGATGAAGGGTCGCGCGCCCTTTTTCGGCATGAAACGGCTCGTGCCTTTAATAGAGAAACTTCCGTGGGAGTAGTGAGGTGTCTCCCCTGCTCCTGCCTGGGCCATCGCTTCTCGAAGGATGTCTGCGTGGGTTTCCGGGACGATCACAACAATTGTAAAGTAATTTGATAATTCCATAAGCTCACTGTATGATGCTCCATTTACATTAAAATATGGGATGAAGATTGCCTCGTCAACTGAAAACAGTGATTCGTAATTATTACTCCGCTATCGACTATGCTTTTAAAACGAAAGATCTTGAACCTGTGAAACGTTGTTTGGCAGAAAATGCCAACTTCAAAGGCATCCACGAATTTTTTGAAGGCAGGGAAAGCATCCTAGAGCTGTTTAGCAAATCCATTTTTCAGATCGATTTTTTTGATATTCAAAGACAGTATTTCGATCATGAATCTTGTTGCACGGTGATGGACATGGTGATGACAATCCCTGATATCCGCGTTGCAAACATTGAATGGGTTGTCGTTAAAGACGGCCAAGTCGTGGAAATCAATACAGTCTATGATGCAAAAGCGTGGCAAAAATTTATGCTACTAACTGAAAGCCGTAATTCCGCACGCATTAATATCTCAAAGCAGCCGTTTCATATTTCATGAACAAAAGTGTTAAAAAACTGATAGAGCGCTCTTGTTTTGTCTTCACCTGGAGGCAATGAAAGATTCTTTGTCTCTCCGAGTTTTAAAACCAATATCTTATCGGTCAATTTTCTCTTTTCAGCAGCAGCCATCAATAAATTAAGAGGATCTTCAATTTTTTCCGCTCCCATGCGATAAGCCCCATAATGGATAGGAATCATTTTTTTCGCTCCTAGCCGCTCAAAAGCATCTAAGGCTTGGATATGGTTCAAATGCATCTCAGGTTCCCCATCGGGAGCAATCGGCAGCAATGCGACATCAATAGGCCCAAAATGTTTTTTGATCTCATCGAGATGATTCCGGTTAAAGCCTGTATCTCCGGCAAAATAGATATTTAGACCGCCGACTTGAACCATGATACCCATCCATAGAGACCGGTGATAATCGGAAATGCCCGTACAAGAGCCATGCTGCGCTGGTATCGCGGTCAGTCGGATTTTTTTGCCGTCCCGTTCGATATAAGAGCTTTGCCACCATTTTTTTCCTTCGACACGCTCAAATCCCCTTTCTTTAAACCATTTTTCTGTCCCCTCAGGCACAAATGCTGTCGTGAGAAAAGCAGCCAATTTTTCCACTGTGGCAGGGTTGCAGTGGTCGGCGTGGTTGTGAGAGATGATCACACCATCGATCAAAGGAAGCTTGCTCAAAGAAATTGGAGGGGCTGTATAACGATGGAAGCAGGGTCCGACAAACTCAAAAGTAGGATCAAAAATAAGATTGATATTTCCAGCCTGCAAAAAAATGGTAGAATGGCCCAGCCAGGTCAATTGGGGTTCCGAGCTGCGAGCACGGGGATTCCATTCTGTACGGTGCCAAGTTTTTAAATCTTCTTGGCTACTCTTTGCAAATGAACCGGGAAATAAGAGATAAAGCGTCTCAAAAAACTGGCTCCAGATATGCTCTCCGGAGAAATTATAATAACGGCCACCTTCTTCATAAGGTTGAACAGCAGAGATGAGTTCTTTTGATTGCTTTAAGAGAGCTTGCGGAGGATTTTTGATGCTCTGATCTGCTCCATAGAGCCACGAGGGTTTGCTATGGATCAGCCGCGACACCTTTTCAACGGCAATCTTCTCGGGTTCGGTGCGAAGATGCGCAGCCGGCATAGAATCTAATAACGTACAGACTCGATGTCGTAGATCATTTTTAAGCCGATCGCTGAAAAAAGAATAAACCCATTGCAAATTACATTTCCATTGGGAAGCCACTTTGATACGCTGCTCATCATCTAGATCTAGACACCACCAGCTTACAGGCTCTAAACTTGTCGCTTCTAAACTTCCTAAGCCCATCGCAACCTCCTGGATAGGAAAGAAATTATTACAATCTCAAAGAGATTAGGCAACTCTTTTCATCTAATCCACAAATAAAAAACCCCTCTATCCCAAAGGATGAGAGGGGTATGAAGAACTAAAAAACGTTTAAGCTTTAACGTAGATAAGTCCAATGGTTGCAGTTGAGTCAGGTGCTTTTCCTTTCTCATCTTTCCATTTTGTCAACACATCATGCTCAATATAGCCTTCAATGGGTCGAAAGCGGACTTTGTAAAAACCTGGCTCAGTCGGAGCAATCAGAGTAAAAGTCCCCTGACTTTGATCATCGATAAATATGCCTCTGCCGATATCGACAGTTGACTGTGCATTATCTTGTCCTTTCAAACCAATGAGCAAGCTATGGTACTTAATGTCTTTTTTTTGTGCTGGATCCAAGGCGCATTTGAGCGTGCCTTCGATGCGCTCGCCTGGTTTAACAACCGCTGCAAAATGGTGACCATTGAAAGTCACCTCAGACACAGTAGCTGGGCCTACAGTAGCTGTTTCATGGAATTTTTTGCGGAAATAAGCTTGCATATCTTCCACTTTTTCGCCCATTTTAGCGACGCCCTTTTTTATACCGGCTTTAGCGCTTTCCACTGCATCGCCTGTTTTTTCCACGCCTTTTTTTAAAGCGTCAGCTGCAGTATCGATACCGCCTTTGATTTTCTCTTCAGCGCCTTTGTCTTTAGCCCATGCTAAATTGGAAGATCCTAAAGTGAATAAAGCTACTGTCAAAACGATAAAACTCTTGTTGAAGTTCCGTGTGTAGTCTTTCATAAAAACCTCCAATTTTCATTTGTTTTTACATCTCAAGTTCGCCGTGTACGGCTTCCTTAAATGTGTGGATCATATGAACCACATGCTAAGAAAATATAAATGTTACGTATTTTTTTCACAAACATTTTTTAGGTTTTAACAGTCTCCGCAGGCTTATGATGTTTTTTCGCTTTTTCCTGCAGATTTTTTAATGCCTTCTTCTCACCTGATTTCCATTGGATTTCAGTTTTAGAAGTGATCATCAGCCTTTTTTCACATTCTGCAAGAATGGTTACATGCACCTTTTTGCCTTTCTCTGTCAGCTCAACATGCAGTATGTTATCTTCAAATTTAGCAATAAGCAGGTCTTTTTCGATAAAAAGCAAAATATACGCTAAACGAGCGCCCCTCTCGATGTTTTCCAGATCGCGATGAACAAATCCTTCAAAGGCTAAAATTTCATCAGCACTCAAATCTTTTATCCCGAGGCTTTCAGTCACTTCAAGCCCAATTTTACCCATGGCAGAATCGTAGTGCAGCCATTTTAACCGGCCGCTTAGCATTAAATAGGCCGCAAAACCTACGGTAAACATCGCTATTAAGATCCAAGAAAGGGAGACGATAAACTCAAAAGTATCCATATTTTCTCCTTTTGTTAATTCGTTGCTATAGAGTTTAACGATTAACCCAAAATTTGATCAATCACCGATGTAATTTCGAATGTATTTAATTTTTTAATATTATTTTTTGCATATTGAAAGGATGAAAGAGATCTGCTAATAAAAAAGAATGGCCTCTAAACATAAGTTCGACCTCAATAAAAGCGGCGTAAAACGGATCTGCAAAAGCGGCAACCGGATCATGGGCAGCTTCGCCAACTTCCCTTTCATGCATAACATGGCCCTTGCGACAATTACTCTGAAAAAAGGCGGGATCAGAGAGCCCCACTGGCATCCTAATGCCGATGAAATGACCTATTGCGTAGAGGGAAAAGCATTGATCACCATGTTCAGCCCCGGCAATAATCACGATACGTTTACTTTAAGCGCAGGCGAGGTCGTCTATTTCCCGAAAGGTTACATCCATCATATTGAAAACATCCATCAAGGCCCCAGCCGTTTTATTTTAGCTTATGATCATAGAAGTCCTGAAGATCTCGATCTGTCTCAATCGATGGGATCGATGTCAGTCCATGTGCTGGCCAGCACCTTTGGATCTTCCAAAGAGGTTTTTCAAACGTTAAAAAAACAAGCGAAAGACACTTTTATTTCCCAACGGAAGTCCGTTGCAAAGTCTGCTTCAATCCCCAATCACAATAAATTCAACATCGAAAGGATCAATCCCCAGATTCAGACTAAAGGTGGATTAGCTAGGATCGCTAATAAAGCCAGTTTCCCTGCTCTGGAACACTTAGCCCTTTTTAGCTTACGCATTGCAAAAAATGGCATCCGTGAGCCCCACTGGCATCCTAATGCAACCGAGCTCAACTTTGTTGTGGAGGGAAAAGCCCGCCTCACTATTTTAAGTCCTAGCGGAGACATCGATACTTTCGAGCTGCTTCCCAATCAAGGGAGCATTATCCCTGCAGGATATTTTCATCATATTGAAAACCTCGGACCTAAAGAACTCCACATGACGGTTTATTTCAATAATGCCCTCCCCGACGACATCGGCCTCTCGGGAGCAGTCAGCGCATATTCAAAAGAAACTCTCGCCTCATTGTTTGGAGTGAGCCCCGAGCTTATCTCTCACCTTCACAAATTTGAAGAAGACCGCATGATCGTTTCAGGCGGCGGATGATTAGCTGTTTTTCGAGAGGATAAAACTCTCGATTCGAGAGCTTAAACCTCCTGAAATCATTTCGTTCTTTAACAATATAGCTGTACTCTAAGAAGTGATTAGAAAAATTATCTAGCTTTTGAGTAGTTTTGCTCTGTATATAATAAATTTTAACTAGGAGTATGAATTATGTTAGTTTGGGCCCTTATCTCTATCATCATTGCCGGCATCGCTGGATTATTTGGATTTACAGGCGTGGCTAGCGTCGCTAAAACAGTCGCCAAAGTGCTCTTTTTCATATTCATTGTGATGTTCGTGATCGCTTTGATAGCATTTATGCTATAAATTTTGTCTACCGGGCCAAAAGACAAAAAAGATAGAATGGAGAGCTCATGGAACAACAGTTTCAGATCTTTCCCCATCTTCTTTCTATCTCTGAACCTTTTAGAGGCATTCTATTAGATGCCTATGGTGTATTTTGGGGTGGAATAGGTCTTCTGCCCGGATCAAAACAAACCATGGAAGAGCTTGTCAGGCAAGGCAAGGTCGTAGGCATCTTATCGAATTCTACGCAATTGGCATCTAAAGAGTTAGACAAGCTCCAGAAACATGGGCTATTAGAAAAAAAGCACTTCAACTTTTTAATCACTTCCGGCGAGATCTGTAGAAACGTCTTCCGTGGGCAAAAACTCCCTTTTGCCACACCTAGAAAAAAATACTGGCTTTTGGGAGAATCCCACCCTAAATATTCACCTCCTCATCTCCTATTCCAAGATTCAGCTTATACTCAGACAACCATACTTGATGACGCCGATTTCATCTACATTTCTATTCCTCACATCAAGGGCGAAGACCAGACCGATGCCCATCTTTTCCTTGATGAAATTACAAAACTGATAAAATCTGGACTGCCAATGGTCTGCCCAAATCCCGACAGATTTGCCCAGGAAGGAAATCCGGTAAGAGCGGTAGTGAGGCAAGGCAGTCTTGCAGGCCTCTATGAGAAATTAGGCGGACAGGTTTTCTATATCGGTAAACCCTCTCCGCAAGCCTACACGGCTGCCATGGAAAGCTTTGGCCGGCATGGCATTACAAATCCCAGCGAAATCTTGATGGTAGGTGACACCCCAGAGACAGATATTCGGGGAGCCCGACAATTTGGTATGCCGTCTGCCCTTGTGACTGAGACGGGGATCTTCAGGGATCGATTTGCTTCCCAAGGATTAGAAGAACTACCGCCATCGGATCTTCCTGATTTTTTAGTAGAGAGGTTAGGCGATGGAGTTTGAACTGCATCCTAGTTTATCTCGCAAAATATTTATCCAAGACTTGCCTCTTTGCCGCGTTCTTTTAGAAGATGAGCGGCATTATCCTTGGATTTTTCTAGTTCCTCGTCGATCCGAAGTGAAGAAAATGATGGATCTCTCTCCTCAAGATCAACTTCAATTGATGTTAGAGCTGGACCTAGCCCAGAAAATTCTTTGGGAGTGCTTTACGCCTGACCAAGTGAATGTCGCAGCCATCGGCAATAAAACACCGCAGCTCCATGTCCATGTGATCGCGCGGTACTCTCACGACCCGGCATGGCCGGGAACGGTGTGGGACCATCCCATTAGATCGGTTTATACTCTGGAAGAAAAAAAAAGGACTATTCAAGTCTTAGAAAATGGATTTCTAACCTTTAAAGTGCCCCACAAATTTTCCGAGCATCTGTCCTGCTAAAAATCCGAAATTAGCACCGACTAAGGAAGGATAGAGATGAGAAACATCGTGACCTTTAACCGTAATGGTCGGATCGATTTGGATAAATCCATAGCTATTTTTGTTAATATAGTCGCCTGATTTTTTGATATATCCATAAGCAACAGAAAAGGGAAGGATCACACTTGATAATATAGAAGTAAAATCGCCTACAAGAGTTCTACATATCCGTGTAGTTAAAGACGTCTCTTTTGTGGAAAATTTTCCCGCTAAAGTTTGTAAGAAAATCGATAAAAGAAATCCTCCAGCAGCAGATAGAATGACAACTTGCCGATCAGAGACATTTTGATGATAAGCTTGATGAGCTGTAAAAAGAGTTCCAGCTGTTGTCAAAAGCGTCATGCCGGAAATGAACATACGAACCTCAAGGTTAAAGCAAATAATTTATCCATAAAGCTTCAATTAGGCAACAGGGAAAATGAACCTATCCCACTAAATTCTCACATGATCTTTTCGCACTTTTCAGCTCTAAATCGAATCATTGACTATGACTCATATTAGAAAATATGGGCCATAGTCAATGATTCGATTTAAAGCGAAAATTGTCGGAAAGCCCATGGAGAGAGTTTAGTGGGATAAGCTCATGATTTGCGGCACGCATTCGCCGCTAGATGAGCCTGCCGAGTGACTTCGGGTAGCCGGTAGCCTCTTAAACAGCTTTTGACGAGTTCGACAGCTTTTGGAAGTGAAATTTTATGTCCCGCAGAAATAATCAACGGATTCGATCGAACTTTTGTTCGGAGAAGAATCCCCAAGATCCGGTCTTTCCACATCAAGGGGACTTGAACTCCTGCTTCGGGACCTAAAGGAGCTGCAGGATGGCCTACTAAGATCGATTTAGCGACTCCTATGGTGGGAATGTCTAATAAAACACCAATATGGCTTGCAATCCCCAGTCCCCTCGGATGGCTGACGCCATGGCCATCGATCATCAAGAGATCAGGTTTTTTCTGAAGTTTCTGAAAAGCTTCAACCAGAGCGGGAGCTTCCCGAAAACCGAGCAATCCTGGAATGTACGGAAATTTTTGCTTTTGGGCTGCTGCTGCCTGCTCTGTGATTTCCAGACCCGGATAAGAAAGCACCACCGTCGACGCATAGATCATTTGAGCAGGATCATAGAGATTATTGCTCACATCCATCCCACCGATCGATTGGATGGAATGAAGCATATCTTCTTGAATCACGCGCTGCGCCATGACCTGCTGAGCTTTTTTAGCCTGCTCTGCAGATTCTGGAAAAAGCCATTCACGTGGAATATCCATGACATTAGTTTATACTTTTTCCCAAATCTTCTTTACAACCATCTTTCTTTTTATTAATTAAAAATTAGAAAGGGAGAGATTTATGAAATCAAAAAAAATTATAGGACTTGTTGTTCTCATTTTTGGCGTTGCTCTTTTTATTTTCGCCAAAATTGAACAACGCCGCGTTAGCGGTGCTAAAGGGATGGTCAACAAAAGTACAAGTATGTTTTCCGGCAATGCGATCGGAAATACCGTAGGCGACGTGCTGAAAGGAGAAGTTAGCCAATACGATACGCAACTCAGATTATGCGAGATTGGGGGCATCATCCTCATCGTCTTGGGAGGCGGAATTCTATATTTCAGCCGAAAAAAACGATAAAAATATTTAAATAACAAAGGAAATTTTTTATGTTAACATGGGCTGTCATTTTTTTAATTATTGCCATTATCGCAGCATTTTGCGGGTTTAGAGAAGTCTCTAGTATGGCAACTCAGATCGCTAAAGTTCTTTTCTTCATCTTTTTAGTGCTCTTTGTCATCTCATTGGTCATGCACTATGTCTATGTGCCATCAGACGTAGATGTACCGACTATAAGAGTAAATCCTTAAATCACACCCCATCTTGAGACACCTCAGGATGGGTCTTTTTCACTTCAAAAAAATCCTAGACATATCTGCCTGCTGAATCCGACAAAGAATAACTTTACTTTAGGCTTTTAAGAGCCGTTTCTGCTATTATTTGGGAGATTTTGAAGTCTTATCATTTGATTTATGCATTTCACTATTCAATGATTCACTTTAATTTTTACAACAATATAAAGAAGAAACCAAAACATGTCGTTCAAAGATTTAATAGAGCAACCGGGGATTCTGAAAGCCATCGAAGATTTAGGCTATACAACTCCGACCCCGATCCAAAAACAAGCCATACCTCTCATCCTCAGCGGATGCGATTTACGAGGCTCAGCACAGACGGGTACAGGAAAAACAGCCGCTTTTATTCTCCCTGCCCTCTGTAAATTAGCGAAACCCTCAACCCTTCACGGCCGCGGACCGCGCGTTCTGATTTTAGTGCCTACTCGCGAGCTAGCTATTCAAGTCGCTGAAGAAGCCTCCAAATACTGTAAATACCTCGATCGCGTTAAGACCGTCTGTATTTATGGCGGAGCCCCTTATCCTATCCAAAATCGGCAGCTGGCCCGTCCTTATGAGATCCTCGTTGCGACCCCTGGCCGCCTCATGGACCATATGAACCGTGGAAAAATTAACTTCTCACGCGTTGAGATGTTTATCCTCGATGAAGCCGACCGCATGCTCGATATGGGATTTATCGGACCGGTTGAAGAGATCGCAGAAGCCATCCCTGATTCACGCCAAACGTTGATGTTCTCCGCAACCTTGAAAGGCAGCGTGATGAAACTTTCCGAAAGACTCTTAAAAAATCCGAAAGAAATCACTGTTGCTCATGATCAAACAACACATGATAACATCAATCAACGTTTGCACCATGTGGACAATATTGAGCATAAATACAAGCTTTTAGATCATATCCTCAATGATAAAGAACTCACGCAAGCGATTGTCTTTACCCGTACCAAGCACCATGCTGACCAACTCGTCGACAAGCTCATTAAAAAAGGGTACAGCGCAGGGGCCTTGCACGGTAATATGAACCAACGGCAGCGGACTAAGACCATCATGAAGCTCCGCCAGGGTGAAATTCGCATCCTCGTCGCCACCGACGTCGCAGCCCGCGGTATCGATATCCCTGCAATCAGCCATGTCATTAACTTCGACCTGCCTGAAAATGAAGAAGATTACGTCCACCGCATTGGAAGAACTGGACGCGCTGGAGCCACTGGTATTGCTCTTTCGTTCGCAACTCCTAAAGAGATGGGATTTGTTAGACAGATTGAGAAGTTTACCCAACAGAAAATGACGCCTCATACCATTGTAGGCATGGAACCTCGCACCCAATCCTCTTCATCTCCTGCTTTCGTGTCTCAGGGCAATTACCGTCCTAAGCAGAAGCAAAGATTTAGACGTTTTTCAAGAAGATAAATTCTTTTTTCTAAGCAATTATTACCGATAATTGCTTAGAATCTAGCCCTTTAACAATAGAGGCAAGTATGTCTGCTACCATTCCCCATATCAATATCTACGATTCTTTTTTACATCAGTTTAATTTCACACCTCGAGCAGCTTCTGATCTACACATCACCATTACTCGGGTCGAAAAAGCCACCTACATTTTACAGTATCGCCAAGATACTACAGTTAAAGGCGCATATAGGGTCTCGCGGACTCCAGATCAATGGGAGGTTGAACAAATTGATTTATCTCCCACAAGTTTCGCTCACCTTTGTCATGTAGATACAATTGATTACACCTACCCTCCTCTTGAAGATAAAAGTCATTCACTCCCTAACGAGCCGATCCCTTTTTTTCATAGCTTCTTGCAAGTGGCTAGTGTTGTTGCCATCGGTGTAGCAGGGTATGGAGCTAAAGTTCAATTTCAATATAGACGTCCTTTTTTAGGGGTAATTTGTGCTCTCATGAGTATGGCCTTCGCCTATGGTATCGTTTTTATTAGACATCGGAGCAAACAAGTAGCTTTGGGTCTGGCAGGGAGGCTCATTTCTGTCGTCGATACCGTTAATAGTAGTGAAAACAAAGCAGCCCCTAGCAGAGGATACTTGTTGATTTCTCGAGATTACCAGTAAAAAGGAACACAAGCCTCAGAACACTAGCAGCTATCGCCGCTTCATCAGAAACCCGAAGAAGAACCTATAGATCTTTTTTCTAAGCAATTATTACCGGTAATTGCTTAGAATCTCTTTACAATTAATTAAAATACTATTTAAGAAAATTTTATGCCATTTCCTAGACAAAAAGCGTAGGATTTCATAAAATGTTCCAAATTTTAACCCTTTGAGGTTCTATGGCTATTGTTGCTTTTAATGTTAATATTGGAAGATCTTTAATGAGCGGTTTATCCAATCTGCCAGCTCTTACAGTTGCTCTTTCTCAGGCTGTTATTCATAAAGCGAATTTGAGTTGGTTAGACGTCGATAAGCTGCAACAAGCTTTTCCCAAAAACGTTCAAGTTTTAAATGATGATGTGGTACTCCAAGGACCTGTGATGCTCATGTCATCCGTAAGCCCTGTAAGACGGCTTTTCATCCAAGGTGCAGCGTTTCTTGTGGCAGGACTTGTCAGCTATTCTGTCTTTTCTAAAATTTTCATTAAGCGAACTGCTTCCCTAACCACTACAGGACGAATAAACACTGAGCATATGCGCCAAAGGTATCGTGCTTTAATTTGTGGAGTTGCATCAGTTGCTTTTGCAGGAGTGGCTTCTTACGCTTCCGGTCGCTTTCTTCCGACAAAAGCTGGCGTTTACTTTTTCAATGCTAAGCCTTTTTATGCCTAAATAACAGCTCTTAAGAGATCGATGTTTCGACATCGATCTCTTAATATGAGGCTTCGATTTTTTTTAATCTTTCCATCTGTTGAAGATTCCATGCGTCGGTGCTATAAGGCGTCTCAAACCAAGCAGTGAGAATTTCTTTGAGAACCGGTGGAGATACCAGGCGTAAGCTGAGAGCAAGAACATTGGCATGGTTCCAGATCCGGGCGCCTTTTGCTGTTTCCGCATCGCCGCACAGAGCAGCGCGGATTCCAGGGATTTTATTCGCTACTATTGAACATCCCGTACCTGTCCAACAAAGAACGATTCCTTCGTCAGCTTTACCGTGCTTGATCTCTTCCATTGCCTTGAGGGTGACTTCTGGCCAATCGATCGATTTTTCACCCGGGCGGGGCCCTACATAATGGACTTCATGCCCTCGCTCGCGGACCTCTTCTAAAAGTCCATCGATTAAAGGAGAATATTCATCTGAACTAATGACAATTATCATATAGCTGAGAATAACAAAGCTTTTTTAAGTGTTCTAGAAATAATCTGCCTGATAGAAAAATAAGGATGTCGACAGAGTATCTTTGGACTGAGAGTGGCGCCCGCTTACAGCTAATCCGCGCGCAGAATAGAGAAAACCTTCATTGGATATTTCTTCCAGGCGGACCGGGTCTCGGTTCGGAAATTCTTACCCCTCTGACCGATCTATTAGAATTACCAGGCTCTCTTTGGCATTTAGATCTACCTGGAGATGGCTCTAATTCAAGAGGATCTTTCAAAAACTGGAAACAGGGACTGATTGAAGCAGTTCAAGCGCTTGAAAATGTGATTTTAGTCGGTCATTCTAGAGGCGGGATGTTCGCGCTTGCGACTCCTGAACTGCAGCCTCTACTCAAGGGTCTTGTTTTAATGGATACTGCTCCCGATAAAAAGTGGAAAAAACAGTTTGAGGAAAGAATTGAACGTTTTCCACTTTCGAGAAAAACAGAAAAATCTGAAGCGGCTTATCAACGAAAACCCTCTAACGCGACTCTTAGACAATTTGTGCTAGCAGGAGCTCCTTATATGTTTAAAAAAGAGAGCTTAAAAAAAGGAATCCAATCTTTGAAAAACCTTCCCTATAATTGTAAAACCATTCAATGGACCGAAGACCATTTCGACCCCATCTACAAAGCTCGATGGATTCCGAAGATTCCAACTCTTATTTTATCAGGGGAAGACGATCTTGCGACTCCTCTGCATCTTTTTCAAAAAAAAGAATTCCAGGGAAGCCATATTCTCAAACGAGAAATCAAAAATGCGGGACATTTCCCTTGGATAGAAAATCCCGCAGAAGTGGTGAAGGCTTTTAATGATTTTCTGACTTTATTCCGTAGCACCGATCTCCAGCATCGCCTAAGCCCGGAATGATATATCCTTTCTCATTGAGTTTAGGATCTGTTGCAGCGGCATAAATCTTTATGTTGGGACTATAATCTAAAATACGGGCGATCCCGTCTTTGGCAGCGATAGCGCAGATAAGAATAATTTCCTTAGGTCCTTGGCTCTCGATAATTTTAATCGCATCCAGCATCGATCCTCCAGTCGCGAGCATGGTATCGACAATAATGACCCTCTTATCTTTCACATCTGGAATCCCGATATAACTTGTGATTGCTTGAAGGGTTTCTTCATTGCGGGCCATTCCTAAAAAGCCAACTTCAGCATTAGGAAATATCTCCTGAATTCCCATGAGAAGCGGAATGCCTCCTCGGAGTATGGTAACTAAAACAGGATCTTCATCGCATAAAATATGGACTGCAGTCGCACCCGTCAGCGTTTGAATCTCCACCTGTTTGGTACTGAGGTCTTGTAAAACCTCCACACCCAAATATTCCCCAATTTTTTCTAAAGAGGTTCTAAAATGCTTCCGATCGGTTTTAGGATCTCTTATTTCATGAACGAGATGACTTAAGGCAATACGATCATTGAGGATAGCGGGATATGCTTTAGTGACACAGAGAACGATCAGTAGGCAAGATATAAAACTTTTCATGCGATTCCCTTTTGGTTAATTGTCCTGAAAAAAATTCAGGACAATATACTCAAAAAAGAATTTCTTTGAACCGTTTAGTCTACCTTCGGAATGACAGGAACAAATTTTGTGACATCCGGTCTTTTGAAATCAGAAGGAAAATCCTCATTTGTCGCAGGAAGCCAAGTTTGGTTTTTCCAAAAACAGAGATATTTGCCTTGGACGACTAATTTCCCTTTTTTCACCCAGAGTTCAGCTCTGTAGATATTTCCTTTTTCGGGATCGACAATTTTACCTTTGCAAGTAGAACCTTTCTTCAATCCCCAAATCAGATCAAGCCCGCAATAAAACGGTTGGCCGATCACTCCAGGAGCACGTTCTTCTGGGGCATCGATAGTCTCTTTCATTTTTGTCCCATCCTCATTATAGGTGCCGACAATACGTCCATAATATTTGTTTTCATATTCATAAATGGCCACAATACATTGAGGCTTTCCTGTTTTTTCATTGATGGTTTTCCAAAAACCTTGAATTTCTTCAGCGATTAATCCCGAGCAGAATACAAGCATGCAAATCAAGCTTAAGCAAAATTTCTTCATTGGACTGACCTTTTAAAATGAGTGATATGTCTCTTTCTTTTTTTTCACTACATTAAAAAAATGTCAATATTTTTTTGTATAAATCAATGAGTTAGGGACCACCCCTTTTCTAAAAAAGGAAGGGCGAATTGCATGAAAGAATCAGGATCAGAATATTGAGAAGTCAAAATAGTCTGGCGCATTTCTAAGAGAGCGGGACTGCCTTTGAAGAAAAAGCTCATGAGCTGCTTGAGTTTATTCACTCTTGTTTTATCAGGGATTTCAGCGGGAACTTCACTGCGATATACATGGAAGTATTGAATCAGGTCGTCCCATTTGGGAATGTAGCGATTTTGGGAAAAATGAGCCTTGATTTGATGGAAGATAAACGGATTGATGATGCTGCCCCTGCCGATCATCAAAGCATCGCAGTTTGTTGTCTTGAGCATTTTAAGGGCATCTTCGACCGTCAGAATGTCGCCATTCCCCACAATGGGGATCTTAAGAAGAGATTTTGCTTCCGCAATTAAGTCCCACCTAGCAGGAGGGCCATATCCATCGGCTTTTGTCCGTGGATGTAATGTCAGATATCGAATGCCGCTTTCTTGCGCAGCAAATAAGTTTTCCCTGAAAAGTGAAATGTCATCAAAACCTGAACGCATCTTCAAGGTGACAGGGATGGAAACCGCTTGAACAATGGTTTTAGCGACTTCATGTAAAAAATCGGGTTCTTTTAGCAGACTTGATCCGGCTCCTTTACCAGTAACGGTGTTGGAGGGACAGCCGCAGTTTAAATCAATACGGGGCGCTCCCTTTTTTTCCATCTCACGGGCCATTGAGGCCATTAAATCCAGCTCAGAGCCCATGAGCTGTGCAGCAAGAGGAATAGGCGCGATCTCATCTGCAGTGTATTGCCGAGCCAAGCTTTCAATATGCGCCTGGCGTGGAACGCGAAGAAAATCCCTCACCGCCTCATCAAATCCGCCAATCGATGCCATCGCTTTTCGAAAACACCGATCACCCACCCCCTCCATGGGAGCCAACTGGAGATAGGGACAGCCATGAAGATCTTTTGGCAGTAAAGACATCTAAGTACTCTTACTCACAGCCTGAATGAGCTGTTGCACCTCTTCTTGCAGCTTCTCTTTTAAAATAGGGCTGACAAGATTGCCTTTAGCGTCGAAAGCTTTATAAGCATCCGGCACTGCGACTTCGTTTTTAATGACACTTCCGCCGATTCCTTCAATGATCGTCCGCAAGTGACTAAGCGCCCTTGCTCCCCCGCCTTTTCCAGGAGACGCGCTCATGATCGCAAATTTTTTCCCTTTGTAAGCATCGGGCGAATATTCGGCTTTCTCGCCTCTAGAAGTCCAGTCTAATACGTTTTTGAGAACAGCAGATATTGAGGCATTATACTCAGGAGTCGCAATGATGATAGCATCGCTTGCGATCATCAGCTCGCGCAGCTTCTTAGCTTGCGTAGGCAAGCCTTGTTTTACCTCTAGATCCGCATCATAGAAAGGCATAGGGTAATCGATCAAATCAATAACCGTGACCTTAGCGCCTTTTTGTCGAGCCATTTCCGCGGCTTCTTGAACAAGTTTTTTATTATACGAGTCTTTTCGGGTACTACCTGCAAAAGCCAAAACTTTGACTTCGGCGGCTACGGGGACAATAAACATTAAAATTGCAAGGAAGAGCCCTTTCTTTAGCATAAATTCCTATAAGATTGGATGTAAATCAGAAAAGAAAACTTTGACAATCGATAGTATTATCGATTGTCAAAGAGGATTAGAAAAGCTTAAGCTTTGTCGATTGCTTTATGTGCTTTTTCTTTAGCAGCATCATGAAGTTCGCTTGCTTTTTCTTTTGTCTTTTCAGCTAATTCGTCAGCTTTCTTTTTTGCTTCTTTAGCTTTTTCTTTTGTCGCGTCAGCAACTTCTTGGGCTTTTTCTTTTGTTGCTGCAACAGCTTGATCGACTGCTTTGCCAGCTTCTTTGCCTTTTTGCTCATTGCTTTTCGCAAAGAGAGATCCTTGGCCTAGAGCAAAAACTCCAGCAAGAAGAACAGTTAAGCCGATTTTTGAATTGATTTTCATATTTTCCTCAGTTGATTGATTTCAAATACATTCTTGGTCTGAAATTCTTCAAACGTCAAGTGAGTCGACTATAACACAGAATTGGTTTTAATTGTAGTACTCCTGAAATCCGCATATATATATTTTTTACCTGAAATTTTCGATAAGACCTGCTAAAATACTCAAATGACCCTACTTTTAAATTGTCAGTCATTAACAAAATCTTTTAGCACGCGGACTCTTTTTGAGGATCTATGTTTCAGTATATTCACCGGAGAGCGCGTCGGGCTGATTGGACCCAACGGCGCGGGAAAGTCGACTCTACTTAAAATCCTCGCTGGAGATGAAAAGCCTAGCGCAGGAATTGTCTCTGCCAAACGTGGTTTAAAAATA
Source organism: Parachlamydiales bacterium (assembly GCA_003153295.1). Taxonomy (GTDB): domain Bacteria; phylum Chlamydiota; class Chlamydiia; order Chlamydiales; family Rhabdochlamydiaceae; genus PALSA-1444. The sequence continues at coordinate 107,149 of PLXY01000006.1, read as the reverse complement.
GGCTACGTCCCTCAATCGTGTGAGTTTTCAGATCAGACGCCTGAAGCTGTCCTGTTAGACTCTCTCAAAGCTGATGAAAGGCCCGATTATGAGAAAGAACTCTCTGCTCAGACATGGCTAAGCAAACTGGGGTTTACAGGAGCTGAAACTTCGGCAAAAAGGCTTTCCGGCGGATGGAAAAAAAGATTAAGCATCGCTCAAGCGCTTATCCTCTCCCCTGATCTATTACTTCTAGATGAGCCGACGAACCATCTGGATCTTGAAGGAATTTTTTGGTTGGAGAAATTCCTATCTAGGGAAGCTCCTTCTTATATCCTAGTGAGCCATGATCGATATTTTCTGCAGAATATGGTCAATCGGATCGTCGAGATCAATCCTGTCTATCCTCAAGGACTCTTTTCAATCGATGGAACTTATCTCAACTTCTTGGAAAAGAAAGAAGAATTCCTTGCAGGACAAATTGAGCAAGAGAGATCGCTAGCTTCTAAGGCGCGCCGAGAAGTAGAATGGCTGAGCCGCTCTCCTAAGGCCCGGACTTCCAAATCAAAATCCCGCGTGGGCGAAGCCCACGAACTTTTGAATGAGCTATCTCAGGTCAAAGGAAGAAATAGACAGAAAAAAAGCGAGATCGATTTTGCTGCAACCCATCGCGAAACGCAAAAGCTGCTGACTGCAAAAAATCTCTCCAAAGATCTAGGTGGCAGAACTCTTTTCCGTCACCTTGATTTTGTCCTCTCTCCTGGCACCAGGATTGGACTCATGGGACCCAATGGATCGGGCAAGACAACACTGCTCAAAATCATCGCAGGAGAAATAACTCCTGATCAAGGCACTATCAAACAAGCAGATGGACTCAAGATTGTCTATTTTGACCAGCACCGCCTGCAGCTTCCCGGTAATATCACTCTTAGGGAGGCCCTTTCTCCTGATGGCGATTTTGTGACCTTTCACGGCCAAAAGATCCATATTAACGGCTGGTGTCAGCGGTTCCTCTTCTCAACTGATATTTTAGAAATGCCCCTTGAAAAGCTCTCCGGCGGAGAACGAGCGCGCATCTCGATTGCTCATCTGATGCTTCAACCAGCCGATGTGCTTCTTCTTGATGAGCCGACCAACGATCTCGACATTCCTACCTTAGAGACATTGGAAGAAAGCCTGGTCGATTTTCCCGGAGCTGTTGTTCTCATTACGCATGATCGGTGCATGCTTGACCGGATCTGCAACAATCTTCTAGCCCTGGGCAATCCCGATCTCAACGAGTCGTTTGTCGACTACGCCCAATGGGAGGCTTCCCTCAAAAACCCCGCTGCTGAAAAACAGAAAGAAAAAAAACAGCAGCAGAAAGCGGAGAAAATCAAACTCTCCTACGCAGAAAAAAAAGAGTACGATCAAATCGAGGAAAGTATTTTAAAACTCGAAAATGAGATCAAAAATCTCAATCATGAACTTGAAAACACATCTCAAAGTCCTGAACAGCTTCAACTCATCTGCACCCAAGTTGGGCTAGCTGAAACTCGCATCGAGCAGTTATACATCCGTTGGGAAGAACTCGAGAAAAAGCAAAAAAGCCTGTGATCTATTTAAACTTGACCGTTCTAAAGGTCATTGAAATCCGATTCTTTTCAACCGTGTCTAGCCCATGCTTCCACTTTTGACGGAGCTCTCCCTGAAAAAGAAATGCCATTCCTTTTTCTTCTTTCAGAGATATTCTTTCATTGCCTGTAGGATTGAGAAAATAAAGACCCTGCTGTGTATCCGGGACTAAGATCAGGCCCAAGATCGAATCTCCAAAATAGTAACTTCTTTCCCGGCCATCTTTGGCACCGATAATCGCTCGATCGATATGAGGGACCATCCCATCCCCTGCTTTGTAAAAACTCACGATGCAATTATTGAACTCTTCGGACTGCGATCCTTCCTGAATCTGGTCACGGAATTTTTCAAATATCGTTTGCCGAATTTTTGTGATCCAAGCCGGCATCGGATTTTCGACAATTTTTTCTTCTTCTAATTGACGATAGACAATTCCAAACTCAATCGTTTCACGATACAGTTTGGTTGCCCATTTAAACCTTTCTTCTTTAGGAAAGGCTTGAACTTTATCGATCAGCTCATCGATTAGAGAACTTTCGATCACAGCTTGATGAACTTGCGGTATCGGTCTAATAGAGCTTACATTTGAAGCCATGGCAGGTCATGATAGGAAGAAAGAGATTATTTTAAAAGCTGGGCGATGGAATTGACAGCACCCCATGCTATGCTTATAATCTCCAGAAGTAGGTAATCTTATGTTAAAATATTTTTTATTGACGTGTTCTATCCTAACAAGCCTCATGATAGATGCGGCCCCTATCAACCCCGTAACTGGAGAAACAGAAAATTGTATGTACATAATGGAAAAACAGACAAAAAAGCTGTTCATGGGCATCGAAATAAGAACCGATAACCAGAAATGTTTGGTCGATATGCCTCAGGTTTGGGGAAAGTTCTTTCAGGAAAAGATCCTGGAAAAAATCCCTCACAAAGTCAGCAATACCGTTTTTGCTCTCTATGCGGACTACGATGACGATTACACAAAACCATATTCATATATCCTGGGATGCGAAGTTTCGACTTTAGATAATATTCCCGAAGGCTTAGTCGGAAAAGTCGTTCCTGCATCTTCCTATGCCGTTTTTTCAACTCAAGGCGCCTACCCCCAAAGCCTTGGCACCACCTGGCAAGCGATTTGGAAATCTCCGCTAAAACGCGCGTATACGTATGATTTTGAGGTTTACACTCCGGATTTCAATCCTCAGACTAAACCCGAAGTTAAAGTTTATATCGCTCTTTAATTGATTTGAGGCCACAGCTCCCCGACCGGAGCGACAGGAACAAATTTTTTCACATCGGGCAATTTTAAACCTGGAGGATAGTCACTCTTTGTCGCCGGCACCCAGGTTTGCGTTCGACCTAGACCTAATAGTTTTCCCTCGACCTTTAAATTGCCATTTTCTGTCCAAAGTACAGCTTTATAGACTTTACCATTTTCGGGGTTTAAAATTTGTCCTTTGTAATCCGATCCCCGCTTATCTAATCCCCAAATAAAATCTAAACCGCTGTAATAAGGTTGTCCGGGTAGCGCCGTAGCACGTTTATGCGGATTGGCGAAGGTATCATCCATCTTTCCATTATCGTCAAAGGAACCCACCATTCGACCATAATAGTCGCCCTTATACTCATATATGACGACGACACACTGAGGCTTGCCTGTTTCGTCACTGATGCTTTTCCAATATCCGGCGATATCACCCTCAGCCCACAAAGGGCAGGCAGCAATCCAGCAAATCAAGGCCAATAATATCTTCTTCATTAGGGTACCTTCTTTATTTTGACTATTTTCATCTTGTAAAAACTTGTCAATAATTATTTAAAGAATCATCTTGAAATGATGAAGGGTTTTAAGAAAAATATCGGGACTCCTGACCGTCTGCTGAGATTGACCATCGGCATTCTTTTGTTGGGCTACGCCTATTGGCAGATGAGTTGGATTGCGTTAATACTCGCTCTTTTCACACTCTTTGAAGCGTTCATGAGCTGGTGCATTCTCTACCAGATCTTAGGCAAAAATAGCTGTCCCAGAAAAAAGTAGCTAAGGTTCTTACTCATTCTGGAAATATTCGGAATACTTCAATGGCTCCTTACGCTTCCAAGGACAGTAGCTATTGCAAAAATCAATCCGCTCGCCTAGCGGCGGATGGCTGCTGCACCATATTTTAAATATGGGACCCGGACGAGGAATCGCGAGATTTTCTTGCTGCAAAACAATAAATGCTTCAGCGGCGGCTTTGTTATTTTGCGTGATCTCCAGTCCAAAACGATCAGCCTCATGCTCAACATACCGTGTAAAATAATTGGTGAGTGGGCTGGTTAGAAGGACAAAAATGGAGATTAAGAGAAGGAGGAGCGGTAGAGAAGCGATATCGGAAAGGTTATTAAACCCAAACCGCTGTCGATACCGGTGCATCAGATAATTGGCCGATCTGTAGGTCAGATAAAAGATCACAAAAGAGAGCGCTCCGTAATAGAGCATGCCCCACCAGACGTGATGCAAAATATAATGCCCCATTTCGTGACCCATGACGAAGAGGATCTCATTTGTAGACATTTGCTTAATGGTGGTGTCCCATAACACAATCCTTTTTGTTGAACCAAAGCCAATCACGTAGGCATTTAACATTTTGGTATCTTGGCTTTTATCAACTTCAAAAACCCGTCCATCTTGGATACCGGCCTTAGCGGCAAGATTTAAAATTTTCTCTTCCAGCTTCTTGTCCTGCATGGGGCCAAACTTATTAAACAACGGATCGATCCAAATCGGCTGGACAAACATCATGATGAACATGATCCCGATGCTGGCCAAGCTTCCATAGAACCACCAGCGGCGAGGACTCTTTTTCAAAAGCAGGTAAAAGACCCAAATGAATGCTGCAACGCTGATGAAGGCGACTAACAATCCCTTGCCGTAATTTTCAAACCATCGGCCTAAACTTTGAGTTGAGAGACCGTAATCATGCTGCCGGAGATAACCCGCATAGAAATCGAGAGGAAAATTTAAAAGCTGAGAAATCGCCAGAAACATTGCCAGATAAATGACGATGACAAAATACCATTTCTTTCCCCATTGGTGAGCAAATCGAGACATCTTTCCCGTTAAGCCCCACAGAAGAAAAAGCAAAGGAACAATCAAACCCCATGTTTGTTCTAAAATCCAAAGGACATTGCCGCTGTTGTAATAGCGTATCGCTTGTTCGGTGGCTTCCGGGACGGCGACGTTTGCACATTCTGGTGTTGTTATCGCTGCAAAAATTTCTAACATGTGATGATTTCCTCTCTTTGAGCCAAAGCAATTACTTTACATTTGCTGGTCAGGTTATTAAAATCATCTTTTATATGCAGCTCTATTTTTCACTCCTTTGCCTTTTTATCTCTTCTCTACTCGTAGCCGGTACGTCTCAAGATCTCTCCGGCTCGTCTAGTGTTGCCCCAGCAACATTTCAACCGCAAATGGATACCAATAGAAATCTTTGGATCACATGGCAGGATCAGAAGACTTTGACGTGGTTTACAGTGGTTTGCAATGCAGGAAAATGGAGCGCGCCGCTGACTCTTTCTTCAGGCAATAAGCCGCCCTCTCTTTTTATGACCTCTAGTGACGGCAGCGCTTTAGCTTCTTGGCAAAGTGAGGGAATTTTATACGCCTCTCTTTGGAATGGGTCGGCATGGAGCAGTCAATCGTTTGGAAGCATCTCTTCTACTTGGAATATGGGACTGATCTCGATCAGCAAGGGAATGATTGCCTGGCAAGACAGCTCTCAGAATGTCAATGTATCCATTTGGGATGGAAAAAATTGGAACAGCTTTCCCTCCTTTGGCAAAGCTTCTAATTGGAATCTTATATTTTCTTCAGCAGGAAATGCACTGCTAACTTGGCAAAATCAAACCCTGCTTTCTTCCCTTTGGAATGGAAGTTTTTGGACTCCTGCCCAGTCTTTTGCAGGAGCTGCAATGAGCAACTGGAACACCGCTTTAGCACCAACGGGGGAAGCCATTGTAGCCTGGCAAGACAGGCAAAATAATTTCTGGGCATCTATTTGGAATGGAACAATCTGGAGTCTCACTGAAAACTTTGGCACTGCTGCTGCTAACGCATGGAATATAAGTCTTGCTTCTAACGCAATAGCTCTTGCCGGATGGCAAGATCCAGATAACAATCTTTATCTGTCCGTTTGGACGGGAACATCTTGGAATACCTCTTCTTATCTAGGTAAAGCTGCATTCAATCAATGGTACGCAGCCTTGTCCCCTACGGGAAATATTGCAGCTGCCTGGCTCGATCCAAACGATAGCCTTTGCGCTTCAGTATGGAATACAAGGGAGTGGAGCACGCCTGGGTCTTTCAACCATGCGGCTTATGTTTGGGGAGTTACCCTCACCTCCTCTAATGCCGCGGCTCTCATCTGGCAAGACTCAAGCGCCCATGTCTATACCGCTTCTTGGGATGGCTCTACATGGAATTCTCAAACCATGGGATCCGCCGCGTCCCCCAACGTGACACTAAACTTTTCTTCTACGGGATATGCTTTTGCGTGCTGGGAAAGCCCCAGCCATGCTCAATACGGATCTATTTGGTCAGGCAATTCTTGGAGTAACCCCCAACTCTTTAGTACACCGATCTATTGGGATCAAGGCATTACCTCCGATGGAAATGCTTTTGTATTATGGCAAGATTCTAAAGCTCGCCTTTCATCCATGATTTGGAATGGAACCTCCTGGAGTTCTGCGCATTCTTTTGGCATTGGCTATGCCTTTGACAGCGCCATTGCTTCTAACGGCACGGCTGTTGTCTCCTGGCAGGATCAAAATGAAAATATCTTTGCATCGCTTTGGGATGGAAAAGGATGGACTAAGACTCAAACGTATGGACCTGCGATGGGGTATAACAAATTGAACTTGCCAATCCCTTCTCAAGAATCCTCTACCCCTGCCTGGGTAGACAACTCAAACCAAATTATCGCCTCAACAGCAGACTAATGTGAGATTTCATCAATAAAAGGAGATCATTTATGAATCGCCGTCAAATCATGGGCTGCCTATCCGTCGTACTCGGAGTTGTTCTTATAATTTTAGCTGTTCACTCCATGAATGAGTTTGCAAGAACCAAAGGATTGTCTAGCGATGTGAAGCATTTTTTCACCAATAATCCTCTATGGAATCCCCTTCTAAAATTATTTGGCGGCAAGCCACAAATAAAAGTTCCTGATCATGATACAAAAGCCTTGATAACCCAAGTCATCGGAATTGTCCTATTTGTAGCTGGGTGCATCATGGCATTGGTTCCTAGAAAAAGAAAAAAAAGAAAATGAAACAACCGCTTGATGATGCAGGGCCTCTGAATAATAACTCTGGATACAGTCAATCCCTGTGGATGGAAGTTCAACTTCCTTCTTTTCCTGCTTTAGAAACCAACATGATTTGTGATGTCTGTATTGTGGGAGCTGGAATTGCAGGCCTAACCTGTGCTTATACCCTAGCCAAACAAGGAAAATCTGTCGTCGTATTGGAACAAGGAGTCATCGGAGGAGGTCAGTCCGCACGTACCACCGCTCACCTAACATGGACGTTGGATGATCGCTACTTTAATCTGGAAAGATTTTTTGGTAGGGAAGGTTCTCGGCTAGCTGCAGAAAGTCATTATACCGCTGTTGATTATATAGAAAAAATCGTTCAAGAAGAAAAAATCGATTGTGATTTTGAAAGAGTTGATGGTTATTTATTCGCTCCTCCTAACCAATCTTCAGAAATTTTAGAAAAAGAATTTCTTGCCATCGAAAGGGCAGGCAAGAAAATTAATAAAATGGCTCGGGCTCCCCTTTCATCTTTTGATACCGGAATGTGCTTGCATTTTCCTAGGCAAGCTCAATTTCACATTCTCAAATACCTGCAAGGTCTCACCAAAGCTCTTTTAAAATATGGGGTAAAGATTTTCAATCATACGCACGTGAATCATTTTGAAGATGGATCACCTTGCGTAGTTAAGACTGAATCAGGGGCTAATATTCAATCACAATCTGTCATTGTGGCAACGTTTACTCCCATTAATGATCGATTTTACATTCATACAAAACAAGCTCCTTACCGCACCTATGTGATTGCTGCTTCTATACCAAAAGGGTCTGTCCCCCCAGGACTCTATTGGGATACAGACGATCCTTACCACTATGTCCGTATACAAAAACATTTATCGAAAAACTTAGATTGGCTCATTGTGGGTGGAGAAGATCATAAGACCGGTCAAGATTCTCAAGCTAAGGCCAGATATGGCGATATAGAAGAATGGGCACGCCTGCGCTTTCCTATGATGAAAAATGTTGAATATCAGTGGTCAGGACAAATTTTTGAGCCTGTTGACTCCTTGGCCTTTATTGGCCATAATCCTGGAGATAAAAACATCTATATTGTTACAGGCGATTCTGGAAATGGAATAACGCATGGAACTATTGCAGCCCTCATGATTCCCGAGCTCATCGCAGGAAAAAATCATCCCTGGAAAAATTTATACGAGCCTTCTCGTAAAACACTCGTGACCGCTTTTAATTTCCTTCAGGAAAATTTAAATGTAGCTGTGCAGTACAAGGATTGGTTTACGCCAGGGGAAATGACGCAGATAGAAGCGTTAACTCCCGCACAAGGAATTATTTTACGCAAAGGTTTAAAAAAAATTGCCGTTTATAAAGATGAAAAAAACAAAATTCATATTAATTCAGCTTTCTGCCCTCATCTCGGGGGTTGTGTCCGATGGAATAGTGCTGAAAAAAGCTGGGATTGTCCGTGCCATGGCTCTCGCTTTGATGGATGTGGAAAGGTCTTGAACGGACCTGCTATTGCCAATCTATCCTCTCAATCAACTAAAAAAAATCAAATATGAATATTTAGAGCAACCACGCCCGTCACAAAACGGCTGGTGTTTCTACCTGCCAATGTAAACCAGACGCCGCCAATCAAACCCAGATTTTTACTCCAGTTGTATTCTATCGCAGGCGCTAGACTCAATTGCTCACCTGAAGGACCCGTATTTACATTAGGCGCTCCGAAGGAATCAGTGCCCGCTTTACCTGAAAACTTGTTTCTATTGTAATGTATATAGTAAAGATCGCAAGCCACTACCCACCGTTGTGACATGTTGTACTGAATGGAGCCATCGATAAACAAATTATTCCCCGGATGCACAGTCCCTCTTGTGCGGGGACCACCTCCATAGGAATTGAATCCCTTCACATGCACTGGAGTGCCAAACTGATAATTAAAGACAAGGCGGGTATCTAGATAGTGCCTTTCGGATGTATGGTATAGTTTGGAAAAAACCAGCGATACAGCAGGGGCCCAAGAGCCTGATCCGATTGCATCCGTTTTTAATTTTTCTGCGTGCAAATGTTGATATTTACCAATCGGAACACTAGCTCTTAGTGTAAGCTTTATAGCCGGCCATGCTTTATCGATCCCGCTTCTCAAAAGCTGAATGCTAAAGCCTAAGGGCAAATCACCTATATTAGCATAGTGATGCCCCTGCGTTTCATTATAGAAAGCCTGCGGATAGATATGAAAATCCAAACCTTGAACGATCCCCATCTTTGCCTGCACTTGGAATCTAGTCGAGTAAAAATTAGGCGTCGAATGAGGTTTCCAATGTTGATCATAACTTCCATTATAGACATAGAAATAGAGATAAGGCTCAATATTAAAATCGCCTGCCTTAACCGTATAACCCGAAGGAGCGATCAAGGGTCCTGTGAACCATGGCGTAAAGGCTGTTGGCAGACTTTCTACTCTTGTGGCCTCTTCGTCGGCCATTATGGGAAATGACCAGACAAGTATTAGGGTGGTTAAAATGAGCCCCTGAGACTTAATTTTCATCGTTACCAACCTGCCACAGATTTTGCCATATTTCGAAAAATAATCAGATGGATTGGGTAAAGGATATACCAGTAGAGCCGTCCTAAAATCCCTTTGGGGCGGAATGTGGCGGTTTGAATGAGAACCCATCCGTTTTCTTTTTTTTCTAAATTAAATTCCAGCCAAGCTTCTCCTGGGACTTTCATCCCCGATAGAAAGATTAGATGGCCTTGTTTTTTATCCGCAAGCAAGACTCTCCAAAAATCTATCGAGTCAGACACTTGAATTTCTGTTGGATGCCTTCTTCCTCGATTAAGACCGACGCCTCCGATCATTTTATCAATCAATCCTCTGAATTTCCAAGCCCAATTCACCGAATAATAGCCTGTTTGTCCTCCAATGCGCCAAATACGTGCAACCGTATCCTCTTTGGAATCTTTTACCAAAACTTTTCTCACATCTTGGAGACATCCGTCTTTGGGAACTTCGACATATTTTTCTAGATTAGGATCTATATCTTTAATATCCCAAGAATCCATCCACGTAGAGATAACTTCATTCTGCGCAATCTTTTGGAAAGCCAGTTCCAAAGCTTGTGAAAATGTTATGCAATCATGAGGAATGATCCTCTTAATTCCATCCAGCCTTTGAACAGAGCTGATCTTCATGCTTTCCACTAAATAATAACACAGCGAAAAACGCACAGAGGTAATAAAAACCAGCCAGAGGCTGGATAAACGAGGAGTTAAAACGGGAACACAGAATACAAACCTTTTCAAATGCCTAAATTTTGCGTACTGAAGCAAAAGGTCTTTGAAATTTAATATCTCCGGCCCTCCTATATCAAAGGTTTGATTATAACACGCCTTGTTAAGAAGTACTTGAGTGAGGTAAAAAATAACATCTCGAATAGCAATGGGTTGACAAGGAGTATTGACCCATCGCGGCGCGATCATAAAAAGAAGTTTTTCGCATAAGTCGCGGATAATTTCAAAAGAAGCACTTCCTGAACCGACAATGATGCTGGCACGCAATATCGTGATGTTAACTCCGCTCTCATTCAGGATCTGCTCAACCCGTAACCTTGATTTAAGATGAGGTGATAGGTGGGCTTCATCATTGATGATTCCTCCCAAATAAATAATCTGTTGGACCCGGGTATGCTTTAATCCCATAATAAATTGCTTAGCAACTTCTATCTCGATTTGGGATAAATCGCTGACGATTTCTGCCATTGAATGAACTAGATAATATGCAGCCTCGATATCTGCAGGAGTATTTTGCAGCGTTGCAGGATTTCTTAGATCACCCCAAATATAATGAAGGTTGTGTTTGTCTTCCGAAAAAGGCTTAGTTCCTTTTATACGGCATAAGGCATAGATTTCATGCCCTTGCTCTAGGAGGTGCAGGATTAACCTTTTTCCTACAAATCCCGTCGCACCGCTGACTAGAACCTTGACCATATAAATTTCAAATTATTATAGATGAGAGTCTTTAAGTCGATCGTTGGTTTGTGAAAATCAGCGCACCCTAAAGGATGCGCCTAAAGATAAACAAGAGAACTACTTGATGTGCTTGCTGAGCAATCCGGCGAGCTTGAGCATATCAACCGATTTTTTTCCAATCACTTCAGACAGTTTTTTGTCTGGATTGATCATGCGGCGGTTTTTTGAGTCTTGGAGTTTATGTTTTTTGATGTAAACCCAAAGTTGTTTTACAACTTGTGGACGAGTCAATTTTTTTGCTCCGACGATTTCTTGGAGCTCGGGAGATAATGAATAGGTTGTTTGTGTCAAACCTGATTTTCTTTTAGTTTTTGCTTTTTTCTTTGTTGCCATAACTTGTCTCTTTTCCTTTTTTAAGATGGAAAAAACATTCCGTATATTTCCATGTCTTCTAATAGCTGATTTAAAAGGTTTCCAGAATCTCTGCAAGTTTATTTTTTAGCAATCGACTATTTTTAGAGCGCAATTAGCTCTAAAAAATGAATAGCAAGAATGAAAGATGAGGGGAGAACAGGTAGCACTCCCCTCTTATCATCAGTAGAAATCGAACTGATTACGCAACTGTGACTTCAGTCGCTTCAGGGCCTTTACGTCCAGGGCCTTCGACAAATGAAACTTTTTGTCCTTCACGCAACGAATGAGCATCGCCTTTAACGTTGTTGGTGTGGAAAAAGAGATCTTTGCCACCGTTTTCAGGTGTGATGAATCCAAAACCTTTTTGTGCGTTGAAAAACTTAATAGTACCTGTAGCTTTTGACACGATATTTCCTCGTTTATTTTTGGTTATTTCTCTAAAAATTTTGTATTTTTAAAGCATAACATTTTTTTACACCTCCCTCTTTCTGTTTTAAAACAGATCCCAAGTGGGCGTAAAGAGAACTACTATACCTGTTCTGTTATTTTTTTACTTATTTTCTAGCGATTTTTAGAATAATAGTGGTTGAGATGCGTCTGGAGCCTTTTCAGTCCGAGCGGAGAATCCATTGAGAAACAGCAGCACAATCGCAATGGGGAAACAGACCAGCACCCAAAAACAGAGCCAAAATCTAGAAGCGTCGTATTTAAATTTAAAAGTTGTCTGATTTACTTTAAAAGTACTTCCTGTGAGCACTAGCGCTAAAGCAACAGGGAAGCAGCAGATAACCCAGAAGATCAGCCAAAACATAGAGCCTTGATAATGAAGTTTGAACTTTTTTTCTTGCATATTTCACCTACTATATCAGGATTTATGTTTGATGGATTGCGAAAAAACAACCGTATTACTAGGATCATAATTAAAATTTGGTTTTAAATGAACCCCGGCTTACTTGCTCTTTTAGTTTTAGCTGCCATCCACCTCTTTGCCAATCGTGCCAAAGTCCTAGGCTGGGTATGGCATGGGCCCTTTCTCTCTTTTGCTTCCGGCCTATCGCTTGCTTATGTGTTCGTTGACCTCCTGCCCGCCCTAGAGAGAGGAGAACCTGTCTTAAAACGCACTTTTGAAGATGTGCTCCCCTTTTTAGAGCTCCATACCTACCTCATTGCCCTCTTAGGCATTCTTTTCTATTATGGCATCCAATCATGCAAATCCTCTCACAAAAACCAATGGCTGCCCATTAGCGGCTACCTCTTGTTCAACTTCTTTGTCGGAGCCAGCCTCTCGGATAGTTCAAATCCTGAAATTCAACCGGTGACACTTTTTACCATCGCCATCGGCATGCATTATTTCGTCCGCGACCATTTAGCAAACGTCACTAAACAGCCTGCTGTCTTAGGGGCGCTCATCTTCACTCTTTTTGCCGGGTATATTATTGGATATCTGACTAAAATTCCGGATGCTGTCTCTGCAATCGGAATCTCCTTCGTTGCAGGAGGAATCCTCTTGAACGTTTTCCACTACGAGCTCCCTAAAAAAGAAAAAAGCGGGTATCTGTGGTTTGTTTTCGGAGCTTTGCTCTACACCGCCATGCTGCTGGGCGTCGGCGAAGTAAGATTATAGGCCTCTAGAATTGACAACCCGTACAAAATTTGTTAAGCAAAGCATAAAGTGAGGCCTCATGATCCGCAAGCTACCCTCCGGAGAATACCGGCTTTATTCCCGTAAAAAGAATCGCAAGACAGGCAAACGTAGAAATTTAGGCACCTTCTCTACACGTGCCGCCGCAGTTAAGCATGAGCAACAGGTCCAGTTTTTCAAAAGACGTGGATAACTTCACTGACTTTTAGAAACATACTCCACTTGCCAATCTAAACTCGTAGGTCTTACGTCTCCACTGCAACGATAAATTTTACTGGAACCATAATCATGAGCTTTGTCACCGCTAATGATGGTAGATAGCCCTTGTGCAATTAACTTCCCGCCCTCTTCGCTCGGTTCTATTCCGTGGCTATAAAGCTTCTCATAAGGGTTGAAAGAGTTCGGTAAATCGAGGATAGGAAGACCGTGTCGGACAGCGTATTTCAACATCGGCTGATAAAACTTTTCCATGAGCGCTCCGATCATGGTCATTCCAGGGCTTTGTCCTTTTAAAATACCTTTCGTCACCTTCAGTGGAACAAGCCAAGTCATGCCGTATAGAACAAGGGAGGCTATCGTGATAAAGATACCGCCTTTCATACCGTTAACTTTGCGGGCAGCTATTGCGACTCCCGCTGCGGCGATCCCTGCCACGCCAAGTAGATTCACTGCAGCAGCAAATCTTGCTGCTATGCCTAACGTAAAATAGACTCTATACGCGCCATCATTATTACCATCTGTGCGATATTGAAACATCAAAACAGGGCGAACGTTGGGACCTAACTTCCGCACCCTCTCTACAATCTGTAGGTATCTATTCTGTATATTTGGAACATCGGTGAGTAATTTAAGAGGATTATTTTGAAGATGAAGCCTAAAGTCGTTACCACCTACGCTAATCACTACAACATGGTTTCCAAGAGGATCTTGCTTTTTTATAGCATCTGCTAATCTCTGCAGCGGCATAACAAACCTGTCTGGTTTGTTAGGATCTGGCTTTTTAGCCTGGATATAGGCAGCAACTTTCTCTCCATCCCATTTAAAAACCGCACCGATAAAACCACCCTCTAGTACGTTTGTAGTTGTAAATCCATCGTAAGCGTGGCTAATTACCTGATATTGCGGACCCAAATTAGCTTGCAGCTGTCCTTCTACGGATTTTGCCTTCGCTTCCTCCAGATTGGACCCATTTCCATTCATGTGCCAATAAACATTTTCCAGACTAGAGTCGCCGATTGGATAAACATTAGTTACAGCCATTTTATTTCTCCGTTAGCCCTAAATGATGACAGAATGCTCCCTTTTTAAAAAATAAAAGCTTATTTTGAATCTTAAAAATATGAGGCAGGAAAATGCACTTCTTAGGGATCGACCATATTGTTCTGACTGTCACTTCCATTGAGAAAACAGTGAGGTTCTATTGCCATATTCTGGGCATGGAGGAAATCACCTTTGGAAAAGGACGGAAAGCCCTCCGATGCGGCCACCAAAAGATCAATTTGCATGAAACCGGCAAAGAATTTGAGCCTAAAGCATTAACGCCCCTTCCCGGGTCAGCCGATATCTGCTTTATTATCGAGACTCCGCTAAAAGTGGCCATTGAGGAGTTAAAACGACATCAAATTGAGATTATAGAAGGTCCTATTGAAAAAACGGGAGCCCAAGGAAAAATCATTTCTATCTACGTGCGAGATCCCGATCAAAACCTCGTAGAGATTTCCAATTATCTTAGAAGTTTGTGAAAAATTCTTCACCCTCTCTATAATAAATTATTAGATGAAGACAATTTTGTTATTGCTATGCTCGAACATTTTTATGACCTTTGCTTGGTATGGCCATCTTAAATACCGACAATCCCCTATATTTCTCGTGATTTTAGCAAGCTGGGGAATTGCATTTTTTGAATATTGCTTTCAAGTTCCCGCCAATAGGATCGGCAGCTATCAATTTTCACTCGTTCAGTTAAAAACAATTCAGGAAATTATTACCTTGGTCGTTTTTTGTGTTTTTTCCTACTTCTACTTTGACCAAAAAATAGGATTGAACCAACTCCTAGGATTTGCTTTTCTTGTTTTAGCCGCTTATTTCATGTTCAAAACAAGCTAAGGTTTCAGATTAGCGATTAGATCGGTTTTCAATTGGTCAGGAACGCCAGGAATGACCTGGCTGATTTTGCCATTCCTTCCAATAACAAACATCGTAGGATAGCCCGACACTTTGAAGAGTTTGCGCAAATGACCTTCTTGGTCTTCGACCCAGTCAGCTGCAGGATAAGCTTGAATCAAGTCCGTCGATAGCGCAGAACTGATATGGATGAATCGGTAAGAGCTTAGCGCAAGTTCATCTCCAGCAGCCTTGAGCACTTCCAACTGTTCTTGACAATGGGAACATCCCGGAGAGACAAAATTAAGAATGAGACCGTCACCTACATCGATGTGAGTCAGAGTCCGGCCTTCGCTGGTCTTCAGGCTGAAAAATGGAACATCATCGCCACGTTGCAAGCTGACATGACGGTTATTTTTAAAGTTATAAGCCATGAAAGTCAGATTAAGCGAGCTAAACAAAGCAACGACCGCCAGGGGAGCAAATAGAAGTAAGCACCACCCTTCTTTTCGATGAGAACCTGTCTCTTCCTTGACGGGCGAAATAAGCCATAGCCACCAGATCAGAATATGACAGGCATGAGCGATTAAACAAAGCGGGCACCAGCCTGGAAGTTTGAGATAGGTCATGACTAAAGCTAGCAAGGCTGCCCAAGTCAAGCCGCCGCGTGCAAAAGTGCGGCCTGGAAATGACAGGAATAACAAAGAGAGAATGATAAGAACAGAAAAATAAGCCGCTCCGATCAATGGAATGTAAGGGCCGTTTGAGGAACACGACTGACAACCCATGCTGGGAATTTCAGGCATGAGGAGAAACAGAACAATCAAGGCCAAGAATCCGACAGCAGGAATTAAATAACGGAGAGATTTCATGGAGAGACTTCAGGGCACCATTTTACCGGTGATTCACGAATCGCGAGAACTTTCATCATGAACGTATTCGCATCGTTGAGATCTTTGAGTGTCGCTCCTGACCAATATTCATCCTTGCAAGTCGAAGTTTTACAATTGCCGCCCAGCGTCGTCCATTCATCCTTGCGCATGACATCGCAAATGCAAATAGCTCTTTTAGGATTTGTCGGATCGACGGTGCATTGTTTGTTCAAACACCAGGTCCAAGGAGTCCCGCTCGGGCATTTCATCGCTTTCTTTCCCTCTTGAAATTGCTTAAAAGAAAACGTCGAATAGATCGTCTTTACACCCGTGGCATCCGTACTGGGCTGTAAAGTATTACAAGAAGCACTCGACATGCTCGTCCCTTGTTCGACATTGCAAGCGCAGACCGCTTTACTGGGATCTCCCGGATGCGGCAAACAAGGGGCCGATGTACAGAGCGCATATTCGTGCTTGCAGACTTGCATCGTTGTGCTATTGATATAATCACTGCCCAAAACAACCGCGCAAACAGCAACAGCTGGAAGTAGATAAAAAATTAATGCAGAATTGAAACGATTCATACCCGTAGACTCTTTCGCTTGAAATTAACATTTGAAAAAACGGATGTCAAGTTGTAGAAAAAGAAATCTATTCCCCAATTTAAAAAAATGGTAGACAGACTCTTATGGAAGGACCTTCACTTTTTTTAGCCGCAGAACAACTCGCTACTTTTACCAAAAAAATCATCCTAAAAGTCAAAGGCAATACTCAGAAAATTGAGAAAGAAAGATTATCCAAAAAAAAGGTTCTTTCGATCTTTTCCTGGGGCAAACATCTTGTTTTCCAATTCGATGAATTCGCTCTTCGTGTTCATTTTCTTTTATTCGGCAGCTTTGAAGCGACAGTCAATGGTAAAAAAGTCACAGGGGATTACCGCAAAAAGAATCGCACTCCCCGTCTTCAGCTGACCTTTAAAAATGGCAAAATCAACTTATACAGTTGTTCTTTAAAATATCTAGAAACTGCAGATGCAAAGGAAACTTACGATCCCTCTATCGATATTATGTCTCCAGAATGGAATAGCAAAAAAGCGTTAGAAAACTTCCACAAATATCGAAAAACAGAGCTCGGAGATCTGTTACTAGACCAGACCCTCTTTGCTGGAGTCGGTAACATTATCAAAAATGAAGTCCTTTTTTTAATCAAAAAAGCTCCTGATCAACTCTTAAATGAACTTTCTTTAGCCCAACAAAAAAAGCTCATTAAAACAACGCGAGATTTTTCTCATCAATTCTATGAGTGGAGAAAACGGTTTGTGCTCCGCAAACATTATCAGATTTACCGAAAAGGAACCTGTCCTACATGCAAAGGTAAAGTCATTCGAAAGAAAACGGGTAAGCGGATGCGACTGAGTTTCTACTGCTCCCATTGTCAAAGATGAACATTTCTATCTTCATCTTTTTTCGAAAGGACGGGCATCGTAGAAAAGCTCCAGCTTAGAGACTAACCCTTCCTGGAAAGTCAATAGCACAGCTGCCGACAAATCACCAACAGGACATTCTAGATCATAAACAATCACGGCTTGGTCTCCTGCATCCAACTTTGCACGTATTTTAAGACTCTTAAAAAAAGAAGCAAACTGCTTCGTCGCTTCCATCACAGCCTCTTTTCCCTTCATTTTTGCCAGGGGTGCAATGAATTGAACATCAGGATGCAGGTATTTTTCTACCTCTGCAAAGTCCCTTTCTGCCACTGCTGTGTAATAAGCTTCAGCTAAACTCATATTATTTTTACTCATCGTTTTCCTTCTTTGGGATTTTTTTTGACAAATCTAATTGATTATAGTATACTATATCCAATATGTCAAAACGTAAAAAAAGAACTTACAATTCAGAAACAAGAATTGCACAGGCAGCCCAAAGAAGAGAACGCATTCTTCTCTCTGCTAAAAGACTTTTCCAAACCGAAGGGTTTGAGATGGTCACCATTGAAAAACTGGCCCAAGTTTCTGAAGTTTCCGCGCAGACTATATATGCGTTATTTCAGTCTAAACGCGGTGTTCTCCGCGCCTTAATGGATGAAGCTCTTCCTACCAATCAATTTGAAGCTCTAGTCGAAAGCAGCAAGCAGGAAAAATCACCGAAAAAGCGTCTGCTGATCTCTGCGAAAATTGCTCGGCAAATATACGATGCCGAAAAAACACAAATGAATATTTTTCAGAGCGCTTCTGTTTTAGCTCCAGAATTCAAAGAACTAGAAAAAGAAAGAGAACAGCGCCGTTATCAACGTCAAGAAGAAACCATCAAAACCATGGCCAAGGAAAAGTCGCTTAAAAAAGGACTTAAGTTATCCGGAGCCAGGGATATCTTATGGGCTTTTACCGGTCGTGATATGTATCGCATGTTCGTCATAGAACGAGGATGGACATCAGAAAAATATGAAAAATGGCTATCTCAACTGCTAATAAACAGCCTGATTGGATATGATTAATCCTCTTTAACGACTCATTATGGCCTTAACTTCAGTTTCATCCCCCTATTTGAAGTGGAATTCAGATAAAAGATTTTTTGAAATTCTCGATTCCACTGATCGAAAGATCATTTCGTTTCTCTTTAATTCCATCATGCCGACCTGCTATTTCTATCGACAGCAATTGCTACCTACCTATCCCTGGTCAGAGAAGGGATTTAGTTATTTTAAGCCCTTCTTTCTCCAGAAAATTGATCGTCAGTTCCAACAACATATCACTGAATGTCCTGTAGAGGAATACAAACAAACCTTCATTTCATTTTACCATGATCTCCGCCAAAAGATTTGTGACCTCACTATAAATAGCGTAGTTTCGAAAGAAATTGCTCTTTTTGTGCTGCAAACAACCACTGCAGATTGCTTTTTAAACTTATTCAGCAAGCCTCCTCTAAATATGCCACTTGCTCATTTTAGAGATTTTCTACAGCCAAAGGACATAGATGTAATGGAAAAAGGTCAATGTTATCATTATGCTTTATATCTGACAGAAGAATACAAAGCGATGCGTTCAATGATCCCTGTCAAAAGCGCCTATAACATTACTTTTCTTCTTTACCCCGGATATTTTCTAGAACAATTAGGCTACTCCAAAACCGACAAACCTTTGAAAGGAGATTTAGTTCTTTATCTGGGGGATCCAAAACTTCATAACAATACTAGATTCAAACATTTGGCAGTGATGACCGAGAAAGGAACTGTTAAGAGTTGTTGGGGCCATTTTTCATGTGAGTTCGAACACTCGATTTTCCAAGTTCCTGATATATATGGATCGGAGGTGACTTTCTTTCATAAGACTCGCCACGAGACTTGTGATTTGGATAAAATCGTTCAAAGCACAAACCTAACGTCTAATCTCATCCTCCAGTTTAATACACAAATTATCCCCTCTCCCCTCACTAGTTGTGGAGCCTTGCTTTTTCTCCTTGATAAGCTGAAGTCTGCATGTAAACGGTCCCATCAAGGCAGTGAGCAGTGGCCTTGGAAAATAATAAAAGAAAATTTATGCACAACATTTTCCACCAAACCTCCTATGGACCACATAGAACTTTGCCTAGAATTCAAATTATGGATGCAAGAAATTCTTCCGCAGTATTTTACCCTTTCTTGATTTTAGAAATCTTCCAGCATTGATGAATCTTTTGATTATGAAAATCGATCGGTATCGTCTTTTTCGTGATGTCATGGATTGAGCAATCAGGGAACTGGCTTTCGTCTAATTTGAATTTGCGGGAGTTCGTGCTAAAGAAGATAACACCGTCTCTTGAAAGAAGCCTTAAGGCTTGGGAGATTAAAGAAACATAGTCGATCTGAATATCGAAGATCTGATCCATCTTTTTAGACCGAGAAATCGTCGGAGGATCGATCACGATGATATCGTATTCCATCTTCTCTTCTTCCAGAAATTTCAAACAATCCTCTCGAACAATGAGATTGTTATTCGGAGATATCGCATTTAAAAGATAGTTATGCCTTCCCCAATCGGTGTAAGTGTTCGACATATCGACGCTTTTAGTAAAAGCGGCTCCCGCCAGAGCTGCATGGACACTAAATGAGCACGTATAGGCAAAGAGATTGAGCAGCCGTTTGCCCGAAGAGATCGAAGCCACTAACCGACGGGTTTCTCGGTGGTCCAGGAAGAGTCCGGTATCGAGATAATCGACGAGGTTGACCTTAAATTTTGCCCCGTATTCTAAGACGATAAAAAAATCCCTGGAGTCAGCCGCCTTTTCATACTGCTGGGTTTTTTCTCTTTTGATCCGCGTACGCCAATAGATGCAATCTGTCTCTACTCCAAAGATCGAACAAATCGCATTCGTCGCTTCATCATAGAGATCCTGACGCGGCTCATCGCTGCCTTTTGAGCTCGTAAAAAAATGAACGCAAAACCGCCCATCGTAAAAATCGATTGCCAGAGGGTATTCTTTGATGTCCCGATCGTAAATCCGGAAGCAATTTGTCCGAGTCCTTCCGGCCCATTTTCTCACATGCCGATAGTTTTTTCTGATCCGGTTTTTCAAGGGCGAGCTCTTATCTTCGCCATCTGCAATCAGCGGTAAGAAAGGCAGTTGTTCATTCATGTTTACTCTTTTTCAATAGAAAAGACAATTTTATCGAAAAGAGACGATGAATCACACCAATTTCCAACTTAGGCACTTTGATTTAAAGTAATTATTAAAAAATTAATCATATATTATTGCATAAAATTCTCTTTGTAAAACATAATCACTGAAATTAAAATTATCACAAATAGAATAAGATGAGTTCAGTCACACTACAAGGTATTCAGTTTTTCAATCATCCTTCCTCTTGCATTTCCCACTTTGAGAAAGCCCATTGGACAAAAAAAGCCTTAAGTCTCATTCAAAGTTTTGGAACACTTTTTATCTATTTCATGAACAAAATCAGTCTTCTTTGGCACAAAGTAGAAGCTCAAGTAACCCCTCATACAAAACTTCCTGCTAATTTATCCAAACAAACACTCGTTGTTTGCATACATGGCCTCAATAATAATCCTACTCAGTTTAAACAGACCTTAGATGAAATGCAGAAGTACGATCTCTCCGAAACTGCTATTTACCTTCCTTATGTACTTCAAAAAGGTCACGCAAAACTCGATGACATGGCAATGCCGATTTTTGAAGAGATTAAAAAATGGGCTCAAACAAGTGGAGAAAAAAAACTCGTTTTAGTGGGTATCTCTAATGGAGGCAGAATTGCACGGGCTATTGCAGCTAAACTCCCAGAATTAGAACATATCAAGCAGCTTCGATTTGTATCCATTGTAGGAGCGTGTCAGGGATCCTCACTCGTCAATCTGGCTCATAAACTCCACTTATCTTGGCTCCTATCCAAAAATATTTCAGAGGAAATGGCAATAAACTCAGAGCGCAATATCCAATTGAATCAGGATTGGAAGAATGCATTAGAAAGTTCTCCAGAGATTCAACGCGATTACACTTTTATTGCTTCACCGCATGACTGGCAAGTACCTAACTATAACTCTACTTTAATGGAGGTTAAAGGTTCTACGAAGTACACCATTATACCTAACCATGGCCATAATAGCATTGTAAACACAGTCGCTAAAGCCGTTGCAGAAATCATCTGCGCCTAAAAGACTGCAAAATCCAATAATTTCACAATGTATTGCAACTTATTACTCCAGATTTTATAGGTTGGTTAAGCTTAATAAGAGAATCTATGAAAAAAATGCGCGCAGTTCAAGTTCCAGGACCTAAAAAACCTTTCGAACTCGTAGAAAAAGAGATTCCCGTCCCCAAAAAAGGATCTGTTCGAGTGAAAGTCCAAGCCTGTGGAGTTTGCCATAGCGACTCTTTTACGAAAGAAGGCGCTTTTCCAGGAATTCAATATCCCAGAGTTCCGGGTCATGAAATCGCAGGAGTGATCGATGCTCTAGGAGAAGATGCCGGAGATTGGAAAGTAGGCCAGCGAGTTGGCATTGGATGGCATGGAGGACACTGCAAGATATGTGAATCCTGCCGTCGAGGCGATTTTATGACCTGCTCCAAACCACAAATTCCCGGGATCACTTATGATGGCGGATATGCAGAGTATTTAGTTGCTCCGATTGAAGCTTTGGCGCTGATTCCTGATAGCCTCTCGCCCGTCGAAGTCGGTCCCCTGATGTGTGCCGGGATCACCACTTTTAATGCTTTAAGACACAGCGGAGCAATTGCTGGAGAGACGGTTGCTATTTTGGGAATAGGGGGCTTAGGACATCTTGCCATTCAATTTGCTGTCAAAATGGGATTTCGTACTGTTGCGATCGCAAGAGGCAAAGAGAAACAGCCTTTAGCTAAAAAACTCGGAGCCCATCATTATATCGATAGTGAAAGCCAGAATGTCAGCGAGGAGCTTAAAAAACTCGGGGGCGCAAAAGTCATCTTATCAACGGTGACAAACAATCAAGCGATCAACGCTGCAATCGAAGGGCTTGCCATCAATGGAAAACTGCTCAACGTGGGAATTCCGGAAGATCCCCTATCGGTTTCAGTCTTATGGCTCATCGGAGGACGCCGCAGCGTTGCAGGATGGCCCGCTGGAACTTCTATCGAATCTCAAGACACCTTGTCATTTAGCGCACTCAGTGGTGTACGTTCGATGAATCAAGTATTCCCTCTTGAAAAAGCAGCGGAAGCTTACGAGCTCATGATGAGCGGGAAAGCCCGCTTTAGAGTCGTTCTTCAAACCGGCCTATAAAGTTATGCAAAAGACCATCATCATCACGGGCAGTTCGCAAGGGATAGGAGCTGCAGCTGTTAGAACGTTTCTAGATAGAGGTTACAATGTTGTTGCAACTTCGCGGAATGTCACAACTTCAAAAGAACTGCCTGCTTCTCCTAGGCTTGTCTTGGTTGACGGTGATATTGGTCAAATCGCAACGGCTGTCAATGTAACAGAAGCTGCTATCGAGAAATTTGGAACGATTGACGCGCTCGTCAATAATGCGGGGATATTCTTTACCAAACGTTTTATCGATTATACTCCGGAAGATTTCAAACATCTTGTTTCCACCAATCTTGAAGGTTTTATCTACATCACCCAACTTGCCATCCAGCAGATGCTCCTGCAAAAAAAGGGAGGAAGTATCGTCAGTATCACAGCTGCATTGGCAGATAATCCTATTTCTGGCGTAAATGGTTCCATCCCCATGCTCACGAAAGGCGGTATTAATTCGATTACACGAAGCCTTGCCATTGAATACGCCCAAGATAAAATTCGGATGAATATAGTTGCTCCAGGCGTTGTCGATACGCCCCTACACGAGAACGATTCAAAGGACTATCTGAAAACACTGTCTCCGATGGGAAGCATCTCTAAGTCCCAAGAAATCGTAGACGCAATCATTTATCTAACTGAAGCTCCTCACGTTACTGGAGAGGTGCTACATGTAGATGGCGGATCCCACATCGGTAAATGGTAAGTCTGTCCCCTTCTACAAGTTGTGATTAGTATCTGCCATGAAATTACTGTTATTGGCTGGGGTCATATAAGGACCCTGAATAATTCTTCGTTTACCAAACGAATAGGTAATTCCTATCGAAACATCTGCTGCATAATTGGATGAAGCTTTGCTTCCTGAAACATGTCTAGCTCCCATATATGCCGCTGTTCCCTGAATAGAAAAATAACTCGTCATCGGAATAGAGAATTGAGCGCCTAGAGTGAAGCTTCCGGGTCTACCTGACGTATACATTAATCCTCTCCGGTACGGAGTACCGGCCCAAATCATGGTATAACCATTATTTTTAAAGTAGTGGCACCAAAACAGATTGACCTGGCTAATGGCTCTGAACTCAAGAGGAACTTCTTCAGCGACTTCATGAGCAGTATTAATGCCATAGGACGACCAAAGGCCTATCTCGTTGCCTCCCTGAATTAAATACCCCAATTGACCCCGAATTTGATAGAAAAAGGGATTCACTGCAAACATGCTAAAGTTTCTATTCAGCATACAATCGTAGGCAAGACCTGCATTAATCCCATAAGAATCTTCTGTTTGTCTTGAGGCTGCAAAGGTAATAAACCCTTGTTGTTGTAATGCACCTGAATGTTCTGGAGCAGTTGAAGACCTTCCATACCAATCATAGAGTCCATAACTACCGGCTAACTGAATAGAAAATCCGCGAGGTATCGGTGCCTTTAAATTAACTGCAGTAAAAGCTCCCCAATTTCCTTCAAAACTCCCTTCGGGAAGACTGCGAAAATCCTCTAAAGCCAGTGAAAAATCAACTTCAATGGGGCACCAAGAAGAATAGTAAACAGGAGGAATTGGTGGATTTTCAGAGGAAGATGTCATTGAATGTGATGTTTCATCTGCGGAAGTTTGGGTAAGTGCGAGGATCCCAAAAAGCGCGAGACCGACTTTAACACCTGCTGACATGCTTTCTCCTTTCTCGTTGTAAAAAAATCCATACTACACCAGTATTTTATTTTTTTACGTGTAAAAAAATCGTTCAAGGAACTCATGAGATTTATACTTGTTGCTGTTAGCTGGATTTCTTTTGCATGGGGAAATGTTATCATTGACTCCACTCAAGAAGGGGTTTGCTTGCAAAATATTCAGCAAGTCACTTTTCCTTCGATGGGATTTGAAAGAGCAGGTGAAGCTTATTTTTCTCCCGATGGAGAATCGATTATTTTCCAAGCGGTTACCACGGGTGAAAAAGGGTATCAAATATACACCATGAACTTACAGACAAGATCTCTCAGAATGGTAAGTACAGGAAAGGGCAAATGTACATGTGGCTTTTATCGACCGGATGGGAAGAAGATTATCTTTGCCTCGAGTCATGAATCCCCTCTACTCAATGAAAAAGAGCCCCCCAAAACCTCCAATAGATATATTTGGGATTTGACTCCCTATATGCAGATCTATGAGGCAGAAGTGGACGGTTCTAATCTTAAGTGTTTGACTTCAGGTCCTGCTTATCACGCTGAAGGTGCCTATTCATCGGATGGAAAAAGCATTGTCTTTGCAAGCAATGAAAGCGGAAGCATGAACATTTACATTTGTAACGCAGATGGCTCAAATGCACAGCGCATAACTCATACAGATCACTGTTACAATGGCGGACCCTTTTTCTCACCGGACGGAAAATGGATTGTTTTTCGTGCTGATCGAGAGGAAAAACATATACTTCAATTATTTTTGATAAGTTCGGATGGAACCCAAGAGATACAACTCACAAATAATGGGTATGTCAACTGGGCCCCTTTTTGGCATCCTAATGGTCGAATGAT
This sequence comes from Parachlamydiales bacterium, assembly GCA_003153295.1. GTDB lineage: Bacteria > Chlamydiota > Chlamydiia > Chlamydiales > Rhabdochlamydiaceae > PALSA-1444. The sequence goes on along the minus strand of PLXY01000006.1, from coordinate 81,944 downwards.
TGCTTATACAACCTCAAAACATGGTCATCAATCCTACCAAATTTATCTCATTGACGCAGAAACAAGAGAAGAGTACCGCCTCACCTACAGTTCCACATTTGAAGGATTGCCCTCTTTTAGCAAGGACGGAAAAAAAATTGCCTGGACGTCCAAGCGTGGAGATAGCACACCGCAGGTCTTTATTGCAGATTTTTTTCTGCCTGAAAAATCTTAAGAAAGGAAATGAATGATGTTCCACATACTTCTCTTTTTAGTTTTTGCCTCATTTAACTGTTTTGGAGAATGTCCACCCTGTACAAATCAAACTGCTAATCTAACAATACCCTTGTCGGAAGGCTCACTCCCCTATCGAGTGACTCTAGAACAAGCAGATTTTATGCTTCCGGCAGGACTCCATTCTTTTGCTTACGCTGTCCATGAAGGAGAATGGCTATTGCTTGCCGGAAGAACAAATGGTCTGCATGATGTCGACAATACCGATCCTAATTTCAATCCATTTCCTCCTTCCATGCAAAATACACTTGTTTTTGTGATTAATCCAAAAACAAAAGCATCCTATTACCGCTCTCTCTATGATCCCTCTGCCCATCTTTCTCAGGCACAAATCGACCTTCTTTCAGCATCCAATACCCTGTTTTACTATGCGGCGAAAAAAAATACTCTATATGTCGCTGGTGGCTATGGAATCGATACAGCTTCCGGTACGATGAATACGAAATCCGCATTGACCGCTATTGATGTTCCAAATCTGATTAGATGGGTTAAAAATCCGAGCAAGTCGAAAAGCGCTGCAAAATGCGTACGTACGATATTTCACCCTCTTTTTCAACTGGCGGGTGGGGTTATGTTACAATCCAATGAGCATCAACCGTTTTTGCTGGCTTTTGGACAAAATTTTGGCGGAAACTATCTTGCAAGTGCGAATGGGACTTATTCTCGGCAAATCCGTCCTGTGCAAATCATAGATAACGGCCAGAGTCTCATTGTACAGCCGTACCACCAGCCTGATCCCCTGCCCACTTATCGAAGAAGAGACTTGAACGTGATCCCCATCGTCAAGAAAAATGGAAAGTCTTTAACCATGGCCTTTACAGCTCTATCAGGCGTTTTCACCCCGCCTGATATCAATAACACTCCTGGAGCCTGGACAATCCCTATTGAAATCGATCCAGATGGATCGTCGCGCATGTTAGATCCCAACGATCCTAATACCTTTGCCCAAGCCATGAACAACTATTCCTGCGCAAATATGGGTCTTTATTCCATTAAGAAAGATCGGATGTACACCCTGCTTTTTGGAGGCATCAGTGTATCAATGTTCAGCGACGGCTCAAATTGCAATATGGATCCGAATCCCCAATGCAATACCTGTACAGCTTGGTTACCTGCAAAAGGAAATGTCTTCACGGTTTGTTGCAATTTACCCTTCACTAATGACGTCACGACCGTTGAAATTGATAAGCACGGCATCTACCGTCAATACTTGATGAGCGGAACATTTCCCATCATCAACTCTTTTCCACCGGTTTGCCCAGGATTTACCCCCCTAACTTGTGCAGGAGACCCTCTGCAAACAATCTATTATTTTGGAACTAATGCTGCTTTCATTCCTACTGGAGGACTCCCCGTTTTTCCCAATGGAGTGATCTCGTTAGATAAATTAGATAAAAAACCTGTTTTTGTCGGATATATTGTCGGAGGAATTGCAAGTACAATTCTAGATACTAATTGCACGACGGATAGCCAATCCTCTTCCTACATTTTTAAGGTAAGCATCACTCCTCAATAAGAGACTAACTTCTTAAAAACGCGTTTAGAATAGTCGTGATTTTAGCTACGTGATTATCCATAGGAGAGGGCGGCAGATTGAGCTCGGCATCTATCCATTCAGAGTAAGGAACCGTTTGGGCTGGAATCCAAAAACGAGGAATCCATTGTAAGACGTCAATCCCTTTGAATGATTGCCATATATTATCTTGATGAAAAACACGCACCTCAACAGGAACTGGCGGTGGAGTTCCTTTAATGGAGATGGCATATTTAAGATGTGAATAAATATTGAAGAAATCAATATATGCTTTGAATCCTTCATCTTGAGGATGAACGACATTTAAAAGATATTCTGAGTGAGTCCTGCCGTGTGTCCAATATCTAGCCCAAAAGCTATTGTTAAACATCCCTACAGAGTAAACATAGATCTCTTGAGTCTTATCGATGAGTTCCTGCTTGGAAAGACCCCCTATATTCAGGTAAAAATTAGCTTCAATTTTTTGGACAGGCACATTGAAGAATTTTTTATTTAATTCGCTAAAACTTTGAGTTCTATTACACATGTAATTAATTCTCTGTAATAAAAAGCTAAAAGTATGACTAATCTCCAGAGTTGCATAGTGGGAAGTTTTAAACAAAGTCCCGGCATGAACCAAAGCGTTGAAGAGAGGTCTGCGTGCAGATGTTAAATAAGCAAGATAAAGATCTAGAATCGTCCGGGTGAATAAAAGTCCTGTGACTAAATTTTCTAAGGGGAGTTTGGTCCACTTGGCTGTTAAGTGACTTAAAGATCCTTCAGCATTAAGTTCAAGTACTTCCCTAGGAATCTTAGTGCTTTGTAAAAGCTCCAGAGGATTTAGCTTGGGAATCATGACCTTGTTGACTCCTTTAACAAAAAGAGCTGCCAATGCAAGCAACGCGACACCTTTCACAGCAAGATCGATATGGAAACGTAGGGTATCACGAGGATATTCCCGTTCATATAATTTTTTTCTGATCTGATGTGCGACATAACCCGTCTCTATAACATCAAAAGCAAACAGGGTTTGACGAGCAATTTTAGAGACGTAATGTCCGAAATGCGGTAGATACGCTTCTCCATAAGCAAGAGAGCATCTTGCAATTGCACAACCCGTCTGTATCACATTCAGATGACTACTCATTTGTCATACTCTTGATTAAGTTGTTCGATGATCGTCTCGAGGCACTGAAAAACTTTGGTAGCAACTTCAGTATTTTCTTTGTTTTTGTCAGGGTGAATTGCAAGTTGGTACTTTCTTTTTATCCGAACGTATTGTTGATGGGGAGTATTCTTCACTAACCCCAACAGTTCTCGAAATGATTTAGGTGTTTCTCCTTGGTCACAAAGCCACTTATTAACACAAATATCGTATTTGAATTGGTTAAAAAGATCGCCCGAAGGCCTTGGTATTGAGTTCGGATCCAGCGACGTCAATTCTAAAGATTTCCATAGCTCATTTGATTCGGTTGAAACACTTCTTGGTGAATTATTATTGCCAGAACAAGAATTAAAACATTCGCGGTAATCTTCGGATGAGAGATAAGAATCTCTCTTCCTAAAATTGATCTCTATGTAAGAAACTCTGAACGCCATTTTGATAACTTTGATCGGTAATGAATCCTCAGCCGTTAACCTTTGGGCATTTTTGAAAATTTCTGTCGAAAAGTCGATTTTTAGCTGTAGAGATCTAAGTTTGTGTATGAATTGGGTTAAAGAATTAGGATCATGTTGCACCACTGCTCCCTGTGTATTACTCACTTGTTTTGAAGAGGCTTCTAAAGAACGTGCAAGAATCTCTCCATTAAAGGGGTATTGAAACTGGATTTTTTTGTGGGGTGGGAGAAGACGATTACATTTTTGGACTGTTTCAATCAGTTCGACTTCAGCATTAACAAGCTGTGAATAAAGCGTCTGGTAATTCGAACCCTCAAAACGATTATCACTCTCTCTGTATTCTAAACGATCCTTTTCAGAAAAAGGAAGGAGTCCTCCGTTTTCGCTGACAAGGCCCAAATTTTTTCTCAAAGACAAAGACAAGTACATGCCTACTCTATCTTGTTGTTTTGTAAAAAATTGCGGGGCGATCTGCGGGTGTTGAAGGGCGATCAGACACATGGAACTAAAGACTACCGCAACAACTGATACAACGACGCTCGCGATAGAATCTTTTAAGGATAAATGACATTTGCCCATGAGAGAACTCAAGCGAGCAAAATGGAGTGCATACAGAGTATTTTCTACAATCACTTTTGTTAAGACAGAACCAGCAGCACACGTTAAATCGGCAAATAATGCATAAGCACAATTCTGTGTCTTCTCCCATGCCTGTTCAACATTACTAGGTTTTGCAAGTTTATAATTGATGTACGAATAAATAGTTAAACAGCTGTTAACAACAACGCCTATCCGGGAAAGGGTTAGCGTCACACACCCGATATAAATAACCTTTAAAGGCGTTAGCAAATAAAATTTGTCAGCCCCATACCAATAACTTCCATTTTTCGAGTTAGAATAAATATTTCGAGTTGTTTGCCTAAGGACAGCTAAAGCCGTATCTTCACTAGAACTGATCGGTAGTTTTTGAAAATCTGCGGGAGAGAAAAGATCTAAGGCCCAACGATTTAACAAACCATATTCTGTGAATGAAGGTATTCTATTCATGCGAATATCATAACATAATTGCAATAATTTACAACTTATAACATTGATAATACGTGTATTATAATTTAATTATCATACACTACAAAACGCGAATAATAAATTGGCTCTTTGAATATAGCTCACAACCTCCAGGATGCTTCTTCGAACGTGTGCCGAACTATTGGCTCGCTCATCGCTCAAATGAAAAAACCTCGTATAAGCGAGGTATGTTTCAAAACCTTTGCCTAGTCATTATTAAGTTATTATCTTAAAATTTTTTGTGACGGTTTTTTTCTGAATTGAGAGGTTAGCATTATGACAAGTTTAACATGCAATGTTGCGATCATCGGAGCAGGGCTAGCGGGTCTTGCCGCGGCAGATTTTCTTAAGTCGCGAGGACATTCAGTCACCCTACTAGAAGCTGAGAATCGAGCTGGGGGTCGATTGTTGACCCATCGCTTGCCAACTGGAGAACACTTTGAGTTGGGCCCCTTCTCATTTGGAAATGGAGAGCAGCCTCTATGGAATTTCGTCAGTCGCTTTGCATTGCCTCTCATACAACATAACCAAATGGACAAAAGTTATTGGTTTAAAAATTGGCAAGGAAAGATGAGTGAAAAAGGAGCTTTTCTTGAGGGCAAAGAGAAAGAAGTTCCCGTCTCTCAATTGATGACACTTTTTCAACAAGCCTTAACGAAGATCGATGAAGATGTGTCATTTGCAGAAGCTTTACAACGCGTGGGAGCCTCACCACTCGCAATAGAATGGCTGCAAGCTAATACCCTAGCTGGATTGCTAGGAAACAGCTTTCAAGATGTTTCACTCCGAGCTGTACTGTTATTTTCACGACAATATGAAAGTTCCACTTCTTTTTATGCCATCAAAGGTGGAAATGACAAACTCTCCCAAGCCTTTGCTGAACGACTTAAAGATAACCTTCATTTCAATTCCCCTGTACGAAAAGTAGAACAACTGAAGGAAGGATGCATTTTATATACTGGAAATTTAACCATTCACGCTCAAAAGGTCATTTTCACTATTCCTCTGCATAGAATGAAAAAAATCGAAATTCTTCCCCCACTTTCTGAAACAAAACAAGAAGCCATCAATAATACCCCCTATACTTCGTGCACTCGCATATCCATCATCGCTCCACCCTCTATCTTAGCCAATCAACCGCGTGGTGGTGTCTTTTTATGGTCGGACACTTTAGGGTGGTTTAGAGACCAAACAGTATTTCAAGAAAATCCCCAAGGAAAAACCGTGTTTAACATCAGTGTTGTCGGAGATCAGGCTCGCAAGCTTTTTGCTATGCCAGCTGAAGAATGGCAAAAAATGATCGATGAAGCTATGTCCCGACTCGTATCAAACTGGGATCCTAGCAAAGCACAATATCACATCCACTCCTGGCAAAAAGGAGGATATTCCTACTTCAAAGTGGGGAAATGGAACCCATACGTCGCTTTACGCCAACAAGAAGGAAGGTTTTATTTTGCAGGAGAACATACCAGCGATCAATTCTCTTCCATGAATGGTGCTATAGCATCAGGAATGCGGGCAGCTGAGGAAATACTGAATTCAAAAGAATGAGGAGAGGAAAATTTTCCAAATATTTTCCCTCTCCCAAATTTCTTCCTAGGAGTTTAAGTCATCGCTTTTACGACACTTACTCCACCCAAGGGCGTGCTTGCTTTATAACTAGGTCATTATCTTTGTTTATTTTAAATTCAATATCCATAGCAAACCCATCTTTCTCATCTCTATTATACACTTTTAGAAAATGTTTTTGAATCTTGGCAAGGTTATCGGCTAAAAGTTTGGTTTGATCCATAGTTAGTACAGTTTTTCCCTCAGCTACTTGATTAGAATGACGAATAAAAATGATTTCCAGTCCCTCTTCATCAACGGATATATATGTAACCAAGCCTAAGATTTCATCAGGAAGAGCTCCATCCTGTGGATTAGTTACAAGAGATTCCCCTACCTGGGCATTGATATAACAACCACCCCACTCTTTATAGAAAGGATTTTTAGTGACTGCTACTCCATTTGCGAGCTCATCTTCAAAATTAGGATGGACTAAAATCCCCATGGCCGTTTGGAAGTGATCAACACGATAAAATTCCCGTTCTTCAAAAGCTCTAAAATTCCACAAACTTGCGAAAACCTTTTGGATTGTTTTTAATATATTTCCATCCTCAGGATGATTTGTATACGAATCATAAAGCCCCGCACCATTAAAACCAGGCAAGTCTTCATTATTGGTACTTGACCTACATCTAATTCCTATTCCTTCTGGAAATTGATTCCGCATATCCTCAAGAGCCGTTTTTAGCTCTTCTGGCATAACGGCTTTTTTGATCTTTTTTTGAAATTCTTTCAGTAGCTTTTCTCTTGTTTCTGAAGAACTTTTAAAATCTGCTCTTTCCATCATAGTCCGGGCGTATTCATAAAGGCCTGTTTTTGACATAAAAACATCATAAAAATAGAATGGAATAGCAAATCCATCTGGAATAGCGATATCGTTTAAATCAATTAATTTTAGTTCTCCGACATTGGCTGCTTTTGCACCAAACGTAGTGCTATCTTTATTATTAATGTCCTTAAGAGACTTTATAGATGTGACAGCTAAATTCCTTTCAGGGACAGTCGGAGCTTTAGGCCTTATTTTTTCCAAATTAATTTCAATTTCTTCATCTGTTGCCAGGCGTATCTCTATTCCATCAGCTTTTACCTTAAAATAAACCGGCTTCCCTATAAGTGGTTGGATTTCAGGTTGAGACGATGCATTCTTTAAATAGACATTCGGGGTATTATTTTGGCGCGCTTTTAAATTAATATGACAAAGCGGTGTTTGCGGTTCTTCAGTTAAAACACCTGCCACATGAGATAATTCGTTAGGTATCGTTTTGAAAATGACAATATCTCTAAAAGAATAAGAAGCACCGCTTGTTGCATCGCCCACCCTCAAATATCCATATCCTTCACCTAAATGAAGAGGAATAAACGTCATATTTTGAAATAAAATTTCCGATGTTAATACAGGCATTTTCAAGCGATTATATTCTTCTTGTTCTTGTTTCAACAGTTGCATGTGTGTTTCACCTGCTGGGTGATAAAAAAGACGATCAGTTTCAAACCCCATATGGTCAGTAATGAGTTGGTAAACAAGATGTGTGAATTGCACTTTAACAGGATCTGTCGGCCAAAACTCGAAAACATAGGCTCCTTTTTTTTCCTGTGAATCGATAAAATTATCATAAGACAAGAGCGTTCCAGCAATAAAAGACCGATGATCAGTAAAATATGTTTTTTGGATGAATTGCTTATTAGTCATGTCCAAATTTAAGGCTTTACTTGCAAAGTCGTAATGAAATTCGTATTTGTTTGTATCGATGAAGTAGATATGGGGTGTAGCTGTATCGACACCAGAGACTAAAAATTTCATGGTTCTAATTCCCAGGGATCCAGGAGTATCATCTATTTTTGAAAGTGCAACAAATGTTTCTCTATCTGGAAGATCATCTTTCCAGTCTTGACCGTAGGCTAGAGATCTGATAAAAACAAAAGCTAAGATTATCGTTGTTTTGAAATGGTTCATTGAACCTCCTAAAATGCGATCCATGATCGATAAACGAGATTTCAAATTCAAGTTAAAATTAAAAATCCTACATAAAAGCGACTGTCTTCGATTTAGCAGGGTTTGACGTTTTTCATTTAATGGAGCACTAAATTCATGGGGAGGTTACTCATCCAGAACCTTTGGGTGGAGAAGTTTTTCCTATTCAGTTACGATTCGACAAGGTTATTGCAAGAGAAACTATCTCCTATGCATAAGGCAGCCAAAGAGATGAAAAATTACACGAAAAAAGATTTTCCTGTTGCTGGTGTTCGAAGATTTCTTGAGCCAGGTCCTATCGTCCTCGTGAGTTCTGCGTGGAAAGACGAAAAAAACATCATGACCATGGGATGGCATATGATTATGGAGTTCGAACCGTCTTTAATTGGATGCTATATTTGGTCAGCCAACCATAGCTTTAACATGATCAAAAAAAGCAAAGCTTGTGTCATCAATATCCCCACAGCAGAGATTGCAACCAAAGTCGTGAAAATCGGAAACTGCTCTGGGAGAGATGTGAATAAATTTGAATCCTTTAAGCTGACGCCGCTGTCAGGAGAGAAAGTCAATGTCCCGTTAATTAAGGAATGTTATGCCAACTTTGAGTGTGAGTTGGTCGATTCGAGCCTAATTAAGAAATATAGCCTTTTCGTTCTCAAAGTCGTAAAAGCCCATGTAGCAATCTCTCCTCCATTTCCCAAGACAATCCATTATCGAGGAGATGGGTTATTTATGATTTCCGGCCCTACAGTGAAAAAATATCGGAAACTTTTCAAACCCGAGAATCTTTAATTCAGAAATTTTAGATGAAAATTTTAAATTCTATAAACCACTCATTAGCTCTAAAACGCATCTTCCATTGATCGCCGGCTACATCAACCGCAGATCCGCTAGCAACTCTTAGGTATCGAGGTCCTTTAAAATGACCCGCATTAAACCAGCGATAACCAGATCCGATCGCCCAATAGTTCTTGTAACTGTATTCAAGGCCTGCAAAAAGCGTATAAGTAAAATTTTTGCGAAGCGTGTATTGATTTTCCGCAGAAAAACTAGCGTCGGGAGCAGAACCACCCGTCGAAGGCAATCCAGTTGTTCTGAAGTTCGTTATCAGAAGATTGCTAACACCCAAGCCAGCGCCTAGGATTGGATAGATCTTGCCGCGACCCATATTCCCATGTAAATAGGGAATGCCTCGTCCAAGAAGGTTTGCCGAAAAGAGAATGGGTGTAACATTAAGATCAAATCTTCTGGTGTAAGATCCGTCGCCCATGGTCGAAGTTTGGAATTTTCTATAGTTAAAAGTCGAACGATTGGAAATACTGGCTTCGAGATCCACTATCCGAAAAAGCTCGCAACCGACGCTGAAGCCGGCAATGGGACAATTTCCTAATTTTGAATTATAGCCTTGAATTGCCGGACTCCATGTCGCGGAGGGGGCAACGACTTTGGCCGATTCAGAAAATGAGATACCCGAATCTACTTTAATATAGAAATAATAATCCCGCTCTTTGGGTTTGGGCGGAGGTTGCGGTTGGGTATATTGAGGCATATTACCCCAAATCGTGATCGTCAGCAAAGAAAGTGGAGCTAAAAAGCGTTTCATAAAATCCCTTTTTAGAAAATGGTTCCGGTTCTAGAAAATTTAAAATAGATTTTTTCGCTATCCGATGAAACAATTAAGTTAAATGTTTGTCCATAAAAAGGAGCAAACCCAACCTTTGTCGCTGCCACTACCTGACATTCAGTAACCATAGAGTTTACGATGCTGTCTAATTCTAAGTTGATTAATTTTGTTGGTGTGAACCAGGTTACTATTAACCCATCATCAGAAGATAAATAATTGGATATGTCTGTATAGATTCCATCTGCATTTTGCATATTTAAAAAAGAAGCAGAGCAGGTTCCGACTTTTATATTATTCACGTTATAAATAGGCGCTCTTCCTGCAAGATAACTCGAAGCTATTGTTGAACTGTCAACAGATACATTAGATGTGGGTATTTCAATAAAGCTATTTGCAAAATCGGCGACATACAGATAGTACGTTATTGTTGTCGGCTCCGTGCGTTTAGCACCATATAAAGGGTGCGAATAGCAGGCCAAACCAATAAATAACAAAAGGAACGGTCGGCAGATATTTTTAATGGAATTGAACAGTCTTAAACCGGCACCGTGTTTGATCAACACCATAGCTATCCTACATTGTTTTAGCTTGTTAAGCTTAACATGATAGAGACTATTCACCTAAAAATTTTTTTAAACTCTGTAAGAATCTCAAACCCCAGAAGTGTAAGATTTTCACGTACAGGTGAGACGATGTTGGATTTTAAGAATCGTCCAGGAGAATGAAGGCTTTTATCCAACCAAGCTTTAAGAGCAAGTTAGGGAGGACAAAGAATGGGTTGGGAACAGGATTCAACGGAATTGATGGTGCCCGACGTGTTAATCACGCCTATGTTAACAGTATCTACATTGCATGGGGTCAAGTTAAAGAGTCCACCACCTGAGGTTAGAAAATAATCAGTGCTGCTGTTATTGCCGGTAAGATTTAGACAGGCCGCAGGATTCGATAGGGTGGAACCAATAAATACGGCTGTACCTGTATTATCTGATAGCGTGTTGTTGGTCACAGAACCCGCAAAGTTTGTGAATTGTTCGATATCAAGACCCGGAGCAGCATTTGATGACAAGTTTTGACAATTGCTGATCGTGTTATCCGAAATATTCAATGTCAGGTTATCAATGCCATTGGGAGCATAACTGATAATTCCTGTCCCTTCGCAGTTGTTAATTTCGTTATTGAGTATTGTTAGACTAAGAGTGGAGAAGTCTTGATCTACGGCAATTCCATTTGATCCATTTCCAATATCTGTAATGCTGTTGTTGTTAATGGTTATAGTGCCCATTGAGGTGGTTCCCGAACTTATTACAGCGATTCCGTTATCATTGGTTCCTACAATCGTGTTGTCTGTTGCAACGAGTGTGAAGTTATCAACGGGAGTTGCAAAGACTAGGCCGGCGCCTCCGTTATTGGACATCGTGTTATCAGATATGGTGGCTTCAAGAGTTGTAAATGCGCCGCTCGTATGGAGGTAAAGAGCATTGGATGTATTTCCGGAGAATATATTATTTCTCAATGCGATTGAGCACTGATTAATCGTTCCATTTGAAAGGATAACAAAGCTCGATCCTAAACTCGCCTGAGACCCTGTTCCGTTATTTGTAATCGTATTATTAAGCAAAGTTAAATCGGCATTGACGACGTCATTGAGGTCAATCCGAATGCTCCCCGTTGTATTGCTATCAAAGACGTTATTTTCGACGCGGGTCGTAAAGCTATTGCTATTTGCTGATATCTCAATTGGAACACTGGAAATAGAAGTTTGGCCTGTAAATTTGTTATTTGAGCAGACAACGTTGGATGTCCCATTCAGAGTTAAGAAAACGCCGTTCACGTTATTCACAAATTGATTGTTCGTTAAGGATATAGAGGCGTCACTAGAAAAAGAAGCCTCGATCGCATAAGTCGTGGTGTTTGTGAAGGTGCAAGAAGAGACATTCAAATTTTGTGGGTCGACTCCAAAGATAGCATCATTAAATGCAGATGTAATGATAAAACCGCTTATCTCGTTATTGGTCGCCAAAGTGATTGCATTGCCATCCGTATTGATATCGGTATTCGTAATGGTAGGCGAGGCAGTGCTTTGCGCAGGGATGGTAAACATCCCTTGAGTGGTTTGAAGCGAGTGACTTATGCCAGAGCCCCAAAACTTCTGATTCGGTTTTAAGAAGATTCCTGAATCCATGTTTGTCGTTGTCCCATCGCCAGGAAATACGTAGATGATGTCATTCGGGGAGGAGTTCTCTTGTGCTTGAGCAAAGCTATGATAAGGACTTTCGTAAGTACCGTCTGAGTGGCTTGTATTGTTGACGAACACAAAGAAGTAAGGTAATCCTGTAGCAGGATCAATAGCGACGGTGTTTTTTCTGATTTTTTTATCAATGACGATGATCTCTTGTCTTCCCACCGGCTGCAACATGCGGTCATTGAGTATATTTGCCACATTGCAAGTGCGTCCCTTTTCTATGATCTTTGATTTAGGGCCAAAAGAAAAAGTTAAAGAGACCTGCCCCTGAAATTTATTATGAAAAGTTCGGTCAAAGGAGTCACTGAGCTCCAGCGTTAAAATGTCTTTGAAGATGCCAGCAATTCTCGCTTTTCCACCCCAGGTAACAGGAGCCCTTTTTCCTATGAAATAATAAGGACCCGCTGCTGCATAGAACTCAAAGTTTTCAGATCTTCCAAAGTGAAAGCCCAATTCAGCATCAGCCCCTTTCATCGCAGATTTATACTTTTGTCTCAAAATCATGTGATGCCCGGAAAAGCCTTTAAAAGTGGTGTGATAAGGATCGCTGATCTTTTTGCCGACAGGTAAATAGCCATTGATCCGAAAATCAACTATCTCTCCGAGAGTTTCAAGGCCAACTCCCACTTGATTCGAGTGTAAGCGTCCTGCATTTCTATAGTCGTAATAAGCGTTTACGCCGTAAGCTCGATTTTTCCATAGACCTCGTAATCCAGCCCCAGCATTTGCTGCCCATTTTCCGTTATTAAAAATATGGCCTCTAGCATCGAGAAAGGGGGTAACTGACCATTGACTTGGATCTGAGGCTAAAAATGTTTCGAAGGTCGTATAACCATCTTCATAGCCAATACCCCCGCTTTCAATATGACGGATGGTTGCTCGATAATGTTTTTTGCCATCAGCACAGGTTTCCTTTCGTGCATGAGCTGGTCGTGCATGAGCTGTCGCAAAACCACTTAAAACTGCTGTGCAAAAAATAAAACGATACATATTAACCCCTTAAGGAAACTCTGCCTTGTTTTACCTCATATTCATTAGGATCAATCTTTTCAATTAATTTAAGGGGGAACTCTCTACAAAGGAAGGGGGCGGTTGGACTCGAACGAACGTAGTTGTGAGACGAGGGATTTACAGACGTATGGAATTCTTTAACCAGATTCATAACTCAAACTGTCTATAGAACATGCACGCAAATTCTACTCTGTCATCCTTTTAAGTCGTTTTATCCTCCATTTCGCGTAATTTCTCTCCATAGAAGATTCTCTATCCATTTGTGCCACAGCTTGTGGCAGAATTGCATAAGTCTGATAAAATTCTCTTTAGAGGATCTTTCCATTTAGACAGACGCGCTACATTAGGCGACCAGCTAATTTGTGCAAACAGTGTCTGCAACTTTTCATTGCGTATTTTTTTTCTTACTCTGACCTTTTTTTGACTTATGCACCGGGGAAATGATCGTCTCTTTTTTTGTAGCTAATTCCGCTTCAAGTTGCTCTACTGATGGAAGGCTATCCTTGAGCTTTTTTGGAAGAGACTCAACAACTTTTGTCTTGTATGTGGCAACCCCTATCGATTTCTTAGACTCCGATAAGGCATATTCTATCACAAGGCGTTTTCCACTGCGGCAGAGAATCATTCCGATGGCAGGCTCATCATCTGGATGTTTTAATGTCGCATTAACGGCGGCTAAATAGAACGCCATTTTACCCGCGTATTCGGGCTTAAAAGCTGTATTTTTTAGCTCAACCACAATAAATCGTCTTAACTTGTAGTGGTAGAATAACAAGTCTATTAAAAATTCTTCCCCATCCACTTCCACTTTAAATTGACGTCCTATAAATGCAAAACCAATACCCAGTTCAGTAAGCAGGTTTTGCATGTGCATCACTAGCCCTTCCTCAATCGCTCTCTCATCTGCATCTTCTTGCGTTTGAAAGAAATCAAAATGATAAGGATCTTTAAGTATTTCATTGGCAAGATCAGACTGAGGCTTTGGCATCGTTGAATGAAAATTGGTAATAGCTTTTCCCTGACGGCTGTATAGATCTGAGTCTATCCATGTTTCTAATACCTCTCGTGACCAGCCGTTTTCTATAGTTTTACGGGCATACCAAAGGCGCTTTGTAACACTCTTAAGCCGGTCCATGAGGATAATATTATGACCCCATGGAATTTGCGCAACAGGCTGTTGCGTAATTGCCGAGTCTGGATAAGCCTCGAAAAACTGCTTCATATAGAGCAGGTTACGAGAAGATAATCCAGTCATTTTTGGAAAAGAAACCTTTAAGTCTTTAGCCACACGCTCGATTATCTTAGCACCCCATCCTTCTTGTCTCTGTTTTTCGATAATTGTTTTGCCGATATCCCAGTAAAGCTCTAATAACTTTTCATTGACCCCAAGCGATGCTTTAATCTGAGCTGTACGTATGCGTTCTTTAAGCGCGTTAATAGTTGCCGCGTAGGTTTTAGGGATAAGATCAAGAGTTTTTTTCTTTTTAGCCATGGGTCTGTCCGATCTCTTTTTCAAATAAATTTTTTATCCCTTCGCATAACAAGGCTGACTTGTCTGTTTTCCGCTTTTCCCTGATCCGTTTGATAAACAGTTCATTGAGCATTGTTTCCTCTTCATCTGTCATATAAACGGTTGTCTTCGCTTTTTTGGGATTATCAATGTTTTTCTGGGGCATATCGTGTCCTAAAATAAAGTTAGTACATTAGATTGCCACCCAGATTCAAAAAAAGTCAAACCATATCACGCTTTAACGGTTTGATGGTTGCGTAGAATGAGAAAAAATATTTCGAAATCCTTTATTAGATGAAACGATAGAGGTTAAGCCTTAATAGCCAAATGTTCTGACATCCGACAATGGAATCAGACATGGGACTCAGGCTAATTAATTTTCTGCAAATATTCTTTCAATTGAGAGCATTTGACTTTAACCATTCCAGGGTTTGAATCAGGGCCAATTCTACCACCGTTACACTTCCCGCCAATCCCTAGAATTTCCCCTATAAGCTTTTGGATATCATTTGGAGTATTTTGACTAAAGCTGGATGTAAGCAATTCGCGGTGCGCATCGAAGCGAAAGTTAGCTTTTTCATCGCCTATCCCAGATATATTATTATAATCCACTTCTACAACTACCCGACAGATCAAGTTTTGTTGATCTTCTTTTTGTTTTTTCAGTTTTTCTTGTAAATCGATCTTTTTCGACCGTTTTGCCCAAATCCAATTTACAAGAAGGCCAGACAAAACACTAAAAATAAGCCCCCCGACAATCAAACCAAGTAGTTGGTCTTTCATCGATTCTAACAATGCAGTCTCCTATCAATAACTGAGATTGGGGGCGGTTGGACTCGAACCAACGTAGTCGTGAGACGAGGGATTTACAGTCCCTTGCAATTGCCGCTATGCGACACCCCCGTAGACGGGAAAAAGAATGCTGGCGAAAGGAATTGAACCCTCAACCCTCTGATTACAAGTCAGATGCTCTACCATTGAGCTACGCCAGCAAAAAAAGGCTTTGCCTTTATAACAAATCAGACCGTTATTTCTCAACTCACATATTCAAAGGCTTATCATCTGCAGGAGCTTCCGGGGTCATTTCTTCAGAAGGATTTACTGGAGGTTTCGGAGTTGAGATGGGGGTCACATGCCGTTGAAAAAAAGACGACATTTTATTCGTGCCAGACAAGATCTGAGCCGACCCAATCGACTTTTTCTGAGCCTTGGATTCACAACATTTTTTGAATTTCTTCCCTGACCCGCAAGGGCAAGGATCGTTTCTGCCAACTTTTTCCATAAGATGAGAAGGGATTATATATCTTAAAACGAAATTTCGGATACAATTTTCCGTCTATGAATCTACCTATCGCTACTCCCCCATGGACCAAACTCGGCAGCAAGATCGAAAGTATGTGCCGTAAAGCTTTTTTTGAATTCAACCTCTTGGAAGAAGAAACCAAGATCATGGTCGCTCTGAGTGGAGGGAAGGACAGTCTTACACTTTTGTATATGCTCAAGGCGATGTCAGGAAGAGGCTTGCCTCCCTTAGAGATCCGGGCTGTGCATGTAGGAGGAGAGTTTTCCTGCGGAGCTTCTTTAGGAGAAAATTTTTTAAAGCCCATCTGCGATGCACTGGAAATCCCCTTGGTGATCCAATATTCGACAAAGACAAGGGAAACTTTAGAGTGTTATAGCTGCTCAAGAGAGAGAAGAAAATTGATTTTCGATGCGGCAAAAGAAGCGGGGTGCAAGATGGTAGCCTTTGGACATCATCGCGATGACAATATTGAAACTCTATTGATGAATTTACTGCATAAAGCAGAATTTGCCGGAAATCTCCCCAAAGTTCCGATGCATGACTTTGGAGTCACAATCATCAGACCTTTAATTTACATCTCGGAACAAGAGATCCGGGAATTTGCCAAGATGTACGATTTTGCAAGAATCTCTTGTCAATGCCCAGTTGGACAGCTTTCCAATCGGAGAAAGGTCAAAGATCTCATTGGTCAGTTGGAAGAGGTCTTTCCGAATACGAGAGCGAACTTAGCTCAAGCCAGCCTAGAGTTTGGTTCGACAAAGGCATTAAAAAAATAAGAGAAATATTTCATTTTTTGTTACTATAAACAAAATGTATATCTACGAATTGTCAGCGATCATTATTTACTTTCTCATTCTGCTGGCCATTGGCTATCTCTCGTACCGACGAAATATGTCCGTCGATGACTTTATTATCGGCAATCGGTCGATGAATTACTGGTTGACGGCCCTATCGGCCCACGCTAGCGATATGAGCAGCTGGCTTTTCCTGGCCTACCCTGCAGCCATCTTCACGAAAGGACTCTTAGGTGCTTGGACGGCGATCGGCCTCATTGTTTGCATGTATCTGAACTGGCAATGGATCGCGCCTAAAATTCGCGTAGCAACCGAACAATATAATAGCCTGACATTTTCATCTTTTTTCGAAAGCCGTCTCGGAGATACTTCAGGACTTATACGGTTTTTTTCGGCTTTAATCTTGATCGTCTTTTACACCATATACATTTCTGCAGCCTTGATCGGCATGGGCGATCTGCTGACCTCTCTTTTTAATATCCAATACGGCATTGCGATTTTGATCGGCATTGTGATTGTCGTTCCTTATGTTTTCTTCGGAGGATATAAGACGCTGGCCTGGATCGATCTTTTCCAAGGATTTTTCTTATTGGCAGTGATTATTTTTATCCCTTTATATTTGCTCAATGGCGTCGGAGGTTTTTACGGAATTTCAAAAAGCTTTGAAGCACATCATTTGGCCCGTTCTTTGATCCCGGATTTTTCCAGCAGCACGATAGTTTCGATTATTTCAATGACGCTAGGCTGGGGCCTGGGATATTTTGGACAGCCTCATATTGTGACAAAATTCATGGGAATTAAAAATGTCTCTGAAATCAATAAATCGAAATGGATCGGAATGAGCTGGATGACACTTTCACTCGCCGCTGCAACCTTAGTGGGCGCTGTGGGTGTTGCGTTTTTTTTCGGTTCCCTGGCCAATCCTGAAGAGGTCTTTATCAAGATGGTGCAAGCCTCTTTCCATCCTTTTGTGATTGGATTTGTGCTCTGCGCTGTCATGGCGGCAACCATCAATGCCATGAGCTCCCAAGTACTGGTGCTCACCTCCAGTTTGGCAGAAGATTTTTATAAACGGATGTTCCGTCCTCATGCCTCTTCGAAAGAACTTCTTTTGATCACCCGCTTGGGAGTGATCCTTGTTGGAACAGTCGCGTTTTTCATCGCTTTGCGAAAAACAAGCACGATTTATACTCTAGTCAATTATGCCTGGTCTGGGATCGGTTCTTCGTTTGGACCTCTGGTAATCCTCTCGCTTTATTCTAATCGAGTCAATAAATACGGCGCTTGGGCAGGGATCTTAGGAGGAGGAATCACCGCAGGGATTTGGCCCTTCTTCAATACGACTATTTTTCCTATGATTCCCGGATTTGTTGCAAGCTTGCTCTTAAATATCTTTGTTTCTCATACAACACGACAGAAAGTCACCGAAATGGTATAAGAATTTTATGACAAGAAAACCCAGAATTTTGATTACGAATGACGACGGAATCTTTGCTCCAGGCTTACGATCGCTCTGGAAAGCTCTCGTTGACTATGCAGACTTAAGTATCGTGGCCCCCGTGGATGACACCTCAGGCGCTGGCACAGGAATCACCCTAAAAACTCCCCTTCGAATCGATGTTGTTCCATGGGAACATGGAACCCGCGCTTGGAAAGTCAATGGCAAACCGGCCGACTGTGTAAAACTCGCCCTTGGTACGATTTTAACTGAAAAACCCGATATCATCGTCTCTGGCATCAATCGAGGATCTAACTCCGGTCGAACCGTCTTTTATAGCGGAACTGTCGGTGGTGTGATCGAAGGAGCTCTCAGAAGAATTCCAGGCATTGCCTTTTCTTGCGAAGATTTCCAAAAACCCGATTACTCTGCTGTCGAAAAATACGTCTTGTCAATTGTTCAGCACGCTATGGAACATCCGATTCCTCCAGGAACGATTTTCAATGTCAATTTCCCCGATCTGTCCAAACCTCTTCAAGGATATAAATTCGCTCGTCAGGGCCAAGGATTTTGGATTGATAATCCCGAACAAAGGATGCATCCTACAGAAGAGACTCCCTATTTTTGGCTCGGAGGAAAGTGGGAACATCATGAAGAGCCGCATGATAGCGATGTCTTCCTTCTCAAAGAAGGCTATATCACGGTCGTACCGATCCGCGTCGATGAGCTCACCCATCACGGCCTGATGGACAGCCATAAAACGATCTTTGAAGAGAAGATGAACAGCTCTTTCAAATGAATCTCTCGGTAAAGGAATACGAGGATCATCTTTTCAAAAAAGAGACTGCTCTTGAAGCTGATCTAAAACATAAGGTTTTCCTTCGGTCTACTTTCGACCATTGCGATTTTACAAAGAGCAATTTCTCCCATTGTAAATTCTTAGAATGCAAAATGACCGGCAGCAACTTCAGCCTTGTTAACTTAGAAGGCGCACGCTTGCAAGATTGTGCCTTCGAAAATTGCAAACTTGTCGGTGTGAATTTTGCCAAATGCGAAAAAATGTTCTTATCTTTGAAATTTAAAAATTGCCTCATTGAAACGTGCAATTTTTCAGATCTCGATTTGAAAGGCACCTTATTTTTAAACTGCCAAATACGGGATACGTTTTTTACCCAAACAAATCTCATGGAGAGTGTATTCACTGGGTCAGACTTGCAAGGCAGTCTGTTCCACAACACAGATCTTAGAAAGGCCAACTTTCAAGGAGCTCTTAATTACTCGATCAATCCCCTAACGAATAAATTGTCCAAGGCTAAGTTTTCTAAACCCGAAGTGATGACCTTGCTTGATCATCTTGAAATTGTTATTGATTAGAAATTTCTCGAGATCTTTCTGAGATAGGCTCGACGGAAGTTTCCTTCGGCCGGCTGAACCAATGAATAAAACCGCACGATTGACAGACATAGGCTGTACCGCTTTGGTTTAAAAAATGTAGCCTAAAAAGAGAAAGAAAGGTCGTGGGAATTAAAGCTTCTCTTTTATAGAAGTAATTGCATTTGCAAATCTGACAGCTTAAGGGATGGTTATTGATGGATACCCTTGCAGAAACACCAGGCTCCCAAGGAACTCCGATTTGTCTTTTCCGTTTATAAAATAAAATAGGAAAGAGCAAAGCTATAAAGACAATACTTATAATGAGTTCAGCATTCTGTGGTGACATATAGAAAATGGTACCATGGGAGCGAGTATCTTCAAATGCAAATTCACGTGATTAAAAAGATGTTTGCACAAAATTTTCATTTTAATAATCTTGCTCCGGTTTTAAAAAAGGAGTCCTTATGCTGAAAACCGCCTATCTCTTATGCGCCGCACTTTTAATGACAAGTCCCAATCTCAACGCAGAAACGACTGAGAGCATCACTCAAGAACAACTCGACATCCGCATCCCGGTTGTCGATATGCAAGATTTTTATAATCCGGAAAAACAAGCTCAGTTCATCAATACACTTTACAAAGCTTTGACCGAAATAGGGTTTTTTGCAGTCCGGAACACGGGTGTTGATCGAAAGGTCATCACGGAAGCCTATGCGCAAGCTGAACTGTTTTTCAAAAAAGACCCCGAATTCAAAAACAAAAGCTTTGTCAAGGAACTCAAAGGCCAAAGAGGATTTGTTCCCGGAGAGACTGCGAAAGGCAACAAGGCTAAAGATTGTAAAGAATTCTATCTTGTCGGACGGGATCTTTCAGACGAACAGCTCAAACAACAAGGCCTTCTTCCCAATGTATGGCCAGATCAATCCGGCTTTAAAGAAGCTCTCACAACTCTCTATAGTGAACTTGAGAAGTATGTGATTCCTTTGCAAGAAGCGATCGTGATGACAATCAATCAGAATGCTTCCCGGAAAATTGCCCCTGACGCTTTCCATCAAATGACCCAAAAAGGCGATACACTCCTCAGAGCTCTTTATTATCCTGCGCTCACCCAAGAACAGATCGGCCGGTTAGAACATCCCCTTTTCTGGGCTGCTGAACATACAGATATCGATCTCTTAGCCATTTTGCCTTTTGCAACGGAAAAAGGATTGCAGGTTGAGCTGAATGGTCAGTGGCTGAATGTCGTTGTTCCCGAAGACGCTTTCGTTGTAAACGCGGGAGATATGTTAAAAAATTTGACCAACGGACTATTTGTGAGCGCACGCCATCGAGTCCAAGCCCAAGAGCCTGACAAAGATCGTTTCTCCATGGTCCTTTTTGTTCATCCTATCGATAGTACTCGTTTAGATCCTCTTCCTGCTTGCATTGAGCAAACTGGCGGCGTTCAAAAATTTGCCACGGGAACACGGCAAGAATTCTTATGGGAGCGTCTTTTAGAACTTAATATTGCACCCATGCTTTTAGAACCTTATTCTAAAACGGGCCATACTGAAAGACAACTTCAATATGGGAAAGAAAGCCCCCAAGTGGTACAGCTTCTTATTGATCGACAACTTGCCAGCGATGAGCTTTTGCAAGCTCTTGAGTCTCGCAAATAGAGTCTAGAAAAAAAAGCTTTCGAAAGTTATAAATGATTGTGACCTTAAGGAGAAAATAGCCATGAAATTACAATACATCACCGCCGCTCTTCTTCTGACTTTTTCTATTCAGGCCGCGCCTGCTACTAAAGCCGAATCGGCTGATTGTGCTTGCGGGCCACAACAATTTTCGAAAGCTTTTACACGCGTTGCTAAACAAGCTAGTCCAGCTGTGGTCTTTATCAAAGTCGAGATCAATCCCGGAGATAATGATAATTTTGGATATGGTCCTGGAGGTTCGGGAGGTTCTGGAAGCCAAGGAGGCCCAGGAGGTCAAGGTCCTTATGCCCCCTTCAATGATGATTTTTTACAGCGCTTTTTCGGATTTCAAGGCAAGCCTCAACAACCTCAACCGCAGATTGGACAAGGCTCGGGATTCATTGTTTCTCCTGATGGCTATATCATGACCAATGCCCACGTTGTCCGAGGAGCGGATAAAATTGAAGTCACTTTGAATGACGGCGAAGTAAAAACCGCGACTCTGATCGGCGCCGATCCTCACACCGATCTAGCGATTATAAAAATAGATGCGAAAGATTCACCCTATCTTCTGTTGGGAGATTCCGAAGCTCTTGAAGTCGGTGAATGGGTCATCGCCATTGGAAGTCCTTTCCAACTGCAAGCATCCCTCACCGTCGGTGTTGTCAGCGCTAAAGGACGGCAAGGTTTGAATATTTCAGATCTTGAAGATTTTATCCAAACCGATGCTGCAATCAACCCCGGAAATTCCGGAGGCCCTTTGCTCGATCTCAACGGACATGTCATTGGGATCAACACCGCGATCGTCTCTCGGAGCGGAGGCTACATGGGAATTGGTTTTGCCATTCCTAGCAACATGGCCCGCAATGTCATGGATCAGATCATCAAAAAAGGTTCTGTGACCCGTGGATTCTTGGGTGTAAGTCTCCAAACTGTCGATAAAGAGATTGCGGCAGGATTTAATCTCGCTAAAGTCGAAGGCGTTTTGATCTCCGGCATAGAAAAAGGATCACCTGCAGATAAAGCAGGTCTCCAACAAGGGGATGTCATTTTAGAGTACAACGGCAAGCCCATCAAATCATTGCAAACTTTCCGCTACGATATTTCACTCATGAACCCAGAAAGCAAAGTGAACTTCAAGATCAATCGGAAAGGAAAAATCATGATGATCCCTGTCACCCTAGGCTCTGCTGCAGAAGGAACTTCCCCTGCGGTTATTTCTCAAAAACTAGGAATAGAAGTTGAGAATATGAGTTCTGATTACGGACGGCAGCTCGGGTATACCACCACGGAAGAAGGGGTGGTCATCACCAAAGTGAAGCCCGGCTCGCCCGCTGCGATGGCAGGCATACGCCCTGGATATTTGATCCAAGCTGTGAACCATAAAAAAATCTCTAATACGACCGATTATGAAGCAGCTTTGAACGATGCCTCCCAAAATAAACGGGTGCTGCTTTTGATACGACATGGGAAAATGACAAGATTTTATTCGATTCGCATCGACTAAAAATTTGACTTGACACGGCTGTAGAGATTGACCACTAGTTCTCAGCCTGGTATCATGTTTGTCAAAATTTTAAGGTTAACTGATGTCTATTGCCATTGTCGTCGTTATGTATGCCGTTTGGTCGAGCATGTTTTCATTGGCCAAAATTGCCATGCAATATAGTCCTCCGGTTTTTTTGACCGGCTTTCGGATGATGCTGGCCGCGGTCATTCTCTTAGGCTATTTACTGATTACAAAAAGATCTTCGTTTAAACTTAGTCGTAAACAATGGCTTTCGATCGGTTTTCTAGCTTTTTTTAGTATTTATTTAACAAATGTTCTTGAGTTTTGGGCACTTAAATATTTATCTGCAGCTAAAGCCTGTTTTATCTACAGCCTTTCCCCCTTCTTTGCAGCCTTCTTCTCTTATCTCCATTTTGGAGAAAAGATCAACCGCACCAAAGCTATCGGTCTGTTGATAGGATTTCTTGGAATCATCCCGGTTGTTATATTGCAAACGGGCGCAGAAGACGGGGTCACTGCCTTTTCTTTCTTTTCTTGGCCCACTTTAGCCATCATTGGCGCAGCTATGTGCTCCGTTTACGGCTGGGTGCTCTTAAGACTCATTGTCAAAGACCAAATGACATCTCCAACGATGGCCAATGGAGCTAGTATGTTGATCGGCGGCTGTCTTGCTTTTTTCCATTCCTTCTTCGTCGACTCGTGGAACCCGACTCCCATTGTCGCAGGAGCATTTAGCTCTTTCTTTGGATGGACCCTTTTAATGGCCTTTATTTCGAATATTGTTTGCTACAACCTTTATGGATATCTCCTCAAGAAGTACACAGCGACATTCCTTTCATTCATCGGCCTCCTCAGCCCTATTTTTGCTTCTCTTCATGGATGGATTTTCTTAGGTGAACCGCTTTCTGCTCTTATCTTCCTATCCACAGGAATCGTCTGCATCGGACTTTGGATTGTTTATGCCGCTGAACTCAAGCAGGGCTACATCGTCAAAGCAAAACCAGAGCCTGAAATTGCTGCTGCCTCCGAAACGAAGGCAACAATTTCGTAGAGGAATACTCTCTTAACAGAAATCTAACATTTTGATAAGATCTTAATCACTATTGACCTCTGTTTAAAAATATTATTCGGGAGGCCTGTTGTGAAAAATCCCTATCAATCTTTACCTCGATTTCTTCGACATTTTGCCAAACCGTACCGTTGGCATATTGCAGGCCTTTTTCTGGTCGGTCTTGTTTGGGCTGCTTATTTTTCTTTAAATCCAACCATGATCAAGCTCATCATCGATGCGGTCTCTGACCATCCTGATGATCTGATTGCGCACGCTTTAGGCCCCATACTAGGCTATTTGGGCATGGGACTCGTCCTAGTCGCACTCAGTACTGCTTACGATTATTTGATCTTAAAGCTCATTCCCCGTTTTAAAGCCGATATTATCGAGAAGACCCACACCTATTTGCAAAATCATTCGTATAATTTTTTTCAAACAAACCTCGCCGGATCTTTATCGAATAAGATTTCCGATCTTTCTAAAAACGCTGTCGCGATTGTCACCTCCATTATTGATGACTTTTTTTCACGGACTTTGCTTTTTGTTTTCGGCCTTTCTACTCTTTTTTGGGTCCATCCTCTTTTTGCTTTAGCGATGGTCGCATGGTCTGTTCTATTTTTTCTCCTCTCTTACTTTCTGGCTAAAAAATCAGAACAACTGAGTGTCGATTATTCAGAAGCCCGCAGTACGGTGATGGGAAAGGTCGTCGATGCAATCACCAATATTTTTAATGTCAAACTCTTCGCAACTCAGAAATACGAGCATGGCTATCTCCGTAAACATCTCGGGGAAATGATCGGGAAAGAACAACGGTTCCATTGGTATCTGCTTAAATTGAAGCTCATCCAAAGCATTTCTATTACCCTGCTCCTCCTAGTCATGATGGGACTGCTCCTTTACACCCGTTCACAGGGCCTCATTACCGTCGGAGATTTTGCACTCGTGCTCACCCTGACCACGGGCATTGTCGATGAGACCTTCTATCTAGCCTTGCAGTTTGTTTCTTTTTCAGAAGATGTCGGTATCTGCAAACAAGCGCTTTCCATCTTTTCTAAACAGCCCGAGGCCGTCGATCCTCACCATGCACCCTCACTGAATGTGGAACAGGGCCAAATTGTTTTTGATCATGTCTCTTTTAACTATGTCAATGGAAAGCCTGTTTATGAGGACCTTAATCTAACCATTTCTGCTGGGGAAAAAGTAGGACTCGTCGGACTGTCCGGCAGTGGAAAAAGCACTCTTGCGCACCTGCTCTTACGACTTTATGAAGTTTCTAACGGAAAGATACTCATTGATGGACAAGACATCGCCGAGGTTAAAAGGGAATCTTTGATCCGTAATATTGCGATGATCCCTCAAGACTCTATCCTCTTCCATCGATCAGTGATGGAAAATATCCACTATGGAAGACTAGATGCCACCGAGGCAGAAGTGATAGAGGCTTCACAAAAGGCCTATTGCCATCCTTTTATCCTCCAAATGAAAGAAGGATATCAAACCATTGTCGGGGAAAGAGGCGTGAGATTATCAGGAGGGCAAAGACAACGGCTAGCCATTGCAAGGGCCATTCTTAAAAATGCTCCGATTTTGATTTTAGATGAAGCTACATCAGCTTTAGACTCTTTTACTGAGCAACAGATTCAAGAAAGCCTTCTCCATCTCATGGAAAACCGCACAACACTCGTCATCGCTCACCGCCTTTCCACTCTTTATCACATGGACCGGATCTTGGTCTTTGAACAAGGAAAGGTCATCGAAGAAGGGACTCATGCAGAGCTTTTGGATAAAAATGGCCGCTATGCTCAGCTATGGCGCATGCAAGCAGGAGAAGCGCCCGCAAAATTGCCTTATCTAGTTTAACATTGCCTGGAGTAAGATATCACTTACCAAGGAAGCATTCATGGCAGCACTACCTCCTACGGGATTTCAAATCCAATCTTTACCTGGAAATACATTTTATTATCTTGCACCAGGTATTACCTACTTACCTGGGCAAGGGCTGCTCCCACCCCCTCCTGCGCCCTTAAACAATCCCCTTCCTCCTGTCACAAACTTGCCTGCTAATCAAGAGTCTACTAAGACTGTAGCTACTGCTCAAAAAAATTTTCCCACATAAATTGTAATTTATTTTTTGAAGAATCTTGTCCATTATGGCAAGGTTTTTCAATTTATGAATTGAATGTTTTTTTATGCTCATTTCATGGTAAAATCTTGCCAAAAAAAAAGGAAAACAATGAGCTATCCAACAAATCTCTATTACACACCACAGCCTTCATATTCAACTGACAGTGGGTTTCAGCCGCCTCCTAATCCTGCTAGGGAATTTTTGACACTTAATGATTTACCTGCTTCAAGATATACCGTGTTTAACGGGAATTATTTCTCCTTACAATCTACAGGGGCCACAAGAACTCAACAGCTTGTTCAAATCACTCTTCAAAATGTTAGTTTTGCAGTTCAAGAAATTCCGAACTCCTACCCCCTTTATTCATATCTTCCTATGACACCAGAAGCACCACGAATACCTATTCCGTATGTTTCCTCACTGGCTCCCGGGTTTGCAGAACGTGCATCGCCTGCACAAATTGTGAACTCATCCTTACCCCCACCATTCAAAAGACCCAACCCTAATCTTTTGGCGGATCGACCTAATAAAAAAAGTGCATTCACTAAAAAGGCTAAGAAAGCAGATGCTCCTCAAGTGTTAAGTGCACCTGCTCCAGCAGTCTCTTCAAACTGGCGAGCCTTATTAGTAACGGGAACAGGTTGTTTCCATGAGAAAAAGTATGAGGAAGGCTTTAAAGCTTTCCGTGAGTGTTTTGAAATCTATAGAACTAAGTTAGCTGATGATACATTTTGTTCTACTTTCCTATCTTCCTGCCGCCCAGAAATAGCTAATACACATGCTATTAGATCTGCCGAGCTTGGGCTGATTCTGAATCCTAAAGATACTAATTGGTTGTTTTTGAAAGGACTCTGCAATATCGCCCCTACAAAATATGAAAAAGCTGTTCAATCTTTCCAAAATATACTGGATCAAAATCCAAACGACCGGCTGGTTCAGCTTATGAAAAAAAGCGCAGAACGATTCTTAGAGCGAGAAGTTAATGCCAGATCAAATTCACATAAGAAAACTCCCAAAGGAAAACAACAATGAGCTTCCCCCTTTTACCTTTAGGAGTGCAAGCAATAACTCCTATAACAAATTCTCCCTTAACACAGCAACCTAGAGACAATTCTCTATCGAGATATAGTTTACAGACTCAATATTGCCCTAGAACTCGTGATCAGGGGATTCTGTTAAATACCTTTCAGAATTCTTTGTTAGCGTTAAGGGGAATTCCTCATTCTGGCCTACCCGTTTTATCTCAAACTATCACAATCATACCCCCACCACCTATTCCGACTATTTTGCCTTCAAATCCTCATCCTTCACAACCGATGATGCCCCCGGCTTTAAAACGATCTCATGCTGATATTTCGAACAACAGCCCAGAAGAAAAAATACCAGAGCAGAAAGCCCAAAAAATACCCCGCAAAAATTTGAATGCACTTTCTCAATATGAGTCTTCAAACTGGCGAAGATGGCTTGATACAGGTGTTCATTTTTTCACTGAGTCTAAATATGAGGAGGGTATTGATGCTATCCGGCAGGCTTTTCTGATGCACAAGGAAGAATCATTTGTTGCTCATTTACTATCTGCTTTGTCAGAAATGGATAAAGAAGAAGTTCTAATGCATGCCAGTACTCTTCTATATCGCAACCCCAGAGATTCGTACGGTTTATTTTTAAAAGGATTTTGCAATATCCAGCCTACAAAGTATGCGGATTCTCTAGCCGCTTTATCACTTATTCGTCCCCAAGAACAATTGATTTCTTTACTGATGGAAAATGTAAAGATATTCCACCGTCGAGAAACGCAAGTAGCACCGCAGAATATTGCACAGAATGGCTCAATCGCTTTTTTATTGGATAAAGCCTAACTTAAGGATTCACTAAATTTCTGAAAAGCGGGATCGGTCCTTATTGAATCGAAGGTTTTTTCAGAAACAATCTCTTTTAGATTTTCAACGCCGCTTTGACGGGCTGTCTGAAGCCATCCAATCGAGGCTTCCGCTTGTCCTAAATTTGCAGCCGCATAAGCGCTCCGGAGAGCGACTTCCGCTTCAGGCACATATTGAAAAACAGAACCAGCCAGCTCCATGACCATCGGAAAATCGCCATGCTCAAAGGCTATGCGATGAAGTAAAGCCAGCGCATCGGGATCTAAACGCTCTTTTAAAGGGATCAGAATCCGGTAAGCTTCTTGGAGATGGCCTTGGTCGTAATGTAAAAAAGCAGCGTATTGCGTCGCTGTATCATAAATTAACCCTTCTTTGGCATTCGTTCTTAGAGTTTCAAATGCTTCCAGAGCTTTAGCTTTATTACCCTGTCTTAGATTCATCTCCGCTTCTAGAAAAATTTTCTTCAGTTCGTCCCGATGATCGCTCTCTTTGACAAAGCGGCTTTTCCGGTAGTTGTCAAAATTCTCAAAGGCAAAGAGAAAAAAGACAGCACCCGCCAGAAAATTTTGCGTGAGAAAAAGGACAAGGCAAAATCCTAAGCTTAAGATCGCACTCCATAAAAAGGCATAGCGCAATCCTTTATAATTGAAAAATTTCTCCAGAGTAATGCGAAGCAATTGTCCGCCGTCAAGAGGCAGCACAGGCAAT
Organism: Parachlamydiales bacterium; assembly: GCA_003153295.1. Lineage (GTDB taxonomy): Bacteria > Chlamydiota > Chlamydiia > Chlamydiales > Rhabdochlamydiaceae > PALSA-1444. The sequence continues at coordinate 53,647 of PLXY01000006.1, read as the reverse complement.
AAGTTGACAACCGTCCAGATAACATTCACCACGAGAATTTGCAGCAAAAGCTGACCGGCATATCCTGTCGAAAGAGCAGGAATATCTTTGATCAAATAGACAGCGATCACGATCATAAATCCAAAGACAGGCCCGTTCAAAGTGATGAAAAATTGCTTCCAAAACGGGAGCTTATCTCCATCATGATAGGTCAGTCCTCCCATCGCAACCAGTTCAATGCGAGGATTACGACCAAAGAGAAGCGCTGTCAACGCATGCCCAAATTCATGGAAAAGGACCGAGATAAAAATGACACCGACCCAGATGAACATTTTGAGAAAATCTCCCTCTCCGAAAAGGATCGCAATCAACGCAGCCAGGATCCAAAAAGTGGGATAGATGGTAATGGGGATTCTTCCAGGAATGCGGATCATTTCTTCAGTGCCTCAAGCATAGTTTTTCCTAGGAGCGCAGGACTGTCAGCGACAAGAACGCCTGCTTTTTTTAGGGCTTCGATCTTATCTTTTGCCGCTCCTTTTCCACCAGAGACAATCGCACCCGCATGCCCCATCCTTTTTCCAGGAGGGGCCGTCACGCCTGCGATGAATGCGGCGACAGGTTTGGTGCAATGGTGCTTGATCCATTCTGCAGCAGCTTCTTCTGCGTCTCCACCGATCTCTCCTATGAGTAAAATCCCTTCCGTCTGAGGATCTTTCTCAAAAAGTTTGAGCACATCGATAAAGTCTGTCCCATTTAGAGGATCTCCTCCGATTCCGACACATGTCGATTGGCCAAGTCCCAGGAGTGAAGTCTGCCAGACAGCTTCGTAAGTCAAGGTCCCTGAACGTGAAACGATCCCGATTTTTCCCTTTTGATGGATATACCCGGGCATGATACCGATCTTGCACGCATCCGGCGTGATGATTCCTGGACAATTAGGTCCAATCAGCCGGCTTCTTTGAGACTGCCGCATGACGCGGCTGACTTCCACCATGTCGCGGATCGGAATCCCTTCCGTGATACAGATAATCAAATGAATTCCGGCATCTTCAGCTTCTAAAATCGCGTTAGCTGCAAAAGGAGCCGGAACAAAGATCATGGTTGCATCCGGATGGACCGATTTTTTTGCCTCATAAACTGTATCGAAAACAGGAAGACCTAAAATCTCTTGTCCTCCTTTCCCCGGTGTAACTCCGCCGACAAATTTAGAGCCATAGAGAAGACATTGCTCCGTATGGTACCGGCCGGCTTTTCCAGAAATCCCTTGAGTAATCACTTTTGTGTTTTTATCAATGAGAATGGGCATAGTGATGCGCCTCCTTCACGACAAGAGTTGCAGCATCTTCAAGTCGATCGGCCGTATGAATTTTCAAACCTGACTTTTCCAGCATTTTTTTGCCTTCTTCGACATTAGTCCCTTCCATCCGGACCACAAGAGGAATTTTGATCGGATTTTCTTTTAGAGCTGTTAAAATCCCTTCTGCAATCGTCGCGCAGTTCATAATCCCGCCGAAAATATTCACGAGGATTGCTTTGACATGTGGATCGGAAACTAAAATCTTAAACCCCGCTGCAATCTTGTCAGCCGTTGCGCTACCGCCCACATCCAGGAAGTTTGCAGGCTTTCCTCCTGCATGCTTAATAATATCCATCGTTGCCATCGCAAGCCCTGCGCCATTGACCATGCATCCGATGTTGCCCTCAAGGGCTATGTAAGCCAGGTCATGTTTTTTGGCCTCGACTTCATTATGCGACTGCTGGCTCGGATCGTAATAACCGACAATTTCAGGTTGGCGAAAAAGAGCATTGTCATCGATGCTGAGCTTAGCATCGAGCGCCCAGAGCTTTCCGTCTTTAGACTTGACGAGCGGATTGATCTCCAAAAGAGAGGCATCTTTTTCAATGAAGAGCTTTCCTACAGCTGCGGCGATCTTCATCCCCTCTTCCAGGGTATGTTTTTCCCATCCCATGAATTTAGCCAGCCGGAGCAAATGGTAAGGTTTGACAGAACCGTCCATCCCAATGGGAACCGTTAAAATTTTATCGGGATGTTTGGCAGCAATCTCTTCGATTTCCATCCCCCCTTCAGGAGAGGCAATTAAAACAGCCTCTGCTTTGTTCCTGTCGACAATAGCGCCGAGATAATATTCTTTTTCGATATCGATCGGAGGTGCGATGAGCACCTGATGCGCGACCACGCCTTCAGAGCCTGTTTGGTTATTGACCATCTTCATGCCGATCAATTTGCCTGCTACGCTTAAGATTTCTTCCGGTGATTTTGCGAACTTAACGCCCCCTGCCTTGCCTCTTCCACCCGCATGGACCTGGATCTTAATGACAGCTTCTTTCAAGTGCAGATCCTTAATAATTTTTTCAACTTCTTGATGCTTGCTGGCGACTCCAAATGCGGGCACGGGTACACCGCTGGCTTTTAAAAGTTCTTTTGCTTGATATTCGTGTAGGTTCACAGCTCTCGCTCTCTTTACCAGCTATTCATTAACTCAATGAACAGCTGCCTTTTTCTTCCTTATGTGATAGAATCAATTTCTAATCAAGGCTTGAGACATGTTCGGTATTTTTAAAAAGATCAAATCGGCTCTGAGCAAGACCCGGTCCTTCTTGGGATCAAAAATTCGCGCGCTCTTCGGATCCCCCTGGAATGAAGAGACCTTTGACCAACTCGAACAGATCCTCTATCAAGCTGATATTGGAACCAAGGTGACCCAAGAATTTATCGAAGACCTCAAAGGCTTTCTGCGGAAAAATCCCGAAGCCTCTTCCGAAGAGATCCTCGCCCGCATGCGCACCTTTGCCCAAGATCTTTTGAATGCTCCTCCAAAAACCCAAGCCTCTACAGGTCATCCCCTGGTTTTTCTCATCGTCGGGATCAATGGAAGTGGAAAAACCACCTCGATTGCCAAGCTGGCTAACCTTTTGAAAAAAGAAGGTAAAAAAGTCCTGCTGGCTGCAGGGGACACATTCCGCGCCGGTGCGATTGACCAGCTTTCTCTCTGGGCTCATAAGCTCGGGGTCGATATTGTCAAAGCTCAAAGCGGAAGCGATCCTTCTAGTGTCGCTTTTGATGCCCTAACAGCTGCAAAAAACCGGGGCAGCGATGTTGTTTTGATCGACACGGCCGGCCGGCTTCAAAATAAGACCGATCTCATGCATGAGCTGGAAAAAATCCGCCGCGTCTGCAACAAAGTCATCCCGGGATCTCCCCATGAGATTATTTTAGTTTTAGATGCAACGATTGGACAAAATGCCGTCGATCAAGCTCAGGTGTTCCATCAATTCACACCATTGACTGGCATCCTCATGGCTAAACTGGATGGGAGCGCCAAAGGCGGCGTGATCCTTCCGATTTATCGTGAGATGGGCATTCCGATCCGCTGGGTCGGGGTTGGCGAACAGATCGACGATCTGACGCCTTTTAATTCTTCAGAGTATGTTTCGGGATTATTTGAGTGATTTTTTCTATCAGCTCAGGAGCGTGGTTCATTTTCAACATTTCAGCAGCTTCTTTGGGTGAAAACCAGCCAAAATGAACATGCTCTCCGCTTAATTGGATGGGACATGGATCGGGGGCTTGGCATAGATAGACCGCAAGAATCAGACCTACATTACCGGTGTTAGTTGTGAGACGAAAAGGAGAAAGCACCATGGTTAAAGGACTTAAAAAGGTTATGTTCTGGAGTCCCGTTTCTTCATAGACTTCCCGTTTAAGAGTATTTTCAACGGATTCATTTTTCTTGATGCGCCCGCCAGGAATATCCCACTTACTTTCATTTTTGAATTTCTTAGGATCAAGTTGCAATAACAGGAGCTTTCCGTGATTATTCTGAATGAGAGTTTTGACACCGAGATGAAAACAATCTTCTTCAAGATTCATAAATACTACGATATCTGATTTTCAGTAATTCTTGTTCATAATTCCGTAAACCTATATTTTCGATTTTAAATGATCGGTCAACAACTATTTTTTCACTCCCCCTTCTCACCTCATACGATTGCAAAAGGTGAAGGACCTGCTCTGTTACTCCAATTTATTTTACGCGAACTTATTAGGTCGGAAGAATACCTTCGCGAAAGCTCTCCTCCACAAATGGCCCCGTTTGATTGGGCCTGGAAACACGGCTCCGCCCATAAGATGCGGGAATACGGTCTTCTTTTACCGATTGCTTTCCCAGAACTTGCGAAAGAAGCGACTCAATTTTTAAATCTACTCCACTCTCCTTGTGTGGAACTTTTCGCTCTTTTAGAGCCTTTTGTCAGGGTCACTCAAAAGAGCGAAAATTTACTTTATTTTTTATTGAAGCATCAAAAATCTCCAACCATTAAATTGATGCTGGATAAAATTTGCCCGGAAGGCCTTGATCAGGTTAAAATAGATATTGTCCTTCAATATCAAAAACGCGGCTTTTATCCCTCAAAATGGATAAATTAATACACCAGGCTATCGCACTTCTAAAAGAAGAGTCTTTAACTCAAGGCTCTATTTTGGCCACGCCCGAAGAAGCCGCCTATTTTTCTCCACAGAAAAAACAAATTCCCGCAGCAAAAAAATCAGCCGATATCGATGCAGAAATGAAGCAGATGATCACTAAGGTCCTCCCTGAAGTCCCTTTGACCTCGACAATTCCCGATGACTCCCTCGCAAAAAAAATGGCCCATCTCTACAAAGAGCAGCATTTGACAGCAAAAGTTCTCATCCTCTCTTTTGGAGAGACAGGCCCTGCGCTCACCTTTTTGCAAAATGTTGTCAAAGCCATCGATTCTCTTTTGGCTCCTGCAAAATTGATTGAGATGCGTAAAATAGAAAGAGAAAATTCTTGGGAACTGACGCTCAACTCTCCGACATTGCAGCTGATCCTGGCTCCTCCTTTTCAAGCTTGGAAAAGTATTTCTCTTGCGCGTTTTTACCGAGAGAATCCCTCTTCTAAAAGCCATTTTTTGAAAGACACTCCCCTGCTCTTAATGCAGCCCATTGAAGCCTATCTGAAAAATCCCGACCTCAAACGTGAATTATGGAAAATGCTCTCTACGCTGCTGTCTACGTCGACGTAGCGCTGGACAAACCCTTAGACTATGCGGTCCCCGCGCACCTGATCGATCAGATCCGGCCGGGCACACGCGTCAAAGTCCTCCTACAAAAAAGGAGCTGCACCGGCACAGTCATCCATTTAAAAAACCAGACAGATTCTAAAAAAACTGAAACTATCCAAGACCTTTTCCCTGATGCTATTCCTCCGGATCTTCTTCAGCTCGGTAATTGGCTCTCGAAATATTACTGCGCCCCTTTTTTTAAAGTGATTAAGCTCCTATTACCTCCTCCCATCCGTAAAGGCATGGAAGAAAAGCGGCAGCTTTTTGTTCAATCGCTCTTGTCACGGCCGCAGCTGGCTGAAGTTTGCGCTAAACAGCGCGGCGCTCAAGCAAAAATCTTAGAGGTTCTTCTACGCCACCCCCAAGGCATCCTCCTCTCAGAACTTTTGGAAAAAGCAGAAGTTTCCCGTAGTCCTGTCACGACTCTTGCCGAGGCAAAAATCGTTTCTATGGAACCGATCGCTATCGATCGCTCTATCTTGGCCGACCATGAGTTCTTCCAGACTAAACATAAAACACTGAATCCTGAGCAAGAAGAGGCTCTCGGGAAGATCTTAAAAACAATCAATAGCTCCACGTTTGAAACCCATCTTCTCTATGGTGTGACCGGCAGTGGAAAAACCGAAGTCTATCTCCAGGCCATCGATCGAACTCTGGAACTGGGCAAATCAGCGCTTTTTCTGGTGCCGGAAATTGCCCTGACATCTCAAACGGTCGAACGGCTCCGGAGCCGCTTTCAAGAAAAAGTCGCCATTTTGCATCACCGCCTTAGCGATGGAGAGCGGCGCGATACCTGGCAAAAAATCCGAGAAGGGACCCTTTCTCTTGTCGTGGGACCCCGCTCGGCCCTTTTCAGTCCTGTGAAAAATCTGGGGCTCATCGTCGTCGATGAAGAGCACGACTCCGCTTATAAACAAACAGACGATACGCCCTGCTATCATGCCCGCGATGTCGCTGTCATGCGCGGGAAATTCTCAAATGCTGCTGTCATTTTAGGAAGCGCCACTCCCAGTATCGAAAGCTATGCCAACGCGCTTGCCGGCAAATATATCTTAAGCGAGCTGACATTGCGCGCAGACCATGCTCATCTGCCTACTGTCCGTTTAATTGATATGAGAAGGGAGTACGATAAGGCCAAAGGATTTACTCTTTTTTCCGACGCACTGCTGGAAGCCCTCAAAAAACGGATTGAGATCGGCGAGCAATCTCTGGTTTTTCTCAATCGCCGTGGATTTCATACTTCCGCTGCCTGCTCTATTTGCGCCCATATCCTTAACTGCCCCCATTGTTCCCTCAGCCTCACCTTCCATAAAGGGAAAAACATCCTTTCCTGCCATCTTTGCAACTATGAACTTTTTCCCGTTCCTTCCACCTGTCCTGGCTGTCAAGCTGTCGATTGCTTTAAGTTCAAAGGTGCTGGCACCGAACAAGTCGAACGAGCGCTCCATGCAATCTTTCCACAGGTGCGGACCATCCGTTTGGATGCTGATACTACACGGCATAAAGGAAGCCACGATAAACTCTTTAAGCAATTCCGTGCAGGAAAGGCCGATGTCCTCATTGGCACTCAGATGATCGCGAAGGGACTACACTTTCCATCAGTGACTTTAGTAGGCGTTCTCAATGCAGATGCTGCGTTGCAAATCCCCGACTTTCGAGCCGCTGAACATGTTTTTCAACTCATCACACAGGTCTCAGGCCGCTCCGGACGGAGCAGCTTGAAAGGAGAAGTCCTCCTTCAGACGCAGCTTCCTGAGCATCCCACCATTCAACATGCCTCACGACTCGACTATCCCGCTTTTTTCCGAGAAGAGATCGAGACCCGCAAGATGTTCCACTTTCCTCCTGAATGCCATCTCGTCAAGATCACCTTTACCAGTAAAAATTCCGAGGCTGCCCTCAAATATGCTCAGGAAGTTCGAACGCTTCTCATCACGAACCTTCCTCCTAATTATGAACTGCATCCTGTGATTCCTTGCGGCTATGCTAAAATCAAAGACCACTATAGATTTCAGTGTCTCATCAAAGGCAGTACGGCACGGCCGATCACCGATATTTTAAAACCGCTAAAAAGAAATCCTCACGTCCAGCTTCTTGTGGATGTCGATCCCCTCTCGACTTTTTTTTAATTTCCAGCAAGAATACTATTCTTTTAAAATATTTTTTGCCGGAGTTGAACATGAAATCCCTTTTCCTGTCGTTATGCTTCTGGTGCGTATGCCTTCATGGAATTGAGACAGACTTTGATTGCGTCGTTGTAGGGACAAGTCCTTTTTCCCTCTTTGAGGCTATTTACAAAAGATCCCTCGGGAACCGTGTTGCCATTGTTGAGCAAGGCGCGGAATGCGGAGGAGCCTGGAAAAGCATCACCATTTGCGGTGTTCCTCATGTCGATTTAGGATGTCATGAGTTTGGCCGCGATGAGCGTTTGATTAAATTTTTAGAAGAGTATGCCGGCTGCAAAATCGTCGGCACAGCTTCGGACCTGCAAAAGACGCTGACTACTGATTTTTATCCATCCCAAGGGTGTTATGAATTGACGCATAATTTGGAACGCCTCATGCAATCTTTAGGAGTCACTATTTTACTCAACAGTAAAGTGGAAAGCGTTTTCATTGACACGACTCGAGAACTTGCGGAAGTGAAGATCAATGATGTCCGTTATACAACCCGCAAGCTTGTACTGACAAATAATAGCGAAATCAACTTTGAAAATCCCCAAGCCCAAAACCCTACACATCGAGCCCATACCTATTATCATATCGGGATATTAATCGAAGATCCTACACCTCCTCGTTTTACCTATAAGAATTTCCACCATAATGGTGCTAGCCGATCAACCAATTATACCCCTTATTCGAAAGAACTCCAAGGAACGGGAAAACAACTCATCACCTTTCAAGTTAATGGGGAGAAAAACTTAGGCAATGCAGAGATCTACTTTGAAGAATTAAAAAAACAAGGTCTTTTAGACTCACAAGCCAAACTTCTTCAAGTCGACAACTACATTTACAAACAAACCCCGTTGAGCCAAGGAACTATCCATAAGATGGGGGAACCGGCCAGGGCCATGATTGAAGTGATCAATTCTGGAAACATCTCCTACCTTGTAAATCACATCGACAAATGGAAACAAGCCATGAAACCTTTCAATCAGATTGTTAGTCCTGATCTTTCCCGTGCAGCAGGTTAACCTTTATTGGGCTTTAAGCAGTTCGCATCTGACAAGAACGCTTTCACTTTTTTAGTGAGTTTTGGATCTAAGCATTGATTGACGAGGACTGCAAAAATCACTTCATCTGCATAACCCACATAACCTCTCACGAGTGACATAGAACCCGATTTTGCTTTGATTTGCTCGTTTTCCTGGGGCAGCGACTCTAAAAAAACAGGAAAAAAATCGGAGTTTTTGATCTGTGTCAAAATAGAAACAAATTGCTGGGCGGTGACAAGGTTTTTTCTTGAAAGACCGGATCCATCGGCCATGTTAAAACCGTTGAGATCAATCTTTTTCGAGCGCCAAAAATCGGTCACTGCTTTAATCCCTGCTTTTGTCGAACCTTCTTTAAAAACAGCCTCTCCCATTTTTTTTAACAAATGCTCTGCATAAAGATTGATACTCTTTTGATTGGTCCAATAGACGATCTCTTTAACCGTGGGTGAATAGGTGGTATGGAAAACGGTTCTCTTGTCCCCGTTAATTTTCTGATGCTCAATAGAAATTCCTTTGGCTTCCAATGCCTTCGCCAGCATAGCCCCACACAACCCAGCGGGATCAGGAATTGATCCTTTGATTGAAAACTCTTCAACACCCGCAGGAATCGTCCCTCTGACATAGTGGAAGGGAGAAAATTCAGAACCATAAATACAAGCCTGATCCCCGGATCCCACAGGTCCTGTCGTCACTTCATTCTGGAATTGTAAAGCAAGCATCGGAGGATTTTGGCGCAAGATGGCTGTTTTATCCCCGACTTCATTTCCCGGCTTGAAGAAAAGCTGATAGGCATTTTCATGAAAAGATAAAGCGCAGGCTCCCGCTCCGTAATAATTTCCTAAATCTTCCCAGCTCCAACTAGGTACAGCCAGGGCCTTTTCCCATCTAGTCGCATCACCGATCACTTCACCTTTGATCCGCTTCACTCCTAGTTTTTGGATAGCATCGACCCAGGCTTCGATTTGTTTGTCCCAGGATAGTGAACCTTCAACCCTCTCCGAGCCCAGACACGGATCTCCTCCTCCGCGAATATAGAGATTGCCCTGAAGAACTCCTCTGTCGACTGTTCCATCATGCTCTAAATCTGTTTGGAAACGGGTCTCTGGCCCTAAGATTTGTAAAGCTGCTGCCGTCGTGATGACCTTCATGCAAGAAGCGGGCATCAAACTTTTATCACTGCTTTGATCCATCACCACTTCGCTCGTTTTTGTGTTGATCGCATACGCGCTCACCGAGGCGTGGTCCCAAGAAGAGTCTCCTTCTCCAAGCAATAATGTCGTAGACAAAAGAATCGTTAATAACATGTTTACCTCTGCAAATCAAAAATAGGTTCCAAGACAGTACATTCTTCGCAGTATTTTTTCCAACATTCAACATGAAAAAGTCTCACAGGAAGCTGAAATTTCGCAAGATTCGCATAAACTTTTTCAATGTCATCTTGTCTCATATAATAGATGAGAAAGTCACCCTCCTGCGTATGCTCCAGAAAAACAGACTCGAGCAAACGCCCTCTGATGCAAAAGCTTCTAAGAGTTCTTCTTTTCTCTTTAGTAGCGTTTGAAACCACTGGCGGACCTCTTCCAAGGCTCCGTCTTTTATTTTTATACGCCCGCATAGAAGCTGGCGCGAATTTTTCTCCAAAGCCTGTTCCAGTACACTTTTTGTCCTCGCCGGATAGTACTCCGTTAATAATGCATCTGCGTGGGCAGAAAAAATAAAAAAAATATTACAGAGCATCCATTTAGAACTCATCGGTTTCCTTTGTTTTGGACAAATTCTGAAGGAGGTTGAAAAAAACTACAAATATTTTGATTCAAAAAAAATCTATCCATCCATTTTGAAAAAATTGACTTTGTTCCTATCTGTAGAATAGAATATCCCCATGCAAACACCATCTTACCATCAGCACGAAGAATTTAAAAACCGTTCGACCAAGCTCGCCGAGATCCGGGCCCTCGGAATCGATCCTTATCCAGCCAAGTTCACTCCCACCCAGACGGCGCACGCCCTGCAGCACAAATACGAGTCTCGTGAACTCGCCGGCAGCGAAGAAGCTGAATCTGGTAAGACCGAGCATGTTGTTTTAGCAGGCAGACTTGTTCTTTTCCGCGGCATGGGAAAGAATGCTTTTGCCCATTTGCAAGACCCTTCAGGGCGCATTCAGCTCATGTTTAACCGAGACCATACTCAAGTCAAAGGCCTACCCGCATCCCCTGAGCTCACACCCATCAAATTTATTGAGAAAAAGATCGACTTAGGCGACATCATCGGTGTCGAAGGAAATATTTTCCGCACCCATACCGGAGAACTCACCGTCTATGTCAAAACCCTCACGCTTCTTTGCAAGACCCTCCTTCCTCTCCCTGATAAACATAGCGGCCTAACTGACAAGGGCGTCCGTTACCGCAAGAGATGGCTCGATCTGATCACCAATCCCGATGTTGCTAACACTTTCCGCCTCCGCAGCCGTATTTTGCGCCTGATTCGTCATTACTGCGAAAAAGACGACTTCATGGAAGTTGAAACGCCTATTTTGCAAAACATCTACGGTGGAGCGGAAGCACGCCCTTTCTTAACAGAGCTCAATGCGCAGCACCAGACGATGTACTTGCGGATCTCGATTGAAATATCTTTGAAAAAACTTCTCGTGGGCGGCATGGAAAGGATTTTTGAAATCTCCAAAGTCTTCCGCAATGAAGGGATCGACCGGACGCATAATCCCGAATTTACCATGCTGGAAGCCTATGCTGCCTATTGGGACTATAACGATATGATGGTCTTCACTGAAAAGCTGTTTGAATATATCGCCCTAGAGCTTTTTGGCAAAACCGAAGTCACTCTCCAGCGCGATGGCACCGACTATACGATCGACCTCAAAGCCCCTTGGAAACGGCTCAGCATGAAAGATGCCATCCACCAGTATGGCAAGATCGATGTCAATCATTTGTCCGATGAAGAGATGCGCAAAACCCTCATCGAGAAAGAATTCGATCCTAAAGAAATCAACACCGCTCCTCGCGGGATTCTCATTGCAAAACTCTTTGAAGAATTTGCAGAACCCCATCTCATTCAACCGCATCACATCATCGACCATCCGATTGAGACAACTCCCCTCTGCAAGCTTCATCGAGATCCTAAGCACCGTCAAGAGCAGCTTGTCGAGCGGTTTGAAAGTTTTATTCTCGGCAGCGAAATGTGCAATGCCTACACCGAGCTTAATGATCCTGAGCTCCAGCGAAAACTTCTCGTCGATCAAAATGAGAAAAAAGAAGCCGGCAATGAAGAAGCCCATCCCCTTGATGAAGAATTTGTCGAAGCGATCTGTCAAGGGATGCCGCCGACCGGTGGTCTAGGGATTGGAATTGATCGTCTCGTGATGCTCTTTACTCAGGCCCCTTCGATTCGCGATGTTCTTTTCTTCCCGATCATGCGCGCCGATGAAGGAGGTCCGACAGGACACGCTCCTAAGAGGTCTACACAGGGAGTCTTTAGTATCGACCCAACCATTCCCTCCCTATTCCCTCATGCCAAAATGGGAGTTCTCGTTTGCAATGGGTTGAATAACCAAGGCAGTTACCCTGAGATCGAGTCGCTCTTGCGACAAACTGAAGAGCAAGTCCGTCAAAAATATAACGTTGAAGGACTCGCAACACTTCCTAAAATTTCCGATTGGAGAGAAGCCTATCGAAAATTCGGATTTTCTCCTTCTGCCCATCGTAGCTCCATAGAAGCCCTCCTGCGGAGAGTCCTTCAAGGGAAACAACTCCCCTCTATCAGCCCCATTGTCGACCTTTATAATATTGTCTCTCTGCAGCATGTTCTTGCGGCAGGCGGTGACGATCTCGACAAAGTTGAAGGCGGCATCACTCTAACCGTCGCTGATGGCACCGAGCTCTTCATCATGCTGGGCACTGATAAGCCTGAGCCTATTAAAAAAGGGGAAGTCATTTATCGAGATGATAAAGAAGTCCTCTGCCGGTCTTGGAACTATCGAGAATGTGAAAAAACCAAAATCACCCCCTCGACACAAAATGTCTGTCTCGTCTTAGAAGGATTGGAGCATACCTCAACCGATGAACTCCATAGCGCAATCTCTACTCTGAAAAAAATTTTGGAGCAGTACTGCGGAGGATCTTATCGAGAGTTTTTCCTAAACAAAGAAACTATCGAAGCTCCCTTAAAATAATTCAAGAAGAGTGGAAAAATTGATCGTGTGGAACAAAAACTCACTCTCTTCAACCTCTTTGCTGAGACCCCCAATATGCACCAGAACGGGGTGGCAGACAAATCCCCGAGGAAGGGTCAGACGTTTTACTTTTTGTTTGAGTTCATCGACGACTTTTAAGCCTATCGCATGCTGGGAGAATTTGATTTCACAAGCATAAACCGTTTTATATTTTGTTTGGATGAGATAATCGATTTGGCATCCGCGGTGACGTGTCGTTTTACGCTGAAAATAGGGATTGTCTTCAATAACATCGGCTGGATTAATTTTCAAAGCGCGAAGGATTTGAGCGCGATTATTCAAAACAAGATTTTCAAATTGCAGCCCCATGACAGCTTCCCACTCAGATAGAGTGGAAATTGAAACATCTGCATAGCGTCCTTTTTCGATCTTACTCCTTTTAGGACCGATGTATCTTAGATAAAACCGAAGAAAATTGTCGCGTAAACGATAACGATAAAGTTTAAGAATTTCTCCTGTTTTGATCGACCAAGAGTTGTCTTTGGCGATAAAACCCGATGTGACTAATTCCTCTAAATAAGTGCTAAAAGGACCGCCGCTTGAATACCCAATCTCATCGGCAATCTCATCATACTCCTTGGGTCCTTGCACAAGAACATTTACAATATTTTTACTCGTCATTCCCTTCGAAGAAAAAAGATCGTGAAAAATCTTGTCGTATTCTTTGACAAATAAACCATTTTTATCAAAAGCAAGCCTTTTGATATTTTCTATGGCAGACATTTTGGGATGAATATTCTCAAGATACCAAGGAATGCCACCTGTAACCCCCAATAGCATGAGTTTTTCAAAACTGGATCCTTTAAATCCTACAGCATCGAACATCTGTTTGCAGTCAGAAAGCGACATCTCTTCCAAAGCGATTTCTTGAGCAATCCTTCCAAAAAAACCTGTGCTACTAAGAATGTTTTTCTCAATCCACTGGGAGACGGAGCCGCATAACACTAAAATTAATTTGGGGTTCTTTTTGTAGTACATGTCCCATGCATTTTTCAACTTACCCAAAAAATTAGAATCATGAGATCCCATCCACGAGATCTCGTCAAAGAGGACTATCACCCGTCCTGTTTTGATTTTTTCCCCTAGTACAACAAAAATTTGATGCCAATCTTCAAACGGCAAAACAGGAAAGCTGGTTTGGCTGCTCAGCTGATGGGCGAATTCATTGCGTTGGTGCTGAGCAGTGGTCTTTTCATCTGGGGGAAGACCTGAAAACTGGTAAAAAGTCATTCCTTCGGCAAATTCCTCTACCAAACGACTCTTTCCTATACGTCTCCGCCCTTTGATCACGACTAAACTGGCGGTTCTTTTTTTTAAAAGAAGTTTTAGATATTCAAGCTCTTTTCTTCTTCCAATGAATTGTGCAACTTCGACCATATAAATGAATTGTATTTCCCGCGGTAGTTATAAGCAAGCAAATAACTACCGCAGGAAATACATATGTCGTTTTAGCGGTAGCTTAAGTCTAGGGGAAATCAGTAGATTAGAGGCCTCTTTTCCTCTAACATAAGGAAAAAAAGTGTTTTTTGGTCTAAACGAATGGGCTACAACCCTTTTTCACACATGTCCATACAACCTGCCATACAAGCACCACCCATGGAAAAAAACTTAGGTTCTAATAATACACACGCCGCTGATAACCCAATACCTAAGCTGACAATTTTTCTTTTATCCCATATCGAGGCGATTGCAAGAGCAACAGCGTGTAGAACCAGCACTTGGGGATTTACTCGATGGTCTCGAGCCAGACCTATTTTCTTGGTCAGCAAATCACAAGCTAATTGACTTAAGCCGATTGCTATGATTTGATAAATAAAAATTTTTAAGGATTCTGGCTTTGTTTTTCCAGCCGCTTTTTTAGCAGTTTCACTTCGATCCTGAAACATGCATGCACAGACTTTAATGACGGAGTACGTCACTACAAAACTCGTTAAAGCAAGCCCGAAACCTCTCAGATTATTTTTGCCGAAATCTTTAAGATCTGCCATTTCTATGAGACGCATAGAAAATCCCCCTTTTAAGGAGAAATTTTACCCGGACGCGACATCTTATTAAACTCATTTCAAAAAGAAATACCTCTTTCGCTTCGTAAAAACTCGACCAGTTTTAGACCATGAGGCGTCAAATAGATGCGGTTATCGGGGCATTTTTTGATGAAGTTAGCTTGAGCAAGATGTTTGATGATCGTATCGATGCCATGATCATTCTGACCAATTGCTTTCCCAATGACATACCGGTCGATTTCTTTTTCCGGGTTGCCTTTGGCAACAGCCAATTCATAGAGTTTTAAGAGAAAAAGTTCGTCTTTTGTGGTCGCTTTTTTATTCATAATTATTTTTTCTTTAAACGTGCTCCAGCAGGTGTGTCTTCAATGATATATCCTCTAGCTAAGATAGCATCGCGTGAGGCATCGGCGGCTTTCCAGTTTTTAGAAGAGCGGGCCTCTTCTCGTTTAGCCAGCAGATCTTGCAGCTCTTGGGAAATTTCTTCGGAATTGGTTTGCAGAGGAAGAACACCCAAGACCTGATCAAATTGCTCTAAAAGATCGAGGATTTTTTGAGCTTCTTCTTTTCCCACTTTGCCTGCATCGCAAAGGCAGTTGATCTCTCGCACGAGATCAAATACTGCAGCAAAGGCTGGCGAGATATTGAGATCATCAGCTAAAGCCTCGGAAAAGAGCGTATGTGCATTTTTTAGAAAAGGTTCAACGAATCCAGCATTTGTCGCTTGCTGGATCTGCCGGAGACGGACAATAAAGTCTCCTAAACGCTCCAATGATTTAGCCACAGCATCGAGACCTGCGAAAGAAAAATTGAGCTGAGTGCGGTAGTGTGTTTGAAGAAGAAGATACCGGACCTGCACGCCGGAAAACCCCTTCTTGAGAAGGTCTCGGAGCGTATAAAAATTACCCAGGCTTTTAGACATCTTTTTATGATCGACTAAAAGATGTTCGGAATGAAGCCAATATCGTGCAAATTGTTGATGCGTGAAAGCTTCAGATTGGGCGATCTCGTTTTCATGGTGCGGGAACATATTATCGACGCCACCCACATGGATATCGAGAGTTTTGCCCAGGATGCTCATCGCCATCGCTGAGCATTCAATATGCCAGCCAGGACGACCTTTGCCAAAAGGACTTTCCCAATAAATATCTCCATCGCGTGTAGGATCGTAGGCTTTCCATAGAGCAAAGTCAGCAACACGGTCTTTATCGTATTCATCCGCAGCCACACGCTCAGAAGCGCCGGCTTTCAGTTCATCGAGATGAAGATGCGAGAGCCTACCGTAAGAAGGAAACTTCTCAATGGCGTAGTAAATACTCCCGTCCGCGCCTTGATAAGCAACCCCTTGGGCTAAGAGTCCCTGAACAATCTCGATCATTTGAGGAATGAAATCGGTGGCAAGCGGATAGTATTCCACTTTTTCGATCTTCAATGCATGGAGATCATCAAAAAAAGCCTCTGTGTATCGATCCGTAAACGTTTTGAGGGAGACTTTTTCAGCGAGCGCTCCTTTGATCGTTTTATCATCGATATCAGTGATGTTCATCACCTGCGTGACTTTATAGCCAAAGTATTTGAGGGTGCGGCGAAGCAAGTCTTCAAAAACATAGGTCCGGAAATTGCCGATATGGGCAAAATTATAGACGGTAGGCCCGCAGGTATACATCCGGATCTGTCCATCTTCTAAAGGAACTAATTCTTCTTTTTCGCGTGTTTCAGTATTGAATATTTTCATAACATTTCGTCAAGTGCGTGGTAGTGGGTTTTTCCTGCCCCTGTTGTAGGGATCTGGGGAACTTTACGGACATCTGCAATTCTCACAAGAGCGCTATAGCCGCGATCACGTAGAGCTTGGTTGATCTCATCTTTGTTCATGTCAAAGGTTGAGAAAAGAATCATCAACGGCTTCTCATTATTTTTTTCTAAAACAGCCACAGCCAAAGGCGGACTTTCATCTTTCGGCGCTCCCATCCATTTTTTTTCTTGGGCCAAATGGAGAAGCTCTTCTTCTAAGCCTCCTAAGCTGATCATCTCTCCTCCGATTTTGACAAATCTCTTGAGACGACCGGATAAAATTAAGCAGCCTTGGGAATCGATACGCCCCCGATCTCCCGACAGATACCAGCGGCGGCCATCTAAATCGATAAAGGGAGATTTATCCGTGCCGATGTATCCTTTGAAGACATTAGGACCGCAAATGCAAATCTCTCCTTCTTGACCAGGGATTAGCACTTCTCTAGTTTCGGAGCTGATGATGCAGAGATCTATGCCAGGAAGCGGCTGTCCGACACCGACGCGGGGCATTTTCGGACGGGTCAAGGTGACGACAGGAGCGCATTCGGTGATGCCATATCCTTCCAGCATCTCGCCTCCTCTTTTCTCCATAAAATCAAAAAGCTCTTGAGGAACTTTTTCAGCTCCTCCGACCACATACCGGAGAGATTTGAGCTGATCCGGAGTTGCCAGATGGAATACTCCTTTGATAAAAGTGGGAGCTGAAATAAAAAGAGTGACCTTCCAATTCTCAATATCTTGTAGCATCCCATGGCTATGGGTAGGATCCGGGGCATAATAAACTTTTAGACCGATCAAGAGGGGCATCATCCCCGTAACAGAAAATCCAAACGAGTGGAAAGGAGGAAGAATCCCGTAAAGAATATCTGTCGGAAAGACTTGGAAACATTCAAGGGCCGCATTGAGATTAGAGAGAATGTTTTTATGGGATAGCGGTACGCCTTTAGGCAAGGATTCTGTTCCGCTCGTGAAAAGAATGACAGCTGGATCATCTTCTGTTTGACTTAAGTTTCCTTCCTTTAAAAGAGAATCGGTATTTTTAAAGAGTCCGAAGATTCCTCGGATTTTATCTCTGAATGTAATGGTAGAGCGGACATCTTCCAGTAGAAGAAGGATATCGTCGACTCCATCGAGATCGCCGCCTGCCAGATTGTCCAGAAAACGGCGGGAACTCAGCACAGTTTTAAGATCGACAGCTTTTCTGCAATGGTCAATGGCACGGGCCCCGAGCGTCCAATTCAGCATGACAGGGACTTTTTTTGCCAAAAGAGTGGCTAGAATCAGCGCATAAGCCATGATCGAAGATGGCATTAAAATGCCGATATGCTCCCCTTCCATCTGACGGATTTTCTGACTCAGAATGAGGACGATCATTTTCAAACGACGGTAAGTCATCACGCCCATGGTTTGATCCGCGCAGGCGGCAAAACTGTCCATCCGGTCGCAGTTTCTTAAAAATGCCTCATGGACTGTTTTTCCTGATGGCGGCACGACCAAGGGCCGGGATACTTCGCCGGGCCATCTTTTATCAGGAGGTATCTCTGTCTTTTTCTTTTCTCCTTCTCCTTTTTCACTCTTAGCTACCGCTTTTAAAATATCTTCGACCGTCTCCAGCTGATCGAGCGAGACATCTTCAAGCTCATACTTCTGCTCTAAAAAAGTATTGAGCTGAGCAACATCCAAGGAATCCAACCCTAAATCTCGATCGAGGCTCTGCGATCGCTCGACTTGAGGCCGTCGAGAAAGTTGGCTGATTTTCCCCAGGATCTCTTTTTCTTTTTCAGGAGCGATCGACCAATTGTCCTCATCGTGGGCATCTTTTTTGTGATCTTCGACCTTGGGAAAGCTCTGCTTCCAAAAACAGTCTGAGACGAGTTTAAGGGGCTCAGGACCGCGGCTATTGTACCAACGCTCCAGGTATTTGTTGAATTCCAAGCGATTTGCCTGAATAGGCAAATCCGCAGGAGCTGGTTCCATCTCAATCACAATCTCTCGTCGGGGAGTCAAGAAGATGAGATTTTTTAAAACGATCTTCACCCCTTCCCAGATCATTTTCCCAAAATCAGGTGTTGATCCTGTTAAAGCACGAGAAAAACGGCTTCCCCATAGCCCTCGAGTCCGGACTAAAACGACATTGGCCTCAGGACATTGTTGCAGTAAGGTATGAACAAAAGACGCGCCTCCGATGACTTCATCGCCAGCATGGGTCAAACGGCCCGCAGGATAAATAAGAAAATTGCCGCCGCTTTTAAGTTTTTCTTCCATGAAGGCCATCGCTTTAGCGATCTTTTTCTGCTTCCATTTATTGACAGCTCCCTTGAAATCAGGGATCGGAATGGCCCCCACAAGTGCTACAAAATAGTGAAATCCTTTCAAATAATAAAAATACTCTACGATTAAAGGATGGGGTTGATACTTCTTCCAAAGGACCATGGTCATGATGACAGGGTCGATCTCTGCCGGATGGTTCGGGAGAAATACAATTCCCCCTTTTTTAGGAAGATTTGTGGATTTGAGCTTTTCTAGACCTTGGACTTTTAAGCGATACCGGATGCCGATTAGGCCCCGCATCACCAAACATAGAAAGCCTATCCACCATTTTTTAAGCATATCTGTGCCATTATCTTCATCCGAGAGCGCAGTGTCAAACCCATTCTGCTTATCTTATGCAGGTAAGCCAAAATTGCTCAAAAATGTGTTAATGAATTGGTTTTTTTAGAGCAAATGTAAATGGATTAAACTATTTAAAATCCTTAATCTTGATATCGCTTTTTTAGAGTAATTCGGTAAACTCTTTGCATTATTTAGGTATCAACATGTGTTCACGTGCAGATTTACAATTTCATAAGCACACGCTTGCAGTGCCAGAACAGGTTGTAAAAAGGCTAAAGAAAGGAGTACTTTCTTTCAGAGAAGATGAGATTCGCCAGCCCACTATTGAGCTCTCCCCCCCGATGACTCCAGAAGATGTACCTCTTCCACCCTCAGCTGAAGAAGCAAATGATTATCTGAATGCCATAGATCTTTATAGGGAAGCGGAGTGCGAATCGGATTATGAAGACCGAATGAGCAGAACTGAAGAAGTCTTAGAAGTTTTTTCCAAAATTGCAAATCTTCATAATAAACATAGTCCAAAGGCCGAATATTTTCAGGCGTTATGTCAATTAGAGCTCGCTGAAAATATGATTGATCCTGAAGAGCAATTGAGTGGTCTAGAAAGCTTATTGACATTGTTACAAAAAATCCAAAATCCTCTGCATCCCCATTTTGCACAAGCAAAATACTTGGAAGGTTACTGTCGATGCAGACTCTTAGTCAAAACTGAACCCCAGCTAATCATAGCTACACTTCAAAAAGCCGTAGCATGTTTTGAAAATGTGAGAAATCGTACCTATGTTTATTTTCAAGATAGTCAATATTGGCAAGGGTATTGTCGTTATAGGTTGGGAAAATTAGAACGGGGGCAAAGGGATAAAATGGTGAATTTTGATCAGGCTAGGTGGAATTTATTAAATGTCACCGATAAAAATAACCTCTATTATGTTCAGGCACAACTTTTATCACTCCAATGTGCTTTTGAAATTTCTCAAGTGTCGCACATCCCTGTATAACCTTTTAACTTAGAACACATTCAATATTTCAATTATTAAGATAAATTAAATTAAGTGTTAATAGAAAACGAAGAGAGTGAGATTTTCGTTTGGCTAAAAGAGCCAGTTCCTATAATGACAAAATTACATGCTCATGTAGGAGGGCAGTATTATGAAGGTAAGACCATCGGACGGGAATCAACCCCACATCGCATTGAAACCGGCGGGCCGGGACTATAAAAAATCCAGCGACGTCGGAGCTAAAGCTTTAGATGGCGCTATCTATAGGCCAAAAAAATTCAATGCGGAAAATGAAATTCCCAACGCCAAAGAAGCCAAACAGACCACAAAAGTAGCCTTTAGACAATTTGGCAATTTAAATAAGCCTAACCGTTAAATTTTAAAGCTTTAAGCAAGCGGTTAGCAATGCAAAGTTTAAAGCAATCCCCGATAAGGAAGGGTAGCATCCCTAAGAAAAACACTCTTTCGATCCCCACGAAAAGAGATAACTGAGAAAGGCCGCAGAGATAGATCATGAGGTTCCCAATCACCATCGCAAGCGTCGTTTGCCGAAGGTTTTTGGAACCTGATCTCTCGACCATGTAGCCGGTCATCCAAGCTCCCAACACATAACCGATGAGATATCCGCCGGTAGGCCCTAAAAGAATAGGAAGCCCTGCTTTACCCAAAGCAAAGACAGGAAGTCCTAATGCACCCTGAAATAGATAGGTCAGAACCGTTAACGCACCCAGGCGGCTTCCCAGAAGAACACCTAAAAGCAGACAGACGTGTCCTTGCAGAGCAATAGGAACTGGAGAAAAAGGTAGAGGGATAGAAATACGAGCAAAGAGAGAAATTAGAAAACTGCCACCGATCACTAAAAGTAAGTTGCGGAGCCAGGATCTATCTTGGGTCATTTCGAAGAAAGGCAGTGTGGCTTGTCTTAACATAATCTCATCTCCTTGTATGGAAGCAAAGCTACCTTAGCACAGCAGGTTTTTTTTGAAAAAACAATTCCCAATCAAAGCAGGGGGAAGCTAAATTTAATTCAACATGGGTCGACCAACCTGGAATAGAAGAAATAAGAAGTGCACCCTGTCTTCCGAGTTCTAAAAATTTTTCATGATCGGCAGAAATTTTACGATTTAAAGAAAATTCTCGATGGATAGGAAGATGCTGCATCAAGGTCTGGTACTTCATCGCATAGGTATTTGTCGTGGAAGGAGTCGTTCTCCAATGACAGGAAGCGGTGTGAAAAATTTTTGAGGTGAGTTCTTTGTACAGAGGATGAAAATATTTATCCCGATGGTCAAAGAGGGTTACATAGGAGGCTTCAGGGATCGTGAATCCTTCAAGAAGAACGTCGATCCATCCTTCCCTGTGGAGATAGTCGTCTTCCAGAAAGTAGATGATCGTTTCAGGGTCTAATTTCAGGGAAACGACATGATCTAAGAGACGGAGAAAAGAGCCTGTCTCTGTTCCTTCTTTGATCTCGATCACAGGAAAATCAGTTTGATCCAAAACAAAGTGCTTATCACCTGAGTGAAAGGTGTCTAAGAGAAAAGTCACATTCACTCTTTTTTTATCGAGGTTCGAGAGAAAATTTTCGTAACATTTTTGTCGGGAAAAACCGCTGAGTCGATTTTTGTGCTGGCTCACTTCGGAGAAGTTGCAGTGCCGGACAAAAACCTCAATTTTTGGTTTTTTTTTCCAAAACATCAGATTTTGAGAAAGGTGATGAGTTTATTGCACATTTCCTTAGCCTCTTTGAAAGTCAAATGCGTCGTCGCTTCTTTGAGAGGCACCCATTTAGCATCTCGGATTTCTTCAGCCTGAAGATGAAGCGTGCCGTGAACAAGCGCTGGATAATATTGAACAGTTTTGATAACGATTTCGCGCTTTCGGTGAAATTGATATCTTTCGACTAAAGGAGTCTCTTGGAGAAGCTCTTGGATATCAAGTCCAGTCTCTTCTTTAAGCTCACGTCGTGCAGAATCAATGGCCATTTCACCTTCATTGCCATGCCCTTTAGGAAAAGCCCAGTGACGTCCGCCTTGATGGAGGATCAGAAGAACTTGCCATATTCCGTTTTCTTGCCGGAGAGGGATGATCCCGAAAGACTTTTCTTCTGTTCTCATTTGTCTCTTAAGGGTTATACGGCGCAAAGATCAGTGTCGAATTATGTCCGCCAAAACCAAAGGAGTTGGAAAAGGCTGCAGTGATTTTCTTAGCTTTAGCTACATTAGGCACGTAGTCAATACCTTCGAGCATTTCTTCTGGTTCATCGACATTAATGGAAGGATGGAGCATCCCCGTTTCGATGGCTTTGAGAGTTGCGATAGCTTCGATGCCTCCGGCAGCTCCGAGACAGTGGCCTGTCATGGATTTGGTGGCATTGATCGAGACATTTTTGAGGTGGTCGCCGAAGACATTTTTGATGCCCATGAGTTCACAGAGATCGCCGGCAGTCGTCGATGTGGCATGAGCATTGATATAGTTGATTTGTTCTTTAGGAATGCCTGCATCTTGGAGGGCTAGCCTCATGCACTCTTCAACACCTGCACCATCTTCCCGCGGGCTAGTGATGTGGTAAGCATCGCAATTCACGCTGCCGCCTAGGTATTCTCCATAGATCGGAGCATTCCGGGCTAGAGCATGTTCTAAAGTCTCCAAAAGCAATACGCCAGCGCCTTCGCCCATGACGAAACCGTCACGTTTTTTATCCCAAGGACGGGAAGCTTTTTGAGGCTCGTCATTTCTTTCAGAAAGAGCTTTTAAAGCGATGAAGCCTGCGATTCCAATGGGATTCAAAGAAGCCTCTGAACCACCGCACAACATAAGATCAGCGTCGCCACGGCGGAGATGTTCTGCCGCTGCAACGATGCAATTGTTGGAGGTCGCACATGCAGTCGAAATAGAATAGTTGGGACCTGTAAAACCCAGGTCTATAGAAAGAAGCGCACCGCCCATGTTCGTGATGATATACGGTACGAAAAAGGGGCTGAGGCGACGGAAACCGTCTTTAACAAGGGTTTCAACGCCATCAGAAAACATCTGCATCCCGCCCATGCCGGATCCGATAATGATCCCGCACCGAGATTTGTTTAATTGAGCGAGCTTTTCCGGAGTGAGATTTCCTTTTTCAAGGGCTTTTTTCCCAGCGACAATGGTGTAACGGATAAAGGGATCGACGCGACGGGCTTGTTTTTTATCAATATAGTCGCCCACGTCAAAATTGCGGACGCCGCCGGCAAATCGAGTAGGATAGTTTTCGCAGGGGAAAGATTCTATAGGGCCTACGCCGCTTTTACCGGCCAGAAGCTGATCGTAAAAGTGATCAACGTCGTTTCCAAAGCAAGAAACGATCCCCATCCCTGTAATGACAATTCTCTTTTTAGCCATAGAGGCTATAAGGATAATCGAAATTCTTAATTACTTCAATCGGTATTATTTCCGGGCGGATTTATCGTAAGTACCTGTATTTAAAGCCGATGTATTGATCTGTAGATCTAGAATTTGACTCTCTTTCCAGAGGTCCTCTAAACGATACTTGTCACGTAAGCCCGGCTGGAAGAGATGGACCATGATATTTAAAAAATCTAGTACGACCCAATCCCCTGTCACCATCCCTTCTTTCTGGGTATAGCCGTAGCCGACTTCCTGCAAAGCATCGATGATAGCACCACCAATGGCAATGACATGCTTGTCGACGTTTCCTTCAGCTATGATCACATAGTCCGTCAAGGTGGAGATGCCGCGGACATCGAGGCCTAAGATATTGACCCCTTTCTTGTCGTAAATTGTCTGAGCAATCAGATCTAAAATGTCTTTAAGATCGTTTTTCATTCGTCTTAACTCTATAAAGTTGATGTTGTTGGATGTAATCCCACACCTTAGCGGGAAGTAAATGGCCGCAATAGAGACCTTTTTGAAGACGGTCTCTGATCTCCGTGCTGCTGATTTCCATGATCGGAATAGGAGTTATTCCCTTTTCGACGCAAGAAGACAGCGCGGCTGTTAAATTTTTTGGCTTAATGAGAGATTTTTTATCACGGCTTCCAATGAGAGGAGTAGCCAGTTTGACAAGCTCATCGACCTCTCTCCATAAATGAAACTGCTCTAAGGCATCTTCTCCCAAGAGGAGAAAATAGTTCTTTTTCTTTTTTTGCTGCTCGTCGAGGGCGATGAGGGCGCGAATAGTATCGATCGTATAGGAAGGCATGCTTTTTTGAATCTCGAAATCCAAAAGAGTGAACTGTGGAAGCGGAGAGATCGCTCCTGTCACCATCGCACGGCGGTCTTCTTTTGTCGCGATGGGAGGTCGAGCTTTTTTAAAAGGTGATTGACTGGTCGGACAAAAATAGACTTCGTCGAGCTTATGTTTTTCAGCGATTTCGATAGCGAGGTTAAGATGCCCTAGATGGATGGGATCAAAACTACCGCCGAAAAAGCCGATTTTTTTGCTCAAATAATTCTCCAGTGGATAATTGCAATCTTGCACAAGCAATTTTCTTTGTCAATATTGTAGCTTTCACAGATTGATTTTAAAATAGAAGAAAATCTTAGATGATGCGCCAGTTATTGAGGCGAGCAAGTTTTGCTAATTTTCTGTCGGGGTTGACAGCGACGGCTTCTCCCGCTTCTAAAAGAAGAGGAATGTCATCATGGCTATCGGTATAAACAACGACTTGTTTTTTGGGGATTCCCAATCTTTCTTGAAGTCGTAAGAGAGATCTCTTTTTTTGAGGACCTGTGATCAATTTTGCAATGTTGATTAATCGGTGCTCTTTATCGACATCATAGGCTGTTCCTTCCCACGAATCGATACCGAAATAGGTTGCAAACCGGCGGACAAGAAAATCAGGGCCGCTGGAAATCAAAGCGGTGTAATCCCCTCTTTTTTGAGCAGCCATCAGCTCTTGATAAGCTGGCAGATAAAGGGCTCCGGGAAGCAATTTATCCACAAGAACATCGATGTGTTTTTCTAAAGATTCAAGAGAAAAGCCGCGGAGCATACGATCAAAAACGACATGGTGAAGCTTTTCGAGCGTCATCGTCGTAGCATAGAATTGACACTTGAGAAGAGCCGCCCTAAGAAGGACAGAAATAGAGAGAGCCCCTCGTTGATAAAGGGTCTTCAGATAGCAATAGCTGCTATTGGTTGAAATCAGGGTATGATCAAGATCAAAAATGATCAGCTTCCTGAGCTTCTTATCAGATGTATGCATCCTAGGTGTTTTCAAGCTCTTCAATTTTAGTTTCAATTTCTTCTATAGCATTATTTGCTTTATCTAAGCGAACTTTTTCTTCATCCATGAGTTCGCGATAACGCATTGCTTTTTCGAAATCAAAACCAGAACCGGCCAGCGCTTTACGATAGGTCTCTAGTTGCGTACGAATTTCTTGTTTTTGCGCTTTCCACTCTTCCACCATCTGCTTAAGGTGCTGGAGAGAATTCCGTTCTTCATCGGAAAGAGAAGCAATGGCCTTTTCTTTTTTATCGATGATGCGATCACGGAGTTCCTTCAAGGAATGCTCAAGCAGTTCTTTTTCTGCATGGGTCGCAGAAAGAGCTGTAAGCTGCTTATTGAGCTCATCTTTAAGAGATAAAAGCTCTTCGACGCTCTTTTCCAAGACTTGATCGCAAGCTTCTTGGAGACGCCGTTTAAAATCTTCAATCTTGTCACGCCGCTGACGTTGAGATTCTTCAATCTCTTTCTCACGTATCTGCTGTTCTTTTCTCATTCTTTCAAAAACAGGGGTGCGGGCTTTAGAAATT
The DNA here is from genome assembly GCA_003153295.1 of Parachlamydiales bacterium. GTDB lineage: Bacteria > Chlamydiota > Chlamydiia > Chlamydiales > Rhabdochlamydiaceae > PALSA-1444. Next base: position 27,936 of record PLXY01000006.1, on the reverse strand, counting down.
TCATCTTTGAGGTAGTAGACTTCATCGCGGCCTAGCTCAATTGTCTTCATGAAACTTAAAATATCGTTGGACTGCTTCATTGCCTCGTCCATCGTAAATGTCTCAGATTGACATCGGTCGGCAAGAGGTTTGATTTTGTCCATGATCAGATCGACGTTCTTTTTGAAGAACTCTTTCTTCTCGGCCATCTCTTTTTTGCGCTCTTTATCGCATTCTTTGAGGAAGTCCCAGTATTTACTCAGCTCAAGGCGTGTCTCTGTGAAAGCGTGTGTATCGAGGGTCAGCTCTTTGGCTAAAATTTGAAGCGCTTTAATCTCATCACGCAGCGCAAAAACAGGAATATCTTTCAATGCTTCTTCCGAACTATGTTTCGCAGCGAAATCTTTGACGTCCGTTAGAAATTCGGTTGAGATTTGACGGATGAGTTCTTTCCGCTTAGGGAATATTTTATCGCCGGCTTTGGAAAGACGGTCAAAAAACTTATTCTTGAAACGGATTCTCATTTCGGTGCGAATCACCTCTTTGCGGAAGCTATTGACACGGGCTGCTAATGTGTTGAGGAGGTTCAGCTCACGCTGCAGAGTTGTATAGAGATCTTTTTTAGGGCGGACAGTCTCGCAATGCACAGGAATGACCCAGTGAGAAGTCTGAGCCACAAGATCATCGAGTTTTTCGAGATCTGCTTCAATGGCCAGGATAGCCAGGTCGATTTGCTCCATGGCAAATGCCGACTGTTCGTCCAATGTATCTTTTAAATGGCGGGCTTCAGTAGAAATCTCAATGTATTCGGCCCAAAGAATAGAACGTATAGGAGCAGCAAGAGCCTCTTTGAACATCGGAAGACAAAGTCTCTTCGCTTCCCAATAATCTTTGAAACGGGCGGTTTTGTCTGACAAGGCAGCGCGCATAAAATCAAGGCATCTGCGGATTTTCTCTTCCCCGGAGGTAAGCTTTCCCAATTCGGCTATGAGTTCTTTTAAAACGGGCGAAGCCGGTTTCTCCTGTTTATCTTCAGGTTGAACAACTTCTTCAGGAGCCGAAATTTCACTTGTCATAGATTTATTCAAATTAAGAAGGATTTAAAGTATCTCATTGTCATGGAGCCTCAAGCTCTCAAAACTGACTCATCAAAATACTCTTTATACGAGAGAATTTTACTCTAAGCCTTCTTTTAAAGCTAACAGAAAAGACTATGAATAAAACCGATTAAATTTTTTATTGGGGATCTCCGGGAATTTTTTGTAGGGACGATTCAGAGTGAAGAAGAATCTCTAACATGCTTTAAATCAATAAGTTATAAAGAGCGCTTAGCTCTGCTCATAGTCCTGGATAATCATTTCAACAGCGTTGTCTAGGCCTGTTTTATGGACATTCATCCAGCGGAAAAGCGGCTCCTTTCTGAACCAGGTTAACTGTCTTTTCGCATACCGGCGGGAGGCCTGCTTGAACGATTCCATAAATCGATGCCTGTCCTCGGTGGATTGAGCTGTTTTGAGAAATTCCAAACATTGACGGTACCCAATGGCTTGAGAAGCCGAAGTGTTTTGACTTATCCCCATTTGATCGAGCTTTTTGACCTCTTCTAAAAATCCTTCGGCAATCATTTTTTCGCACCGCTCATCGAGCATAGGATAGAGAATTTCCTTGGGCATATATAGAAACCAGCATCTAAAATCAAACTCCTGAGAAGGAACGGCCCCCTTCTCGAAGAATGAAACCTTTTGATTGGTCAGAGTCATGATTTCCAAGGCACGGATAATCTTATGCCGGTCTCTGAAAGTGATAGTCGCCGCATAGTCAGGATCGAGTTCTTTTAAACGCTCATAAAGGATAAGAGACCCTTTTTGGGTCATCTCGTCTTCCAATTTGCGTCTGACATCAGGAACGGAAGCAGGACCTTTAGGAGGTCCATAGATCAGCGCATGGATATAAAATCCGGTGCCTCCGACAACGATCGGAACATGGTCTCGGGCATAAATTTCTCGGTAAGCCTGCTCGGCCTCGTGGAAAAAATCAACGACATTAAAGGTCTCATCGATATCGCGGCTATCGATCAAGTGGTGACGGATTTTTCCTCTCTCTTCAGCCTTCACCTTGGCAGTCCCAATATCCATTTCCCGATAGACCTGCATTGAGTCGGCTGAAATGATTTCTCCGCCTAAAGCTTGGGCAATCAAAAGGGACGTCTTGGTTTTGCCGACCCCTGTCGGGCCTGCGATGATAATGACCTTCTTTTTTTTAGGGATGGGCGGGATTTTATGCCCGAGGGGAACGGTAAAAGGATTGATTATACTCTGAAGTTCTTTATTCCCAAAAGCAGTACCTGACACTTCAACCTCATTTCAACTAATACTTTAGTTTGTATTAGACTGTGCTCTTCTTCTAATTAAAGAAAAGGGACTTGAAATTAGCGTATAAAAAATATTCTTTAAGAGCAAGAACCACTTATACTGCGGTCCTTGCTATTATTGTTTATTGGATTACTTCGAGACGGACTCGACGGCCAACGCGGGCGCCGACTGTCATAGCGATTGTTCTTAAGGCCTTGATCGTACGTCCTTGACGACCAACGATTTTGCCTACATCTTGGGGAGAAACCTTAACTTCTACAACAGTTCCTTGTTCTCCTTCGATTATGTTGACATCGACAGCGTCAGGCAGATCTACGAGATTTTTGATGATATATGCAACGAAATCTTTCATATCCAAGCTGGGGTTAAAAGTTTACAGATTAATAATCTACCATTGCGAAGCTTTTGAGGCAAGCTCAACCTATTTAGTTAATTTTAATTATATATATTTAAATTAATTATATTTTTCATTAATTAATAAAATTAAGACAGATAATTTATTTGTGATTAATTTGGGTGTGCAAGTCAGTAGGCCCTGCTTCGGATTCCGAAGACAATGCAGCGATAGTTGCTATGGCTCCGAGGCTTGCATATCTTTTACTTCGCTGACTACGAAGACTTTCCCTTTAAAGGGAGGTTGATCTTTATAACAGGTATAGGTGATTTTTAATCCTGGATAGAGCATTCCGTCTGAAGAATAAGACTCTGGAGCATAAGAATTTATAAATTCTCCTTCCAGATGCTCATAGAAAATAAAAGACTGCCCTTCAGATCCAGCCAAAGATACTGAGACTTTCTCTTCAGAATTTACAATAAAATACTTATATCCATGGGCATGCGCAACTTCCGCTGCATGCTTTAGGGCCTGTTTTTTATCGACATGGGATGTAGATGGAGATTCGACATAGACGACCGCATACGTATCGTTTTTGATTCGATAATCTAAAAGAGCACGATGATCTCGTTCCGAACCGATAAGACATGAGAAACTACAAATCAATAAAACAAAATTAACAATTTTAAGCATAAAACACCTTTTATATTAATATTATCATAGTAATATAAAATTATTATTAATTACATAATCTAGATTTTAATTCATCACTTTCCGATAATCTCTGTACTGTTAACAGGGAGAACTTAAATATGTCCATTTACTTAAAGCCGTTACCCTTTCTTTTAACGACCCCTCTTTGGACGCTTCCTAGAGGCGATAAGACAGAAGTTGCTCGAGCCCATATTCAATGTAAGCTTTGGATTGAAACAGCAGCATCTACCACACTTGCCGCTGCCCTTGTTTTTCCTATCATCATGATGGAGAGAAATTTTCAAAAAGGCTTTAGGTTTGTCAGTCAAATTGCCGGGATCGATCCAGGATTGATAAACTTGTTATCGATAGTCGAAAGCACTGCTTTTTTATATATTGTGAACATGATGATACGCAAAATAGACACTCAAACAGCCGGGATCTCAGCTGTGTTTGTGAAGATTTACTCTGCCTATAAAATGGCGATGCAAGGAGATTGGGCATTCATGAGCTTAAATGTACTTGGTTTAACAGGTCGCCAAACAGATCCCCCTTGGGACACCATTCAACATTCAGGACGATTAAGACCTTCCATTGAAGAACTATCTCAATCCTGGGCTCCTGCTATGGCATCACTATATGGTTATCGTGCAGATGAAAATTAAGGATTCTTTTTATCCTTGATAAAGGCCAGTTGTGGAATCCTCAGATCGATGATTTGAGAGGCTGCAGGCAGCTGAGACCGCAGTTCTAAATAGTTCCCCAGCTCTTGAGCAAAGTTCTTCGGAGTGAGCCTTAAGGTTTTTGAAAAACCCTGCTCGTCTAAAATCAAAACAACCTCTCGACGACCTAAACTCGGCTGCAAGGCCTTGGAGACATCGAGACGTCTGACTTGCAACGAGAGACGGTTCAGCAGTTGTAAGATTGTCAAAGCAAGTTCTGCATTTCTTTCTTTTAAAGGGCGACCCCAATAGAAATTTTTGATCCCTAGATAAACTTCGGGAAGTTTTTTCGGAGTAAAAAAGGGAGAGACAGGGAAAGGACATCCCTCTTCATCCAAAGCGATATTGTCGAAATCATAGAGCCATGCGATCGGCTGCCGGACAGTATAATCGACATAAACGGTATCAGGCGCGATGAGTTTGACTTTGGCCTCTTTGATGATAGGACATGAGAGAAGTCTTTTCTGTGCCAGCATAGGATCAAAAGTAGCGACAATCACCGGCCGGTCGGCAGAAATACGCATCAGTTCGGCGAGATAGGTGGTTTTAAGGGCTTCTCTTTGCGGTCCCGTTTGGACAATGCGGCATAAATAAGTCTGGAGCGTTGTCGTATGTTTCTCACGATACAACTTCAACCCCTTATGAACACCGCCCATGATGAAAAGAGCAGAGGCCACGACCCAAGTCAGGGACTTAACAAGGTTCATAAATCCACTGGAGGTTTCGCTGGAGGCCTGAGATGCCGGTCATGAAATCGTCCTCGATGAAGACCTGCAATGATAGTCCGATCTGCGACTTGAGCCATTGACACTCCCTCAGCTTGCCAAATGACGGGGTAAACGCTGGTCGGCGTACAGCCCGGCATCGGATTCACTTCATTGAGGATCCATGTTCCATCGGGTTTTAAGAAAAAATCGATTCGTGCAAGGCCGGTGCATCCGACAGCATGATAGACAGTCTTGGCAATTTCTTTGCCACGGGCAAGAACTTCAGGAGGCATGGGCGCTTTTGGGATGGAGGGCTTGCCGGCAGCGCTATATTTATTTTCATAGGTATGGATCTCCTCTGAGCGGATCACTTCGGCAGGATCGGCAACTGCGACGTTGAAATTGCCGATAAATCCAAACTCAAGTTCTCGGCCGATCACCTCTTCTTCAACGAGAAATCGGTAATCTAAACGGCGAATGTTTTCGAGCGCCTCTTTGACCTGCTGTTCATTTTTGACCTTATGAACGCCAAAAGTCGACCCCAAATGAATAGCTTTCACATAAAAAGGAAATGGAAATTCTTTGACGATTTTCTGCAGGGTTTTTTCAGGATGTTGCTCCCAATCGTACATCGTAAATTCAAGAAACCGTGCCACTTCGACTCCATGACGTGCTGCCAGATGCTTGGTCCACGCTTTATCCATCGAAATAGCACAAGATCGGTAGTCAGCGCCGACATAAGGAAGACCTAAAGTCTCAAAAAAACCTTGAAGCATTCCATCTTCGCCATACGCTCCATGCAATGCTGGAAGAACCAGGTCGCAGCCGAGCAATTCCGCGGTAACTTCTGGAAGGGACTTGAGGGCAGCTTCTATGCTCCAATTTCCTTCTTTTGTGATGGTGAAAAGCTTGAGGGTATAATATTCAGGATTCATCGCTTCCATCCAAACTTTTGCAGAGCGGAGAGAGACTTCATGCTCAGCCGATTTTCCTCCCTGACATACGGCAACACGGTAGGGAGAAATCTCTTGTTGGAGAATTTCACTGCAGACTTCCGTCACGTTGCCAGCGCCTAGTGTAATTACGACGTCATGGGGTCTTAAGTAGGCTGCAACGGCTTGAGAAAATTCTGAACGGGGATGATAGAAAACAGGGATTGGACTTGCGGCTTTGATCTCTTGGAAAAGTTTTTCCGTCGTGATCCCTTCGATCGGTTGTTCACCTGCGCTCCAGATATCGGTCATGAAGACGACATCGGCTTCTTCACAGGCGTGGATAAATTCCTTCCAGCAATCGCGGACCCGTGTATACCGGTGGGGTTGAAAAAGCGCGATTAGCCTTTTCTCACCGATAGCCTGCCGAATCCCTTTTAAGGTTGTCATGATTTCTGTCGGGTGATGGGCATAGTCGTCATAGAAAGAGACGCCTCGCTTTTCCCCTTTTTTCTCCAACCGTCTTTTAACGCCTTTAAAAGTTTTAAAAGCTTCTCGGATAGCAGCTTCTGGGATACCCAATTCTAAACACAGGCCGAACACGGCAGCGCCATTTTCGACATTGTGTTTACCGATCAGCGCAAGTTCGATGTTAGAATAGTTTTTTCCTTGGAAAGCAAGATCCATGACTAAGGTAAAACCGTCTTGGCGCCACGCGGTGATTTTCAAGTCGGCGTCTTTAGAAAATCCGTAGCTATGACCTTGAAGGGAGAGAGAAGGGAGAATCTGATCGTCAGCGTACCACCAAAGCAGGGAAGGAACTTTTGCCGCAAATTGCCGAAATCCTTCGATCAAAGCCTCACCTGTCTTCCAATAAGCAAGATGGTCTTCTTCGATGTTAGTAATGATAGCGCCAAAGGCGGGATACTTTAAAAATGTCCCATCACTTTCATCGGCTTCGGCAACAAAATATTCTCCTTTGCCTTGATCGCCATTGGAATAAAAATTAAGGGCGATTCCTCCTACGGCATAGGTCGGATCCATGTCGGCAACATCGAGGACATGCGTCAGCAAGCAAGACGTTGTTGTTTTTCCATGTGTTCCTGCGACTAAGAGTGTTCGATACCCTTCCATTAAATGCGCCAGTAGATCAGCTCGGTGTAAAATCGGATATTTTTTGTCGACAGCCGCTTTGTATTCAGGATGATCAGGTTTAATGTCGCTTCCGTAGATCGTCGTGCAAGGAGCTTGTAGATAGTCAGCGCTATGTTGTCCATACACTTCAGCGCCTGCTTTTTGTAAACCTTCGGTCACATATGTCAGCGAACGATCGCTTCCTTGAACGGTGGCGCCGCGCTTGAGAAGAATGCGAGCAAGCGCGCTCATGCCGATGCCGCCGATCCCGATAAAATGGTATTTGCTCATGCAGGTTTCTCCTTCAGGATTTCACAAATCACGTTGCAAAGTTCTTTTTTACGATGGTCTTGTTTAAAAGAGGAAATTGCGTCTTTCATTTTCTGAAGCTCTGAAGGGCGCATAAATCGCTCTAAAAGAGGTTTAAGAAGTTCAGAGGTTAGAGACGATTCGGGACAGGTAATGGCCCCTCCTACTTTCTGAATCACAAGAGCATTGCGGGTCTGGTGATCATCGGCCGCTTGTGGAAACGGAACTAAAATGCCAGGAACTCCAAATTTGATCAATTCTGCAATGCTGGCAGCTCCTGAGCGGCCCATGACAGCATCTGCAGCGCTCCAGGCCATATCCATCCGTTCTTCAAAGGCCTTCACACAAGCACGGATGCCGGCTGTTTCATATTGCCTTCGAATAATCTCCGCGCTATCGGTTCTTCCCGTGATATGGATCACTTGGAAAGCTGCCGGAGCGATGATTTTTAAAATGGTTTCAGAAAAAAGACGATTGATCGATTCAGAACCTTGAGAGCCTCCGAAGACGAGGAATGTAAAATTCTCACGATCGAGGTAGAAATAATTCCGGGCGGCGCCGGCATCGAGCTGTTTTTTCTCACCCACGGGCATTTTGACTTCAATGGTTGTCCCCGAGAGCCCAGTTCCTGCCTCTGAAAATTGGACGGCCGAAAGAAGCGCCCATTTGGAGACGAGACGGTTGACTTTTCCAGGAATAGCATTCGGCTCAAAAAGAACAATGGGGATCTTTCTCCACCGAGCTGCGGCTAGAACAGGAAAAGAATAAAAGCTGCCAAAACCGACGACTAAATCAGGTTTAAATTTATCAATGAGCTTCAAACTTTGTTTGATACCTTTTCCAATGCGAAAAAGAGAGGTAAAAGGGTTTCCTTTCAAAGGAGAAGCGCTATCGACTTGTTCAAAAGGAAAACGGCCTCGATTAAAGTAACGGTTGGTCTTCAGACCACCACCTGCAAATAGCAGTTCATAATTTTTTTCGAGCAGTTCGATGGCTAAAGCTTGGGCAGGGAAGATATGCCCTCCTGTTCCGCCGGTTGCGATCAGTATTTTAGGTTTAGGTAATGACATAGTTTTTAGGGGTTTTTTTTCTATTAGCAATGTTTAAAATAATACAGATCACCATCAAATTAGCCAGAAGCGATGAACTTCCGTGACTGAAAAAAGGAAGATTGGTTCCTTTGCTGGGCAAAAGTCCTGAGACGACTCCTAAGTTCAAAAAAGTCTGAAAACAGATGAGAAAAGTAAAAACGGCCACGGTATAAAAAGCAGGAAGATTATCGGCTTCAGCAGCAATCGAAAATCCCAAATAGCCGATCAGCGTATAAAGAACGACGAGGACGCAAATCCCGATAAATCCAAATTCCTCTGCAACAATTGCTGCGATATAATCGCTACGGGCATGGGGAAGATAGTCCAGCTTTTGGAGGCTTTCGCCAAGTCCACGGCCAAAAGCTCCGCCCGATCCTGCAGCGATCTTGGCCTGATGCGGCTGGTGGCCTTTGCCTTGCTGATCCATTTCGGGATGAAGATAAATCTGAATTCTATTGTGCACATGCGGCATCTGCGAAGCCGCTGCAACTCCCACGACGAGGATGACTAAAAGAGGAAGGGCCCAATAGACCCAGCGGATCTTCGTCAATAAAAAAAGGACAAGTAAACTCGATAAAATGATCGCGACACATCCATTATCGGGTTCGATTAAAATCAATCCCATGGGGATCGCAAGTTTTACAAGGAGCTTAAGGAAGTCTTTCAATAACAGGGGCGCTTTGCTGGAGGTGATCGCATAAATGTAATAGAGCGGAATGAGGTATTTAGCCAGCTCGGACGGCTGAAAAGAGTAGCTGCCAATTGCCAGCCATCGATGGGCTCCATTGAGGCAAACTCCCACTCCAGGAATAAAGACAAGGACTAGAAGAAATGTGACGCAAGCCAAAAAAAAGCCGCTGAGCCGCAAGATCTGATCGAAACCTAAAAACCAAACACCCGCAGCTAAAATACCTGCGAGGATCGCATAGAGGATTTGTTTGATGACAGCATGATGCGTGCTTTTATCAAGCGCACGGTCTAGGACTTCCGCTGAAGTTGTATTGAACACCATAGAAAGCCCTAGAACGAATAAAACAAGAACGCACAAAAGTAATAAAAGGCTTTTGCGCGGCATTATTTGATGCGGATCTTATCGCCAGCTTTTAAACGTCGGGCTTTATTTTCATCCATCCCGTTCAGCTTGAGAAGCTCATCTACCTTCATGTGATGTTTCACAGCAATTGTCCAGGGATTGTCGCCGGGTTTGATTGTATATAACTGAGATCCTTCATTAGAAGCAGTCGCACCGGAAGGCTTCAATGCTCGAGAGCTATTCCCAGGGATTTTCAAAGTCTGGCCAATTTTCAAACGAGTAGAAGAGAGTTTATTGACTTTCATGAGATCATCGACCGAGACATGGTTTTGACGTGCGATCCTTTCTAAAACGTCCCCTTTTTTCACTTTCACTTCGCGCAAAGTTGCTTCTGCCACTTGATTTTCAACAGCAGGAGCATTTTCCATAACAGGAGCTGGAGTTTGTTCTGTTCCGATGGCTTGCAGATCTGCAAGAAAGTTCGGCTGTCCCGTGAGATTGACTTGTCCAGCAATATCTCCGCTGACTTGCGGTGTCACGTATTGTTTGATCATTTGGTCAACTTGATCTGTTCCGGCAGCAGCTGCAGGAATTGCAGCGACAGGCGTAAGGGCAGATTGAACTTCTGGTTGGTTGGAAGACAGCACCGTGGTAGGAGCCGCTTCTTCGGTTTTATCCGATTTCATACTCGTGGCAAACAGTACAATTAGAAGTCCTGCATTTAGCAGAACTGCAATAATAATGGTATCTCTTCGGTTCATGGTAACTCCTATTCTAAGACAAACTTTTTAAACTCATCGCCTCGATGGGCGTAATCACGGAACATATCGTAGCTTGAGCATCCCGGAGAGAGCAGCACGCACTGACCTGGCTCAGCTCGCTCACGGGCCTGCTGAACTGCCGCTTGCAATGACGGCATAATTTCGACTTCAAACTCCGGTCTCAATTCTTGGGCAATTTTCGCAGCAGCCTGACCTAGGGCCAGCACCTGCTTCACTTTGCCTGCAAAAACCTTTTTCCACGGCTCATAAGAAGATCCTTTATCGACACCGCCGGCAATGAGAACAATTTGTCCGGTCATCGCTTCTACAGCTTTGATCGTCGCATCGATGTTTGTTCCCTTGCTATCGTTAAAATAATCGACTCCCTTCAAGGAGGCGACAAATTCAATCCGATGGGCGGGCTTTTTAAAACTCTCCAATCCCGCCAAAAATGCTTCAGCACTGACTCCAAATTTTTTACAGAGGATCCAAGCAGCCAAAACATTCTCGCTCTCATGGTTCCCCAAATCTCTATATCTGACAGGCAAAATCGTTTCAATCTTTTCGCCCGATTTCAATGCAATTCGATCTGTCCAACTGTTATTTTGGCAATCCGTCCCGTAAGTCTGATAATCATCATTGAGTAGGGATTTGTAATCTTGTACGACACTTTCATGCACCCAAAAAGCCCCTGCTTCTTTGATCAAATTCTGCAAATGACATTTGGCTTTAGCGTACTCTTCCATCCCAGTATAACGATCGAGATGATCCGGCGTAATATTTAAAATAATTCCCACATCGAAAATAGGAGTTTTCATGAGCTCGAGCTGAAATGAGCTGAGTTCGATCACTAAAATTTCATGAGGGTCAGCTTCATATGATGTGAGAGGCGTTCCAACATTTCCCAGCGCACGGGCTTTCAGCCCGCTTAGCTTTAAAATATGCTCCGTCAGCAAAGTGACAGTGGTTTTTCCATTGGTCCCGGTAATGGCAATGCAAGGTTGATGGAGACGGCTTAAAGCAAATTCAGCTTCGCCGATGATCTCTTTTCCCAGTTGGGCAGCTTTTTGATAGATAGGATGAGAGGGAGGAATGCCAGGAGAAAGAATAACACGGTCAAAATCTTCTACACGGGGATCTGCGCTGACATGGATTCCTTCTAAGGCCAGTTTCTTTAAAAGCGCGGCATTATCATCGACACCGATGACCTGATCCCCTTCTCGCACGAGAAGGTCATAGGCAGCCAGACCACTTTTTCCTAAACCGACAACAAGAGTTTTCATTGAATTTTGAGGGAAATAGCTCCAATTACAGCTAATAATAGCCCAATGATCCAAAAACGGAGAACGACTTTTGTTTCCGGCCATCCTTTATATTCAAAATGGTGGTGGAGCGGAGCGCATAAAAAAATCCGTTTCTTATCCCGTAACTTATAACTTGCCACTTGTAAAATCACTGAAAGAGCTTCTGCCACAAAGATACCCCCGACCAATGCAAGTAGGACTTCGCGTCGAAGAAGGACGGAGGCGACTCCCAAGATCCCACCTAAAGCAAGCGATCCGGTATCTCCCATAAAAACTTGAGCAGGATGTCCGTTATACCATAAAAAGCCCAGACACGCTCCCATCGTTGCCGATAAAAAGACCGCGATCTCCCCTGACCCGTCGATATAGAGAATATTCAGATAGCGGGACATTTCGATGTTATTGGAGAAAAAGGCCACCATGGCCAAAACTCCGGCGACAAGAACGACGCAGCCTGCGGCAAGTCCATCGAGTCCATCTGTCAAATTAACAGCATTGGACGATCCGGTGATCACAATGATGGTGATCAAAATGCCTATAATTGCCAAACCTCCACTCAATAGCATCACGGGATCTTTATAGAACGGCACATAATATTGAGTCATATATTCTGAGGTCGAAAGTTCCGTTGCTTCTATTTCATACTCGGGCAGTGACTTGGAAATGGTTTTCTGCGGTGAAAAAGCCCTCATCTGATCCACATTTCTAATAGGAAGTATATTGAGTTCTTCCAAAATCGGCAGGGTCGCTTCCAAATGAGAAGTGTAGGGCTTTTTGTGATGGATAGGTTTGATTTTTTGAATTTTTTCTTTGGCGGTCGGAGGCGTAAACCAACCACCTACTTGCAACTTCTCCGCAACGCCTGGTACCATGCCGTAGATTCCGATCACTGCTGCAAAAGCGACCTGGGCCAAGAATTTTTTGCGGGCGCTGAGTCCTTTAGAATTTTTATGCTTAAGTTTGAGATAATCGTCGTAAGCGCCGATACCGCCGAGCCAAAAAATCGTCAGCAGAAAAATCAATGTGAAAACATTCGACAGGTCCATCCATAGCATCAAAGCGATAAAGATGGAGAACAAGATAAGAATGCCGCCCATGGTGGGGGTATTTTTCTTTTTCTCGTGAAGTTGGGCCAGCATGGGGCAATCTTCGACCCGGATCGATTGTCCTGTCTTCAATTCATAGAGTTTCTTAATGCAACGCGGTCCTAGAAAAATGGTAAACAGGAGCGCTGTCAGAGCGGCGAGCATCATCCGCGTTGACGAATATGTAAAGGCAGATGGAATCTTCCACCCCAAGGAAGTGAGGTATGTAAACAACAATAAAATCATGTGGAAACCTCCATCTTAAAAGATGGAACCTAATTGCCCCAAGTGAAAAACGTCAAGCCCGATCTTTTTGTGGGCTATGGGTTGGTAGATCAAAGCCAATTTCTTGGAAATAAGGAATATTATCCTGGACAAATTGTGCATAACTCTCATCGATATCGAAAAGTTTCAAACCACCCTTAATCGTAAATAAGCTACCGCATCTATCGTCTCAGGATACGTAGTGTGATGTAGCTTCTTCTGCAACTACAGAATCAGTTGGAGTGAAAATTAATCGTACAAAAACAATGCATTGCTTTTATTTTTCATCACGCACTTCGAACCAATTCGTTGATATGTTGTTTCTTAAGTAGTTTTGATACTCACCTTCTTCAAGTTGATGCTGGAAATTTTTATGCCACGGAATATGAAAGCAGGTATAGTCTCCTGCGACTCGAATATGATGATTCTGATATCTTTTATTGATCAGACAAAATGTAGTATCGATATCAGCTTTGTATAATTCCATACTTGGACATAGTGGATAAGTCAATCGATGCTGCCAAAATTGGCTTTCCCACACTTTAATGGATTTTCCTAAAAAAGTTACATCTGTTCTAATGTCGTCAGAGTCTATAAAAAGAGCAAACCCTACTCGACTTACTTTAAAGTAGTTCATTATATCGATAAATTCATGGATAAAATTATCTGGAAGATTCAAATTGAACTGTAAATCTGGGTCAGTTAATATATATATATCACCCACTATTTTTTGTATTCGATTTTCCCAGTAAACATATGCACCATAATTAGCTTTCTGCTTTAAAAGCGTATATTTAAAATCTTTAGCGTAATAATCTAATAAAGGCTGATATGTGCTAGCGTTATCTATTATTAAAATATCAGAAGTGTATTTTTCTAACTGCTTGACCATATTTTTAATAAAAGTACATTGATTATAACCAATTATCACAGCTGTCATATTTTCCTTAACTAATACACCTGAATCTAAAGGCTCAAATAAAAGCGAACCGAAAGGATTTTTTTTCAGATATTCGCAGATGTTATCGTTAGGACAATTTGTTTTAAAAAATTTAAATAAATATTCAAAATCGGTTATTTTCTTTGATTTCCACCAATCTAAGTGAAAGGAGATATATGCTTTACACTGATTGTTATAAGAAAAATGGAGAATATCCTCCAAAATATTTTCTTCCCCTCCTTCAATATCACATTTAATGAAAGAAACTCTACGATTTTTTAAAGCTTCTTCTCCATAAATATAGTCGTAAAGAAGCTGCTTAAATGTTATAGATCTTATTGAATAATCCTTATCACTATCAAACGTATCTTTAATGTAAGATATCGACTCATTTAGCTCAGCCCCTCTAGGACCAAAAATGACTTGTTGAGTAATATTCGATAAGGGATGTTGACATAGGCTAACATTTGTACATCCTGAGGCTGCTAGATTCTTTTGAAGACAATGAATAGATTTATAATCGGGTTCTACGGCAATGACGTGATGAAAATTTTTGGAGAGCCATATCGCTGTTGTTCCAATCCATGCCCCAATGTCAATAGCCACTGCATCCTGATCTTTGACCTGATCAAAAACATCAAAGGTTTCATTCTCCCAGTTCTGAAAAATATCTCGGGTAAAATGATCTGTTTGTTCATCAACGGATACAAACTGGTGGGTAATATTTTTTTTATGGATAGAAATGAGATCCGGGGAAGCAAAAACAACTATTTGCGCTAGGCAAAAAATGAATTGTAAAAAAAGGTAGTGCATGAGTTCATATCATCCTTAAAAATTGATGCGTTTTAGAATTGTAAATCCGTAATTATTCAAGTGTCGTTCATTGAGAATCCATTCAGGATGTCGCTTTAAAAAATCTTCGATGGCTAACCATAGGCCTCGTTTAGATCGATCATATTCAAGAGGATATTCAGAATAATCTCCCTGATATTGAGGATCATCGATATTTCCCCATGATGTATCATGCATTGCAATGTATTTTCTGATTTGGGGAGCAAATTTTTCGAGTTCATACGTCAAATGGCAGTAAGTATGCAAAGAGTCTATAAAAAGCAATTCTGTAAAGTCGATATCTACATTCATATCATTGGTTTGTAAAAAGCTAAATGAGATTCCATTTTCTTTTGCTAACCTTCGGGCCAGGTTAAGTGTTTCGAGAGGAGGCAAAGCGATATCTATTCCAAGATAGGAACGAGAGTCTAAGGAGTTTTCAGATAATCCCTGAAGAAGGCCCCAGGTTGATACCATATTTCTCATTCCAATCTCAACAACGGATGAGCATTCCTTTGCAAGACAACGTAGCGTGTCTATATGTTCATTAATATCGGAAGGCTGAAGGCAGGAGAGCTCATATCTTTTTTGCAATTCCAGTTGTGCAGTAGTAATTCCATTTAGATTTATAGAAAAAAGAAGAGGCAATATATAGATTAGAGGTTTGAAAAAAAAATGTCTCATAGCTGTCTTTTTTATTTGAAGTTTCAAAAAAGAAGAGAGAATAATCGGTGAGCTTTTTTTTACAAAGACAAAATTTGAGAAATATTCCACGGAAATGTCCACTTTGCGATAAATGAACATATCCTAAAATTCTTAAACAGTAAGCCTTTAACTTATCTGGCGCAAAGCACTCAAAAAGGTCTCCATCTCTAGATAAAGAACGGGATACGTTCATCTATTTAAAGCTGTGCAAATAGCTTTATTAGGTGTTATTCTGCTAAAATTTTATCTACAAATTTATGAAAATGATGAACAACTTTATGGTGGCCTTCAGGTTCGAAGGAACCTCGACCAATATGAATAAAGTGTTCGTATAAGAAAAGCTGGACAGTGTGGGGCCTAACATCCCTGTTTAACTGCATCAAATGCGGGCTGATCCCCATCATACTGACTTCTGCCGGAGTGCACTGATCGAGCAACGTACATCCGTATAACCAAATGAATTCCCTGAGTTTTACTTGGGGATATTTTTTTAAATATTTGAAACATGCAGATCCCGTATCACCTATGGAATTTTCATTGAAAGCTGGATGGGAATTAACGACCTCAGGACCAAACTGCAATTCGCGGGGAGAAGGGATTTTACGTGGATCAAAAGCTACAAAAACTACCCAGGGGTAATGGGGTAGGTCTTTTGGCAACTCGGCCATGAACTGCTTCCTATAATTACCGTAAGGATCAACTCCCCAGCGAGAGAATGCAACAATGTCAGTATGTTTCAATAATGCCGTAAGGCTTAAAGGCTTTACAAGAAAATTGTCGCCATCCATGAGTACAATAATGTCATCATGATCATATCCATAATTCTCTAAGGCAAAGTGAATGACATGGGAGTGTCGAACACTGGGGTGTTGGGAAATCTCCTCAATGGTTGTAGAAGCGCTCCAATTCCAATATCCACTCACACTAGGATCTTGCATGCGCATATGTATGTAAGTGTTTATCGGATCAGTGAGATGCCATTCGGGTTCAAATCGAATACATGTAATCCCATATTGCTTACACACCTTTTCGATTTGTTCTTTGTTATACGTGGTAGCCGCATCGTTAAAAACAATTAACTCGAAATCTTCCTTTAAAAATTTACTGAAGGTTTTATATTGTAATTCTATGAAGTCTGCTTGGTTATAGTGAAAAGTAAGTATGCGAACTTTCGCCGAGAGAGCACTACTAAATAGAATAGCTAAGGCAAAAAAAATCCGATACATGCTCATGTTTCTATCCCTTAAGGGCACAACTCTAATTTGCACTCAATATTTTGGTCAAATCAAAAATAGAAATTTGCAGTGAACTATCGGGATTCGAATTCTGATCATTTTATCACTGATTGTACATAGGAACTTCATTGTCAGAAGGAGCTCCAGGCATATTAGAGACAAGGTCTTTAGTTAACGAATACCGCTTAATCCCAGGAATCAGATAATTTTCTAAATCATAAGCTAAAAAGATCTGATGAGCTAAAGCAAAGTCCAACAATTTTTTGATGCCGGATCGTTGAATGATCATAGAATGGGTAGCGAATCTAGCGGAAATACGCCGAAAATCAGGGCTTATTTCTTGATTGATAGTATATTTTTCACTTTTTCTTTCTTGCAAACTGCAATCCATATCCGGCCTTTCTGCTGCACCACTGGCGATCAGATACTCACCATTCGGCAATCGATAATTTTGATCGGTAAAAAGAACATCCCAATTCTCTTTCCCCACAAGCGCATTAAGCTTGTCAATCAAGTCTGGGATCATCGTGGGATCGCCTAAAACCTCAATATCATCTTCTAAGACCCAAATTCTTTCATGGCCTGAGTCCCACGCATCTTTAAGAATCGAAATATGGCTTAAAGCACATCCAATGGACCCCCGAGACATATTAGGACAAAAATAGGTCTTCCCAAAATCTCTCATAAACTCATAACTCGGGGTTCCTTTGTCAGCCAAAGGATAAAACGTTGCCCTCAGTGGCATCATTCCAGGTTGATACTTTAGCCCTACATCGTTGATGACCTCTACAGGTAATTCCCACCCGTTCACGGCTGAAAACCGATAAGGATAAATACCGTATTTATGTAATTGCTGGGATGAGCTGGCAAATTTTTCCGGTCTTTTGTCCAGATTTATCATGTAGATAAAATCGAGATTGCGCATTTGATGGATAGTTAATTTGCCTTCTACTTTTTTTAGGTGGTCTTCAAGACTTGCATCGATATACAAAGTTGAGAGCAAGAAAATCGACCCCGCAAAAAAATTCCTCACTTTTTATCCTTATCAAGATATGCAGGTGCGCCGTTATCCGATTCCCCTCCGGCGATATTCGTCACTATATCCCGATTAAGTGCATAAAGATTGATTCCGGGCACAAGAAAATATTCGATGTCATAAGGGAAATAAATTTTGTTAGCTTTGTAATGATCTAATATCTTCTTCATTCCTGAACGCCGTATGATCATCGATGCTGATCCAAATCGCATGCCAATTTTTATGATATCTCCTTGAACATGTTTGCGTTGCAAATAATATTCTAAGGGTTGGAGCTCAACTAAAGGTCGAGGACGAATAACAGTACAGGGAACAGGTCCAGTGCCGCCTTTAATTTCATTATCAGTAAAAAAGACATCCCAATCAGGTTCAAAGTTATCCAATACTGTCATCAGAAAAGAAAGCTCATGAGGATTGCTGACGACTCTAATATCATCCTCGATGATCCAAACGGTATTATATCCCGAGTCATAAGCATCTTGAAGAATGGATAAGTGACTTAAGGTACATCCGATTCCCCCTCTAGATAAGGAATGCGCATAATAAGCGACACCGAGCTCTTTCATAATCTCAAAACTCTGATACTCTTTACCATTTACATGTCGGTAAACTGAACAAAGAGGTCCAGGAGTCATGCCGGGTTGAAACACAATTCCGACTTCGTCAATAGCTTCGAAAGGTAGATGCCAACCATTGACAGCGGAAAATCGGTAGGGATTAATACCATAAGGCCTCAGAGCGTTCATTGTCCTTTCGTACTTTTCTGGTCTTGGATCCAAATTGATCATGTAAATAAAATCGATCCCTGCCATTTTGTGCATGTCCGATTTATTTTCTGCCTTTTTAAAGTATGTCTCAATTCCTGCGTCCAAATTCGCAAAACAAAGTAAAGTTAAAATCAGACTGTTTCTCATCCTACATCTCCAAATTAATCCCTAAAGATAGTTTTAAATAAGCATCGAACAATTCGCGACTCAGAAAAATTGCATGGCCGGTGATTCCAGGTTGATACCAATGGCAGAGCAAAACAAAATTTGACTTTTCCAGAAATTTCTTCAACTCAGGGTATTGAGTCATTCCGATGCGATAAGGATGCATCATTGTTTTAACGTAAATCATTCTTGTATTTTTTAAAATACGAGGAGAACTCATAAGAACTGGCAATTCTAATCCCTCCAGTTCAAGCCTTAAGAGCTCAATATGATCGATCTGGTTTTCATGACACCAATCATCAAGATTTACGCAAGGAACTACAAACTGAGGCCCTTTACAATAAACTTCCATTTCTGGGGTCAGGGGAAGCAAAGAGCTAGCATAGCTAAAGATAGGGTCATTTCCCTTCATCCCATGACAAGCATTCAAAACGGCAATGCCATTATAAGAGTTAAGAGCGACGTTATGAAGTTCCACATTTCGAGCTGATACATCTTGAACCTTTTTCTGTAGGTGCTCAAAAGCTTGAGGATTGGGTTCAAAAGCAATAATACGACCCCGCGGCCATAGCTTAGAGGCACGGCAAGTGTCATTTCCGTAAAAGGCCCCCGCTTCTACGATAATAGGATTATAAGGGAGAAATTGTGGGATCCATTCCAAATCTATCTTCCCGTAGCCTTGGAAGAATATTCCTATTCCTTCGTACTGATCTCCTTTCAGGGAAATAGTGCTGAGTAGTGAGCAAAAAAAGAAAAAAAAATTTCTCATCAATGGATTTGGGATATTCATTTTTTGCCTTTGTTTAGATAATCAGGCTGACCGTTATCTGATTCTGCTCCCACAATATTTGTAACTATATCTCGATTAAGTGCATAAAGATTGATTCCAGGCACCAGAAAATATTCAATATCGTAGGGGAAATAAACTTTGTATTTCTTATAATAATCTAGGATTTTTTTCATTCCAGATCGTCGTACAATCATGGAAGTTGCACCAAAACGCATGCCTATTTTTACGATATCTCCCTGAATATTTTTGCGTTGTAAGTAATACTCGAGGGGCTCTAAACGAAATAGCGGTCTAGGACGAATAACCGTACAGGGTATAGGTCCGTTTGGACCTTTAATTTCATTATCGGTAAAAAAAACATCCCAATCAGGTTCCCGTTTATCTAATACAGAAATTAAAGCAGTCAACTCATGAGGATTGCTGACGACTCTAATATCATCCTCAATGATCCAGACCGTCTTATGTCCTGAATCATAGGCATCTTGCAGAGCTGATAAATGGCTTAAAGTACAACCAATTGCTCCTCTAGACATCATATGGCAATAATAAGAAATACCTGGTTCTTTCATATATTCATGACTCCAGTATTCTTCACCATCCACATGACGATAGACTGTGCAAAGAGTTCCAAAGGGCTGCGGAACTTCTAACATGACACCCAATTCGTCAAGAGCCTCAAAGCTTAATTCCCACCCATTCACAGCTGAAAAGCGATAGGGATTAATACCGTAGGGCCTAAGTGCGCTCATTGTTCTTTCATACTTTTCAGGTCTGGCATCTAAATTGATCATATAAATAAAATCAATGCCTGCCATTTTGTGCATGTCCGATTTATTTTCCGCTTTTTTAAAGTGTTTTTCAAATCCTGCATTCAAATTTGCAAAACAAATTAAAGCTATTATCAGACAGTTTTTCATCCTACGTCTCCAATTTAATCCCTAAAGATAGCTTCAAATAAGCATCGAATAGCTCCCGACTCAAAAAAATAGCATGCCCAATAATCCCAGGTTGATACCAATGACTGAGCAACACAAAGTTCGATTTTTCAAGAAATTGCTTCAACTCAGGGTATTGAGTCATTCCGACGCGATAAGGATGCATCATCGTTTTGACATAAATGATCTTTATATTTTGTAAAATTTGAGGAGAACTTTGAAGAACTTGCAATTCTAATCCTTCAACTTCAAGTCGCAGAAGATCAAGATGATCGATCTGATTCTCTTTGCACCAATCGTCAAGGTTTGTACAGGAAACTATCGCTTGAGGTCCTTTGCAATAAATTTCCATTTCCTTCGTCAAAGGAAGGAAAGAACTCGCATAGGAGAAAACAGGATCCACGCCTTTCATTCCATAGCATATATTCAGGCATGAAATCCCATTATAAGCATGAAGAGCCAAATCATGGAGTTCGACATTGGTGAGCGATTCTTCCTGCACTCTTTTCTGTAATTCCTCAAATGCTTGAGGATTGGGTTCAAAAGCTATAATACGACCTTCGGGCCAGATTTTTGCTGCACGACAAGTCTCTTTCCCAGTAAACGCTCCGGCTTCCAAAATAATGGGATTGTAAGGAAGGAACTGTTGCAACCAGCTCAGATCTATCTTCCCATAACTGGGAAAGTACTGTTGTACTCCTTCATATTGCTCTCCTTTTAAAGAGAAAGTACTCAGCAAGGCAGAGCAAAAAAAGAAAAATAAACTATTTCTCATAAGTCGGATTACCATTGTCAGAAATTCCTCCAGCTATAGTTGTTACAATGTCACGTGTACTGGCAAAAAGCTTAATATCAGGCGGGAAAAAATTATCCATGTCATAAGGAAAAAAAAGCTTATATGTTTTGAAATAATCTAAGATCTTTTTTATCCCAGATCTTCGGATAATCATGGAATAAGAACCAAATCTAAGTCCCATTTTAACGATATCGCCATTCAAATAGGTCCGATTGACGTAATAGGCAAGTGATTGATAGGGAAAGTTCGGCCTGGGTCGAATGCCTCCACAATAGACACGATTTCCATCGCTACCCTTGGTTTCAGGATCGGTAAACAAGACATCCCAATCGGGCGCAAGGCCATCTAAAACTTGAATCAGCGAAGATAACTCTCGAGGATCGCTTGCTACTCTAATATCATCTTCCATGATCCAAATCGTTCTATATCCGGAATCATAGGCATCTTGTAAAACAGAGAGATGACTTAAGATGCATCCGATAGCTCCCCGAGACATCGAATGGCAATAATAAGCAATACCTGGCTCTTTCATCACTTCAAAACTCGGGTATTCTTGACCATCTACATGCCGAAATACGGAAGCAATCGGGCCCTCAGGCGTTCCAGGCTGGTACATAACTCCCAAATTATCTAAAGCCTCAAAACTTAATTTCCATCCATTAACTGCTGAAAATCGATAAGGAAAAATCCCATAGGGTTTCAGCGCGTCCATTGTATTTTGATATTTCTCTGGCCTTACATCAAGATTGATCACATAAATGAAATCGATGTTTCTCATTCCATGGCCGCTCGACTTATTTCCTGCAGGTTTGAAATACTTCTCAATACCTTCTGCATTTAGAAGGGTATTTGAAAGTAAACCCACGATCCAAAAAGTGATTTTTACGAGCCTAAATTTCGTCATGGATAAAGCAAGCCCCCCAGTCCTAATCCTAAACATTTGACAAAGTAGGCATCGAAGAGTTCCTGACTGATGTAGACAGCTAATCCTCTTTCATCCCGTTCATACCAGTGTGCTAGTGGAACAAAATGAGCTTGGGTAAGAAAAGCCTTCAATTCAAAATAATTGACCGTTCTTTCTCTATAGGGACGAAAAAAACTGGGCACAATAATGATCTTTGTATTTTTTAAAATTCGCGGAGAACTTTTGAGAACTTCCAACTCTAATCCCTCTAATTCAAGTCTTAGAATATCGACCTGATCGATCTGGTTTTGCTGGCACCAATCATCTAAAACGGTACAGGGCACTTCGATTCGAGGTTCTGGCCATCCATTGATAGGAGGAAGAACGGAGCTTTCATGTTCTCGCAAACGATCCTTTCCATGGGGACCTCGACACAAATAAAGATCAGTTGTGCCTTCATAACTCTGAATTGCTAAATTATAGGCCCTTACCTGGGATACTTTGGCTTTATCTATATTCTTCTGCAGCTCGGCAAAAGCACGAGGATTGGGTTCAAAAGCCACAATGAGTCTGCTATGGGGCCAAACCTTTGCAGCATAGACAGTTTGCTCCCCACAGTAGGCTCCTGCTTCAATAATAACAGGATTATAAGGTAAAAATTGCACGATCCAACTGAGATCAATCTTGGAATAATTTCTGCATGTGGCGGTTCCTTCATAATAAACTTCCCCTCTTAAAGAAGAGAAAAAGAGAATAACAACCAGAAAAAAGCTTCGCGTTACATTTAAAAAATACACGTTTTTCCCCTTTATCTTTCTTCTAAGTACCACATCCAAAGTCCATCGTTGTGAACGATGAGATTATTTTCGCGTGCAAAAGTGTCTACTGCTCGTTGGACAGGACCTCCTCCATTATAAGGATCATGCGCCCAAAAATAATCATCTCCACATAGAATTCCATGCCCTTTAACAAAGGGAAACCAGAGAATTAAATCTAACATCACACTCGAAAAATCATGACTTGCATCCAGATAAACAAGATCGGGTCTTACTTTTAATGTTTGAGAGGCCTCTAAGCTGGACATTTTGATAGGGATAATTTTATGCGTCAAATTTTCGTGGATAACATTGGATAAAAATTGTCTATAAAGATTGGGAATATCGAAACCCCTATTATCTTCATTAGGCGTGCCCATCCAATGATCAACAGCATACACGACACCATCATGGGGAATAGTTTTTGCCAAATGACGCGTAGATAGTCCCATCCAAGAACCCACTTCGATAACGATTTTGACGTTGCTTCTGCGGATCAACCATTCCATGGATGGACCGTTGATGTACCAACCTTGAGGGTTGTAAGGAAGCACCTCAACAGTGTCATAAGGAGCAGGATGTTGAGAATACAAAGATAGAGGGATCAGAAAACTCAAAACGCATGCCAAACACTTCATTTTTTACCCTTGATGAGATGTCAAAAATTTCAATGAGTGAGCTTATAATTTCTTTTTTGGAAATTTGCAATATTTTTTTTGCAAAATAGTTGGTTTTCAAGTTGTTATAAAATCTTTTATATGAGTATATTCCCTTTCTCAATCTGAGTAGAAGACAACGATGAAGAAATTAATGACTTTGTTCTGCGTATCAATTGCGAACCTCTGTTTCGCGAATGCACAATACCATGAATTTGAAGGAGTTTCGGAAGCTTATAATATCCGTAACCTTAGAGTACTTGCCCGCGCTCTTCCTGAAAATCCTGTCATCATCGAAGCTGGATCTTATCATGGTAGAGATACGGAGAAACTTGCAAAAAGGTTTCCTTTAGCTCAAATTTTTGCCTTTGAACCACTTTCGACAGCTTTTCCTAAATTATCGGAAGCAATGCAACCTTACTCCAATGTCTATCCTTATAAAAAGGCTCTCGATAAGACTTCGGGCATTAAAGTCTTGTATGTTTGCCATGGGACCTATGGCCAAAACCCTATCTTCGAATTTCATAGCTCTCTCTTAAAACCTACAGGCCCCTCAGCCATTAATCTTATCGGTCCTACAGAAAGAGTTTCATGTATTTCTCTCCATGACTTCTGTAAAGAAAACCAGATCGACAAAATAGATATGCTTTGGTTGTCTACTGAAGGTAATGAATTGCAAATACTCGAAGGAGCGCAAGATCTTCTTTCTCAAATATCATTAATTTATGTCCGTTCGCAACTCTATTACACAAGAGACTCCATCTCTATGTTTGCTGATCTTAAAAGATTTATGGAAAAAAAAGGTTTCATTCTTCTTTCACATTTCTACTTAAAAAATATTCATGGAGACGCTCTCTTCATTAAAAGAGAGAAATTTAACAAATTAGAGGAAACCAAATGAATAAACACTTGAAAGGCATACTTTATGCGGCTGCTATTTTAGGTTTCTCGACACCTACCTTTGCATCTGAGTCGTATTATATTTCACCCAATGGTTATTTCATTGGGGATTCCGAACATGTGACAGATTTGAAACTAGCTGAGGCCATTGTCGATTTTCTAAAGAATGAGAATGCTCAAACAGTCGTAGACTTTGGGTGCGGCGATGGAGATTATGTTAATTATTTCATTAAAAATGGTTTAACCGCTGTCGGTTATGACGGCAATCCCGTCACTGAGTTAGCAAGCGGTGGAACGTGTTTTGTACAAGATTTAAGCATTTCTATGGATCTGCATCATCAATTTGATTGGGTCATGAGTCTGGAAACTGGAGAGCATCTTCCCCAACAATATGAAAGGATTTTTATCGAAAACCTGATACGCCATGTTAAGAAAGGTTTAATTCTCAGCTGGGCCGTCAAGGGACAAGGAGGCTCCGGACATTTTAATGAACAAAACAATGATTATATTAAGGCGATTTTCGCCGATTTGGGCTGGTATAATGACATTAAAGCAGAGAATCAATTAAGAGAAAAAGCAACTCTTTCCTGGTTTAAAAATACCGTGATGGTTTTTAGACCTAATTAGTTCTCTAAAATCTGCCAAAGTTTGTTCGATCTTGATCCTTTAATCAAGATTACATCACCTGGCTTACAAATCTCAAAAAGAGTGGATTTGAGATGTTTTAAATCCCGAAAAAATTCAGCTGGTTTCCCTGTTTTATTAAAAATGTCTAACATCGGTAAACATCCCTTACCATAACATAAAAAATGATCAACCTTTCCGAGTGCCATTTGAGCCACATCCCGATGTTTCTGTTCTGACAAAGATCCTAAATCGACCATCTCTCCAAAAACAGCGATGGTCTTAGCTCCAAACGCTGGAATAGGAAGATTCAAAAGTGCAGCTTCCATCGATTCAGGACTGGCATTATAACAATCATTGATGATCGTAAATCCGTTTCTTTCAACACGTTCAAATCGTTTATCCGCTGTTTTGAGATGGTGCGCTCCTGACATGATCTGGTTCCATGAAAGACCTAGAATCCTAGCAACACTAGCTGCTGCAATGAAATCTTCGCATAAATGGGTAGCACTGAAAGGAAGTCTAAAGCTGTGGCTGTACTGCTCTCCTTCTTTAATGACCCACCCGTCTTCAAGGACAAAATCCCCTTCCTCAGGCGACAGAGCAAAGATTTTTTTCTGCAGAGGGTACTCTTTTTGAAAAGCTTGATACGCTAAAACCTGCCGGTTCAAAACGGCATGAGTTGTTTTGGGATGAGACAAGATTTCCGCTTTAGCTGCTGCAATCCCCTCAAAACCATCCGAAAAATATTCGATATTGGCATGGCCGATTTTAGTCACAACCGCCACTTCCGGCGGGACGATTTCAACCAGCTTCCGAATATGCCCCGCTTGGCTCATTCCCATTTCGGCAACAAAAAATTCCTCTTCCCCCGATGCATTTAAAATGGCTAGAGGAAGGCCGACTTGTGAGTTATTATTACCCGGCGTCTTGGCCACACTGTACTTCTGGGAAAGCAAAGTGGTGATAAACTCTTTTGTTGTCGTCTTTCCTACGGATCCTGTCACAGCCACGATTCTTTGTTTGCGCATCATCTGGATCGTTTGGGCAAGCTTTTGCAGGGCTTCGATCACATCAGGGACTTTCAAGAGAGGAAGACCGCTACTTTCTCCTAGAAAAGAGGCCTCGACAACTGCCGCAGCAGCCCCTCTAAAAGCGACTTCTTTTAAAAATCCATGGGCATCAAAATTTGCACCCTTCAAAGCAAAAAAAAGATCCCCTTTTTTGACTTCTCTGCTGTCGATGGAAAACCCTGTGATTTCTTTTTCATCGACTTTCAGCTGTAAGCAATGGGCAATTTGTGACAGCTTGGTGAATTTCATGATAACCTCTTTTGCATCTTAAAATTATGGAAGACATCGATTAAATCAAATCAGAAATTAGACTGCCAGCAACAACGTCTACCCAGCGGCATGACTTCAAAACGTTCGATGGGTTGATAGATTTGCTGGTCTGTAAGATTGCAAGGCCGTCTATTCAAATGATTAGACAATTGATACAAAGGTAAATAGAGAATCACCTGAGCTTGATAAACGGTTCCAAAAGCCGCATCGTGGCTCACGCTTAAATCCAGAGCCAAATAATCTTTGTATTGAGGACGTACTCTGAATTCCCCTCCACTGGTGTTACGGTGATGCTTCCTGCCTAGATAGTAGGGTCCTGCTGCTGCATAGAGAAAGAATTCAGGGGTTCGTACGACGTAATATCCCACTTCAGCATTGTAACCATAAGAAGTAAATTCACATTGTCGATTGATCGCAAAATAATCACCGATATAATTATTAAACACACATTTTGTTTTACGGACTGTTGTCGCAATCGGAACGTAAGCATTAGCGCGTAAATCCCATCTTTTTCCCAGTACTTCAAGTCCTAGGCCGATTTGTTGATAATTTCCTTTCCATCCTTGCCGCCAATCATAGAAAGCATTGAGTCCTAAAATCTCACAAAACGTATTCGATCTAGGAATAAATCTTCCGGCAATACCGATATTTGCAGCAAGTGCGTTATTATCAAAACGGTGTCCTCGAATATCCAGTATGGGCATCACACGTCCAATCCTGTAATCAGGAGCAATCATCATGGCAGCGGTGGTATAATCAGTTCCATAACCAATCCCCGCTCCCCACCCTTGAACATGCCGCAGAGTGAACCGTTTAGGCCAGAAAGAATAGCCACTAGGTTTATCATCATTGTTGACGGGCTTAGCTCTCGGGGTATATCCGATCATGGCTAAAGGCGGTGTGTTGACAATAGAGGCGGAATGGCCACTGGCGGAGTGGCCTTGAGACGACTTATTCCCTTGAGCCAAGTTAGACCCACTCGATCGATACTTACTTGCAATAAGATATGTAATTACCAACAAATAAAGAGCAAATAAAATTATTAAAAATAAATTAACCCATTGTCTTAACGTATAAATTTTTAAAATTTTATACTGAACTTTGGAAGGCAATCTAGCAGTAAAATGAGAGAAAACGGACTTGAATCCTCTAAAAGGAGCGCCCCATGTTGAACTCTGTATTTTAGCAAGCGTATCACCTATTTTATAAGGAGATGATTTGTTTGAAGTTGAGTTAACGGGTATTTTTTGATACTGCCACTTGCCTACCCATGATGTTGTAAACTGAGATAGTGCTGACAACCGTTCTCTTGCTGCAGCCTCTATTTGGCGGCATTGACTTACAATACTCCTGCGCGCCCGCCTTATGAAAACAAGAGTTCTAAGATACTTTCTCTGAACTCTCTTCCAGGAAGTAGATATTTGTTCTCTTTCGACAGTGACTTGGCTTTGAGATTCTTTTTCAAGATTCTTATGTGTCTTTTTTACCGCTGCCTGCGTTCTCAGATATTTCCGTTGAGCTTTTTTCCCTATAAGGAAAATCTGCTCTCTTTTCTCCATAAGCTGGCTATGAGATTCTCTGACAAAATTTTTGTAAGCGCGTCGTATGACAACCAGAGCTCTAAGATACCGTCTTGCAGCTCTCAGCGATGTGATATGCAACCTTTCTTTTGCTGTAGCCTGTCCCCTGCCCCATCCTCGTACAAAATTCCTATAGGTCCGTCTGATTAAAACTAAAACTCTAAGATACCGTCTTGCAGCTCTCAGCGACGAGA
>PLXY01000008.1 GCA_003153295.1 Parachlamydiales bacterium | reverse complement strand
TGCTGCAGTGGGCGCGTGCAAACGGCTGTCCTTGGGACGAAGAGACCTGCAAGTATGCCGCACGAGGAGGTTACCTCGAAGTTCTTCAGTGGGCCCGAGCAAACGGCTGTCCTTGGGACGAAGATACCTGCGCGTCTGCTGCACTAGGAGGTTACCTCGAAGTTCTTCAGTGGGCCCGAGCAAACAGCTGTCCTTGGGACCAATATACCTGTTATGCTGCTGCACTAGGAGGCCATCTCAAACTCCTTCAATGGGCCCGAGCAAACGACTGTCCTTGGGACGAATGGATCTTCTTGAATGCTGCAAGTAGAGGCCACCTCGAAGTCGTTCAGTGGGCCCGAGCAAACGGATGTCCGTGGGGCGCAGACACCTGCTCGTATGCTGCATCGGGAGGCCACCTCGAAGTCCTTCGGTGGGCCCACGCAAATGGCTGTCCTTGGAACGCACTGACTTGCTCTGACGCAGCCCGAAATGGCCATCTTGAAATCCTTCGGTGGGCCCGAGCAAACGGCTGTCCTTGGGACGCAGATACCTGCTCGAATGCTGCATCGAGAGGCCATCTTGAAATCCTTCAATGGGCCCGAGCAAACGGGGCTCCCTGGAATGAAAGCACCTGTGCGTCTGCAGCGGACGGCGGCCATTTAGAGGTGCTGAAGTGGGCGCGTGCAAACGGGGCTCCCTGGAATGAAAAAACCTATGCGTCTGCAGCGCGGGGCGGCCATTTAGAGGTTCTTCAGTGGGCGCGTGCAAATGGCGCTCCTAAATGAATTCTTATTCTATCCTCTGTAAATGAGAAAAAATGAATTAGACTTATTGCGTCATTGAGTTTTTTATCATTCCTGACTGGATTCTTCCTGAAGAAATTCAGGGTATCAGTGTTCCGATCCGTGAGTTTGTCTCCACAAGATCCCTTCACAGATGATCAAACGCTGAAGTGATATAGCAGAGCCTGCAAAAATTTAAGAAAGAGAAATAGCGTAAAACTGACTTAAGGCTGCGATCGCGGCTGTCTCTGCACGAAGAATGTTTGTGTGCAAAGAAATAGGATGGGCTTTGAATTTCATGAGCAGTTCTGTCTCTTCCGAAGAAAACCCTTTTTCAGGCCCGATGAAAAACAAGACCGTTTTTTCAAAGGGTCCCTTTAGGAGAGGCGCCTGGGGAGAGATGTCCCCAAAGAAAAGCGAACCTGAGGGAGGCTCCCATTGATCGAGAGGGGGCTTTAGAACAATTTTCGGCAGGTAGAGACGGCCGCATTGTTTCAAAGCATTGATCATAATCGTTTCTAGACGCTGGATATTAGCAATTTCTTTTTTCTCACTCCGCTCACCGTGGAAAATCCAAAATTCTGTCACTCCGAGTTCTGTGCCTTTCTCTAGCGTCCATTCCAAAGAAGAGGGTCGTGTTAAGGCTAATGCTAATATTAGGGAATGGGAGGGAAGAGGAGCTGTTTGATGGGCAATGATTTTCAGCTGGCAGCTGTTTTTGTCGGATGAGATCAGCTGGGCCTCAGCAAGCTCTCCTTGCCCATTGACAATCTCAAGGGTTTCCCCGATGCGGACGCGCATGACTTTTGAGAGATGGTGGAACTCTTCTCCTTCTAAAGTGAGGGTAGATTTGAGAGGTTGAGAAGTGAAAAATCTATCGGCGGGCATGGGCAAAGAACTCTTCAGGGTTGGCAAAAGAGCTGATGTTCAGAGCGCTGAGATGAGAAAAATGTTTTTGGACCTTGGAATTTTGCGTGAAGTCGACGATGAGTTTGAACCGGTAGTCTTCCGAAAAGAGATCGTCATGCGATTTGACTTCAATCTCAGAAGAAGAAAAAGGAGAAGGAACAAAAGCGGTGACCTGCTCGCGGGGGTAAAGGGTACGGATTTGAGCGATGGAAGAAACGGCCGTAGAGTTGTCAGAAAAGATAAAAGCGATGGCATCATGGCGGAAACGTTTGAAAATCTTCCCAGGAGGCTGTTGTTTCCACCGGTTGTGGATCCAGAGCCATTCATGAGGCCGCTCTTTGATGGCATTTTCAAAAACGGCGAGGATCTGGCGCATTTGCACATAAGGATCTTCAGTCGGCAAAATTGGATCGCTATAATGGATCGTATATCTGCCAAATTCACGCCGGGTTGTAGCCACGATTACAGGACAGCCGGTGCGAGAAGATAGTAGAGCAGGAAGAGGAGAGGTCCACGCTTCACGTCCGAGAAAAGGGCAGGAAAATCCTGAATCGGGCATGCCTTGATCGCCCACGATGCCGACGAATTTTCCTTGTTTAAGAGCGCGGAACGCTTCCTTGTATGCATTGGTCGGGCGGATGATCTTACCGCCGAATTTTTCTCTTAGAGCCATGATCCAGCGGTAGAGATAATCATTTTTTATGGGACGGCCGATAGCGACGCCGGGCATCCTTTTGGTTCCTTCTAAAAAGAGGATTTCCCAGTTGGTCTGATGGCCGCAAAAGTAAATCACTCCTTGGCCTGATTGGATCATGGAAGCAGAAGGTTCAGGATTCTGACAGGTGGCAAGTCGATGGATGTTTTTTTCTATCGAAAGGCGGGGATACTCTAAAGCGGTGATAGCGAGGTTTTGAAGAGATTTTTTTGCCGTTGCAACGATTTGGTCAGGAGACAGATTGAGATCAGTTGCTAGCGCAAGGTTCGAAAGAGCCCTTTTCCGATATTTGGGATAGAGGGCATAAACAGCTAATCCTAAGACCTTTCCGAGCAGATGTAATATTTTATAGGGAAGATATTGAAGCGGAAAAGTGGCAATGCGGAAAAGGATGTAGGTCAAGTAAGGCATAGCTGGCATACCTTTTCAAGTTGATGGCTGAAGTCGAGATGCTGGACAGAAGCGCGGATTTGCTGCGCTGATAGTAAATTTTTGGGGTGGTCAAAGGCCTTTTCTAAAGCAGCGGTGAAGCGATCCAGATCAAACGGATCGACGGTGATTCCAGAGATAGAGTTAAGGACTTCATGGCCCCCATTATTTTTGGACGAGATGACAAAGAGTCCCATCGCTAAAGCCTCGACAGTGACATTGGCAAAAGGATCGTATTGGGAGGGAATCACCAAAGCATCGGCAACTTGATAAAAGGGGCGGGTATCGGATTGGGAATAAAAAAACGTGACGTTTTTGGAAAGGCCGAGCTCAGCCGCTTTTTTTTGATAGGCAGCCAGGTTTTTGTCGCTTCCCACCACAGAGAGATGAAAGTCACGTCTTTGCAAACGACTGAGGGCTAGAAGGAGAAGTTCAAGTCCTTTTCTTTGAAAATTGTGGCCGATAAAAAGGAACTGAAAGAGGCTAGGATCAAGATTGAGGTTTTGAGCGATGAACTCTTTTTGTTCAAAAGAGGCTTGGAAATCGGCCTCCATTTCGAGCCATTCAACACCATTGTGGACAACGTGAATTTTAGAAGGCGGTGTCGAATAAAACTGCAGAATCTGATCCTTGACGAAAGCAGAATTGACGATGATGCCTTTGAGATGGGGATTTTCAAAAGTGGCTTTTTCGAGTTTAAGGATAACGCGGTGAAGAGGGTTTAATGAGAAGGAAAGTCCTTTGAGAAAACCTTCTTTTTGACGGCGGAAGGCAAGATAAGCTGCATGGACGCCATTTCCAGCCCGGTGATGTGTGTGATATGAAGACCGGTCCATGCTGAAGACCACATCGAAAGCACGCGCCTTTACAGTCGCAGCGCACCAGTCATCGAATTCTTTCAGTCTTTTGAACTTCAATTTACTTTCCAAAGGGCAGGACAGAACTGAGCAGGGAGCTGAAACATCATGATTTTTCACTTGGGCTGTGAGCAGGGTGACATCAGCCCCTGTTGCTTTGAAGGCTTGGAGAATTCTCCAGGAGGATTTCTCTAGTCCTCCATGCGTATGGAAATCTTTTTTAAGAATGGCGACTGTTTTCATGGGGGGATTCTTCAATGACGATTTGTTGGTCTTGGAGTTCGACCTTCAGATCGAATTTTTCACGGTCGGATTTATAAAGTTGGAAGCGGTTCATATAATGGCGAAATCTGCCTCGGAGATATTCTTCCCGTCTTTTGATTGAAGAAGGGTCTTCGTTTCTATCGCCGTCATCCGACATTAAGATCGAGACGTACTTGTCTTCCAAGACGCGGGGATTGAGAAACTGAACGCTCCAATCCAGCTGTTTTTTTTCAGTCTTAGGAGTGAGCAAAATAGAAATTTCTAACATATCCTGGACGAGTTCGACAAAGAGGTGGCTGACGCCTTTGGCGTAAAGCGATTTGCGTAAAAGATAGATGCCGTGGAACTGTTGGACAACCCCTCCCAAAGCCAAAGAATAGCTTTCAGGATTCAGAGTCAGGCTGTGCTCAGGTGGAAAAAAGAGATTGATCGGGATCGCTTTAGCAATCGGGTGAAGGTCGCTTCGGACAAAGTCGATCCTCAGTTCATTGGCCTGGATATCATCAATCGCGAAAGGCCGGTCAGAAAGAGAGGGGATCGAGATCTGTTTCCAGGTGTCAGGTACAAAGAAAGAGACTTCATCCGATTTATAGTCTTCGGACTCTAGATCTGTTCTAGAGATGTCGTTCAAATTAAAGGTGAGGTTCATGCCCTTTGCTTTGAGTTGTTTGATCACCTCTTCAGGACCGCTGACGGTCATCGTCAGACGATAGGGCCATACATCTAAAAATTGATAATCGCGAGGCGCTTCGCCGATAGGCTGAGTTACAACCACGGGAATTTTTTCTGTGACGAGACGTGTAAAGTTAACGGGCAGCCTCTGGACGACCACATGTTTAATCGCTTTAGATAGATTGATATCGGGATTGAGCGAGAGAAGATTTTTACGAGTAATCGTCGCAAGCCAATCGTCCGATTTGTCCATCGCATCTAGAACGACTTCGACATCATTAGAGACAATCTCGGCAAGTTCTGTCTTATTGCCCTTCAAGGTCAGGGAGATTTTTTTAGAAAGCATCCCATTGGGCTGAAGGCCTTCAACCGTCATCCCGACAGGAATATTAATCAGACGGACAGGAACGTTCTCCAATATTTTATTGGTCGTGAGGGAATGGTTGACCACCAGCCAAATCACAATGGCCAAAAATAGTGAGATAACTTTTCTTTCCCAGTTGTTGAGAAGGAAATTACGTAAAAATGTCATCAGGCCCCCATCAACCTGCGGATGCTAAACTTAGTTTTCAGCGAAGAGTTTTCCGGCGCTGTGTTAAAAATGCTGCGGATAATTCCCTTGAACCGGTCGGCCTTCACTCCGCGTGTGATCACATTTTCCCGGGCCAGCGACACTTTACCGCTTTCTTCCGAAACCACGATCACCAAAGCGTCTGAAAGTTGCGAGACGCCTAAAGCAGCGCGATGCCGCGTTCCAAAGGATTTCATCACTTCTGTCGCTTCATCAGCTAGCGGTAAAATCACCGCCGCTGCGACCACGGTCATATCACGGATAATCACTGAGCCGTCATGCAGAGGCGTCGATGCTGCAAAGATCGATTCTAAAAGCTCGGAAGAAAACTGCGCATTTAGGATCACAGCTTTTTGTGCAAACTCATCGAGCTTATCTTCATGCTCTAAAACAATCAAAGCCCCGATTCTTTTATCGGCCAGCCTATAGACAGAATTCGTCAATTGGTCTAAGAATTTATCAAATTCCGTCACTTCCCGGTATCTTTTTCCTTTCAAACTAAGTTTTGATAAAGCCACTCGGAGCTCGGGTTGAAAAATAACTAAGATCGCAATGGCCGCGACATTGGCCAAATTGGTCATAATCGTGTAAAGAATCGGAAGATGTAGCAGGGAAGTAATGGCAAAAATGATCAAAAATGCCAGGGCTCCGATCAAGAGATCCATCGATCTTGTATTCCAAAAAAAGGAAAGCAAGTAATTAAGAATGATCGTGATAACAAAGATCTCAACGAGGGGAGTGAAAGCGCCTATAAAACCCATTTATTATTATCCTGGAAATTCAAGGTTATTGTAGGGATGAAACGAGTTGCTTTCAATCAAATATTTCTTGGGTCAAAAAAGCTAAGGTTAGTAGATCGTTGCAGCCAAATTAAAAATAAAATTCGATTATTGAAAACCGATCACTTTTTCATAGCAGAGCAAAAGATGATCGACGCCGTTCATCGCTTGATGGGGGTGTTCTTCAGCAGGCAGGTGATAAACAGAGGCAATTCTGTCTTTAGAGAAACCCGTGACCCAAGGGAAAAACTTCGGATCTTCTTTTCCCCGGCGCATCGCTTCCGCCCAGTACATGGAGGCTAAATCGAGCCAATAATAAGGCCAGTTGAGCCGCTCTTGGATATCAGGATCGATCAATTGTGAAAAAAAGATCCGGTCAAAAGAAGGATTTTGGCAAATGAAAACAGCTTCACCTCTCCGGATGTTATTCCGTTGGAGAATATTGGCGATCTCTGCTGCTACAATATCAGGTTTTTTTCCAGTCAAGAGTTTCTCATAAGTGAAACCATTGACTTTGAGACTTGCCGGATCGCTGCTTTTCCAAATCTCTTCAGGCTGATGAATAATCGTGTCGTAAGTTTCTTTGATCTCGCCAGTCTTGAGATCAACGATCTTGAAGGCAATTTCAAGAATACGATGTTTGAAGGCATTGAGTCCGTTCGCTTCCGTATCTAAAAACACTCCCAACACTTCAATCCCCCTAGAAATTATAACCTGAAATAACTTTTCAACGTAGCAGGAACGATTCTTTCTGTCAAAAGAGCAGAGAGAAATTCAACCGCTCTCTTCTTTCAGCTGGGGTAATGAACAGCCAAGAAATTTTATTGCGTTGATGAGAACAGAATTGAATCGTGCAGTTAAAACGAGATAGGTCAATGTAATGATATAATTCGGAGTTTGTAAACCCAATTTCTGTGCCACAAATCTGTAAAATAAAGGTGACAGATTTATTAGGATAAGGGCGCCTGAACTCATTAAGTGAAAGAATTTTGGATTAGTAACCTGGTTATCCTTATCTACATAGCCGTTCTTGTATGTTAAGTGGTTAGCAATTTCGTTAGAAAAAAACATAATGCCTTTTCGAACAAAAACATCAACAGCAGTGATGACGAGAAAATATCTCAAATGGGGTGTAGGATAAATCTTGTTTAATAAATAAGATGCACCAGAACTGCCTAACACTTCAATACTGAGTTCAGGGAACGGATTTATAGTCAAAGTGGACATATTTTTCCTAGTTAAGTTTTTTAAGAGATGGGATGCATAACAAGATCGGATCTTTTATCATTCCATTGACCTTCCATCCCAAAGCGATATAACCAAATATAGTCATAAAGTAGGCGCGAGCGCGCCATCTCCGATTTACTCCTAGCCATCCGATAGCAATTCTAGTGCTTACACGTTGTGTCATCAGTGTTAAGGTACCAAATATCAAATGACCCATTAATCCGGTTTCTTGACAAGGAAGCCTCATCGCAGATAAAGCGTGCACAATCCCGATGCGAAAAACTGTATCAATAGCAACGATGAGCGCGACTTCCTGGCTGTCATCTACTCCTAACAGTCGTGCAGCTCCATAAACAGCAGCTGAATTCACTACAATATTGAATAGAGGTTTTGCTAAAACTTTTATTGGATTAAAAGTTGTCATACAATTCCTTTGGTTTTATTGTTTTCACTTCAGCCAATCATAAAGATTAAGAAGTCCTAATACAGTTTCATTAGATAAATACGCTAATCCTATCTGTGGAAGATAAGCCGAGGTTTTAAAATTTAAACATCGGGCTATATAGAATGTAAATGGAATGATTAAAATATGAGAACATCTACATAAGAAAATTGCTCGATTGCGCAAAGGAGACACCTGAGGTCTTCCCTGATGTTGAGATTCTATGATGCGCTTTGCTAAAACACTGAGCCCGATGTGAACTGCGACTAAAATTGATTTTTCAAAAGGTCGGGAGATTTCAAAACTTTTGCAGAAAAGGTACGCTGTGATTCCTGTGGAAACACCTACATAGATAGGCGATTGATGAAAAGACATATTCCTCCTAATTTTTCCAAAAAATATAAACTTCTTTGAATTCGAAATCAAATTTTAAAAGAAAAACAAGCCTTGGATATATAGCAGGGAAGTGCCACTGGTTAGAAATAATCATTTGATGCATGATATAAGAAAAAGAGGTCGTATGAAAATAAATTGCGGGTTAACTGAAGCACAACGTAAAAAAGTCGCAGACGAGATGCAGCATTATTTGGCCGATAGCTACGCGGTCTATCTGAAAACCCAGAATTTTCATTGGAATATTAAAAGCCCTCATTTCTTCTCTCTTCATCTCCTCTTAGAAAAGCAATACGAAGAGCTAGCAGAAACTTTGGATGAAATTGCTGAGAGGATCCAAGCCTTAGGGTTCTATGCCGAGGCCTCTTTTTCAGCGTTTCAAAAATGCTGTATCAAAGATGCAAATAAGCCTATTTCCGATAAAAAAATGATTGAACAGCTCATAGTCGACCATGAGGCATTAATCCGTTGCGGAAGGCAATTAGGGACAACTGCAGATGATATTAAAGACCATGCGACAGTTGATATGGTGGGTCGACAGCTCGGAGCTCATGAAAAAATGGCCTGGATGCTTCGCAGTCATTTACAACTCTTTGATAAATAAGCACTTAACACATTCTTCTGAATGAGTTGAAACAGTAGTCGAAAATTTGATATACTGGCCGGCCTTATGGCTTTAAATCCCTACAAGATGAGAGAGATTGTTTTCCACCTCCTCTACAGTTCTGATTTTATCCAGGATAAATCAGGATGTGGACCAGAATATGGACAGGAGGAGTCTTTCCCTATTCTCATGCAACATCATCAGGTAACGAAAAAGTGCATGTACATGGCAGAATCGCAAGCCAAAGAGGTTCAGGGCCAACTTCAGACTATTGATCAAATGATCTCGGAAACGGCAACGGAATACGAATTTGACAGGATCCCGCGTGTAGAAAGGAATTTACTGAGACTGGGGGCCTATGAAATCTATTTCTCTAAAAGCGTGCCTCCTAAAGTTGCCATTAGCGAAGCAGTGAGGCTGGCAAGGAAATTTTCCTCTTCGGAAAGCGCAAATTTTATCAACGCCATTTTAGATGCTCTTTACAAAAAGAAACCGGAAGTTGTTGAATAAGCTTATGGAGACAAATTTTTTGTCTTCGTAAACATATTTAAGAAGCTATACTAAAACCATGATCAGGATGCTTTGCTGCTAAATTCCTTTCTAAGCCTTTAGAAAGGAATTTAGGCACACAAACCATCCGATCGAGGTTTTAATATAGCTTCTAAGAGGCATCATGCTGTTTGAAGAAGGACGCCCGCTCAAAGACCTAACGACTTTTGGCATTGGCGGCCCTGCAAAATACTTCATCGAAGTTCAATCGATCGATCAACTCCAAGAGGTTATCTCCTATTGTTATCAGCAAAATCTCCGCTATCTTGTTTTAGGCAAAGGCTCCAATATCCTCTTTTCCGATCAAGGTTATGATGGAGTGGTCATTCTGAATAAAATCCATTTCTGTCAGCAGGAGGAAGGGATTTTCACCGTTGGCGCAGGGTATAGTTTTTCTCTTTTAGGATCGCAGACCGCTCGCAAAGGCTGGGCGGGTTTAGAGTTCGCTTCGGGCATTCCTGGATCTGTCGGCGGTGCTGTCTATATGAACGCCGGCGCTAATGGCGGCGAGACATTTCAATATTTAACAGAAGTGACTTATGTGAATGAAAAGGGAAAGGTAGAAATCCTTCCAAAGGGAAAACTTCAATGGGGCTACCGGTCATCTTCTTTTCAAAGTCTCAAAGGATCGATAGCCGCTGCTAAATTTCATCTGATTTCCTCCACAGAAGCCCGCGCACGGCAGCTCAAGATCATCGACTACCGCACAAAAACTCAGCCTTACAGCGATATGTCAGCAGGATGTGTTTTTCGTAATGCGTCTCATGCTTCTGCTGGAGCTCTAATCGAACAATGTGGTCTGAAAGGCCATTCGATCGGCGGAGCGGAGATCTCTTTGCTTCATGGCAACTTTATCGTGAATCGCAGCGATGCCACAGCGCAGGATGTCATCAATCTAGCCGCACATGTAAAAAAAGTTGTCCATGAAAAGACGGGGCATGACCTTGAAATGGAAATACGAGTAATATCGACGTGATTTATTTTGCAGATTTACACTGCCATACGACCTGTTCTGACGGATCTGTCTCTCCTTCTGAATTGATTCAACTTGCTAAACAAAGCGGGTTAAAAGGGCTCTCGATCACCGATCACGATTCGATCGACGCTTATAAAACCGCCATTCCCGCGGCCCGAGAAGCTGGGATTCTTTTGGGAACCGGAGTTGAGTTCTCTTGCGAATTCCAAGGGATCAGCCTCCATTTGCTCGGATACGATTTTGATTTAAATAACGTTGGGATGCATCAGCTTTGCGCAAGGCATCAAAAACGGCGAGAACTACGCAATCAAGCGATTTTGACCAAACTCAACGAGCATGGGATGCCGATTTCTTACGAAGAACTCTTAGCCAAAGGGCAAGGAAATACGATTGGACGTCCGCATATCGCCCAATTGATGGTGGAAAAAGGATATGTCAAAAATTTCCGGGAAGCCTTTAATCACCACATCGGAGAAGGTAGAAAATGTTATGATCCCGGGGATCCCTTCACCGTCGAAGAAGCGATCGAAGTTCTCCATGCTGCCGGGGGGAAAGCTTTTGTCGCCCATCCTCAGCTGCTGCCAGAGGAATTTCCGATTAATGATCTGTTAAAATTGCCATTCGATGGCCTGGAATGTTATTATTCCCGCTTATTTAAGAAGTTTTGGGTGGAGACCGCTTTAGGAAAAGGTTGGATGATGAGCGGAGGGTCTGATTTTCATGGAAGCGTCAAACCGGAAACAGAACTCGGCTGCAGCGGAGTGGATCAAGAGACTTTTAACCGTATTTTTCAAAAACCGCTATGAATTATGAAGAAGTAATCGAGCTCCTGTTTACCAAACGGCCTGAAGACACGCATAATAGTGTTGAGGCCATCCGAGAGATTGCTCGAACGCTGGACTCCCCTGAAAAAGCCTATCCCACCATCCATGTGACGGGAACTAACGGAAAAGGCTCTGTTTCTCTGAAGATCGCCAAAGCCCTTGAATCTTCCGGCCTCAAGGTCGGTCTTTTCACCTCTCCCCATTTAGTCTCTTTTTGCGAGCGGATCGTCATCAACGGCATTCAAATCCCTGAAGAGACCGCCCGGCAAGGACTTTTAAAACTTTTAAACCTCGACAACGACCTCTGTTTTTTTGAGCTAGCGACCCTATTAGCTTTTGAATATTTTCGAGATCAAAAAGTCGATATTGCCGTTATTGAGGCCGGGATTGGAGGTCTTTTAGATACGACCAATATCATCCTGCCCCAAATCTCCATTATTACTTCTGTCGCTTGTGACCATGAGGATGTTTTGGGAAAAACATTAGAAGAGATCGCTTTTCAAAAAGCCGGCATCATCAAACCTGGCATTCCCATTGTCATCGGTCCGCATGCCGACTTGGCTGTGATCCGCCAGCGCGCAGCTGACTGCAAAAGCCCCCTCTATAAGGTAGAATCTCAGCCAGGGTTTTATGATGTTGAAAATACCGCCATCGCCCGTCAGGCCTTGAAACTTTTAAATTTGAGCTCTCCCGATATCGAGGCTGGATTGAGATGGAGACCTTCCTGCCGCTTCGAGCACATCGGGAAAACCATCTTGGATGTCGCACATAATCCTGCCGGTTTTATCCGCCTTTTGGAAGCCTTCGAGCTATCCTTCCCAGGCCGCCGCTTTTCAGCTGTTGTTGGGATGTCTAAGGATAAAGACGTACGAAAATGCTTGATGATGCTAGCTGAGCGAGCAGACCATCTTTACTTGGTCCAAGCTCCGATAGATAAAGCGGTACCTGCTGAAGAAATGGGTCAAATATTGCGGCAAAACGGGTTTGACCGTTTTACCGCGGGACTTTCCATTGGGGACAGTGTCAGAGAGGCGTTAGCCTCCGAAGAGATGGTCCTTGTTTGCGGTTCCTTCTACATCATGAAGGAGGTGCGTCAAGAGATCTTTGGAATTAAGGTAGCTCATGACCAGCTTCTTTTGAACAGGGGATAACCGGTTCATTAAGAGCCGGACCGATACCTTGTCGTTATTTCCCAGATATTCAGCAAGCTCTTCAATGATCTCTTCCGTCTCCAAATAGGTCCATTCGGAGATATCGAGTTCTGGAAGTAGCTTCCCTTGTAAGAGAGCCTCGGCCTGTTCCAACGTCATTTTAGCGTAAACCAGGACCCGGCGTTCTGACAAAGCAGGGCTATAAGATTCTAATAATTGAGTGATGTGAGACCGGAGGGTTACAATGATCTGAGTGATTCTCAACAAATCTTTTTGCTGCACGGTTTGAGCTAAAGAGTTGGTCTCTTCCTTGATCACATCGATTTCATGTTTATGATAAAAATCATCGATCTCCCCATAAAGGAAGACAGCTTTTTGGCGGAGTTCCTCAAGGAATGATTGTGCAAATCGGTTGACTTGCGCAGCAGTTGTGTCGCATTTTGATAAATTCTCATGGACCTCATCCAACTCATGGATGATCTGTTCACGGAGTTCTTCCGTGATAGGCTGTGCGTGAAGCTCCTCTTCTATAGAGTGAAGCTTTTCTGCGTATTCTGAATAGACATTTCGTTCTATGCTAAGACCCATATCTTTCTCCTCATATTACTTTATTAAAATTAAGGCAAGGCGATTAGGCTATGTCCATTATTATACTATTATTACGATTGTTTTAGAATAGTAATTGTTCTGGTAATTACATTATTAATAATGTGAGAATTAAATTAAGTTAATTTATTTTTTTAATTTAAGAATAAAGAAAAGAGTTGGCGATTTTTCCCGCCAAGTATGGTGAGTTATAAGCCATTTTTGAGGGTCCAAACCCTCAGCCCATTTTTGAACAGCCTGCTCTTCCAAGGCCCCTTCGGGGTGGCCCGGATAGCACATAATACTCAAAGCGCCCCCTATAGAAATTATTTGAGATGCTTTTGCCAGGCTTTCCACCGTCGTCTCCGTTAAAGTGGTCAAATTTTTGTTTCCACCTGGTAGATACCCTAGATTGTAAACAATTAATTTGAATTCACCCGTAAGCAATTTAGTATGGGACTGTAATAGATAGGAAATATTTGAATTTGGAATCAATTCTCTAGCTTTTTGGAGAGCTATCTCTTGGATATCGATGGCATAGACGTGGCCTTGAGGAACCAGTTCTACGAGTCTCAACGCGTCCTTTCCATTGCCGCAGGTCGCATCGATCACGTGATCGTCAGGTTTCAAGAGATTTTTCCAATAAATGTAAGCTTGATCTAGATGAGGTTTATGCATACTTTTTTAGATCATTATATTATAATATTCCAACTTTTTAGAGGGATTTAATGACGCAAGATGTTCTTTATACTTCCGCCGTAACAAGGGCAGTTCTTTATTGTTACATGGCTACTCCGATTGGTGCCACGATTGTTTATAACGCAACCGATATGGTTCTCAGTGGGTTGACAATGAGGTATTTTCATAATAGAGCAGTTAAAAATGAAAAAGAAGAAGACAATTATTTTTATTATTTATTCTATTCTCGATGTATAGGTTGTCTGGGTGGGATAGTGGCTACTCATCTTTTGTGTAAAAAACCCATTCATCCTTTTCGTGCAATCATCGTCAATGCGGTTGCTTGTGTAATCTCTCTTCTAATGGTTCTGCGTCTGAATAGAGGATATCCGATATAGTTTATTTCTTCATGACAGAATACGAAGATTTGCGTGAAAGCGGCTTATCTTATAAACTTTTTCAATCGATGGAAAATTTAGTGGGGATTTATGGCACAAATGATCTCAGCCTCTTTTTTAACCAGAGCAACCGTTACCTCAACCTTTTCTCATATGCCCCTGGTTACGGCTGTTGTTTACAATACCGTTGATATGTTGTTATGCGGAATGACATACAAATACTTTCAGAGTCGAGCGGCACATGTTCTAGAAAAAGAAGATAAGCAATTCTCTTATATTTTTTATTCCAGGTGCTTTGGCTGTATCGGAGGAATGGCTGCGACGTATCTTTTATGTGAAAATCCGATCCATCCTTTATTTGCGGTCGGAATCAATGCCGCTTCTTGTCTAGCCTGTTTTATTGCTCTTAATTTTGAATCTCCTGCTCAATGCCTTAATCTGCAAAAAGGGCTTGAATACCATCTCTGGGTGTAGTTTTTAGAGTCTTGCATGTTAAGGGACAAATCCTGTAAACTCTTTCCATCCATTGGGGTATTAGCTCAGTTGGTTAGAGCGCCACGTTGACATCGTGGAGGTCAGCTGTTCGAGTCAGCTATATCCCAATTCGTCATACAGGTTATTTAGTTACGTGAAGTCAATTTTCCCATCTCAAGCAAGCTGTAGTATCATTCTCGCCGCCGCTATGGGCGAGTTGTTTCCTGCGGCCCAAGTCCGGTCTTTTTTAGCGACACAACACTGTTTCTATTGTGATGTGATTTTCCCTTTTGAATTTCAAAGTGAAATGATCCCCCTTCTTGAAGAACGGATGCGGGGCTGGATCAAAAAAAATCTCGATTTAAAACAGTTAGATATGATGCCCGCCAATGCTGCGCAGTTCTTAAAGCACCATGGCAATCCGCAGGCGGCAGAAGTTGTACGTCATCAGCAGGGGATTGTCCCGATCGTCCAAATGGGCCATTACGCGGGTCTGTCGCCTGGAGAGACCCTAGAGTCGACTAGCGAGGTGAAGTTTTTTAAACTGGTTTCTGCTCAGCTGCATGGCAGCTGGATCAGGCTGATCGGCACCGCTGCTTTTTCAAAAGATGAATTGAAATCTCAGGTCAAGCGGTGCAAAGAGATTTCCAGCCATTTGAATTTAATCAAACAGAGGCAGCTTTTATCCCCTTGCCCCAGGGGCTGGCTCTGGCTACCGCAGGGAGAGCATCTCAAAAAAACTATTTTAGAAAAAACCTTTAAACTTTTTTCTGGAATCGATCCCATCACAACTCCGGCTTTTAACGATAAAGACCTGATCCTGTGCCACTCTTCCTACATTAAGGCCTCCGGCAGGGGATCTTTAGAGATGGTAAAAATGTCTTTAGGGGGTGATGGATTAGAGTTATTGGACACGGCAGAAGGAATGGTCGACAGGGTATTTTTACCAGGAAGAGAGGAAAGTGTCATTTCTTTCTTGCAAATCATCACAAAATTCCTTAAAATTTTTGCCTTTGATTATGAAGTAGTTATCGTGGGTAAACCGGCGAAAATTCTTCGGGAAGCTTTGAAGAAGCTCCAGATCAAAAGCTCTTCGGAGAACGGGGAGCAGTCCGGCATCGAGTTCTTAATTTCTGATGCTTTAGGCCGGATGTGGACAGGCCCGCGTATTTTCTATGATGAGAAATCGGGACTTGTAGGACTGTCGCTTTTTTATTCTCTAGAGCGATTTGTCGCTTTGCTTCTAGAGAAAGAGGGTTTGCCTTTAGGGCCGGCGCCTACGTCGGTCATTGCGTGAAAGAGTTCCTTTTAGTATTGTCGTAGGCGACAGAGAAAAATGACTTGAGAATCTCTGACATTGATTTTTAGAAACGTTGATGAGTAGGTTAACACAGCTTGAGAGTTAATAGAGAAATTCGTGCTTCAAGAGTTCGTGTCATCGATAAAGATGGCAACCAGTTAGGAGTTCTCACTCTCCTAGACGCTATACATAGAGCCGAACAAGTGGGATTGGACTTAGTTGAGATTGCTCCGACAGCCGATCCTCCAGTCTGCAAGATTATTGATTTCGGTAAGTTCCGATACCAGCAGACTAAAAAAGAGAAAGAGAGCAAGAAATCGCAGCACCAAGTGAAAGTTAAAGAGATCAAGGTCAAGCCTAATACCGATGAGCATGATCTCCAGACTAAGCTGCGCCACGCTCGTAAATTTATTGCGGAAGGCAACAAGGTGAAAATCACTTGCAACTTCCGTGGAAGAGAAATGATGCATCCTGAATTTGGAAGGAAAATCATCGATAGACTGTGCACAGAATTGGGAGATATTGCTGCTTCCGAGGCCCATCCGAAGTTTTTTGGAAAAACCCTTTCGGTCGTGCTTGCTCCTGGAGCTAAACCCAGCACAAAAAAGAAAGTTTAAATAGGAAAATTGTATGCCAAAAATGAAAACAAGAAAAGCCATGTTGGCCCGCTTCAAAGTGACGGGAACTGGTAAACTTAAACGCCGACGTCCTGGACGCCGCCACCTTTTGACAGGGAAGGCCTCTAAGCGCAAGCGCAGACTTAAAAAAGATACATTGGTTGACAGCAGTCAGACCAAGATGTACGCACGTTTAATGGGAGTATAAGACTATGGTAAGAGCCACTAACGCCGTTTATAGTAATCGTAAGCGCAAAAGGCTGCTTAAACAAGCGAAAGGTTTTGTAGGCGATCGTAAAAATCACCGCAGATTGACATCAAACTGCGTTCTTCAAGCGATGGCTTTCAACTACCGCGGCCGCAAACAATGCAAACGGGATTTCCGCAGCCTCTGGATCAACCGCCTCGGCGTCGGTGCAAAATTGCACGGACTGTCCTACAGCAAATTGATCGATGGCCTGAAAAAAGCCCAGTGCGGACTCGACCGTAAAGTGTTGTCTGAAATGGCGATTAAAGACCCTGCAGGATTTGCCGCTGTTGCTCATAAAGCTAAGCAAGCCCTTGCCTAAAAACCCTCTTTAAATTGGGGCTATGCAAGAAAAAAT
Source organism: Parachlamydiales bacterium (assembly GCA_003153295.1). GTDB lineage: Bacteria > Chlamydiota > Chlamydiia > Chlamydiales > Rhabdochlamydiaceae > PALSA-1444. The sequence goes on along the minus strand of PLXY01000008.1, from coordinate 385,279 downwards.
CGGAGTTCTGCGCCAGCAGTTCAAAACTGAGCTCTCGACTGTCAAAGAATCAAAAGACGTCGAGCAGCTCAAAATTCGATTTTTGGGAAAAAAAGGGCCCGTTCAAGATCTCATGAACGCCCTCCGGGAATCTCCCTCGGATCAACGTCCTTTCTTAGGCAAGCAGATCAACGATCTCAAAACCGAGCTGAGCGAGCTCTGCGATAAAGCCTTGGGCAGCTTTCATGAAGCTGAACTGGCTCATCGGATTGCCGATGAAAAAATCGACGTCACCCTACCGGGCCGTCGCCGTTTCATGGGCAGAAAGCATCCGCTCACCGCTCTCCTAGATGAAATCATCGAAATTCTTTCCGGCATGGGTTTCTCCGTCCAATACGGCCCTGACATCGACTCCGATTGGTACAACTATGAAGGATTGAATTTTCCTCACGACCATCCTGCCCGCGAGATGCAAGACACCTTCTATATCGATGCGAAGATGCTCCTCCGCTCCCATACTTCCAATACCCAGCTCCGCGTCATGGAAAAAAATTCACCTCCTATCCGCATCATCGCGCCAGGCACTGTTTACCGTAATGAAAACATCAGCGCCCGCTCGCACGTCTTCTTTCATCAAGTCGAAGGACTCTATGTCGATAAGAATGTCTCCTTCGCAGATCTTTTTGCAACGATGGAAGAATTTTGGAACAAGCTTTTGCGCAAAAAAGTTGAAACCCGTTTCCGTCCCAGCTACTTTCCTTTCGTAGAACCCGGTCTTGAAATCGATATCCGCTGCACGAATTGTGATGGCAAAGGTTGCCGCATCTGTAAAGAATCCGGTTGGCTGGAAGTTGCCGGCGCGGGCATGGTCCACCCTGAAGTACTTAAGAACGGCGGCATCGATCCAGAAGTCTATTCCGGCTACGCTTGGGGCATGGGCATCGAACGACTCGCTCTTCTCCGCTACAATATCAACGATATCCGACTCTTTGCAGAAAACGATTTCCGTTTTCTCTCACAGTTCTAAAACTACTATTCCTGAAAAATATCATTTAGAACTCGAGCCACAGAAAAAACAGACAGAGTGATCACGCTGCCTTTTAAAGGCGCAATCTCGATCTTCCGTGCGTTCATTAGCGATAGAGCAATACCGCTGCTGATGCAGTATAACAAAATACTGTTGAGCGGACTTTCACCTAAGATATTAAAAATAGGGGCTAAGATAGACCAAGTCAGAGCAGCAATAGCGACGTACTCTGGAATCATCGATCTGTGATCATGACGAAAGATCGTCCAACGAGCCGCATAAGCTAATCCATAGCATAAGATATTGATCCACAAATCATTGTTTAACTGTTCCCAGATCTTTTCTCTGAATGAAAAAGGCTCTGGTAGAGGAAGAAGAGGATCTAGGTGATCATTTACAGCATAGACAGAAAAGGTTTCCGGCGTCGTCCCTAAATAGGAAAAAAGAACCATGGAAATCAGGGAAGCCACAACTTAACCTATGCGATTTGCTCATCCATTTGATTGCATGAAGAAATAACAACTCCTTATAGCAGAGTTTATCTTTCTTTCTGCATTAGCTTTTTGTCGCTAACTCATTCTTTTCCCACTTATTGTTTTTATCAATATCAGGATAGCGGTCGCTAAAGAACCAATAAGATAAGGCATGAGGGATGGCCCAGCAAGCTACACCCTGAATAGCTGAGATTTTCAGTTTCCAGACTGCAGAAGTGAGGGTTAGCGTAATACAAATGGTATTGGTGATAAGGATGGTATGTCTCCAGAAGCTGTACTTGGGTTCCTGGGGAAGCATCCATTCCGGAAGGATTTCTAAAATGGCTGCTCGCGCAATACAATAAACAGTCCCAGCAACACCGATAAAAATAGCGGCCTCGATAGCAAAGGTGTCATCATTTATATATATTTTATTCACAATATAGAGGCCGAAAAGTCCAATATGAACATGAGGACTGCGAACCGCAACACGTTGCAAAATTCTACCAATGCTTTTCATGACTATATAAGCAGCTGATATTTCTTTTTCTCTAGGCTCATTACTTTGATTAAATTGGTTTGATTTAAGTGGTGGCGTCGTAGCAGGTAGAGGCGCAGGAAGTGACAAAGGAGGAGTGGCTGCCAAAGTAGAATTACTAGGAGAGTCAGAAGGTAGAAGGGGCGCAGGATCTTTTCTCGCTGTCGTTGAGGTAGGGCTTTCCTTTTCTTCATTTGCTTTTAGCCCTTCTTGAAGAGCCCCCGCATTTAGTATGCGTGCTGTAGGTGGTTGGTCTGGCTGTACTTCCATAAATTGGGATACGGTTAAATCAGCTGCCGGTCCAAATGAACTAGCACCTGAGCCCATCCCAGGACTTTGTTTTGGGACTGGCACTCCTGATGGAGCTGGTAAAAGAACGGGTTGTGATTCAGTGCCTGTAATACCTCTAGGGGTTAATTTAGCAGCCATAACGTCCTCCTGTTCAAAGTTTTTGTTGTCGGATTATAATGAGAGTGTGGGTTTCAAGCAAATATTTTGTTATGATGTTTCAAACGATTTTTATAGATATCTGTGAAACAAAATCGCTGGGAAATTTTCAGCCACTTTTCAAGCTTTGATCGAAGTGATTGAGATTTAAGAAATCAATTCTTATAATGCTTTGCTCAACGGAAGAGTGGCAGAGTGGCCGATTGCGGCAGTCTTGAAAACTGTTGTTGGGCAACCAACCGTGGGTTCGAATCCTACCTCTTCCGATAACGCAACCAATTCGAACCCTTGGTCTCCTCCAGGAGAGCAAGGGGTCTCGATGTTCAATAATACAATCTCTGTACTGGCTCTATCTATTTTCGGCAGAATGTAAGATTCTGATAGATATTTTATTATCGGCATATTTTATGGTTGATAGTAGGTTGATCTATGCAAAAGAGGTTTTTTTTCAAAGCATTGTTGTGTATGCCTGTTATTCTTTTTGGAATAGAGGAAGAAAACCCAGTACCTCTTCCTATAGGAAATTTTTCTGTTCCCCTTGTGACGCAACTTGCCCCTTTGGTCAGTTTTGGCCAGCTTTTAATTGGCGAAAAAGCCTTTCTTCCTCAGCTGATGGGATCTTATATTCGAGGACATAATAGCTATGCTGATGTGATCGCGCCCAGCGTGATCTATGGAATCAGAGACGATCTTTCGGTTTTTTTTGTCATTCCCTTCAGTCCAAAAAGTCGATCAGGCTCCTCTCATTCTTCAGGGATCGAAGATATTTTTCTTCAGTTCGAATATGGATTCTATAATAGGGCCCGTTCGGACTATACCTTGACAGCAACTGTCGTTGCTAATGTGCAATTTCCAACAGGATCGGATTCGAAAAATCCGCGGACGGGAAATGGATCCTTCAGTTATTTTTTAGGAACGACATCCGCTTATCTATCTTACAATTGGTATGCCTTTATTTCTCCCGGCGTCAATATCACGACAATCCATCATGGGACAAAATTCGGCAATTCCTATCTCTATCAATGGGGCTTTGCAAGGTATATCAAGCAGTTGAGCCCTCGTGGATGGATTTTTGATTTAATGATTGAATTCGATGGGACTTATATTCAAAAAGACAAAATTCATGGGAAGACCGATCCGGATTCTGGGGGAAACATCATTTTTGTCCTTCCTAGTATCTGGTTATCCTCAAAACGGTGGATTTTCCAGGGAGGTATCGGGTTGCCTCTTGTGCAGAATTTAAACGGACATCAAGACAAAATCAAATTTTCAATCGATTATAATTTAGGGATAGCGGTGCAATTCTAACAGACTGTGCCGGACATGAGGGGACTAATCGTCGATTAGAGTAGGTTCAGCCCCCGCTTAAGAGGTCAATGAAGAAGACCGTTTCAATTGTAGTGACATTTCGATTTAGAGATGAATGAGCAGCTTCAAAATTTTCTAGCCCATATACCGATTATTCAAATGCTGGGTTAAGTCTTTACAGATCTTCATTTGCAATTGATGAGTATTGGGCTTTAAAGCTGCAGGGTCTAATCTGGAACCAAAAGCGCTTCTCAGCAGGGGATCCATCTGATTTACACTCTTTTCAAAAGCTTGGACTTCCTCATCCGCTCTGACATTGCAAACACGGCACGCAATTTCTAAAGATTTCAGATAACGTTTTTTAGCTGTTTGGTGAGCGACATTTGCACCGATCTCTGTAGCAAATTCCTGAATCGAAGTATCGGCAACCAGCCCAGTGCTTGTTACTTTTAGAGGCCATGCCTCTCCAACAGCCGGCAGTGCACCATTTTTCTTATGTACTGCATTTGCTTGATCATATTTTTGGAGTCCAGCTAAGAAAGCTGCTTTAGCAGCTGTTAATTGGTCCATTTTTTGTTGAGCAGTCGTATAAGCTTTGAGGACTGGATTATCGATGGAAACATCGGCAGAACGGGGCAGTTTCAATAACACTTTGTCCGCAAATTTATAGTTGATGTGAACTTGGGTTTGCTCGATCTCTTGGTCCAGATACCTAGCGCTATTAAAAGATTTAAGCTTATTTATGCGTTCTTCTATTTTTTTGATCGAAATCTGTATTTCTGGAATATTTTTAGTATTTTCTGGAATAGTCCCTATGATACTTGCAATATCCGTTTTGAGGTTCTTAATTTGTTTATATAATACATAAAACTCGAAATAAATCACAGTCGGATTGATACGTGGATACTCTCGTTCCATCTTATCAAAAAGCATATTCTCTTCATTGCCTTGAGGTCTACTTCCTAATGTATCCGACTTCTCCTGAATCGCTGCGATTTGCTGGAATAGAGGCAAAAGCTCCTGGTACTTATTTTGCAACTCTTTGAATGGTTGTTCTTTTTCTGCGAGCGACTTTTCTTTATGTGTAAGGAGATATAAAGAGACCTCTTTTTCTTTTGCTTGCTGGAGATCTTTACGTTGAGCCTCGAGCTCTATAGTTAAACTCTCTAACTCTTTTTTATTTTTAATGAGAGGGAGCTGTCGCAATAAATTTCCTGTTTCTAATTCGAGAGTCAGCTCTTGTATTTGAGCTTCTTTTTCCAGGATAGCAGCTTTTAAGGTCGGAATACGCTCGATCCCATCGGCTTCATACGTGGGGACATCAGCAATTTCACTTTTTAATTGTGGAATGTCTTGCTGTAGCTCACACAGACGTGCAAAAACTTCATCGATGTTGATATTAGGATGTTCTTTTTGTAGATCATCACGGAATTGACGTACTTCTACATCCATTGACCATAAGTCCATTCTGTAGAACATTCGGCTTAATAGTGGGAGTGGTTGTTCTTCGAGTATGACTGCAGCCTCGCGCTTTAATGTTTCAACTGTCTGAAAACGAACTAAAAGTTCTTCTAATTTGGCAAAAAGTTGAGGTGTTTTTTTTAGATCAGCGAGTTGATTTTCTTTATCTTTTAGCTTTTGTCGCATTTGGGGAAGCTGAAGCAACAATTTTTCGTTCAGGATTGTTTGATTGAGAGTGTTCTGCTCAGCTCTAAGCTCTTCTTTTAACTTCTCCAACTTATCTGTCTTTTCAATGAGCTCTTTTTTCTCAGGGATAACATCCAAATCGCCGATAAATTCGATGATATCATCAACTTTGTAGGATTGATCGATCTCAAGCTCAGCTTCTTTAGCCAATACTTCATATTCAAGCGCTTCGCATTGACGATTTAACTCTGGAGCTATACGTGGATCAGAATAGTTTGAACGTAGCTGCTCTAATTTTTCCGCAAAAGCTTCTGGATTTTTCATGCCGTGAATCAGAGGAATGCCGTTGTGATGGATCTTTTCCAATAGTTCTTTAGTAATTTTTTGATCGCCGAGCATATGATTGCCCAATTGATCACACAGCTTTTCTAATGTTGTATTCGTATCTTTGTCGGAAACGAAAGAGTCTTGAGCGAATTCTTTAATTTCTCTTTCCACTTGGGCAAGAAATGCTGCCATCTCAGGATCGTGATTTTGACTCTGAACAGCGGCCTGGCAAAATGCATGCTCAACTTGCTCTTTTGTTCCATAATTATTAAGAACAGCCTTATTCGTTGTTTCATCGAACATATGGGTAAAATCCGTCATAGAAGTCGCTATTTTTGAACCTTCCTGCAAGCGGATCTGTTGTAAAAGAGCCTCTGTGGTTTCTTTGGAAAGCTCTTCATTCAGGATGGTCAAAAGTACTGAATCAGCTCCGTCTATTGTTGCATGAGAACGGGCTATCGAGACTAAACGATCATAGCTGTCTTTAATATTTTTTGAGGGTGTTTTCAGAGCGCTCTTCAGCTCTTGAAATTGTTGATAAAAAAAGAGTTGTTTAGTTTCTTTAGAATCTAATGTGATAAAAGAAGACAGGAAAGCACGAAATTTAAATCGGACCGCATCGACAAATCCATAAGTGCCGGTGGTTCCTTTGATTAAATGTTGATTCGCCGCAGCAATCGCATCTGATGCAACCGCATGAGCAACTTCAATTTCTGTCATTTGAAGAGAGTCTGATCGCGGTTCAAGGAGTCGTTGAGTTTGTACGGCTGTTACTTGAGTCATTTTGCTTCCTTATTAAATGTTTAATCATTGAATATATTATACAGTATTATAAATTTAATTTATATATAATTATAAATTAAATTTGTCATTACTAAAATTTAAGTTATTTAATATAAGCGAATTAAGGTTATTGAAGGACTTCTTGGAAGGAGGACGGTACTTCCAAGGGTGCAATTTTAGAGATGCAGGATTTTTAATTCTAAAAAATAACTTATAGGTCGCTGAGATTATAAACTATAGGCTCTTTCACTACTTCTTTAGATGGTGGTGGTAATTGCCGGAGACGAGCTCTCAACATTTCACTCACATCTTTAGGAGCTGGCAGATCGTGTGAAACCGAGTCAAAATTTTCTGCAAATCTTGAGCGAGTTCTTTCCAATGTTCTAAATATATCAGCAGGATATTTACTTCTATTTTCTTCTACCATTTTCTTCAGTACCTCATTATCTCGATCAGCAATTTTCTGACAAACGTCTCGTGTGACTTCTCTTTCTAGTTCGAGATTATTGTGGAGATAAGTTCTCATGAGCCCTTCATATCCATTAAAAAATTCAGGAAGCAGGACCATTTTTTGGGTATCGGCATCCAAATGAACATAAGAGGGGAGGGGATGCTTTATTTGCTCGATTGCAAGTGCAGTCTCTTGAGCATCTTTTTCTAGCTTAGTAGAGGCTATATTTAAACTATGAATCACTTTCGTTAATGCTTGGTAATCTAATGTAGATTGATGCACTAATTTTAAATGATCGCCTATGCTTGAAGTAGGTTGGGTTTCAAATTGCTTGCTTAAATTCAGCAATTGTCGGCCTGACATCTTAATAGATGTCATTTTGCCTAAAAGTTCCGACTGCGCTCTCAGTGTTTCTAGATCTTCTCGTGTTCTTTTTGAATCTGGTTTCTCGGGTTCTGCTTTCAAATCTGTAAGAGCTTTTTCTGCGTTTACAGCGGCTTGTTCATATTCAGCTGCCCCTTCTTCGTTTGCTTGCAGGAGTTGTTTTTTTACTTCTAGATCGTTTAGGATTTTTTGTTTTTGATTTTCACGACCCTGTAATGCTGCTGTGATCAGGAGATCATAACCTTTTTGAGAACTAAGATTTCTAAGATTTTCAGCTATAATTTTCTCATCATTATCCCATTGATCCTCAATCTTCTGGATCTGAGTTTTGAGGGCCTTCACTGAACTAGTCATATAGTGACTCAACTCTTCGCTGGTGATGCGGGCCTTGTCCTCGGCTGACTTAACAGCTTGAGTTAAGGCATCTTTTTCTAAATTGGCTTGTTCTTCTTTGACGGCAATCTCTCTTTCGAGTTCGAGCAAGTCTTTAACTAATAAATAAGACTCGTTTACAGTATTCTTTAAAAATTCTTCTAATTTATCTCTTGGAATGTTTTTTAAAAATTCTGCAACATCGGTCACGGTGTACTCAACTTCGGCATCTATCATCTTCTGCTTGTCTTCAGCATTGGTCCTCGACAGTTTAATTTTGTCCCGTACACCAGTCTGTTGTGCCTCTAATCCCTTTCTGCGTTGGTCTAACTCTTTCCACTGACCGTGTGTGTTTTTTAATTCAATTAACTCAGCAACGTGGTTTTCGTTGACCAGAATCGCACCCAGGGATATCCCTTTGTGCTGAATATTATCTAAGACTTTTTGATCTATTGGGGCGGGACTATTCAGGCATCCATTTAATTTATTCAAAAAATCTTGGACCAATTCTTCTTGCTCTGCATTTAAGTGTTTTTCAACTCCTTCATTACGAAGATCAAATATGGAAAAAATATCCATGTTATCTGCGAGCTCTGTAACAGAGGCTAATCCTAAAATAAAGCCGTTCTTAATCGCCGTAATATCATGACCTGAATCGAGGGCAGCCTGTTGAACATGTGTGGCGAAATCTTTAACAAAATCTTTATACCGTTTGGACAGTTCTTCAGCAGGACCCTTTTGCAGGTAAGTTCGAGCTTGTTCGAGATTGATTGTATGGAAAATGAAACCGTCGTTACCTTGGTCTAAAGTCGTATGGACAGCTTTTAATACAGCAGTGCGTGCGATATTTCTAGTGGGGACCATGGATTCTTTAGTAAAAAAAGCTTCGGTTAATCGATCGGCATCCGAAGTTGCCTGAGAAATTAACTCTTGATAACGATGAATTAAAACGGTGGCTTGTTTAGACCTCTCCAAACTTGCAGCATCGATTTTAGCGACTGTAGCTTGAGAATAAACTTGAGCAGCTGATTTGTAAGCTTCATATGCCTGTTTAACGCGGTCTACAAGAGTACAAAGCGCCTTTTGGCGGTTAAAAAGTTCAAGATCATTAGTCTCTATCTCTAAAAGGTTTGTAAATAGACTCTTAATCGGAAGAATCATGCGAAAGTAGAAAGAGTCCAAAATGCCATAAGATTGGGTGGTTTTTATCTTCGCAAAGGCAGCGCTGAATTTCTCTAAAACAATCCCCTCGGCTTTAGTCGCAGTAAGATCCGCACTGAGTCGTGTAGGGTCTTGTTGGGGGATCTCGCGAGGTTGTAGAATAGGCAGCGAGGGATCTTCCACTACGCTTAATGTTGTTCTTTCTAATGTCGACATATTAGCTTTCCTTTATTATATTCAATATTTTAATATTATATATAATTTTATATTTAATTAACAGAGAGTTTATTATTAATTAGTACAATAACAATCAATATTTTACATAATATAATAAAAATCAGTTGGTTAGATATCTAAGTCTTTATCGAAAAAAATCCTCATTTCGACCGTAGGTATTATAACTCCTTGATCCTGAGAGGAGCTTTAGGTAATATAAAAAAAGTATGGAAACTCCTAAGCAATATAAAAACATTATCTTTGATCTGGGCAATGTTCTTTTAGAATGGAATCCTCGGAGTTTTTTAACAAAACTCGAATTGCCTTTGCATTTCATGGAGGTTTTTCATTCGCTATTGTGGGCGACCCATGACGGAGGATTGCTATCCCGAGAGGAAGTGATTGCCAAGCTTCCAGAGCAATACGATAAAGAAGTTTTTGCGTATTGCGTCAATCGGATTGCTCCTTTCTTAACTCCTATTGCGGAGATGATCGAAACACTCCATGAAGTCCGCAGAAGGGGATACAAGGTTTATATTTTGTCGAATATGCCAAAAGAGCTGCATCAAGAACTCATCCTTTTGCATGATTTCTTTAAGTATTTTGATGGAGAGGTCTATTCTTATCAGGTAAAAGCCATCAAACCTCAGCCTCAGATCTATCAAGTGCTTCTTCAAAACTATAAGCTTGAAGCTCACGAATCCATCTTTATCGATGATTTAGAAGGGAATATCCGGGCGGCAAAAGAATTAGGGATTGAGGGAATTGTCTGCAAAAATCCTGCTCAAGTTCGGGCTGAGCTGCAGCTTTTGAAAATTATCGATTAGACCTCTTTCGGAATTAAGGGTTCGTCGCTTTTTTGGCTTAAAAGAACCAGAAAAGTGACAGAACCTTAATTCCGAAAGAGGTCTGAATCACTCGACCATATTCCAATACGGATGGTCTTTGACTTTCCGGTAACTTTGGTTTTTTTCATCCCAGATCATCGTGGGAGAAAGATTGGGTCCGTATTTATAATGTAAATACTCTTCCAGCTGATTAGGTACCCATGTGACAATCCCATCAAAAGTCGCTTTTTGCAAGGGGAAGATGACGTCGTAAGGAATCGGTTTTGTCATGGACAGTTCTCCCTTTTTCCAAGATTGGGGCATGAAGCTGTCCTTGTAAGTAAAAAAATAGTTCAGGGTGCGGGATTCTGGATCGATGTCATTATGATAGACATCGATGAGTGTTTTGGTCTCTTTAAGATAGAGCTTTAGAAAGCTATTAGGATATTTATAGCTGGACCAGTCTTGGATCTGGAACCGTTCAGGATCTAATTTAGAGAGGATTTTTCTAACATTGTGATGGTCAGGTGATAGGATCGCAAGGTCGATATCGAGATCCCAGGGGATCATGCCGCCATATCTATAAGCTCCTAGGCAGGAGCCGCAGTCCAGCCAGTAGACAATATGATGTTCATTGAGAATTTTGCAAACATCCTGGAATGCTTTGACTTCGAGTTGATGGATCTCAGGTAAAACTGAGGGGCGGACATAGCCTAAGCAAGGAGCTGTCTTATCAGAGTGTAGATGAGCAATCCCTTTTTTTCGGTAAATCTCATGATTGTCGAATAAGGTTTTATCTTGCAGAGACTGCGAGATAGTCTTGTAGTCTTGGCGGGTTTTTTTAAAAAGAAAAGAGATCCCTTTAAACGTACATCCCAAGATTTCACAGACGGGGAGAGCAATTAATGAAACGGTGGTCTTAAGCCCATCATAATTTCTATAACTGAACGATGAAGAGGCCTCGCCGTTTCCATTAATTTTTTTTCCTCCAAAGAGATAGCGGGAGGGAGTCAAGAAAATATCTCCGAGTTTTTCAAGACCTGTCGCTTCTTCCCGGGACATATTGAGGAACGGATTTTCTTTGATCTCATGATAAGCGGTGACAATGGGTATGAAAACAGGCTGAAGGACTTCTCTAGCAAAAGACTTGGGTGGTTCCACAGTCTCTTCTTCTGCTCCAAAGAGAGCTGTGCATGATAAGAGCAGTCTTAACATCCAACGCATGAACATACCTAGAGTTTTTCTGATTGTTGTCACTAGAGGTTTTTTAATCTACAATTTTTTAAGGCATCGATGTTAAACTTCTCCTTCAAAAAAAGGAATTTTTTATGGATGCCGTTGCAGGAAGTCGATCGCCGAAGCTCAGTTTTAACGATTTCCGGCCTGATCCCACCAAATTTGTATTAATCCTGGGCAGCGGGGTATTAGCTTATGAGATTTTTTCTAGGTTATTTCGTAAGATAATAGATCAGACTGTCACCTCTCAATCCTTAATCAATGGAACCTCTCTATTTTTCTCAGCTGTTTTTGTGATCAGGGCTTGCACACTGGACCTTCATGAGTTGCATATTAATTTTGGTGCACTTTGTATTGGTTATATGTTTCTTTCTCTATTGAGTAGTCGGGAGATAGACCCTTTGTCGACGTCTTCCGCTTTGCCTTCGTTCATGATAGATATGGTTGCAGAAGCAAAGGAAGGAAAGTACGCAATGGTTGGGCATGAGGCAGCTGTTAGGAATGCAGAGATTGTCATGAATAGCTCTATAAAACCCAATGCACTTTTGTTGGCTCATCCAGGAGTGGGTAAATCCACGATCCCAGAAACCATTGCCTATAATATTGCAAAAGGACTTTATCCGCCTGGATCTCTTTTTGCAGGAGCTAGGTTAATTCAGATCGAAATCCATAGCCTATTAGCGGATACCACCTGGAGAGGAACATTGGAAAAAAAGATCGGGGAAATGTTAGAGATGGCGAAAAAAGATCCCAAAATTATCTATTTCATCGATGAGATTCACCTACTAGTCGGCGCAGGAATAACTAAGGATAGCAATATTGATGGTGCTCAGTTGCTACAACCGGCCCTGGCAGGGAGACAAATCAGAGTTTTAGGCGCAACGACTCCGGAAGACTATTACAAAATTATTGCCCCTAGGATTGCCTTTGAACGCCGTTTTACCTTGGTCAGGCTTGGAGAACCAAAAACATCAGAATGTTTTACCATGCTCAGGCATCGTTATAATGAATCTTGCAAACAAGGCAAGTTTAAGGTTTCCGATCAAGCTATTGCTGCAGCAATTTTTTTAAGCGACCTCCATTGTAAAAATCGTTATTTCCCGGATAAAGCGGTCGATCCCATTGAACACGCTCTTTCGAAAGCTCGTTTGGACCATCATAATTCGACGGCAGAAATTATCATTAACATTGAACATATTGCTGAAGCTCACCTGATGTATTTATCCCAGGGAAAGGATAGTATGTATAATATAGAGGAACTAAAAAAAATGTTGGATGAAAGTGCCCCTTCTTATCTCTCCATCATACCAGTTGCAACCTAAACTATGGATTCATTAAAAAATAAAGCTCTTGCTTTAGGATTAGACAAGCCAGTGCGGCATATTTTTTTATGCGCAGATCAGACAGTGCCTAAATGCTGTCAGAAAGAAATAGGTCTTGCATCTTGGGATTATTTAAAAAAGCGACTGTCGGAGCTGCAAATAGAGAATCTGACGCTTTTAAGAACAAAGGCCAATTGTTTGAGATTATGTGAAAAAGGGCCGATCGCTGTTGTCTATCCTGAAGGAGTCTGGTATCACTCTTGTACGCCGGAAGTTCTAGAGAGAATTATTCAAGAACATCTAATCGGCGGGAAAATTGTCGAAGAGTATCAGATCATCTGACGGATGAGTTGAACGATATTCTCTTCAAAGTTAGGAAGCTCCAAGCTTTGCTGAGGCTTGTCTGGATATTTAAGGAAAGAGGGGATGAGCATGAGCAGTTGTTCGGTGTCGGAAAACGCATGACCTAGGTTATGCCTTTGGACAAACGGGATATTAAAACTTTCCCACCAAAGATACCGGGCGCTCGATCGATAGGTATTGTCTAGGAGGAGTTTTTTCCGGAGATAGATGGCCTCATTGACTGTGCAAGAGCCGGTTTTTGTAATGATCAAGTCGGAAGCTGCCATTAATTCGATCAGATCTTTAGTATAACCGCGGATATGCATGACGAGGCCTGTCGAAAGCAAGAAAGTGTGCCGTCCTAGGAATTTGGCTCCTTGATCTAAAAGGAAATTCCGGATTTTATTGCCCATTTTCTGGTTATGGCCCACGCAGATATTCATTTGGAGCTGAAGCTGATGCTGTCGAGGATCTAATTTGCTCAAAACTTTCACATGGTCGTAGATCATGTTGCCGCCGACAGCTCCCATGATCATCGTCACGATCTGATGCGACTCAAACAGATTGAACTTGGCGCGGATCGATCGAAGTTCTTCCGGGGAATATTTCTTTAAGCAAGCAGGCCGGACAGGAAAACCTGTGATCGTCAGCTGGTCTTCTCGAAAAGCTGTTTTATGAAATGTCTTTTTTTTGACTTCTGGATCATCATACGAAAGGGCTATTTTAAAGCGATGGTGAGTCGGCTGTTTGGGAAAGCCCTGCAAAAATGTTGAGCCATCCAGATCGGTGGGGATGATCAAAAAAGGAATATCCCAACGGTGAGCTGCGCAAGCGACTCCATAATTGATGTAGGGAGTCGGCGAGATGATCAAATCAGGCGGCTGGATTTGTTCCCGCAGATATTTTTCAAACGCTTTTTCAATTTTCAGGGAACTCATGCAACGAGGCCCGATTTGCACCATCCATTGAAGCAGTTTATTTTGATGGCTTTTGAGCAGTAAATTATACATGTCTTCGCCTGTAAAGTGACCTCGGGTCATCATGTTTAACGGGTCGATACAGCCTAAGATGTCCGCCAGAACAGGGTTGATTTCAATTTCATAATCGCCTTCTAGGATCTGTTTGAGGGAATCGCCTGCAGTTTTATGTCCTCCGCCTCCTCGACTTATAAGGACGAGAATTTTCTTTTTTCGAACAAGCGAATCAACTGGAAGTGCTATGTTTGTCATTGAAAATGGCCTTAATTGATCCTATAGTTGATTTGTGATTTTTCGCATAGAGGGTAGAAAAAGGTTTTTATGCTTAAACATTTACAGAAACTTCTTACAGCTATGCAGGTGTCCCACGACGGCACTCTCCCATCTATTGTAAAGAACACACAAAAAAAATGGATCACATCACCAGGCAAAGAAAGATGGCAAATCCAAGATACATTGACGCCCAAACAGAGAAAGGCAGTTCTTGACTATGGTACAAAAGCAGGTTTTTTTAGAGAAATCAAGCCGGCCCATCAGCGCTATGATTATGCTATTGTTTTAGGGGCATGGGTTCCTCGTATGGAAAAACGGATGGACTATCTTGTTAAAATAGCCAGTGCGGGTGTCCGGTTTAAACGGGTTATCTTACTCTCTGGGGCCCGTCCTTTGGACCCTGAAACGGATGGTATGGCTCAACACTGTAAAACGGAAGGCGATGCTCTGGAGTTTCTTTGGAAGGCCCAGCCTCTGAGTAAGCAAGTTCCTTGGAAACATTTTCAACATCCACTGATTCAAACGACGAAAGGTAAGGTCCGCCCCACGACAGCCGATACTTTTCGATACTGGCTATCTAAGAAACCGAAGGCCGGTTCCTGCTTTGTTGTTTCCAATCAACCCTATTGTCATTATCAGCAGCTCATCATTGAGAACATTTTACCCCCTAAATTTACCTATGAGACCATCGGACCTGCGGTAAAACCTTCTGATGAAAATGCAACCGTTTTGTTAGATACCATTGCGAGGTGCCTGTATGAAATGGACCAGTCTTAAAAAAGCTCTATTTTTCATTTTCTTTATCGGACCTATTTATAGTGCAACGGTTCCTTCGTTTGTTAATGAGGACTTGCTAACTCTTCTCAAAGTAATGGAGGTAAAGCATGACGGAACTCTTCCCTCTATCATCACCGCTACGCAAAAAAGTTGGCTTAGGCCTGCGGGTAAACAACGATGGGAATTTCAAAATAGCTTAACCGAGGATCAGAAAAAAGCTGTGATGGCCTTTTGCATCAAAAAAGGTTTTTTTTCTGAAAGCAAACCTCTATGCAAATATTACGATTATGCTTTCCTTTTGGGAGCTACAGTCTCTCCGATGAAAAGCCAAATGGCCTATCTTGCGAAACTTGCAGATCAAGGTGTTCGATTTAAACAAGTTGTTCTATTGTCCGGGCCTCGAACCTTGGACCCGGAAGTTGAGACTATCCCTGAAGGGTGTAAAACGGAAGGGGACGCTATGTTATTCCTTTGGAAAGATCAGCCTCTAAGTAAAAAAGTCTACTGGAAGCATTTTCAAAGCCCCCTGATGACCACATCCCAGGGCAATCCTCGAACACCTACGAGGGCTGATACGATCAAGACTTGGTTAGCCAGTTCTCCGAAGGCAGGCCGCTGTTTTATGATCTCTACTTCACCCTATGGGTTTTATCAGCAATTAATAGCGGAAGAGACTCTGCCTAAAGGCTTTAAGTCTGAAACTATCGGGCCTGCCGGCGACCCCTCTGTGCAAAAACCTGCAGTGATGCTCGATATGATTGCCCGGTGTCTCTATATGCTTGGCAAGTGTAAATAAATTATTTTAATCTAAATAATTATTATCAATAATAAAATATTTATTGATGATAACTATAATTTTTAGTATAATACTATTAAAGTTTTTAATAACATAATAGGTGAAAATATGGTTACATTAACAGGCATATTAATGAGTACAAGAACAGCTCCTAAGCCCATTACTCTGGATCGACGGTTCAGCATGATAGCTAAAGAGCAAATCTCCCAAAGGGCTGATTCTTCCTTCCATATCCGAGAACTGGATGAAGAAAAAATTAGTTTATTTGTAGGTCAAGAACCACCAGTCGTAGAGCAAGAAGTCGTAGAACAAGAGGCTCCGAAAGAAATCAGGACGCCTTCGTTTCTCGAGTCCTTGATCTCAGGGATTTCCAGTCTATTGAAAACCATACTTCAAGAATTCAAACAAAATGTCCAATCGACAATGAGCAAAATCAAAAGCTTTGCAGAACGCACCTTTTCAACCCAAGAGAGCTTTGAAGGTACAAACACAGAGTTTACTAAGTCAAACCCAGGTTTTACTGCCATTAAGTCAAACTTAGAGTTTACTGATATTGAGTTGTAAGCTGTATCACAATCGAGCCTAGCTTCGGCTCGATTATACTAATTTTTTATAATATATTTAAATAATAGGTGATTTTATGTCATTAATAGCTTTATCAACTGTGAATCCTAATTCGTGTATTTTTAGAAATTCAAGGGATCAACAGTCTCAAAAAACTTTAAAAGTAAAGCCCTTCACACCCTTAGACGAGCCCCAAGAGCTTTCCGTGATGGCTTCTGCCTCTAGAGATGAAAAAACACCGATAGTCGCTCAAAAAATCTTAAATCCTGAAAATGAGAATCTCTCTTTGTTAAAGACGTTGTGGAGAGCGGTTGTTAGAGCCTTTGCAGCCGTTTGTTGTGGCGGTAATCGCAAAATCGATGTGGTGTCTAATCGGGCTGTTGAATTAGGGAAATTAATCGAAGGAACATATATTGAAGAAGGCGTCTTAAAGCCGGAAGAACTCCTAGGATTTACTCGGAGAACTCAAGATGAAACGTTGAGAGCATTTTCTTCTTTCAACCGAAACATCGTTTATCCTTATGAGGTTGCGGGAGTTGAAAAGAAGGAAGACAAATTTTATACTGAGTCATTATTCGAACATTTTGCCGAGCAATCTGTTGGATCGCACGATTTTGTAGAATCTCTCAAAGGAATTCACGGAGTAGAGCTTCAAAAGAGTGCAAGACAAACATGTGCTTTTTTGAAAGTTTTAGGCGATAAAAATATTGCATACCCCGACGATATGAATTGGAAAGTTGTAAATCAGAACGTTTTTATCAACCCGACGCCTGAGAAGCCGGGAAGACTCACTACTTTGAAGATGGGTTACTCGGTAAAAGAAGATATCGTAGGGATATATGCAGGTGAAGATCTTGTAAGACCGCAAGCTGAATGTACACCCGTCGCTAGATTTAAGGCTTCCCGGACGGTCTCTGTCTCTGCTCCCGATCAAGACGGAAATGTCGCTTATACGATCCGTCGAGAGCTTAAACCGATAGTTTAAAGATCATGATTGAGGTGCGGCATGATCCGCACCTTTTCTATAGACCGTTCGTCAGAACTTAAAATCTCCAAATCAAAATCGTCATGGTGCAAACGCCAGCCTTTCGCTGGGATGGCCCCTGCACGGTGGTAAATATAGCCGCCGAGGGTGTCGTATTCAGCGCTAGGGGGAATTTGAATCGCAAGTTCCTTTTCGATGTCAAGGATTCCCATCCGGGCATCGACAATCCAGCCTCCGGAAGGAAGGACGGAATAAAGGACCTCTTGGTCGGTGTCATCTTCGTCGGCGATTTCTCCGACGAGCTCTTCTAAAATATCCTCAATGGTGATGATTCCTTCGGTGCCGCCGTATTCATCCACAACAATGGCCAAATGGATCTGTTTGTGCCGGAACTCTTGTAAAAGCTGGGAGATCTTTTTGGTCTCAGGTGTATAGAGGACGGGTTTGACAAGAGAAACAATAGGATCTTGTCTTTCGGAGTTTGCATAGGCCGAAAGAACGTCTTTATAAAGGAGGACGCCGCTGATATGGTCGATGTTCTGTTGAAAGACGGGAAGACGGCTGTACCTCTCTTTTAAAAAGACCTCTGCGGCTTCTTGGATGGTCGTCTCTTCTGAAAGGCAGGTCACGTCGATGCGGGGGACCATCACTTCGCGGACATTTCTCTCTTTGAAGTTGGCCACGGAGAGAATGAGTTTTCTTTCTTGTGGATCGAGATGAGTGGAAAGTTCTGATTCGTAGAGGACTTCAAGGATTTTATCCCGAATGGAAGGTAGGGAAGTCATCTCTTTTTGGCTTTCAGGAAAGAAAGCTTGGAGCATTTTCATGAAAAGCGCTGTCATGGGGGAAAAGAGTGTTAAAAAGACGGAAGAGATGGGAGCGAAGAGCTTGAGAGAAAAAACCGGAGCTGCTGTCGCTAAGAACTTCATGAGCATATCAGTGATGAGTGAAATGACAATGATAATTGCTCCCATGGCCAAGACCCATAAACTGTCGAAGGTATAACCGTGGGTCTCTAAAAGTTTGAGGGCATGATTAAAAGGAGGCTGGGTCAGCAAAATGAAAATCGTGACGACGCCATAACAGAGGTGCAGAACGTGTTTGCTAAAGCTGAGGGTAAAGAACAGCCCTTCCCATTTCCGGCGGCCAAAAAGAGGTCTTAAAAAGTGCTGGAAAAAAAAGAGAGAGGGGATTTTTTTAAATTCTTCTTTGGAGCGGACCCTACCTAATTGGAGAAGGACGGTGGTCATTCCTGCAACAATGGCTCCGCTAAACAAGAAAATGAGGGCTAATAGGAGATTCACTTCTAATCCTTAGCTGATGATGCAGCGGTGTTTCTTCGCAAGGGCCATGAGCCGTTTTTCTTCCCGGCGCATGCGGGCCCTCTCTTTAATATCGATATCGTCATAGCCTAAAAGATGCAAGAGGCCATGTATGATGTAAAGGGTAGTTTCTTCATAAGGATGTTTAGGATTATAGTCGAGAGCAGCCTTCGGGCAGACAAAAATCTCACCCAACATGTCTTCATTCAGGGGGAAAGTAATACAGTCAGTGGGGGTCGGATCTTGGAAATGGTCGGCATGAAGCTGAGTGATCTTCCGGACGCCGACGAAATAGATGGCCACTTCTTGATGGGCGATTTTTTTCTCCTGGAGGAAAAACATAACGAGTTTCCTCACAGAAGAAATATCGATCGGCAAGTTAGATTGGCGGTTGTATATTTTTATGCGACAGCAGGGGTTTTTGGAAGCCCTGTAACTTTAGTGTTTTCGCCGTCTTTCCATCTTCCAACTTTACGTAAAACGTCGATACGTTCATATCTTTTGAGAACGTTCCGCTTTTTAGCAGATTTGCTCGCTCTTCCATAGCTGCGATGTCTTGTCATGACTTTAACCTATTTTCTTGGGGATAAAGATTTTTTGAGCTAATTGTACGTCTTCTACAACATTGACGTGATGTTTGAAACCTTTGTCCAATTTATCTTTTTTGGGTCCTGTTTTAAGAGCAGGAGGACGGGGGCGGTGGGGGCATTTTGCGCGACGCTCGCCTTGCTTACTTTGGCGTACCATGAATATTCTCCGTTAAAAGTTACAAACTTTAACAAAATCTGTGCAAAGTTTCAAGAAAATTTACCTTATACCTGAGAGGTAAAATATATTGTTACAGTTTTCCACTCTGCAGATCAGCCCAGGTTTGGATATTAGCCTTGAGCCGCTCATCTGATGTAGGATGAGTGGAAAATAAATTCATTAAACCCTTTAAAAAATTATTCGAATGACTGTGTGAATGATTTTTTTTAAAATAATGTTGCAGCCAGATTGCTGCTTGTGGAGAGTTACCCGTAAAACTTCGTGAGTATGTATTAGAAACGTCTTTGATGAGCCTCATCCCAAACTTATCGCTTTCTAGTTCATTCGAACGGGAATTGCATAGAGAGAGGCCGTTGATAAGCCAGGAGGAGGCTAGTTCAAATAGAAAACCTATGGTTTTAGCTTTTGAGTCTCGCTCCTGAGTGAGTCGAGTCGCTAGAGAGTGATCTTTCTCTTTATTAGCCTTCTCAATTTTCGGGTTATATGAGCGATTCACAAAAAAATGGACGGTACAAAGTTGCGCTGTTTTGATGATCCCAATCAGGAAAAGACGGAATTCTAGGGATCTGCCTGTATGGCGGGCATCTGCGTGAATGATTTCATGGCTCAAAACAGCCGCAATCTTCTCTTGTATGGAAAATTGAGAGAGATCAAACAGCTCTTTTTCCGCATCCATTTTTTCAATCAATCCCACATTGATGCCGATTTTACCTCCAGGAAGACACCAAGCGTTGTCTTTTGGGCTGTCAATGACTTTGAACTCAAACTCAACATTTTTACGCTTAGCCTGACAAGCTAATGTCAGGCCAATTTCTTGAACAAGCCGGACATAGTCACGGTATTTGGGATTTTTGTGGTTTGAAGGGATCTCTCCGCCGGATTTCTCAATGAGAGGGGCGTAGGAGTTAGCTCCGACGAACTTTTCTACAAAGCTCGGGATCAGATGAATTTCACGGTTGCCTGTGACAGGGTTTTTTGGAAGCAGGTAATCGCGGATGGCTGAAAGAGGCATATAAACACTTCCCCAAATTAAATTGTTGGAAAGAGTTTAAAGGAAGCTTTAGATCTCGACAATGATAGGAAAATTTTGATCGCGATAAGTCTGATACCGCTGCTTTGATAACTGAAATTTTTCTGCAGAGGTATGGTCTTCGAACTCATAGATAGTTTTACCGCCCTCGAGAAGGGCAGAGGGACGAAGATTGAAAATCGAAGAAAAGGGGAGGAGTTCCATTGAGATTGTCAGGAGATTCGTAGGATGGGGAAGGAAGTTCACCCCGCTCCAGAGAAGTTTATCGAGGAAGTCAAAAGATGTCTTATCGGGGACTAGGAAAAGGAGGGGTTCTTTTTGGACGAGATGGTGTTCGGCCACGCGACAAAGCTTGGTCAGTTTAGCAGAAGTATCTTTGACAGGAAAAAAAACAATATTCATGGCTTTATAGAGGGTTGAACGACTCCACAGGAAAGGAGGAATTTAAAGGTGTCTTCAACCGAAATATCTACGGAATGGGTCGATTGCTTGGCGCAAAACAAGATGTAGCCTGAAATGGGATGAGGAGCTGTGGGGACAAAGACCGTCACATCGGTTTCTGGGATGAATTTTCTGAGTTCGGCTGGGATATCGCCCGTGATGAACCCTATGGAATAAGTGTCAGGTGAAGGGAAAGGGACCAGAACCGTCTCTTTAAAAGTCTTTTGTTCGGTAGACAACATGGCCTTTGTAATATCTTTAGTGAGGCGATAAACAGTCCCGACAATGGGGATCCGTGCAATGATTTTATTCGTGAATTTAATTAAGCCATCAAAGAAAAACTTTCGGGCCAGATAACCCAATGCCACTATGA
Source organism: Parachlamydiales bacterium (assembly GCA_003153295.1). Classification (GTDB taxonomy): domain Bacteria; phylum Chlamydiota; class Chlamydiia; order Chlamydiales; family Rhabdochlamydiaceae; genus PALSA-1444. The sequence continues at coordinate 364,133 of PLXY01000008.1, read as the reverse complement.
AAAAGAAGGTGAGGATAAGCGCAGAAATACGGCTTAAAAAGTGGACGAGGGTTTGATGATGGAGCAGGCTTAGCCCTTGTTTTTGCTCAAACCATAGCAGGGTATTTTCAAGAATGTTGAAGAGAGGATTGGTAAAAAGGTCAAGGAGGTAATTAACAACCCAGAGCGTTAAGGCAAAAGGAAGCAGAATGATGAGTCCTGTCATAAACGATTTCTTCATACCAACCCTCTCTCTTGGGGGACGATCGCACCGCAGGAAACGATGTATTTGATCGCTTCTTCAGGTTTCATATCGAGATAGATCAAGTCTTCTTTTTTAAACATGATGAGAAAGCTGCTGGTAGGGTTGGGAGTCGTCGGAAGCAAAACCGAGATAAGATCAGAGCCAAACGATGTATTACAAAGAGTCGGAGCAGTTCCGGAAATCAAACCTAGCGCATACATGCCTTTACGAGGGAAAGGAACGAGCACCACCTGTTTAAAAGCAGTTTTATCTTGTGTGAACAGTGTTCTAATGATCTCTTGAGTCGTTTTATATACCGTGCTGACCAAGGGGATCTTCTGCAAGACTCTATCGCCGATATTAAAAAGACCGCGGACCACGACCCAGCGGGTCAAGATCCCTAATCCAATGATGAAGAAAAAGAGGCAGACTAAAATCAAAACCTTGCTGAGATAAAGGACAACTTGCTCATGAGAGAGAAACAAAAAACCTTTATTAGCAAAGTCAAGTTCTCTTAAAGAAGAAGTCACTCCTGCGACAAAAGGGCCGGTTAAAAAATTAATAAGCCATCCGATGACTGCCATTGTAATAACAATCGGTAGCAAAAGGATGAGGCCGGTGAGGAAATGTTTTTTCACACTATCTTTGTAGCTTAATCACATAGGAAAATGCAAGGAAAAAGCGTGGTTTTTTTTTCATCGATATGCTAGAATTACTACAAATTTTTGAGGAGATTTTATGGTAGTCGAAGGTTCTGGCAGTAGTTTAATGTCGTTTTGGTCATCCTTGAGTCCGTCTGAATCCAGCTGTCCGATTTCAGCATTAACGCAGCGCTCTGTTGAATCTTCCATTCAAAGCGTCCATTGGATGATTAGAAACCGAGGCGGTTTTGCTTGGTTGACAGGGCTCGTTCTTCTACCTTCTCAATTTGGGCGCAGTTCTGCCGACAACGAAAAAATCATCACGACCGCAGCTGCTGGAGCGTCTTATAAAATCGAAAAATTCACTCTGACGCATAAAAAAGATGACACTATCTTTTCAGGGATTATCTATTACCCGCCGGGCTGGAATCCTGCGGATAAAAGCCGCTGCATTGCTTATCACAATCCAAACGGCGCAACTATTGCAGATTTTTTTGTGGACGGGCAGCTTTTTTGGACACCGGGAGAGCTTGCACAGCTCAAAAAATGTCCTATTGTGATGTATGATTATCGAGGATCGGGCATTAGCCAAGATAACTATACGTCCTCATTGAGTTTTCGTCCGACTTATGCAACGGTTGTCGAAGATGGTGTTGTTGCTTTAGAGCATGTTCTTAAACAATTTAAGCAGGCGGAAGTATGGGGCAGCTCTCTGGGAGGCGGAGTGGCGGCAAAAGCTTTGGCTCTACATCTGGAGGCTCATCCCACAGATGGTGGCCGTGTATCCCTTGCTAATCATGACTCTTTTTCGACATCTTCACGCGTTATTTTGCCCTCGTGGCATTTAGGTGCAGATTGGGCAGGGTGGGCAATCGGCGGACATATCGATGCCGAAACTGCCATCCGCAGTCTCATCGATCGGGGAATCAAAATCACGATACTTTGCCATCGACAAGATCCGGTTATTCCTGCGGGCGCTCGTTTGGCTGAGAAAATCGAGGCTCTTGCTCTGAATACGGGAGTCCGGTTTATTTACAGTCCCTCCTATGGCCATGCTAACCTCTCACCAGATATGATCGATCAGTTGAGGGTATAGCGCTAGGTAATTTTTTGTTTTTGAGGCTTGGGACTTTCCATTTTTCCGAGAGCTAAATTTGTATACTGATCAAATTTGGATTTATCGCCCAGAGTGATGAAATGAGGAAGATTTTCTCTTAGAAAACTCACGATCTCTAAACCTTCTTGCATAGCGCCTCTTTCAAAAAGTGTCAGCGCCAACTTCTTCCAATGATCAGCCAAATCATCATAAGCATCGTGATCGGCAAGCCCTCCATTGTTTTGATTCAGGGCTTGGAAATGTTGAAATAAATGCTGACGAATTGCAGACACTCAAATCCTTTTTTTTGGGGAAAGTTATAGGATTTGTTTTCCAATATAGTCAAGACCAATGGTTAAGAAATCTTAAGAATAGTAGTAATGCAGCTCTTCGTTCTTTTTGGGACCGATCACGCGCCATTTTAAGCGGAGGCAGTTCTGGGCGCACAAGATTTGTCCCAGATAGGTGTCGTCGGCGCAAAGATGAGAATCAATCGATGATAGGGAATGCAAGCCTGACGGTTGAAGATGGAAGAGGAACACGGGATTGTCGATTCCTTGTCGGAGGTGTTCCAAAGAGACGATTCCGGCATGGGGATCTAAAGTCCAGCGGAAGATATTACTAAAGCTGATTTCTTTGCCGTCTTTTCCTTGCCAGCTTCCTTTTTCATTAAAAATCAGGACGTTTTGCCCTTCATGGATGATGGTGACTTCTCCTTTGCCTTTCCCATTCCATCCGCCTTCGTCGCGTGATTTTGTCTTGGCGTGAAAGGTGAGTTGTTTTACGCGTGAAAGTCTTTTCCAGAATTTACGCAAGACCTCCTCATTTTTTTCAGGGGCCGCACGCGGGGTGTATTTTTCCCGTTCAATGAAGCTATAGAGCTTTTTTTCGTGGGGAGGAAGGAGAGTGTAGGCTTTTTTAAGCAGTTGTTCGAGTTCGCTGAGAAGAGGGTAGGCGGGATTGAAGTGATAAAGACGGGTTTTCCCTTCATAGTTGCTCAGGATGAGTCCTCCCTTTTCTAAACGCAAGAGGGCTTTTTGGATGGGTGTGAGGGAGCTCTTGAGTAAATGATGGAGCTGGGTGCCGTAGCATTTGCCGTTAACAAAGAGAAAAAGCAGCACTTTTTGAACATTTTTATTGCCGCAGAGAACTTCTAACATAAAAATCAAACCCTCATGAATCTATTGCAACCTCTTTTAGAGGTTTTTCTTCTCTCTTGTACAATTCCCAATTTTTAAACCATTTTGCAATTGTTATCAACTACTTTTGAGTTTAATAGTCAGGATTTTTCAGATTGAAATTGTGCAACTTGTGCCATAAAATCATCATTTTTTAGAAAAAAAGGAGAAAATATGGCAGAAAATAACGTTTTAACAGTTTCAGCGCCCAAACCCAGATTTATTATTGATTTAATGATTGCTTGCCTTGGAAGTTGCTTTTTAGCGCTCATGTCTCAATTTGCGATCCCTCTCTCGTTAACTCCTGTGCCCGTGACTTTGCAGACACTGGCAGTGTTTTTACTGGGAGGTATTTTGGGAGGCCGACGCGGAGCCTATAGTGTGATTGCCTACTTGATCCAAGGTTGTTGTGTTTTGCCTGTCTTTGCAGGAGGAGTCGCCAATCCTTTATGGATTTTAGGGCCTCAAGCGGGATTCTTAATCTCCTTTGTCCTCGCTGGGTTTCTCATCGGCAAGATGCTGGAATTAAAACCTGAGGCACAGATTTTTTATATCGTGGTCGCACTCGTTCTAGGACAGTTAGTGATTTTTGCTCTCGGATGGTCGTGGCTCTCTTTTTATGTGGGACCCACTAAGGCGTTTATGTTTGGTGTTGTCCCTTTTTTAAGCGGGGCGGCCCTCAAAATCATGGTAGGATCTCTCGTCCTCAGATTTTACGCAAGGTGCTGCCGAAAATGAGTGTAAGGAATGAACGTCAGGCACTGGTCTATGCCGATGAAGGGGTGTGTCTTCACAGCGCAAATGCTATTGTTGAACAATTAAAAGACCTTTTGCATCCTTCGATCTCTGTTTTAAAAATTGATAGTCATTATCTCAAGAGGGAGGCTTGGGAAGATAAAACTGTTGTGCTTGTCATGGGAGGAGGCCGCTGTAGCTCATGGGACGAGCAGCTAGAAAGCGAAGGGATCAATAAGATTTATCGATATGTTAACGAAGGAGGCGGATATATCGGTCTTTGCGCAGGAGCGTATTTTGCCGCAGCGGAAAGCCGGTTTAATACAGAAGGCAGCCCCATAGAGAAAAAAAGACCGCTGGCATTTTTTCCCGGTAAAGCGGTAGGCCCTTTAATACAGACGGATGATTATCTATCTTTGTCAGCTGCCCGGGCCGCTGAAGTGAGTTGCAAAATCGGAGGATTATCGCAGATCGGCTCTGTCTATTACCAGGGAGGATGTTTTTTTGATCAGGAGGAAGATACACCGGATGTCGAGATCATGAGCATCCATCAGAGTCTTGCTGCGCGTAAGGCGGCGGCTGTCTTTTGCAAGGTAGGAAGAGGGTCGGCTTGGTTGGATGGAACCCATCCTGAATTTAAATGGCAGGCTATTTTAAGCAAGGGTTCCGTTCATCTGTTTGAAGAACTAGTCCAAAAACTTTCACCGCAAGAACTCTTCCGTCAAAAAGTCTGGGAAGAGATAGGAACAAAAATGAAGCTTCCAATGAAGCCCAAATATTTGCTCTCTATTTAGAACGGCGGCGCTGTTTTTTGGGAACAGCGAGCTCCCAACGGGATTCAAGGAGGACGAGATCGATCGCCGTAGGACGGACTTTGATGGTTTCGCCGGTGCGATGGACTTTACCAGATGATCGTCCCACAAGGGCATTTTGTGACTCGTTGTAGACAAAATAGTCATTTTCCAATTCTGAAATGTGGAGGAATCCTTCCAGCATCAGATGGTTAATGTCGAAGAAAAGGCCAAAAGGCTTGATGCGCGTGATGATCGCATCATAGACTTCGGTCGGCTCTTCTTTCATCCAAAGATCCATAAGTCGGAGTTTTTTCAGGATCTTCACACTATTCTCTGCCCGGAATGAGATTCTTTCACGCTCAGAGCAGATCTCGGCGATCTTATCGATTTCAAGGTCTTTCCCTTCTTGATCGAACAAAAGCCTTTGGATGACGAGGTCGGTATAGCGCCGGATAGGACTTGTGAAATGACAGTAATATTCCAACGCAAGTCCATAGTGGCCGATGTTTTCACCAGAGTAGATGGCCAGGTTCATGCTGCGGATAAATCCAATGGCCAGCTGCTGAGCATAAGGAGTTTTCTGAGCTTTTTCAAAGAGGGCTTGGATGTCGCGCTGACTGGGTGCATTGGGCAGTGTAAATCCCATCGACCTAGCCATGGCATAAAAATCATCAAAGTCGTCTTTATCAGGAGCCTCGTGGACACGGTAGACGACAGGTTTGCCTTTATCCGTGAGATGCTTTGCAACGATCTCATTGGCTTTGAGCATGAACTCTTCGACCAGCTGGTGGGTGATATCATATTCGACCCTTTTAGTTTTATGAGGCTGACCTTTCTCATCGACGATGATGACAAGTTCAGGCAGGGCAAAATCAATACTTCCTCGTTCATGCCGTTTATTTTTAAAAAGGTGGCAAAGCTCGACCATGAGTTTAAGGGCGTCAAGGTGAGGGCTTTGGAGTTCTCCATCGAGGACTTGTTTAGCCTCTTCATAGCTAAATCGTTTAGCGCTTTTAATGAAACTGCGGACGATGCGGTAGCCGATCATCGTGCCGTCTTTATCAAAATCAGCAAGCACTGAGACGGTTAGACGGATCACATCGGGCTGCAGGCTGCAAAGATGATCAGAAAGTTCATGCGGCAGCATAGGAAGGCAGTAACCGGGGAAATAAGTTGAATTGCCCCGCTGGATGGCTTCGAGATCCAGGGCTGTTCCGACGGGAACATAATAGGCAACGTCGGCAATGTGGACGCCTAAGTGGTAGATTCCTTTTTTATCTTTAGAAAGGGAGAGGGCGTCATCAAAGTCTTTGGCGGTTTCAGGATCGATGGTCATGGTGGTCAAAGTCGTGAGATCTTCCCGTTTTTTGAGCTCGGCCTTCGGGACTTCGCGGCCCCAGTCAGCGGTTTGCTCATGAACTTCAGGAGGGAAAACACTGCGGAGGTCGAATTCTTCGATCGCGCATTGAATGTCGCAGGAAGGATCTGAAATATGTCCTAAAAAGTGGGAGATTTCTCCTTCTGGCTCTTCTTTATCACCGCCCCACTTGTGGACTTTAATAATGACCCGGTCGCCGATTTTAGTTTTCTTTTGAGGAGTCACAGCGATGAACTTAGAATTTCCTAGAAGGGGAGAATAGGCATAGGCCATAGGCTTTGAACCCGTCGAAGGGGCTAGATGATGGATTGTCGCTCCAATATGCGTTCGGCCTCTCTCAAGAACAGCAATGACTTTTCCTTCCGGACCTTTTTCAGAGGTAGAAGCTCCATTGACCTCCACTTCAACACGGTCTCCGTCAACGGCGCTTTCAGTGAGATGCTTGGGGATGAAAATATCTTGGGGATATTGGGAAGGGTGATCGGCCTGCACAAATCCAAATCCTTTCACATGAACGCGGATCGTTCCTGTCATGAGTTCGCGGGGAGGTCCATGCATCACGAATTTTTTTTGGGAAAGTGCGAGGATGCTTTCTTTGACAAGATCATCAAGGATCATGCGGCACAGCGCTTGAAACTTAGGGGAGATGCTGAGTTTTTTAAAAAGGTCTTTCTCACCGAGGGGAATGTATTTTTTGCCTCGGATGTATTCTAATAGAATTTGTTTGAATGTATCGTAGTGGGGGTTGCTTTTTGCCATTACTCCCATGATAAACAGCTTTCTGTTAAGAAACAAGTTGAAGATTTTTTGAAGGGATGACCTCCATAACTATTTTAATGGTTTGTAAATCGTATGACTTTTAAAATTTATGACTTACAAAGGAGTGCTTATGGCAGGACTAATAGATCATAGAAATTATGTTTCTAGAAATTTTAATGGACAACCGGTTCGTCCCGAACAAGCCACTCCAGAAATGATCCAAGTTGCTGAAAGGGTAATTGAAATCATGGTCAAAAACGGTCATGCTCATGGTTATTTTGGCGATAAAGGTAATGCTTTTGCAACAGATCAAGTCACAACAGATCAAGTCAATAGGCTGCTGCGTGATTTCGTTCAATTTGCTCAAACTCAGACAAAAGCCGACTATGCTAAAGTCAATTGCAATGTTGAGGTATTGGGTTCCGAAGGTATTTCAGCTGCATTGATTGAGCAGTACGCAAGACTTTCTGGATATGCTGTAAGCTATCACAATCGAGCTATTGTCGGTGTAGACCAATAAATTTGTTTCAAGTCCATCTATTGAAAGACCTCGCTAGCAATAGCGGGGTCTTTTTTTTACTTTCAACTTTTGTTTTTTATTCTTTTAGGGTATGAAAATAAAATTACTTTTAATTTTTTATATAAGGAATGGATATGCATAACTGGAAGAGATTTTTGACACTAGCGATGCTAACGGCGGCTCCCATGGGTCTCTATGCAAATTGTCCTACTCCGGAAACATGGTCTGGAGGAGTGTCGGGCGACTGGAACAATAATCTAAACTGGAGTCCCAATACTTGCATACCGGGCTTAAGCAATACGAATACAGACATTGCAACTTTTGGAAACTCGGGGCAGTTGACGGTTTCTTTGGATACCGCGGGAGGCATCAACCCGGGATTAAGCCAGCTTATTTTTAACTCTTCACAGCCTTATACGCTAAACTCTGCTGCCCATTTCATTCAATTTAACGGTGCTGATTCATTGATCCAAAATTTAGCTGGAAGTCCTACCCTCAATACACCTATAGAAGTTGACAATACGACACTGACAATCCAATTGAGCAATCCTTTAGAGACGGTGACTTTTCTTAAAGGAATAACGGAGGCCGCAGGGTCCACTTCTCAGATAGTGGTGACGGGTCCCGGTCAAATGATCAACACCTTATCTACGGGAAGCAATGTCGCCATTGCTATCAACGGCACTTTTTCTGTTTTAGAAGGAACGGTGATTAACATAAATAGTTTGCCGCAGACGGGAGCAGTGATTGGTATCAGGATCTCTACAAATGCTTTTACTGTGAATCCTGCAGCTATTGTTCAGAATACAAACACGGGACAAATTTCAGGAACAGCCATAGGTTCAGCCATCAATGCCCCTTCTATTGTGATCAATGGATCGTTGACCAATTCGAACACCGGCACTATTGGAACGGCTTCCATCGGCAGCTTGATGTCGGCAGCTAATATTACGATCAATGGCGGTGTTGTCATTAATACAAATACCGGGCCGGTCTCAGGCGCAAACAGTATTGGCAGTACGATCCGGTCCAACGGCAATTTTATCGTGAACGGCGGGGTTTTAAAAAATCTCACGTCAGGATCGGTGACAGGAGGAGGAATCGGCAGTTTGCTCTTTGCTACCAATCAATTCATCATCAATGGCGGGAGCGTGATCAACAATAGTATTCTGGAAGCTGGACAGGTTGTCATCGAAAAAGCAGGGACGCTAGCGGGCACAGGAAATTATCGAGATTCGACCGGAGGGACCAACGCTCATGTCAATAACAACGGAACGTTTATTCTGGGGGGGCCTAATCCTGGAGGAGCTGGAGCCCATATTAATATCGTGGGTTCGTACCGGCAGCAGCCGACAGGAACACTCGTCGCCAACATTTTAAACTCAACCGAATTCTCCAGGCTTAATACGACGGGCCCCACGGGAACAGTTAACCTGGCAGGAACTCTTGAAGTAGCTCTTTCTAAAGGGGCGAATTTCAATCTTTTAAGTACATTTCCTATTGTACAGGCTCAGCAAGGAATTACAGGAAACTTTGATAACATCGTTAATTTGACGAAGGTCTTAGTACCGCATGTTCAACGTACAGGAAGTCAAGTCCTCCTCTCGTTTACGCCGGGGTTCCCTTCCAATTATCCCGGGGGGAATGTCATCCCAAAAATCCTCATCGCTGCTATGAATAATTCCAATAATAAGGCTCTTTTTCATCTTAGAGAACTTCACCGCCTTCTTAATACATATCAAGAAGAAGAACCCCGAAACCCCTCTTTAGAATTGGATAAGAAAAAAAGGGATGTCCCAGGTCGTTCAACCCCCTTCTTTGCCTCTAATGATGTGAGCCCCAGCGATCCGATGTTTGTGAGTAGGCCCGCTCAATACGCCAGTTTAGATACAGCGTCTATCATGATAGTGCCCCAACAACGGCAGCAATATGTATTACGGGAGCTGACTCAGCCTTCTTCACCTCCTTCCTATCTCGGGTCTGTCTATTTGGGTCCCCAAGGGGCAAGTGGAGAAGCGGAAGGAAGCAGCTATTGGATGGCAGGAGCGCAAGCAGGGAGCGACTATGCTTTTGTCGAGACAGGAGTGGGAACAGGCGCTACTCTAAGTTATGAACATACTGCCGGCTCAGGCTATAAAGTCAATCAGGCGGCTCTGAACCTCTATGTTAATTACGCTCCTCCTCCTTTTTCCTTTTTCTCTTTTAACACTATTCTTGGAGGAGCTTACGATTGGTTTGATTATGATACCAAGACAGGGTTTAGCGCTGCTCCGGTGATTGGGAAAGGCTCTCCTAGAGGGACGGATTTTAACGCTCTTTTTGGGATCGAATATATCATTGATCACAGACATGTGGATGCATTTCCCGAGCAATTCCAAATCTGCCCTCAGGCCTCTATTCAATACGAACGAACATTTGTGGGGAAATACCACCAGCATGGGGCTGGATTGTTTGATTATAATATCGGCAATTTAGGAGTTAAATCTCTACGCTCGACTTTAAGCGTAGCGGTTTTTTATCAATGGATATGGGACAATTTCAGTCTTATTCCTGAGGTCCAAATCGCTTGGCAAAGAGAGTTTCTCATGAAGCATACCACGATGACTGTATCGCCTTCTGATTTTGCAGGCTTCTCGACTAAAATCCCAGTCTCAGGAATTGGGCGTAATATCGCTCAAGGTGCTTTGGATTTGACGATGCTGTTCTTTCAGAAGTACGGACTGGATGTGAATTATAGCTTTGAATGGAATAGCACCTATATTACCCACAACTTTTATCTCAACGGGATCTTTAAATTCTAAAAGATAAGGAGCATTTCAATTTAATATTTTTAAAATACTCCTTTTTTTGTACCTTGAAAATAAGATGAAACCTTCACCAAGGAATTAGAATATGAAAAAGGTCTATTTGCTTCCCCTTCTGTTCTTAATGACACTGTATGCAGATCCAGCTCCTCAGGAAGATAAAGAAGTTATTTCTGTAGAAGAAGTTGTAAAGTCAGATGAGGAGTTGGCTGAAACAGGATCTCATAGTTCTCCAAACCCTAAAAGCAGTCGAGCACCTTCAAAGCCTGCTGAAAAATCTAAATCTAAATCAACACAAGAACCAAAAAGACAAAGATCTAGCGGAAGGTAAGTCCTTTCACTTTGTCCTAAATAAGACCGTTATAAAATAATATTTTTAAAAATACCTTCTTTTTTGTAGGGTGAGGTTAGACGCATCTTTTAAGGGTTATCATCATTTTGCTTCGATTATTTGCTGACTGCAAAAAAATCAGAGGATTTGACAATAGTTTTATGAGTAGATCGCAAACTTTAAACAAGAATTAAAATGAAAAAAATTTATGTGCTCTCAATTTCTCTGGTCTTTTTAATGAAAGGATATGCGGCCCCAACTCCGCCAGCTACTCCTCCATCTGAACGTACGCCTGAAGAACAACGGCAAATGCAATCAGAGGAATATGAAAAAGATAAACAAAGACACGAACATTTGTGGGGTAAAAAAGAAACCCCAAAAGAACAACAAAAGGCGGAGCAAAAAAAAGAAGATAATCAATTACGTCATGAATAAGGATCTATTTTCATCTTTTAATTTTTATCCTGTTTCGATATGTGAATGAGAGAAGGTAATTTTTTTATTTAAAAAAGAAGGGGCTGAATATGCAAAAATGGAAAAGATTTCTGACGCTTGCGATGCTAACGGCAGCTCCGATGAGCACTTATGCAGCCTGTACCTTCCCCGAAGCATGGACGGGAGGAGCGGCATCGGGTGATTGGAACGTCACGACAAATTGGAATCCAAATTGCGTCCCTGGAACTGGTACTACGACTGATACCGATACCGCCATATTCGCTTCGATATCCTCTGCAGAATTCGCTGTATCTTTGGATGGGAGCGGGGGTATCAACCCAGGATTAAATGAGCTTATTTTCAATTCCTCACAATCTTATTCAATTAATACAACAGCTGGTGCTCATTTTCTTGAATTTAATGGAGCTACATCATTGTTCCAAGATCAAGCAGGATCTCATACAATTAATGCACCTATTCATTTAAATGATACGACATTGGCTGTTCAAGTACAGGCTGGCACCTTGACGCTGTTACAAGGGTTAGAACCCGTGTCAAGTGCTCCTACTTCGATAATTTTGACAGGGCCCGGATCCTTGATTAATACGTCGGCAACTACTGGCAACGTCTCAGCAATTATCAACACGGATATAACGATTTTAAGCGGGACTTTGTTCAACCTTAACACACTAGCTCAAACGACCAGCGGTCCTGAGATTTCAGCAACCGATATTATTGTGAATACTACAGGAAGCTTTATCAATACCAATAGCGGAAGCATTACAGCCGCAGGAATAGGTGCTTTCACCACCATTTCAGCAAATTTCAATATCGCTGGAGGAGCTGTAAATAATACGAACAGCGGCCCTGTTATTGGTTCCACAGGTGCGGAAATTTCAACACAAGTATTAACTATTTCAGCAGGCGGAACTTTAACCAATAGCAATACCGGTCCTTTAGGCAATAACAGCAACGGTGCTCTTCTTAGTGTTGGGACTAGTATGCAAATTAATGGGGGCAGATTTACTAACACGAATAGTGCTTCTATTAATGCCACGGGTGCTAGAGGTAGCGTCTTGAGTCAAGGGGGTGCTTTTACCCTTAACTCTGGAATAGTAAATAATACGAACAGCGGATCGATCCAAGGTGCTAATGCGATCGGAAGCATCCTCAATACGGGTAGTGTTATCGTTAATGGGGGTCTGTTACAAAATCTAAATTCGGGATCTAATTCTGGAGGCGGAATCGGCAGCTTGATCCGTACCGGTCAATTCAATATTGTGGGCGGAAGAGTTTTGAACAATAGTTTTATCCAGACAAATCAAATGCTGATCGAAAAGGGAGGCACCTTAGGCGGAATAGGGGTTTATCAAGATCAAGCCGGAGGCAATACTACGCAAGTACGCAACGGAGGAAAATTCATCCTAGGCTCTCAACCTAGCGGAAGCGGAGGTCAAGTGACCATTCAGGGGACTTATCAGCAGCAGCCGACAGGGACACTCGTTGCGAATATTTCCAATCCTGCAAATTCCTCCCAACTCAATGTGATAGGTACCATGGGGCAGGCTAATCTTGCGGGAACGCTTCAAGTGGCCCTCTCCAAAGGAAGCAAATTCAACCTGAAACAACCGTTTCCTATTATTCAAGCACAAGACGGTATTACAGGAACTTTCTCTAACGTTGTGAGCCTTACTAAGGGATTCGCTCCCCATCTTCAATATACAGGAAGTCAAGTCCTCTTAACGTATGTTCCCTTGCTACCCGCCAACTATCCAGGGACTAATATCATCCCCAAAATTCTCGTTGCTGAACATAATAAAAATGATGTGAAGACCCAATGCTATCTTCGTGATCTCCAACGACGGCTGATTAGGTATCAGACAGAATTTGGAGAAAAAAAACAAACTGCTCCTCTGGGATTAAGGACAAACGAGACAGGTCTAAGCGATCTTTCATCGAGCTTTACAGCAGCAAATGAAAGCCGGAACAATCCGGCATTTCTTGCAGGAACAAAAACAGCAGATTCATCATCAGATAATGGAACAGACTCGAATTCAACCTACCCTCAACAAAAGCAGCAAGAGTTAATATATCGGATGTCACAGGCGTCTTCTACGACGCCTTTCTATCCTGGGTCTGTCTATTTTGGCCCTCAAGGAAGTGTTGGGCAATGTGAAGGCAGTCATTATTGGATGGCAGGAGCTCAAGGGGGCACTGATTATGCCTTTGTCGATAGCGGCATCGGCTTAGGATCAACTTTGAACTACAACCATAGTGCTGGAACCGGTTATAAAATTGATGAAGTGGCGATGAATATTTATACCACTTATGCGCCCGTTCCTTTTCCTTATATAGCGATGAACGCTATCGTGGGAGGTGCCTTCACTTGGTACGATTATCATACTAAAACAGGGTTTGGACCTGTTGCAAGAGGAAGACCAACAGGAAACGATTTCAACGCACTTTTCGGTCTGGAATACGTTCTTTGTGATGCCCAGATCGATGCATTTCCTAAGCAATTTCAGATTTGTCCGCAAATTTCTATCCAATACGATAGAGTATTTTCTGAAAAATATACAGAGCATGGTGCGGGATTATTTGACCATCATATTGGCAATTTGCAAACCAAGTCTCTACGCTCCACTTTAGGCCTTGCTTTCTTTTACAAGTGGATTTGGGAAAACGTAACCTTAACTCAAGAAATTCAGCTGGGTTGGCAAAGGGAATTTCTGATGAAAAATACCTTCTTGAGAGAATCGCCCGTTGCTTTTAAGGGTTTTGGTACTAAGGCCCCTGTATCAGGCACTGGACGCAATATCGCCCAAGGAACATTGGATTTTGTTGTGATGTTCTTTAATAAATACGGCTTGGATGTGAACTACGGGTTTGAGTGGAACAGATCTTATATTACTCATAACTTCTATCTCAATTGCGTGATTAACTACTAAGAGACCCTCTTTAATTGAAGGGTAGTGGGAGAGATTTGGAAGAAATGGCAGAATTTGCAATATATTATTTTAATAATATCTTTTTTTTTGTAGTGTGAATACTAAATGAATTCCTCAAGGTATCCGAGATTTTTGGAAATCCTGAGGGCAATTAACTTAACCAGGAATTTCAATGAAAAAATTATATTTGCTTCCTCTTTCCATGATTTTAATGACAACAGGCTATGCTGATGAACCTCAGCAGACTCAGTCAGAGAATGTTGCTCAAGAACAGATCGTTCAAACTCCAGAGACAGAAAAAAACGTAGCTCGAACAGCTCCTGCTAATCGTGCAGAAGCCACGCAGCCAGACTCAAGACCAACACCTTCTAAGCCCTCTGATAGTCATGGACATATGGCACCTGAGACGCCAGGAAAAGATAGACTGAAACGAGAGGCTAAACAACATAGAACTAAGGAACCGGTAAATAAGTAGCTTAAAGATCCATAAACCCACCTCTTCATAGGTGGGTTCGTCTCACTTACTCCACTCTGTGCAAGAGATTTCTAAGCACGCTCAACTTACAGAGAAACCTATATTCTCTCTATCTTGCAGTAAATCGTTATTCTTGTTTGAGATCAAGCCGCTCATTGATGAAGTGAACGAGCTGTTCAGGTGATAGCTGGCAGAATTTGCAATATATTATTTTAAAAATATCTTTTTTTTTGTAGGGTGAATATTAGATGAATTTCTCAGGATATCCGAGATTTTGGAAATCCTGAGGGCAATTAACTTAACCAGGAATTTTCCATGAAAAAATTATATTTGCTTCCTCTTTCCATGATTTTAATGACAGCAGGTTATGCTGATGAACCTCAGCAGGCTCAATCAGAGAATGTTGCTCAAGAAGAAATTGTTCAAACTCCAGATGCGCAAAAAGACGTAGTTCAGCAAGCAGCTGCAGCTCCTGGTCAAGCGCCTGGCCCTCACGGGAAAGGTGGTCCAAAAGCTCCAAAGACTGAAGAATCAGCACAAGAACAAAAAGCGAAAGCAAAAGCAGCCAGACAAAAAGCGAGAGAAAACAGAGGGAAGACCGGACCTACACCACAGACAACCAAATAACTTTAGGATTCACAAACCCACCCGTTCTGAGGTGGGTTTTTTTTATTCCACCCAGTGCAAGACATTTCTGAGCACGCTCCACCGCTTGGCCTGGGGATCATATGACTTACCGAGAAACCAATATTCCCTCTGTCTTGCAGTAAATCCTTGTTCTTGTTTGAGATCCAGCCACTCATTGATGAAGTGAACAAGCTGTTCAGCGTTCCTTTTCACAGGATAACCAAAATATTTTTTCCCCATTTGTCCTTTGTAAGTGAGAGTAGTATAGGACGGATTGGCAAGACACCAGATATACGACTGCAGCTCTGCCCACATATAAACATCGAACTTATCTTCAGAAAATTGTGCCACACTTCCCACGACGAGATTAGAATTGGGAAAATGGCTGGCTACCACTTCTTTATAGGCGCCTAAAGCCCCCACTCTTAAATGGGGAATTTTTTCGACTTGTGGAAGAGTCCGGTATTTATCTACTTTGTTCGTGGGAACGACAAGAGCATTGGCCTGTTCAATATAAGCGTTGCTAAATTCCATACCGATGATTCTCTGTTCATCCATCACAATAGCCGACATGACGACATCGCAATAACCGCTACTGACTTCATCCACCAATTTATCGTAAAGGATGGGGACAAGTTCGAGTTTGACATCGAGGTCTTTAGCAAGCTGATACGCATAGGCGATATCATAGCCGACAAGTTCGCCCCACTGATTTAAATAACAAAAAGGGATATCCCGCGGGTCATAGCCGACACGGATAAAGCCCCGATCTAGAATTTTCCCTAAGGTAGAGTCAATCGTGCTGGGAGGAGCAGGGATAAATTCCGTGTAGACCGTGACCTGAGGAGGGGAATCAATTGCTTTGTCCATGCGAAGACTGTAATAAAGATCGTAGTAATTGTCGGTGGTGTGGATAAAGTGTTTCCCAATTAAAGCAAAAGAGACAAGAGCGACAGCCATACAGCTGCCTTGGAATAGGAGTCGGCGCCATTGGATCTCAAGAAGGCCGTAATAACGCAAGACGACAAGGTACATAAAAGAAAGCATAGAAACAGTGCTTAGCAGCACTTGGAAGTTCAATGTGATGGCGGAGATTTCGGCATATAGGTTAAAGCCTTGGGCTGGAAGCGAAAGAGTCGAAAGAAGGAAGGGAAGAGCGATAAAAGTAAATTGCGGTATGCCGATGGAAAAGATCGTCACAAGAAAGGGGAGTGCAACGACTTCAAATCCTGAAAGAGGATGGCGATAAAAAAACGATAAGAAAAAAAGAAATAATAGAGGGAGGAAATTTCCGATTTGAGCAAAACCAAAGCCGATGGGAACAATGGTCTGCGAGGTCGCTTTAAAAGTTCCGAGATCGAGATTTTTTCTATCGGCCAGCCGCCGCATAGCATTGTTGATATAGGGCAGGGCAATCGTTGGGATAGCCGTTGCAAAAGGGAGAAAGCCCACAATTTTATATTCTCTAAAGAGCTCTTTGTACGGAATGGAAGTCAGGCAGGAGACAATCATCGGAAGGACCCAGATGCTTAAGAAAAGCGTGGTGGCGATGATGATCCCGATATAGAGCTGCAACTTGGCCAAGTCGTCAAAGTTCACCGTGCCCATCACATAAGCAACATGGGCAAAAATTCCGATCGGAGAAACAATCGAGATCCATTTAATAATTCTTTCCAAAGAGCTGTTAATCCTTTCCAAAAGGCTGAGTAGTGGATCTTTTTCTTTCAGATGCATGATGGCAAATCCGAAGATCAAACTGAACAGCGCAATGATCGGCACGCCATTGTAAAAAATGGAGTACATTTTATTGCTGGGGACCAAAAGACTCGACGGACCTGGAAGCGATGCGCTAGTCTCTAAAGAAAAGTCGGCAGCGGGATTTGGCAGCGGCACTGGGATCATAATTTTCATGATGTAGCAAACAAGCAAGACGAGGAACCACAGCAGAACAAGAACAAACCAACCTTTCTTGAAGAGCTTTTTTGCAAGCTCAGGTGAAAGAGAGCCTAAACCGTGCATTAAAAGCGCAGGAATATACGGAATCACCACAATCTGCAAGGTGAAGACAAAGATATCGCCGATAGGTTTTAGAATATTACAGAGCGGGCCAAAAAATAGCCCTACAACCACACCCAAAAGAATGGCAAGAAATGCCTGATAGCCTAACTTCGAATGCACCATAATTTGTCACTTTAGAAGAACTGGAGCGCAGCTTCAAGAAAAAACTAAAATAACTGTTTCTTCTCTACACTCAAGACAGTATTGGAAAGTAGCATGGCAATGGTCATCGGACCAATGCCTCCGGGAACAGGCGTGATATAGGAACAGAGAGGAGCGACCCGATCGAAATCGACATCGCCGATAATTTTGCTGCCATTGCGGTTAATGCCGACATCGACGACTACACTTCCTTTTTTGACAAAAGGGGCCTTGACGAAGTGAGGGCTTCCCATCGCAGCGATCAAGATATCTGCCGAATGCATCAGCTCTTTTAAATGTTTTGTCTTCGTGTGTGCGATCGTAACGGTCGCATTGGCAGCGGGATTTTTCTGGACGAGAAGTGCAGCCAGCGGCTTGCCTACGATGTTGCTTCTTCCCAGGATGACGACATGTTTGCCGCTTAAAGAAATATCGTAAGCTTGGAGCAGACGATGGATCCCTTCAGGGGTGCAAGGGACAAAACCATTAGTCTCTCCCAGCAGCAGCCGTCCCATATTGATCGGATGGAACCCATCGACGTCTTTGCCAGGATCGACTGATTCCATCAGTGTTGAGGCTCGGAGATGGGGAGGTAGAGGCTGCTGGATTAAAATCCCATCGACCTCCGGGTCGCGATTGAGTTTTTCGATATGAGAGACGAGATCTTTTTCGGTCACATCTGCGGGAAATTTTTTGTCTTTGGAAACGATCCCAATGTCCATGCATTTTTTCTTCTTCATCCGGACATAAGTTTGCGAAGAGGGATCGTCACCGACAATGACAAAAGCCAAACCCGGCGGACGTGTAAAAGTCCCGATTGTTTTTTTGAGATCTTTGAGGATTTGATCAGCCACTTTTTTTCCATCGAGAAGGATCATTGGATTTCCTTTTGCATGGCGGGATGAAGAAGACGGTTCGTTGCTAAAATGGTGCTAGCTTTGAACGGATCGCAAGGAGAGCCGTCATATTGCGAAACTTTTCCTCCCGCTTCTTCAACGAGAAGTTTTCCCCCGGCAAAATCCCAAGGCTGTAGAGAGACTTCCCAATAGGCATCGAAACGCCCCGCTGCGACATAAGCTAAGTCAATGGCAGCAGAACCAAACCGGCGGATGGGAACGCCCTTGCGCGTCATTTTTGCAAACGTCTCGATACAATGGAGCGGGTCTTCATGGACGTTATACGGAAAGCCTGTGGCTAGCATCGCTTCATCAATGGAGTTATTTGTCGTGACGCGCAGTTCAACGCCATTCAGGAAGGAGCCCTTGTCTTTTTCAGCCCAGAATAGCTCTTGCGTCATCGGTTGATAGATGCAGCTAGCGACGACTTCATTTTCAGTAACGGCTGCGATGCTCACGGCAAATAACGGAATGCCGTGGGCGAAGTTGACAGTGCCATCGAGGGGATCGACGATCCAAACGACATCGCCCTCTTTGGTCTGCCCTTGCTCTTCACCGATAAATCCATGGGAGGGAAACCGTTTTAACAAACAGGAAAAGATGCATGATTCAGCCAGTTTGTCATATTTGGTGACTAAATTATGACGGCCGGGCTTCGAAGTAATTTCAAAAGAAGTTCCAAAACCTTTGCGCAAGAGGTCTCCTGCTTGCAAAGCAGCTTCGATAGCGACAGTTAGAAATTCTGAGTTATTCTTCTTCATATTGTGGTTTGCGGAAGAGCTTTTTCCATCCGACTTTCTTGATATAAATATACAATCTCATCGGACATGTAAACCATAAAAAAGCATAAAGACCATCGACTACTGACATGAAAATGACATCTGTAACTATTGTCAGAGCGGAAAAAGGAATTCCTCGATCAAAAAGATGGACCAAAATAAATTGCAACAGTGTCAAAACAGCAGCGATGGCAGCGGTAAATAGTGAAAGAGCAACGGGCTTGTCTTCGAAAAAGTGCTTTTTTTGCGCATAGAGAAGCAGCGTGGCCAAGACAAAAGTCAGTGTCGAGAGACCAAAACGGAACTCGGAGGAAATTAAATCCAAAATTAATCCGCAGGCCAGTGAAATCCAAAGCGCCTTAGAAAGCGTCGTCGCATGATAGGTGAGCGCTAAAAAGGGGGCGAAAAAACTTAAATGAAGATAAGGAAAAAAAACACTTCCAAAGACAGCTCCTATGAGTGCCAGGATAAATGAAAAAATTAAAGGGATTTTTCGCATTAGACCTCTTTCGAAACTAAGGGTTCGTTGTTTTTCTAGATTATTTTGGCCGATTTTAAATTTTTTGTGCAGAGGTAATATCAACTTTCGATGACCCCTGCACAAAAAATTTAAAATCGGCTCAAAAGAACTAGAAAAATAACAGAACCTTAATTTCGAAGGAGGTCTATTGTTTTCGGTGCCATTCTACGGCAGAAGAGATGATCGTGGCAAGATCGCTCTTGCGCGGCGTCCAGTTTAGGATTTTATTAGCAGCAGAAATATCAGCGACTAAAACCGGAGGATCGGAAGGATTACGTTCAATCACTTCATACGGGACAGGACCGATCTTTTCTTCTATAACGGCAAGAACTTCTCGCAAGGAATATCCTTTCCCGCTGCCTAAATTTAAAGCGATCTTTGTTCCGCCGTTTAACAGCCATCGCAGAGCGAGCACATGCGCTTCTGCTAAATCAGAAACATGGACAAAGTCGCGGATCGGAGTGCCGTCAGCCGTCGGATGATCGGTGCCAAAAACCTTGAACGAAGAGTTTTTCCCGAGCGCGGCAAGGATCGCAAGGGGAATAAGATGTGTCTCAGGCGTGTGGGCTTCGCCGATCTGTCCCGACTCATCGGCCCCTGCTGCATTGAAATAACGGAGGCAGACAGATCTCAACTGATGGGCAGCAAAATAATCTTCGAGCATTTCTTCGGCCAGCCACTTGGTTTTTCCATAAACATTGATCGGCTGGCAAGGCTGGTCTTCAGAAATCGGCGTTTGATGAGGATGGCCATAGACAGCAGCTGTGCTAGAGAAAACGATTTGATGGACCTGATGCCGGACCATTGCTTCTAAAAGGTAGCGTGTTCCTTCGACATTATTTTGAAAGTATTTGTCAGGTTTGAGCATCGATTCTCGACAATCAATAGACGAGGCTAGATGGATCACGCCTTGAGGTTGATAAGTCTTAAACGCCTTATCTAATGCTGCAGGGTCTGCTAGATCTCCTTGAATCATAGGCCCCCACTTAACGGCCCAAGAATGGCCGTTGCTTAAGTTGTCAAAAACGATAGGGAAAAAGCCGGCTTCTTTGAGCGCCTTGCAAATATGGCTTCCAATATATCCTGCGCCTCCGACAACTAAGATATTCAAGGCTTACCTAGACCTGGGTATATATACATATCAAAAGTGATAGCGGCAAGAGAAGTGGCAAGAGCAGCGAGATTAGACAAGGCCGCAACTTGTATCGGTAGGGGTTTTTTCAGATAAGAAGCAGCATAATAAGCAGTGATGCAAGCAATGACCCGGGTCGAGAGATTTAGGCACCACACCTGCAAAGGATAGTCTCGATGTTCTAATTTAAAGGAGTTCAAAAAAATTGCGGCAATTTCTTTAATCAGGAGATTGGTACATAAGTCAATGCCATTGAAGACTAGGATGTTGGATAACGGAATATTGTTCCATCGGCCGATAGCATAACGTGCAGGCAAGTCAGCGAGATGGATAGCTATTACAGTTGAAGCAGAAGGTCCATTTGCTGCCATTTAAGGGTTTTCTCCTTTTTTTGATTCATCGACACAAAAGCGATGCGCCAGCTCCATGATCAATATGATTGTAAGGAACGAAGAGAAACTCACGAGAGTTGCATAGAATAAAGGCATCGGTTTTTCTTGAAGAGAAGTTGCATGCCAAGCGCCGATAATTGTTAGGGTCCGGGCGAGAAGAACTAGGCCCACACCTTGCCAAGGGGTAAAAGTCAGCCGGTGACTTTTTTTGATGTAGTGGATGATTCCTCTAACTAAAAGATTGAGAGTTAGGTCGGCTGGGTTATATGTAATAAGTGTAGAGGTAGGAAGATTGCTCCATCTTCCTATTGCAAATCGGACAGGCAGTCCTGCAAAATGAATACCGACGAGTGCAGGAATACTCGACATTTAATAGGCCCCTTTAGTGAAGAACATGGCAGGGATCGTTTTAAAAATGATGCGCAAGTCCAACGTTAATGATTGCTGATCGATGTAGCTTTCTTCGAGCTGGATCCTTTCTTCAAAGGTAAGCAAACTCCGTCCTGACGTCTGCCAAATCCCTGTAAGGCCGGGCCGAACAGAGAGAATTTTTGCGGCTTTTTCTCCAAAATATTTTTGGATCTCTACTTCGGTGACAGGCCTCGGACCGACGACGCTGAGATCTCCTTTGAGAACATTAAAAAATTGAGGAAGCTCATCCAAAGAAGACTTACGGAGAATTTTTCCAATGCTGGTGATGCGTGGGTCGTCTTTGAGTTTAAAATAGGTGTCCCATTCTTGCTTCATCTGAGAGTTATTTCGTAAAAGCTCTAATAATTTTTTATCGGCATCTTGGCACATCGTGCGAAATTTCCAGCAATAAATCGGCTGACCATCTTTTCCCACCCGCTTGCAGCTATAGAAAATAGGACCAGAGGAACTCCCTTTAATGAGCACAACGATAATCAATCCTAACGGGAGAAAGAAAAGAATAGCACCTAGGCTGAACAAAATATCAAAAATTCTTTTAGCACTTACCATAAGCAATAAGTATATAACTTTTTAAGCAATTATTTGCAATAAAGCTTAAAGAGGTTTAATTGACCATAAGTTTAATGGACTAAAATATAAGGAGATAATGGCAGTATTATACTGCTATTGCTGCTTAAGATTTTTTTAGCGGGTAAGAAGATCCAGTCCTTTTCTCTTCATCTTCGCTCATCCTGAAAATTAAAGCTGAAGAATATCCTAAAGTATCTTCGAGCAAAGCGTCTGAAAGATCAGTATAGGTCTTTTCTTTAGGCACTAGTTTGCGGGGCATCATAGGTTGCACGTCCGGTCTATTGGATGTACTGGAATAGCTACTGGTATCACAGGTTTCTGAATCATGAAGATTGGCGTGGGAATTTCCTTGTCGAACAAGTTTCGAGAGGTTTGTAGTAGAATTAGGAGACAGGCTTGAATAGCCAATAGAATCACAAGCTAATTCTGATTCGCCCTCATCATAATCTGGTTCTGCTGAATCACCGCATAAATCATCGATGGATGGAAGATGGTTATAGGAGGATTCTTGAGGAATAGGGTTACGACTCTTCTGCGGGGGCCTGACCGGCATAATCCCGAGAGGCATAATATAGGGTGCGCTTGACAACTGACTGGTTCCAGATGGAAGATCTGCAGAGGACATGACTTGGCGACTCAGTTTGCGGGGTTTCTGTGCGAGAGGCTTCTCAGGTTGAATGACGACTTTTTCAGGAAGAATAAAGGCTCTCATCTTCTTGTCCGGAATGCTCTCGGCTATTCTTTTCCAATCACCTTTTTGACTCTTTTTCATATTGATCGCAAGGCTGTAAAGGGCCGTGGACTTTTCAAGAATGTGAACATCAGAAATTTTTAAGGCAACTCTTTCAGCGAAAACGAAATTTCCACAATTGTTGGCCTCATCAGGGAGGCTCGCGAGGTCTGCAATGATACAAAGAGCTGTAGCTCTCGCGGTTGAATCAAGAGGCATCCTTTCTGCCAACTGGAGAGCTTCTTTGAATCTCTTTTTCAAGGCATGTTCGTATAATTGATCTTGAAGTTCTTGGATTTGATCTTGTTGAGCCGCTATAGAGGGAGATGACGTTTTAGGAAGGAATGTCTCCGAGAACAAATCGATTGTTTTGCCTTCAAGTTTATCGTCTTGAAGAAGATCCATCTTAGGCTCTGTTGAGACTCGAGATTCCAGTGGAAGCTCTGAGACTATGTTGTTCGGTAAAAATATTGCAGATAATAAATCAATTTTTTTGCTTTCTAGTTGGGACTTCGTAGTCGGAATATTAAATTCGGAAGCTTTATTGTTTATTGATTGTGTAGGAGTAGACATTTATATTCCATTTTTTAAAAGTTACTAACAAGTTTATCATATTATTAAATTGTAATAAACAATGAATTAACTTGTTAATTGACAAGCAGTTAAAAATAAGGATTATTTGATTTATGTAAGATTAAACAGGGCTTTTCAAAGGAAAGCTCGTTCTAACGATCTTGTGGGACGCCAATTCCAAAGTAATGGAAGCCTTTGGCTTTCATTTCATCTTTTTTATATTGGTTGCGGCCGTCGAAGAAAGCTTTCCCCTGCATGGTTTTAGAAACGGTCTCTAAGTTGACAAACCGGAATTGTTTCCATTCTGTCACCAGGGCCACTCCATCAGAACCTTCCGCTGCGTGGTATTCATCGCGGCACCAGGTGATTCCAGGATGATTCAGCAATTTTTGAGCTTTGGACATCGCTACAGGATCATAGAGCCGGACAAAGACGCCTTGATCTAAAAGCTCTTCGATTAACTTTAGGGCAGGAGCTTCACGGAGATCGTCGGTGTCAGGCTTGAAGGCTAAACCCCAAATCGCGATGGTTTTTTTGGCAACGCCGCCGAGTTGTGCAAAATAGATCTTTATTTTCTGGGCGAGCACTTTTTTCTGCCGTTCATTGATCGTATCGATAGCCTGTAAGAGGGGAGCGTCATAGTCGGCGGCGCGAGCCATCGCTTGCAAAGCGCGGATATCTTTAGGAAAGCAAGACCCTCCGTAACCTGCGCCGGCGTAGAGAAAATGGTAGCCGATGCGAGGATCAGAGCCGATCCCTACTCGCACCTGTTGAATATGAGCGCCGAGTTTTTCACATAGGCCTGCCATTTCATTCATGAAGGAAATGCGGGCCGCGAGCATGGCATTGGCGACGTATTTGGTCATCTCCGCAGAAGCGGTGTCCATGATCAGGATCCGATCGTGATTGATCGTAAAGGCGGCATAGATCTCTTTCATGACCTGGGCAGCTTCAGGCGATTCAACTCCGATGATAATCCGGTCGGGCTTCATACAGTCAGAGATGGCAGCGCCTTCTTTTAAAAATTCAGGATTTGCAACGACTTCAAAAGGTAGGGAGGAATATTCCTGAACAACTTGACGGATTTTTTGAGAGGTTCCCACAGGGACTGTCGACTTGGTTACAATGATCAAAGAATCGGTCATCGATTCTGCAATCGAACGGGCCGCTTTTAAAACATACGATAGATCACAAGAGCCGTCTTCTTTGGAGGGTGTTGGAACAGCAATGAAGCAAACTTTGGAGTTTTGCACGCCCATTTGATAGTCGGTGGTAAATTTTAACCGGCCGGCAGAGATATTCCGTTTGACCACTTCTTCTAGACCGGGCTCATAAATGGGGACGATTCCTTGTTGAAGGGCAGCGATCTTATCAGCATCGATATCAAGGCAAATGACTTGATGGCCCATATCTGCAAAGCAGGCTCCCGTGACAAGGCCGACGTATCCAGTACCAATGATCAGTAAATTCATGAAAGTACTCCATCCATCAGAGAATACGTTTTTTGGCAAAGAGCTGCAAGTTCTCGATCGTGAGTGACCACAATCAGGGCTTTGCCTCGCTTTTGAGCAGCGGATAAAAGAAGATTATAGATGATGGTCGAATGGGCATGATCGAGATTGCCCGACGGCTCATCGGCCAGAATCAGAGCCGGATCGTTCAAGAAAGCGCGAGCGATCGCTGCCCGTTGTTTTTCTCCGCCGGAAAGAAGCTTAGCTGGAAAATCAGCGCGATGGCTTAAGCCCACTTCTTGGAGCAGTTCTAAAGCACGCGTATGGCTTGCAGAGCCGGGCCGCGTATCTTGATGGGCGATCTTGGCAGGCATGAGGATATTTTCCAGCACCGTGTAGTCTTCTAAAAGATTGTAGGCCTGGAAAATAAACCCGATTTTCTGATTCCGGAGATGGTTCCACGTCGAAGAAGAAGCCAAAGTACCGCAGATTTCTAACGTTCCATTTGTGGGCGCTTCCAACGTTCCTAAAATATGGAGCAGCGTCGTCTTCCCTTCGCCGGACTTTCCCGTGATTGCAATGGTCTCACCCGCTTTAATTTCTAAAGTAATATCTTTCAGAATCGTCACATCGATCGGACTCTTAAAACTCTTCGAGATGTTTTTTGCTTTAAGTATCACTCGGACCTCAAAATGGCAGAGGGGCTTAAACGGCAAGCTTTCCACGCAGGAATCAGACCGGCAATTAAAGATAAAACCGGCGTGATGATCAAGACAAACAACAGGGCTTGAAAACTGAGTTCATGCGGAAGTGAAGAGCCAAAGAAAGCTGCATTGAAAGCATCATGCCCCTGTAAGAAACTTAAAAACTGAACCAGCTTATCGAGATTTTTCAACGTCAGCAACGCAGTGCCCACTCCGACGATGCTGCTTAAGACTCCTAAAGCAGCACCCAGGCCTCCAAAGATCAGCGCGATGCTTTTTCGGGATGCTCCTAGCGCTTGCAGGATGCCAATCTCTTGCTTTTTATCATTCACGAGGATGACCAGGAATGAAATAATATTCGAGCAGGCGACCAGCAAGATCACCAGGCCGATCAATGTAAATAAATAACGATCGCTTTGAAATTGCTGCAACAGGTCTTTTGCAAAGTCGTACTCTTTATACGTGGTGACTTTCCAATATTGGTCAATTTGAGCCTCTCTCAATTGGTTCTGCAGTTTCTTGGCCAGCTGAGGCGCCTGTTTGATGTCTTTGGTCCAAATCGCAAAGCCTGCAGACGAAGTCTTATCAAAATGTTCGACCTGGCTCGTTGTGTTAATCAAGTGAACGATATTGGCAGGCGCTAAGATGCATTTATTGCCGATGGCCATGACACCCGGATCATAAAAGCCTGCGACAAAGACAGAGAGTCGTTGTTCTTGTAAAGCCCCTGCTGTAGCTGCTGGATAGGCCAGGTAGCCCCGGTCACCAATCCGAACGCCGTTATCATGGAATTGTTTAGAGAGCATGATACCCCGTTCCTTGGAGTGGAAAGTAGGCAGCACGAGTTTTTCACCGATGCCATGGATCCAGAAAGGCGATGTCGAAGGCTTTTGTTGGAACTGAGTCTGGACATCGGCGCTGGCAATCTCGACACCTTTCCAAGGAATTTCTCCTTTGAGGGCGATATTTTTCAGATCTCCCTGCACTTGAAAACGGAGATCATCGAGTCTTTTAGCTATATCAACAGAACTCTTCACAAGCTTAGCCTGGAAAGTGATTTCCTTTTCCGTAAAAACGGGCAGTGTAGAAAAGACTTCTTGGTTGTTCCAAAAGAGTTGGTTGCCGCTTCTTTTCAAGACCCCTTTTTCAGAACTCTCGCTGTCTAGGAAAAATCCGACAGCTTCTTTCCCTTTGAGCTTCGCATGGGCAGAGATAGAGGTGTTCTCAGGCAGGAGTGTCAGAGGAACGCGCCAAATGCCTGTGGTCTTCACGGATTTAATATCAATCTGAGACAGGAGTTCTCCCGCTTTCTTCTGGAAAGACGAAGGATTAAAACCCAGTTCTTGCGATTGACTTTCAGGAGCATAGTGGCAGAGGAAAAAAAGATGATTGAGGTCTTTCATTGAAGGAGGAGAGATCAGTTGCTTCATGTAAGGGCTTTGATCGGCAAAGGAGGATAAATAGGACGCCTGCGTCAAGAACGAGTGTGTCTCTCCACCGCCAGGAGCGGGCCTAACGAGCTGAAGCTTGAGCATCCCGCCGCCCATCTCAAAATCTTGGAAAGCCAAATCGGCATGTTCTTTTTTTAGATTAGAGAGGATCGCAGATGCAATTTTAACAGGGTCTCGGAGAGAGCCGTCGGGATTTTTTTCAGGATGAGGCCAATAAGCAGGAACTGTTTCGTCGATTTCAGGATTGTGAGGATCCGTAAGACCGGTGAGTTTTTCTTGGAGGCTTCTTGCTGTATAATGAGAGCCGCTGCTGATCGAATCAGCCAGATAGTAATAAGAGGAATAGTAATTTTGCGTCGGGGTCAAACGGAGAGGAGCATTGAGAGAAGTGAGCTTTTGTAGCCATGTCTTCTCGATCCCTTCCGTGACAGAAAGAAAAAGAACAATCAGCCAGACCACTAAAGAAATAACGCTGACCGACATCAAGGCGATCAGCGTCATGGATAGCTGCTTTTTCCGGGGTATTAAATACTTCCGGAGAATCGAAAGTTCGAACACAATTACTTAGCTTCTTTAAATACAACATGCCGCTTCAAGCGTTTGTCGTATTTTTTGAGCTCCAGACGTTCTGTCTTCGTTTTTTTATTCCGTTTTGTCCAATAAACTTCTGGGCTTTCCGTGCTCTTCAGTTTGATGATCTCGCGTCCAGACTTTGCCATATGGTTACCTCAATAATAAATTTAATGAAGAGGGTGTTGCCAAACTCCATTTGGAACCCACTTCGCGCTTTTAACGCTTCTTTCGCATTTTTCACAAATCGCCTACACCAACCTGTGTATGTCGATTTGTGAAAAATACAAAAGAAACGTCAAAATCAACGAACTTGATTCCAAAGCGAGTTTGCAACTACCCTCTGAAATGAAACTATTTTATACGATTTTTCTCATTTAGACAATAGCGTTCTAAAGGGGATTCGAGGTTTGGGTTCCAAGTCGAAGGAATCACCCTGATAATTTTTTTGTTGAAAAACATGGTAGCCCAGGCCCGCAATCATCGCTGCGTTATCTAAAGAAAGCCCTCCTAAAGGCCAATAAACAGGGATTTTTGAGGACTGGAAGAGTTCTCTCAATCGCAGATTATTCGTGACGCCGCCGCCTAAAAAAATCATTTTGCAATCAAACTGCTCCGCAGCTGCGAGGGCTTTAGTCGAAATATCTTTTAATGCAGCTTCTTGAAAAGAGGCGGCGATATGAGGTTTGTCGTGCTCCTGAATCTGACTGGGGGCTTTTTTATCGTTATTTTGTCCTTTGACCTTGTAGAGGACGTTGGTCTTAAGGCCGCTAAAAGAAAAATTCCAAGGCTGGCCTTTGACGACGCCGGCTTTAAAAGGAAAACGTTTAGGATCGCCTTGACGGGCCAATTTTTCAATTTCAGGACCTCCGGGATACGGTAGATCGAGCATGACAGCGACTTTATCAAAAGCTTCTCCGATTGCATCATCGACTGTCTGTCCAATTACTTCATACTGTCCGATGGACTCCATCTTCACTAGAAAAGTATGTCCTCCAGAGATGACAACACCCAGGGCTGGAAATTCGGGTTCCTCGCATCCCATCCATGCAGCATAAAGATGGGCTTCAACATGATTCACACCTACAAAAGGTTTGTTCCAAGCGAGCGCTAGTGATTTGGCCGCATGGACACCGAGCAATAAAGCGCCGATCAGACCAGGGCCGTAAGCTACACTGATCAAATCAATATCAGCAGGGGAGGCATGAGCCTCTTTCAGTGCTTGATCCACAATAGGAATAATCAAGTCGAAATGGCGTCGGCACGCAAGCTCAGGATAGACCCCACCATATTGAGTATGGAGGTCAATTTGAGAAGCAATGACATTTGAAAGAATTTTTTTACCATGCTGAACCACAGCACAGGCTGTCTCATCGCAGGTTGTTTCAATACCAAGTACTAACATAGGGGATTATTTTAACGAAAATAGAGCTAAGAAGCGATAAAAAAACCCGGCATCTAGAAGATGCCGGGTCTGTTAAAGTGCACAAAAAGAATTATTTTGCGGCCTTTTTCTTCTCACTGCCAGTTGCGGTAGCAGCTTTGACACTTTTTGCTTCAGCTGCAGCTTTTTTATGAGCAGTTAATTTTTCAACTGTTGTAAATTTACCTAAAACAGCTTGCTTTTCTGTAATTAAATTATTTTTAATCGCTTGAAAAATATTGATATAATTACCCGCGATAGCAGCTTTTAAAGTTCCTTTATAAGTGTACTCAGCACCACGCCAGTTGATCCATTTGAAATCTACTTGCTGAAGACCGAGTGTTGCGATGTAGTCTTGATTACATAAGGTATTTTTTACAGCATATTCAGGAGTATAAGCTTCACCTGACTGAGTCAAGTATTGATTGTCAATAGCTTCCTCTAAGCTAACTTTAGTCATATATCTACGACCGTACCATGTTTTGAACTCAACATCCACGAGTGCAGCAGGAGTTCTTCCCTTGCCCCAGATGATGTCAGCAAAGAATCCCATGAATCTCCAGAATATTCTGTTAGAGAATGAAAAAGGTGCTACTAATCCATTCTTTATCATCGTTCCCCAGCGCTGATGGATAGGTTTTCCAGCACCAGTCATCGTGTCCGTTGTTCCTCCAAGACCTGCACTACTCTTTGGTGTTGAAGAATCCCCTACATCTCTAGCTAGTGGTGCCGCTGGTGTTACTCCTGGTCTGCTATCTACTTTTCCTGCCATAAATGCCTCCTATTGTTTTTTAAAAATCCCCTTGCTGAGCAAGGATGTTTCAGAAACCTTTTTGCGACCTCTGGTGATGAGATCGGTTACTTTTCGAAAAAAATTTTAGTATTAAAACTTATTTAAGTACAAGATAAAATTTTATTTGTCTGAGATGTTTTTTATGTTGGGGAAGGAGGCTCCTAAAAGAGAGTGAGTGAGCAGTAAACTTTGTTCAAAATGGTTCAACCTTCTATATGTGAGAAGATATGGCGCGATGGATAGGATTTCATCTTTTGGTGTTTGTTCTTCTGGCGATCGATTTGCTTGTATTTCGTAAGAGAGAAATGAAACAAAAGGCTGCGCTTTTCTGGAGCATCGGCTGGATTGTGCTAGCGATGTGTTTTAATGGTTATGTCTATCTCCAGGATGGTCCTGAGAAGGGAATAGAATTTTTCACCTCTTATCTCGTAGAAAAATCTCTGAGCATAGACAATTTGTTTGTCTTCTTGCTGATTTTTTCATTTTTTCAAGTGCCAAAAACATTGCAGCATAAAGTTCTTTATCGGGGAGTGCTCGGGGCATTTATTATGCGACTAGGGTTGATTCTAGGAGGAGTTTCCTTGATCAATCAGTTCGATTGGTTGATCTATGTGTTGGGTGTTGTAGTCGGTTTTACGGGGATTCGGCTCATGGTCCAGAAGAAAGGAGAACTTCCGATTGAAGAAAACCGGCTGCTCCGCTGGATACGGCGTCATTTTAAAGTGACTTCCGAGTATGTAGAAGATAAATATTTGGTCAAGAAGAAGGGGATAAAATACCTTACGCCATTGTTCTTGGTGCTCGTGATGGTTGAGAGTTCTGATCTGTTATTTGCACTCGATTCGATTCCGGCTGTGCTGGCGGTGACCCGCGATCCTTTTATTGCTTATACATCGAACGTTTTTGCGGTG
Organism: Parachlamydiales bacterium; assembly: GCA_003153295.1. GTDB lineage: Bacteria > Chlamydiota > Chlamydiia > Chlamydiales > Rhabdochlamydiaceae > PALSA-1444. Next base: position 333,663 of record PLXY01000008.1, on the reverse strand, counting down.
CTGGGTCTTCGGTCGTTGTTCTTCTTACTCGAGCCGTGGTTCAAGATCTTGACTCATCTGAAAATTGGACTAGGGGCCATCTTGCTCTTTATTGGCTTGAAAATGATTGTGTCACCCTTCTTCACGGTTCCGCTGATTGTTTCACTTTCAGTGATTGCAACAATCCTGCTAATTTCAGTCTTGTATTCGATTCGAAAAAACAAGAATTGATTCAAGAAGTTGTCAAAGAAGGTTTTCCATAGATATTAGCGCATAGAGCAGCCCCGCATGCTAGTCCCAGGCTAGCGAGCATGATACTATCATTCCAGCGATGACTTTCCAATTTTTGGATTTCTCCCGCCTGTTCCTTGTAAGACTGAAGACGCAGATATGTGAGGAATTTGACAAAAGACAAGCCAGCGAAAACTACCGTGGCAAAAGACCACGTGTTTAGTTTTTTTATAAGAGGTGCTGCTCTGTTATTAACAATTATTACAAGTCCTAATAAGGCCTTCCACTGATCTAAATGAGCAGCGGAGTTAGCTTGAGGATTCATCTGTTCAACACAGCGAGATAAAAGATTGAGCGGCAAATGGTAAAATTGGCGGGAAATGATAATAAAAGCACCACTCAAGCCCCCTGTTGCCACCAGAGCAACGAAATGAGAGATTCCTAAGCCTGTTCTTGTCGGATTTTTTTTAATTATTTTTTTCTTCAGGTGGATTTGAATAAGGGTGCTGATTCCATAGACTGTCAGGAAACCCATGCTATAAGCCGCAATAGTATAAACTTTCTTGATTCCCTCTGAGGTGGTGTCGGAAAAGACTTTGATATGGTTCCAGGATTTTAAAACGTCATCAGGGGAGGCAGAGATCCCGGGTTTCAAAAAAAGTAAAGAGGCATCTAAAGCGCCCGTCGTCATTTTTCTCTCCGAAAATTTATTCGTATGGGCATCATCTAAACTGTTTTTTTCTCAATGAATGGGTGTATACATTTTTGCATAGGCAATCGTACCAATAGAAGTAACAATCGCTAAACCTAGACAAGATATGATGACTTTTTCATCTAGGCGATCGGTTGCTAGGGGGCGTGAAGGTTTATTTTTATGTTGAATTGTTTGGGACCGAATGGTGATGACAGATACAACCAAAGCCAGAGCAGCACATCCTGCAGTCCATGCTGACAGTTTTTCTATGGATTTAATTATAAGGGGGACCTTATTTACAATTTTCTCCAAACCATTCCAGGCGGCCATTGTACGCATAGAAATGCTCGATTGAGGATTCAAATCTTCAACCATGCAAGACATCACTCTAAAGGGCACCAAATTGAGGTGGCGGGCACAGTTAAAAGCACCTAAAGAACTCATAACCGTTGTGATCATAGTAGTAATCGTCAAAAGAGCTGTGTTGAGGGTATAAGATTTGTGTTTTTTTTCAGTTGTAATCGTAGATGTCAAACCGCGGCATAAAGTTGCAGCTACAGATAGGGTAACGAGCACTCCGGTACAGGCAACCAGGAGGTGAATTTTTCCCACATAAGTAGGCAGCGTATCAGCAAACAGTTTCACAGCTTTCCAGGCATTAACTGCTTCAACAGATGCTGGTGTTCCCGGTTTTAAAAGCTTTAAAGCAGCGTCTAGACTCAGTGTACTCATTTCATTTCTCCAAAAATTTAGTGTATATAATAACAGATTTTGCCTATTTACAGACAAATGTTTTAATCAAAGGTAAATAGTATTGAATTAACGTCCTAATGCAGGTATAATAAGAAAAATTTAGATGGTAAGAAATGAGCAGTATTACGTTCCCAACAAATCTACTAGCATCGATTGATGTTTTAAGGCCTGAATCTTCTGCGTCTCAAGAAATTAGTTTGATCGCTTGGGAAGCTTTGAGTCATTTTATAGATAAAATGCAAAATTTAAGCGAGTATATAGGCGCTATTTGTATTATCAATGGTGTTCTTGGCGGTATGGTCATCATTGCGATGCGTAAGATGACCACTTTGACTGGCGATAGGAATCACGCAGATGCAAAACAAAAATGGCTTTGGTATAGTTTAATTACTTTGGTTCTGGCGGCTGCTCGCTCATTTTTTATGAGTATTTACGCAAAAAATTATCACACATCTAGCTTATCCTATGCTAAAGCCTTAGAGGGACTTTATCCCTATAAGGGAGTTCGTTCAGAGTCATCCTGTAATGATTTGGTCAAATTCGTAGAAGCTACACCCGCATTTATAGAAAAAAATCGATTTAATTTTGGTGTCATTGGGATCTTTGCTATCTTGTCCGCCTCGGTATCACTTTTTTCGCTGTATTCTAAAGTTAGAGATCCAGCCATCGAAAAAGAACAACAACGAGCCGCAAAGATCCTTCTGATCACATCTCTATTTATCACGACTACGACAACATTCGCTTATTATTTAACGCTTAATTACACAAAAATTAAGAGTTAGGAATTAAAGCTGCTGCTGCTTCATCGGCGATCCAAAGAGCCGGATGGTCGGATGTTCCGACCAGTTGACAGGGCAGAAGGGGCTGGGCTGTGAAGACACGGACCATCATTTCAGCTTTTGATTTTCCCATGACATAAAAAACAGTTTGAGCAGCGTCGTTGATGCAGTCAAAGGTTAGCGTCATGCGCCACGTGTCTTTTTGAGGAACGTGGTTAGCGACCACTAACCGACCGTTTGATTTTAATGCTTCTGTACCGGGAAAAAGAGAGGCGGTATGACCATCCTCTCCCATCCCTAGCATGATTAAATCAAACGATTGACCGTTTAAAATTTTGATAATTTTCTTTTCATACTCAAGAGCGTTTTTTTCGATCTCTGTTTCAGCGACCATGCGGTGGATATGTTGAGGAACCAATAGCATCTTTTCAAAGCCTGCTTTCATGGCCATGTGATAATTACTGTCGGGGCTGGTGGGAGGAACGCTTCGCTCATCGCTCCAGAAAAGATGGACCTTGTCCCACTCAATTTCAGAATTATAATCAGGTTGGCAGAGGACTTCGTAGATGGCTTTGGGAGTTGAACCGCCAGAGAGAGCAACAAAAAACTGCCCATGGTCTTGGATCGCCATACGACAGGTGGTTATAAAATGTTCGACTGCGAAATGGAGAGTGGCATCGTAATCGCCGGGGACAATGAGTTCGCCATTTAACATAGAGATACATCCTGGTGGCTTAAAAATTCTAAGACCTTGAGAAAATGAGGACTTGTGCCGTTATGGGTAATCTCATTGACAAGTGAAAGGCCCGATTGTGCTTTGGAGAAGATGAACTTAGTCGGGATCTCGCATTTTTCAATGTCGCAGATGATTGTCCGGATATGATGTGGGTGATCGGGATCGCGCGCAAAGGCAAAATGGGTATCAGTTGGAGCAAAAATATCAAGAGAAATGACAGTGCCCGGAGCGAGATCGGGATTTTTTTCTGTTTTGAGTTCAATCGTCAGAGGGCCGTATTCAAAGTGGTCTTTTTCGATTTTAGAAAGTTTCCAATTTAATTGCGTGGCCAGCCAGCTTTGAAGATAGAGAGCTTGGATTTTTGTGTGGCAAAAAAAAGGCGTCTCATAGGCATTGTAAGTAATCGAAATTTTCTGGGCTTTTTTGAGTGTTTCTAGTCTTTCTAAGGAATAGAACGTCGAGGCGAGAAGCTCGCGCCAATTTTCCAGTCTGCCCCAATTCAGATCGGCAATTTCACAATCATGGGAATGTTCTAAAAGCGTGCGGGCAAAAGCAGGGAGGTTATCGGTGACTTCCGAATCGAAGATAATCCGGGTGGCCCATTTTTCCAGCTCATGAGAGAGAGGATTGTCTTGAACAGGATCTTCGCACCAGAGAATGTAAAGAGGAAGGTCGGGAAGAAGATGAGGCAAAATAATAAAAGGGATTTTCGGCTGGCTTTGTTTAGAGGCTTGGATTTCGATGAAATCACACATGACATCGTAAGAGCCTCTAGAGCCTGGAATGAGGGAGACAGAAGCTTCTAAAGAGTCGGCCTGGAGTGTTTTATCGATGGTTGCAAAGATCACGCGAGAGGGGAATCTTTCTAAAACTTTTAAAGTGATTTTCCGGATGTAATCATCGCGTTGATTTTTAGGAGCGACGACGAGGAGATTGAAAAGAGAAGCTCTCATTTTATTTGTCCCTTCCAAAGCATCCCAAAGACGGGTCAAGGCGGTAGGGATTTCAGAGACCTTCATCAAAGCAGCCTCCATTTTCTTCCATCGGCCTCGATGAGTTGATCGGCGGTTTTAGGACCCCAACTTCCGGCGGGATAGTTTGGGAAGTCTTGAGGAGGATTTTTTGCCCACCCCTCGAGCAAGGGAGTCAGAAGCTTCCAGGAGTTGAAGACCTCGTCTTGACGGGCAAACAGGGTAGAATCTCCGATGATGCAATCACAAATGAGCCGTTCATAGGCTTCAGGGGGAGTTGTTCCGAAATAAGATCCATAGCGGAAATCCATTTTAACCGGCTGCAAAGTGTTAGTAGGTCCGGGGACTTTGCAGTTGATCTTTAGGGATGATCCTTCGTCAGGCTGAATGCGGATGACTAAAAGATTGGGTGGATTTTTCCGGTTGCCATTTTGGAAAAGGTCTCCCGGCGCGTCTTTGAAAATGACAGCGACTTCTGTCGTTTTTTTAGGAAGCCTTTTACCCGCGCGAAGATAGAAAGGAACGCCTTTCCAGCGAGGATTGTCGATCTCCAGTTTTAAAGCGACATAGGTTTCGATGGCAGACTGGGGGTTGACATCATTTTCTTGCCGGTAGCCGACCACTTGTTCGCCGTTGATCAGGCCCGGTCCGTATTGGCCGCGGACGACGTTTTCAATTTTAAGCGGACGGATCGCTTCAAGGGCTTTGACTTTTTGATCGCGGATCGCATCGGCCTCTAAACTGACAGGCGGCTCCATGGCCACCAGCGAAAGGATCTGCATCGTATGATTTTGAATCATATCGCGGAGAAGTCCGGCATTTTCGAAGAACTTGCCTCGGGTGCCAATCCCGATATCTTCTGCGACTGTGATCTGGATATGATCGATATGTCGGTTATTCCAGAGAGCTTCAAAGATCGAATTGGCAAAGCGAAAGACGAGAAGATTTTGGACGGTCTCTTTTCCTAAGTAGTGATCGATCCGGTAGATCTGTTTTTCAGTGAGAAATTTGAGAAGCTCATCTTGCAGCTGATGTGCGGAATTGAGATCGTGGCCGAACGGTTTTTCAATGATAATGCGGGACCACCTATCATTCTTTGGGTCATTTTTTTGGTCTTTAACTTGTTTCTCATCATAGATCAGGTCTGCTTTGTGGAGCTTTTCGCAGATCAGAGGAAAAGATTCAGGCTGTGTGGCGAGATAAAAAATCCGGTTGCCTTTCGTTCCATATTTAATATCGTACTGCTGTAGCTGGGCTTTTAGACTTTCATAGCCAGCATCGTCATGGAACTCCGACTGATGGTAGAAGAGATGGTCTTGAAAGTGGCTCCAGATCGCTTCATCGATCGGTTGAGTCCGGGAGTATTTATTCACACCGTCTTTCATCTCAGCGCGGAATTGATCATCCGTCTTGGGCCGTCTAGCAAAACCGATGCAAGTAAAAAGAGAAGGGAGCTGTCCATCTTTAAGCAGATTATAGAGAGCGGGCACGATCTTGCGCGCTGTTAGGTCTCCTGTCGCGCCGAAGATGACCAGACTGCAAGGTTCTGCAAGTCGAGATTGTTGACCTTCTAAAAGGGGGTTATTCATAGGCTGTCGAGGTAAGATTGAAGGATGAGAGCTGCAGCGAGGGTATCATTAAACTCCGCTCGTTGTTTTCTTTTCATGCCCGCGTCGCGGAGCTGTCTTTCAGCCTGAGCAGAAGTGAGACGTTCATCCCAGAGGACGACCGGGATTTGAAGCGCTTGATGGAGATAATCGGCAAATTTACGGACTTCCTCGGTCATGGGGCTGTCCTTTCCTCTCATATCGAGAGGAAGGCCGATAATCACTGCATCAATGGGCAAAAGGGGTTTGAGTTCTTTCTGCAGCTTTTCAATGAAGTCTTTCTTGTATTCCAAGCAGCAGAGAGGACGCGCAATCATGCGTGTTTCATCAGAGACTGAAACGCCAATGCGCACTCTACCGTAATCGATGCCGAGTAATCTACCCATGATGTTTCTTATTTTTGAGGACTGCCCCAATAAAATCTCTGAAAAGAGGATGAGGCTGGCCCGGTTTTGATTTAAATTCAGGATGGAACTGTACGCCGACCATCCACGGATGGTCTTTAACTTCAGTGATTTCGCAAAGAGAGTTTTTATCGAGCACCCCGGAGATCACAAGGCCATTTTTTTCGAACTGATCTTTGAAAGCATTGTTGAATTCGAAACGATGCCGATGTCTTTCGGCGATTTGTGAGGTCCCATAGGCTTTTTCAGCTTTAGATCCGGGTTTCAGGTTGCAATCATAGGTTCCCAAACGCATCGTGCCGCCCATATTTTCAACCCCTTGCTGTTCACTCAGCAAACTGATGACAGGATGAGGAGTGTTAGGATCCATTTCCGTTGAATTAGCATCAGGAAGATGAAGGACATGGCGGGCAAACTCGACGCACATCACTTGCATCCCTAGGCATAGGCCTAAATAAGGGATTTTTTTCTCACGGCAGTATTTAGCTGTCATGATTTTCCCCATCCAGCCTCTTTCTCCAAAACCTCCGGGAACAAGATAGCCGTCACAGCCGCCGATGGTTTTTTCGACATCGCCGTCTTGCAGAACTTTATCCGATTCAAATCTACGGACTTCTAAATCCACCTGATGAGACATGGCAGCATGTTGAAGCGCTTCAAAGACTGATTTATACGCGTCTTGATGTTGCAGATATTTTCCTACAATACCAATAACAACCTTGCCTTTGGGATGATGCATTTTATTCACCATCTCTTCCCAGGCGTTGAGTTGGGACTGTTGTTGAGGAAGATGGAGCAGCTCACAAATTTTGACATCGATCTGCTGCTGTTTTAAACTGATCGGGACTTCATAAATGCTGAAAGCGACATCAGGCTCATCGATGACGAGGTCTTTACGCACCGAACAAAAGAGGCTGATTTTATCTTTGATGTCTTCTGGTAGTGGATTTTCACAACGGCAGATAATCATATCAGGCATGATGCCGATCTCGCGGAGGATTTGCACTGAATGTTGTGTCGGTTTGGTCTTAACTTCACCAGCGGCCTTCAAAAAAGGGACATAAGTCAGATGGAGATTGATGCAGTCGCCTGATCTTTCATGCCGGAATTGCCGAATCGCTTCTAAAAAGGGAAGAGATTCAATATCTCCCACGGTGCCGCCGATCTCAATGAGGACAACATCACTCCCTTCATCATAATGGGCGCAGTCTAATATCCGTTTCTTAATCTCATCGGTGACATGAGGAATCACTTGGACGGTCTTGCCTAAATAATCGCCACGCCGCTCTCTCTTAATGACCGCATCGTAAATTTGGCCAGAAGTGGCATTGGAAGCTTTGGAAATAGTGGCGTTCGTGAAGCGGTAGTAATGGCCCAGGTCGAGATCTGTTTCAGCTCCATCGTCAGTGACGTAGACTTCCCCATGTTCAAAAGGGTTCATAGTTCCGGGATCAACATTGAGATAAGGGTCCAGCTTGAGCATAGCGACTTTTAAGCCCCTGGATTCCAATAACATAGCAATAGAGGCGGCGGTAAGACCTTTTCCTAAAGAAGAAACGACCCCACCCGTGACAAATATATATTTTGCAGACATAGGGCGGATTTTAAACGAACGGGATATGAGTTGTACAGTTTTTTTCTTTGAACCTGCATTGATAAGGCTAAATCTGAATAATAGTTAAATAGCTGGTTGTTATTAACTTATAATTTAATTGCAGTTATTTAAAAATTATACTATAATATTACTAATAATTTTAATAAAAAAGAGGTTTGTATGTCTATAATTCCACTAAATAAATGTTCGGACGTTATTATTTTTAGAAAAACATTAAAAGAGCTTTCGATGATGTCGCCAGTTGGAAATGTCATAGAAGTCAAAAATCCAGGCCATCTTACTGAACTTGAAATTCGAGCCAAAACGGTTTGGGAGAGTATGGGAATGTCCCAGGATTTGAGTCAGGAAATCAAGTTTGCCATCGCTGTTTTTATCCGTAAAAACGACCATTTACTTCCCTATTTGGACATCAAAGAGATGCAAGAGTTACTTAAATTGCCGGGAATGAAAAGAGAAGATTTACCCGTAGATACAATATTGCACGCCTCAAACGGTGATGTTAAAGCTAATCTTGTAGCTTTAAGAATGATCCCTTGCTTCGCTGGTGAAGCGGTTGAACAGATGGCCAGAATAGGAGAGGAAAGAACATTGGATGTTGATCTCCGTCAAGTGTCAGATGCTGAGACATTGAACCTATTTTTAGATTATCAATGCTATGGAGCGGAGTCGCTGAGCCGTCTTAGCCCAGAGCAATTAACTAAACTTTTCGATTTAGCGGTTTATTTTGATCAAGATGATTTAAGAAAAAATATTGTTACGAAAATTGCCAATTTAGATGTTGAAAAAAACATGAATTTTCTTGTCGACTTCATTATTAAATTGGTGAGCGTTAATAAAGGAAAGATTGCCGATATTGTTCAAGTTTTTCAAAATCATAAGAATATTTTAGAGGCTGTCTCTGAAATAATACAACGTCCCTCTTATATATTCGATCAAAATGGAAGAGCGCAGCTTTTCTTGGGTCATTGCTTATGGATAGACCAAAACGCGGAGATAGGAGAGATTTACAACTGCTTTGGACTTTCAGCAAAGCAGGGAAATTTAGAAGCCCAAGAGCTATTATTGAAATTGGTGCAGAAAGAGGCTACGGGGGCGAAATTTGAATTGGGTCAATGCTATCTTGAAGGAAAAGGTGTAGAAAAAAATGAAAAAGAAGGCCTCCGCCTGCTTCATTTAGCTGCAAAAAAAGAAGGAAATGTATTTGCTGAACGAGCGAAGGGAGTATTAGGTCGATACTATTTAGATTTGGGTTGTTGCTATCTCGAAGGAAAAGATGTAGAAAAAAATGAAAAAGAAATAGAACCGAAAGTTCTTTCTAAAGTTATCGAACAAATAGGGCTGTCAAAAGAAGAGGTCCAGAAAGATTTTGTTCAGCGTGTAAATGACTTTTTAAAGGAGAATCCTAAAAATGCCAGGGCGGAAACCCTATTAGAGTTGGCAAGGAAAGAGGGGATAGGTGAAACAGGAGAATCCTTGTTCCTTTTGGGCTGGGAATATAATAATCAGGGTGAGGTCGGTAGGCCTAAAGCTTTTTCGTTGTTCACCCGTGCGGCTGAGCAAGGTCATTTAGGAGCTCAGAATCAGGTAGGGATTTTATATCATTGCGGAATTCCGGATTTCCTTGCAGTCGATAAGCAAAAGGCGGTTAACTATTTTAAATTAGCCGTTCAACAAAGCTATGCACCAGCACAGCGTAACTTGGGTATTCTTTACCTAGCTCGTAATGGAGAAAATGTTCTACCAAGAAATACTGTAGAAGCTTTTAAATTATTTAAATTATCTGCGGATCAGAACGATGAGCATGCATGTCACGAATTAGGCGTGTGTTACTTAGAGGGAATAGGAACAGATGAGAATAGAGCGGCTGCTATTGCGAGCTTCCGTAAAGGAGCAGATAGGAGTCAAGAGTGTAAAGACAAACTAGCCTATCTCGAATATATATCTTTGAGAAATAGGCGGAATTTGCAAGTTATTTATGGCGCCTCTTTTGACTCACAATGAATTATATTTTTTCGCGCTTAGCCGATTGGATAATACGCTCAAATTTAATAAACACATAAGTCACTTGTTATATGTTAATTATAATTTAATTGTAATTATTTAAAAAATATACTATAATATTACTAATAATTTTAATAAAAAAGAGGTTTGTATGTCTATAATTCCATTAAATAAATGTTCGGACGTTATTATTTTTAGAAAAACATTAAAAGAGCTTTCGATGATGTCGCCAGTTGGAAGTGTCATAGAAGTCAAAAATCCGGGCCATCATACAGAACTTGAAGTTCGAGCCAAAACGGTTTGGGAGAGTATGGGAATGTCCCAGGACTTGAGTCAGGAAATCAAGTTTGCCATCGCTGTCTTCATCCGTAAAAACGACCATTTACTTCCTTATTTGGACATCAAAGAGATGCAAGAGTTACTTAAATTGCCGGGAATGAGAAGAGAGGATTTGCCGGTTGATACCATATTGCACGCTTCGAATGGTGATGTTAAAGCTAATCTTGTAGCATTAAGGATGATCCCTTGTTTCGCTGGTGAAGCAGTTGAACAGATGGCCCAAAAGGTAGGAGATCTTAGAACATTTGATATTGACCTCCGTCAAGTGTCCGACGCAGAGACATTGAACCTATTTTTAGATTATCAATCTTATGGCCCGGAAACACTGAGCCGTCTTAGCCCCGCGCAATTAATTAAACTTTTCGATTTAGCGGTTTATTTTGATCAAGATGATTTGAGAAAAAATATTGTTACGAAAATTGCCAATTTAGATGTTGAAAAAAACATGGATTTTCTTGTGAACTTCATTATTAAATTATTGACCGTTAATAAAGGAAAGGTTTCCGATATTGTTCAAGTTTTTCAAAATCATAACATTGTTTTTAAGGCTGTCTCTGAAATAATAAAACGTCCCTCTTATAGATTCGATCAAAATGGAAGAGCGCAGCTTTTCTTGGGTCATTGCTTCTGGATATACCGAAACGGAGAGATAGGAGAGACTTATAACTGGTTTGGACTTTCAGCAAAGCAGGGGAATTTAGAAGCTCAAGAGCTATTATTGAGATTGGTACAGAAAGGGGATTCTGGAGCGCAATTTGAATTGGGTCAATGCTATCTTGAAGGAAAAGGTGTAGAAAAAAATGAAAAAGAAGGTCTCGGCCTGCTTCATTTAGCAGCAAAAAAAGAAGGAAATTTGTTTGCTGAACGAGCGAAGGGAGTATTAGGTCAATACTATTTAGAATTGGGTTGTTGCTATCTCGAAGGAGAAGGTGTAGAAAAAAATGAAAAAGAAGCCGTTCGTCTTTTGCAGTTATCCGCAGAACAAGATAATTTGGATGGCGTAACGATGTTATCTGATTGCTACCGAGGTGGTGTAGGCGTAGAAAAAGACGAAAGAAAGGCTTTTGAACTGCTTATCAGGCAACGAGGAAGAGCTATTCCAACGTCTTATAAGTTAGCTCTTTGCTTTCTCCATGGAATAGGGACAGAGAAAAATCTAGTAGAAGCTGCTCGCAACTTCCATTATCCGGCAGTACATAAGTATGCCAAAGCCCAAGAGTATTTAGGTTATTGCTGTTTCACGTTAGGTTCAAGGTCTTTCAATAAAGAAATAAACAAACAAATGGGCCTTAATCTGTTGCTCATATCGGCACAGCTTGAAAACTTGGAAGCAGAAAAGATGCTCTCGAAAATAAAAATTACTCACAAAGAACTCTTTGAAAAAACTAATGTGCATTGGCATTCATGGGTGCCAGCCAGTTACTACATAGGGATCACGGGCAATCAATAATCTTTACAATTTTGCAGAGAAAAATCATCCATCTATTGAAGATTTTTTCGCAGGAGATATGCGGTGCAATATCTCCTGCGAAAAAGTCTCCAATATCTGCATAACCTTAAAAATCCTAAGTATCTAAAAATTAATGATTTGTGGTTTCTTGGTTTCTGTGACTAAGCTTAACTATAAGCTATTTAATCTGTTCTATTTATGTAAATAATTATTATAATTATTAGTTGATGTTAATTAAATATTTAATTATAATATATAATAAACTAATAAATAGAGTGTATATGGCCATCGAAATGAATGTAATAAGTAATGGTTATATAAATCATCAAAACCATATGAATGTTGAAAAATGCGAGACCCTTGATGATTTCAAAACTACAATGGATCAAATTCGAGGGTTAAGGGGTAGAAATATTATTGAAGTTAGCCTTCGTGATGGCAAACAAACTTTTGCATTTCGTCAAATTTCATTATTCGAATTATTTATTGCAAAAGTCTTCAAATGGAAACCCGAAAGTATACGTCAGGATACAGTTAAGCAGGTTGTAGCTGAGTTTATCCAAGAAAATCACGACTATTTTATCGAGTTAAGTTCTGATGAACAAGAAGGAATTTTTTCCTCCCCACTCGTTGATTCACATCAAATTTCTAAGATCATTCTTGGTGTTTTCCAAGCTCGCCTTTCTGAAAAACAGGCGATGATTTTAGACAGCAATGAAATGAGCCAGCACCTTAGAAAAAAAATTGAGTTTTTTGAGCCTCTTGCTCAACGAATAAAAAAAATCGAAGAAAAAGAAAAAGCTCTTGATGAAGAGATAGTTCTAAAAAGAAAAAAAACGGATGAATATGCTAAAAAAACACTTAAACAAACGACAAATATTCAAGCAAATGCATTGAAAACTCAAAGCCATCGACAGGGAATTCGGAATAACACGGTTGATGCAGACATTCTTCTAGAAGGACATGATGGTTCCGTTAAAGCACACCGCGTGATGCTAACCGCTATTGATTTTTTCTCCAATCGCACTAGAGATCAAATGGAACAACCCGAGCACTCAAAATTATTGAGATATGATCTTCCTGCAACGACAACAAAAACGATTAATCATTTTTTGGACTTCCAATATGGTCTAGGGTTGCCGGATAAAGTCAGTTTTGATGATCTAAATAATCTTTACGAATTAGCTCTTTTTCTGAATCACCAAGAATTAATGAAATCAGTTTTTTCTCTCGTTATGGATGCCATGAATTCAGAAAATCGCGATATATGGCTTCCAGAGTTGTTTAACTACATCATTTACTCTCCACAAGATATAGAACCGAAAGTTCTTAATAATTTTATTAAGCAAATAGGTTTTTCTAAATTAGAAGTCCAGAGAGATTTTATTTTACGGTTGAGTGAATTTTTGATAAAGACCCCTCATGATAAAAATGCCCTCCAACTTTTGAATTCGTGTCTTGATCTTGTAGACAAAACAACGAGTAAAATTCTACTTCCTTTAATTGCCCTTTTAGCCATAAATTCTTCGGAATTTCTAAGTAAAATTCCTGCGTTTTTTGTTAAATTTATAAACCACATGATTCTTTCTGAAGCAGAGACTCAAAAGGCTTTCCTTCATTCTTTAAAGAGTTTCGTCCAAGAGAATCCTCACAATCCAGGAGCAGAGGCATTCTTAGAACTCGCAAAGAAAGAGGGAATAGGTGCAACAAAAGAATTCTTATTTGAGTTAGCTACCCAATATGGAGAAGGAAACGGTGTGGAAAGAGATGACAACAAAGCTCTCTTGTTTTGGACTTATGCGGCCGACCAAGGCTATGCAAGAGCTCAGAATGCCTTAGGATGTGTGTACTATCAGGGAATTCCGGATATCCTAACAATCAATCAACATCTAGCTATTAACTATTTCAAACTAGCCGTTGAACAAGGTTGTGCAGCCGCACAATATAATTTGGGTAAGTTGTACATAAGCGGAACCGGACATGCGCTATCACAAGATTTAAAAGAAGGTTTTCGGTTGTTGAATTTGGCAGCAGAGCAGAATTATATAAATGCGTTCTACGATTTGGGGAAGTGTTATTTAGACGGTATAGGAACGACTAGGAATAAAAAAGCAGCTCTCGCTTGTTTTCTTAAACAAGCAGACCAAGATCCTCGTAGTAAAAAAGCAGTGGATCGACTTCAAGGTAGACCCGGCTGGTATTAAATAACTATTTTAACTAAAGTCAAAAGTTAACATCTTTAAATATCTCTTAATGGGCATGTCTTGTTTTCTTGCAAACTAATCGCTTGATCCCTAAAAATTGAAGTAACCAAAAGGGGTTGAACATGGTTAGTCTTTTTCAACTTTTTTCTATTGGAATTGGACCTTCTAGTTCACATACGGTCGGCCCTATGCGGGCAGCCAAAACATTCGCAGCAAAACTCCAATCCCAATTCGGTCTTGAAAAGATAGACAGCGTCCATGTCGACCTTTACGGATCTCTGGCGATGACCGGGATTGGGCATGGCACCGATAAAGCGATCCTTTTGGGACTAGAAGGCGAGACTCCCGAAGACGTCGATCCAGATGTGGTGGAGAGCCGTGTCGCCCGCGTCCAAAATGAAGGCACCCTCTATCTGATGGGCTCTCATAAAATCGAATTTGATCCCGCTTTTCATCTGATTTTTAATAAAGGCAAACGGCTTCCCTACCATTCTAATGCGATGCGCTTTAAGGCTTATGACAAGCTAAAAAATGAGATCATCAACGAACTCTATTATTCCGTGGGCGGAGGATTTGTAGTAGCCCATGAACATGCGAAACATTCCGGCGCTAATGACACCGTTGACATCATGCCTTTTCCTTTCAACACCTGTGAAGAGCTTTTAACGCATTGCCGTGAAAACAGCATGATGATCTACGACATCGTCATGGAAAACGAAAAAGCTTTGAAAGATGAGGTCCAAGTCCGGCAGGGGATTTTTAGAATTTGGAAAGTGATGCAAGAGTGCGTTGAAAGAGGGTTTCACCAAGAAGGGATACTCCCGGGTGGATTGGATGTTAAACGGCGCGCTCCTGAAATGTATTCTCAGTTGATGCACACGGCGGATATCGATGATCCCACGGAATTCATGGAATGGGTCAGCCTATTTGCCCTCTCAGTGAATGAGGAAAATGCGGCTGGCGGACGTGTTGTCACAGCTCCTACCAATGGAGCCGCAGGCGTTATTCCTGCCGTTCTCCATTACTATCTCCACTTCACACCAAATCCCAACGACGAAGGCATTATCCGCTTCTTTCTCACGGCCACCGCATTTGGCATTCTCTTCAAAATTGGAGCTTCCATCTCTGCAGCAGAAATGGGATGCCAAGGCGAAATCGGTGTGGCATGTTCGATGGCAGCTGCAGGACTGACAGCTGCTCTAGGTGGAACGAATGAACAGATTGAGAATGCCGCTGAAATCGGCATGGAGCATAATCTCGGTCTTACGTGCGACCCCATCGGCGGTTTAGTACAAATCCCATGCATCGAGCGAAACACGATGGGATCCATCAAGGCAATCACTGCTTCCAAACTAGCTTTGCGAGGTGATGGAACGCACCGGGTTTCCTTCGATCAAGTCGTGCTTGCGATGAAACAGACAGGCGAAGATATGAAGAGCACCTATAAAGAGACATCGGAAGCGGGTCTTGCCTCCCATGTTCCTGTGAGCGTTCCAGAATGCTAAGTCAACTGCGTCAAAAATATAAACCCGCTGTTCCGAAGATCTTAAAAACTCTTAAAACGATCACTTTTGAAAAGAAAAAACATTTTCCTGTTAAACCCGAGATCCGCAAGCTTTTTTCTAAAACTTCTGATCAGCCTCTTCTCCGAGGAAAAAAAGGATCTGCGCAGAAATTTCCTATGTTAAAAATCGGAGCTGTTTTTTCAGGAGGGCAGGCGCCCGGCGGCCATAATGTCGTCACAGGTCTTTTCGATGCCCTGCAATCTTTAAACCCTAAAAGTACACTGTATGGATTTTTAGACGGCCCTAGTGGTGTCGTGGATAATAAACAGATCAAGCTAACAGCATCTAAACTCGCTCCCTATCGTAATCAGGGAGGATTTGATCTGCTGGGTTCTGGGCGTGTTAAAATAGAAACCGAGGCCCAGCTCCGGGGAGCCCTGAAGACGGCTCAAGATCTCAAGTTAGACGGTCTGGTGGTGATCGGCGGAGACGACTCCAACACCAATGCTGCGGTCCTCGCTGAATATTTTCTGCAAAAAGGCTGCAAGACATCTGTCATCGGAGTGCCTAAAACGATCGACGGCGACTTGCAAAATGAACATGTCGCAATTTCCTTTGGTTTTGACACCGCGACGAAGATCTATTCTGAGCTCATCGGCAATATCGGCCGCGATGCATTGTCGGCTAAAAAATACTACCATTTCATTAAGCTGATGGGAAGATCCGCCTCTCATATTACTTTGGAATGCGCCTTAAAGACCCATCCTAATCTTACCCTGATTTCTGAAGAGCGATTGACACTGAACCAAATTACCGGAAAAATCTGCGATCTAGTCCAACAGCGCTCGAAAGCGGGCAAAAATTATGGCCTCATTTTGATCCCGGAAGGACTCATCGAACATATGCCCGAAATGGCGGTCTTAATGAAGGAGCTCAAGGAAGACAAACTTTCTTCCTCTAGCAAAGCAGTATGGGAACTTTTACCCGAGCGGGTGAGACAGCAGCTGCTTTTGGATCGAGATCCGCATGGCAATATCAACCTCTCTGCTGTAGAGACTGAAATTGTCTTGATCGATGCCGTGGAAAAAGAATTGAAAAAAAGAAAACTTCAAGGAAAGTTCAGCCCCTTGGCCCATTTTTTTGGTTATGAAGGAAGAGCGGGACTACCGACAAACTTTGATGCTAATTACTGCTATGCATTAGGACAAACCGCTGCTTTGTTAATCGCTCAAGGATTTACGTCTTATATGGCATTTATAGAACGTTTGACAGGACCGGTCTCTGAATGGACCATCGGCGGAATGCCACTGGCCGCACTTCTTGAAATAAAGGGCAGACCGGTCATTGGCAAGACCTATGTCGATCTCAAGGGTAAGCCGTACCTGCGACTACAGAAACAGGCAGCTAAATGGGCTCTAGAAGATGACTATCAATGCCCCGGCCCCGCTCAATTTTTTGGAGCGGCTACTCTCACCGATACAGTTCCTTTGATCATCCGATGTTAAGAAAGATCGCGGAAGGCGTTGAACTGTTTTATCTCTATTTTGCTGTGAGGGGGTATGAATGGCTGCAGCAAAGACGCGTTCGCCAGCTGTTTTATCATGATCTCCAGTTTAAAGCGTTAGACCAGGCCATCCTAAAAGGACCTAATCCCTACAGACTCCAAGAAGCGTTTCCGTATGGAGAGACTCCGCTCTGCTCTTTAAAAGAGATCGCAGACCGGTGTGGACTTCAAAAGGAAGACCGTGTTGTCGATCTAGGGTGCGGAAGAGGCCGCGGAGCTTTCTTTTTATCTCATCACTATGGGTGTCAAGTGCAGGGGATTGACATGATTAAGCCTTTTATTCAAAGGGCTCAAGATTTAACGGAAGAATATCAGACGGAAAAGGTCTCTTTTTCTCGCCAAGATATGAGGAGGTTTAATTTTAGCCAGGCGACATTTGTCTTTTTCTATGGGACGACCTTTTCCGACAAGTTCGTCCAGGAGCTGAGCCGCGCTCTAAAGGCGCTGCCTAAGGGCAGCAAAATCATCACCGTGAGTTATCCCTTAGAAGGTTTTGAGCTCAAAGATCAATTTTCTGTCTCTTTTCCTTGGGGGTCTGGTGAAGTTTATGTGAATGGATGGTAAGATATCTTTAAAATCTAGATAAGATCATAGTATGGCAGGGAAAATTACATCTGTTAATGGATCAAGTAAACCTCCTGTTGATCTAAAACCCTCCTCTGGAAAAACTTCTTTTTTTTCTGGGCAGCGTATAAGTGCAATTGCTAAAAGATCTTTAAGTCCCTTTTGTCAATTACAGTTTAGACAACTTTCTACCACATCTCTGTTTTTTAATTCTCGTCATTTGACCCAGCAAATTGAATCATTAGAAATGACAAACCCTGAAAAGCTTTCTTTCTATTATCAGGCATTAGCAGGCTGCAAAAGAGATCCCGCAGCATTTGTTAAAATCTTTAGCTCTATGCGAATTCTGATAGAGAACATGAAAGAAAAGAAAGAGTCTGACTCTCAGCAAAAGGCAATTGATTTTTCCACTTTAACTTTACGAACTTACCTGCCTTCTCTTTCAAGCTATGAAGAAATAGCTCTCTTTTGCCCTCCAGACCATATTCTGACCATGGTCTGGGAGAGCGTGCGGTTAGCAGCTGATGGAAAATTAGAAGAAGCCTTAGAAAAGAATTTCCTGTGTTGGAATACGTGGATAGAAGTGAATTTTATAGTTCCTCAAAATCACACTATTTCAAGAACCGGGTTAAATAATTTGCTTGTTGAATTGCGTCTCTTGATCCCGCCGTTAAATTCTTTAAGATATGCGTTAAGGGAAGAAGAAAATAATAAACTTAAGATCTTTATTTCAAGAACTATTGCTTTGGTACAGCTAACTCTTAAAGAATATGACTTTGCCCTTTCCTATTTAAGAGAAGAGGATTCTTCAAGTCCTTACCCTTTTTTATGCCATTTACTTAACTTTAATTGTCCTTTACCATCTGAAATTAAAAATAAGTTAGAAAATTTTAAGATTTTTAAAGATCCTTCTCTATCCTGCCTCATAGGCCTTCTTCTTTATATTCGTGGGATAGCAAAACTAGACGAGCTTTTACCGCTATCGATCCACTATCTTCAGAGCTCCCTAACAATAAAATCAGTTCAGAAGACTTCATCTTGTCTAAGTTATATTCTGATGTGCCAATATAGTCTGGATGCCTTTTTTGGATTCCATGGAACTCGCAAACTCATGGAAAGTTTGAAAGAAGGTTCGTCGGATCTTATGACTTCTGTCTTTGTTTTAAAAAAAGGTATAAAAGATGACATTTTAGAAACGTTATCTACTGTTCAAAAGTTAAGATGTCACTCTTATGACGATCCGTGGTTTCTTTTAAATATCGGAGTTATTCTCAACTCCTTAGGATTGAAATTTTTATCTCCTGCTCTAATTGACATTGCCTATGAATATTTAGGTTGGGCCGCTACTCTTGTTCAAAAAAATGCAACGATTCGTTTTTTATTTGGGAGTTTAGTTTTTAAAACATACCGTAAAAATGAACAGTATGAAAAAGCGGTAAAAGTTTTGCAAAGTTCTCATTTTTTTTTAAGAGATCAGACAAAAATTCATACATTTACGCTTGCAAATGAGGCAAAGTGTCACTTTAAGTTAAAGCGTATACAGGACGGTATTGATTGCCTTCGCACGCTATCTGAAATAAAAGAAAGTGTGCTGTTTTTGGAAATTGAGGATATCGAATTTTTTATTCGGGTTCTTCGTGAATTAGGAGAAAAAAAATTAAAAGAACATTATGAATATGCGTATTTATCACTGACAAAAAAAGACGAAAGTGATTTTACCCATTCTGAGGAAAACGATTCTTTATCTAGTGAAGACTGATTTCCGCTTTCTCATAAGATACACTATTTTAACGACTTAAATTTTTGTTTATTAATATAACAATATGTAAATAATTAATTTGATTTATTATTAGAAATGATCTACTCTAAAGCTAAGGGTAGGCGTTTTAAAGAAGTTGTTGTATATCAGCTACACGAAAGTGTAAGGTGATATTGCACTCATGGTACCAGAACCTCTAATAGAGGCGCGACGATAACTCTGTTTCATTAACAGACTATCATCCTAGAAGCATGAGTAAAGACAAACTTCTCTCCTCCCTACATCAGTTGACGACGTTCTATAATAGTGTGACGATATGGTCGCAACGGGTAGGGAGGTCTTCTTTTCTTCATTCAGAAGGCTGCAGATCTAGAGATAAGTTCATAAGCTGATCGATGCCGACATCTTTGATCAGGTTTTGAACAGGTAAAAAAAGCGGCTCTGGCAGAGCATTCCAATCAAACCATTCCCATCCTTCACATTTATGCGGCTCCAGTAGTTGTGGTATGCCCGTGAATTGATGCACAAAGACCCAAAGTGTCACGTAATGTTTGGCTTCCATGATATCGTTAGTCCAAGGGCCTTGTCGTTGAGAGAGGGGAATAAGACCTGTTTCTTCAGCAAGCTCTCGCTCGACGCATGTTTGAATGCTTTCTCCAAACTCGAGATGTCCGCCGGGGTGAGCCCACTGTCCGGTGCCGTGCGAACCTTTTCGTTTGCCGAGAAGGGTTTTGCCGTCTTGGATGACGATGACACCAACGCCGATTTTAGGCCTTTCCATTGAGATCACCTCGAAGTTTTGTGAAATAATCGAGCCGTTTTTTCATTTCCCGTTCAAAACCTCTTTCTACGGGCTGATAAAAAGAGGGACGCTCGACGTTATCAGGGAAATAATTTTGTCCGGAGAATCCCTGGGGTAGATCGTGATCATACTGATACCCTTTGCCATAACCGAATTCTTTCATTAACTTTGTGGGAGCATTGATGATGCAGTGCGGAGGAGGAAGATTCGTGGTATTGGATGCGAGGTCTTTGGCAGCAGAGAATGCGGTATAAGCGGCATTGCTCTTAGGAGCTAATGCTAAATAGATCACGGCTTGGGCAAGGGCTAGTTCGCCTTCCGGAGATCCTAGCTGATCAAAGGCGCGCCAAGCGTTGAGGGTCAGTTGTAGGGCTTCTGGATCGGCAAGACCGATATCTTCCACAGCCATCCGCACCATGCGGCGGGCGATAAATTCAGCCGATTCTCCTCCTTCTAACATGCGGGCCAGCCAATAAAGAGAAGCATCAGGATCGGAGCCGCGGACCGCTTTATGGAGAGCAGAGATGAGCTGATAATGGCCGTCGTCTCCTTTATCGTAGATGGCTGATCTTTTCTGTAGAATCTGCTGCAATCTTGCAGGGTCGATAGGACCTTGAATCGACTGGAGATTCTCGATCATATTCAAAAGATGCCGTCCATCTCCTTGAGAGAGCTGAAGGAGCATGTTTTTTGCCTCATCTGAGAGATGCAGAGGCTTTTTGATCGATTCATAACGGATCAGGATCTGTTCAAGGTCTTGATCTGAAAGCGATTTGAGTTGAAGAACACGGAGGCGGGACAAGAGCGCTTTATTCAATGCAAATGAGGGGTTTTCTGTGGTGGCCCCAATCAACACCACGGTGCCGTTTTCTAGAAAGGGGAGAAAGACATCTTGCTGAGCTTTATTGAAGCGGTGGATCTCATCGACAAAGAGGATGATCTGGCGGCTCAAGAGCGGATATTTACGTGTGTCTTCTATGACTTTTTTTAAGTCTCCAATGCCATGCAATAAGGGACTAAACGATAGAAAGTGAGCATCGAGGGCTTGAGCGTATAAACGGGCAAGCGTCGTTTTGCCGCAGCCTGGTGGTCCCCATAACAATAAAGAAAGAGGTTTTTTCTCGCGGATCAAATGCGACAAAAAACCGTCGTTATTGAGAAGGTGGGACTGTCCTGCGATCTCTTCTAATTTTTTAGGACGTAGCTCTTCCGCTAAAGGAACGTTACTCATCGGTCTCTACTCTTTTCCAAGAAGGTTGGCGGAATTGATAAATGATCAGCGGGATTCCGCACATGACAAATAAGCCTAAGATCAGGAAAGTTTCATAAAAGAGGAGGCTTCCGGTTTGAAGCTGCGCAGGGGGGATAAATGCCATGAAAATAGCAAAAAGAGACGATAAGATCCCCATAGAGGCAACGATCCACATTCCTGTCATTTTATACGGGACTCGATAGGCCCGTTCGACATGAGGCTTAGAATACCGGAGCTTGATGGCGGAAACGAACATCAAGATATACATCACCAGATAACTTTGAGCCGAAAGCGCCGTCAAAATCCAATAGGAAGCGCTGATGGACGGCATTTGGAGAAAGACAAGCGCAGATAAAGTGACGATGATCGCTTGGAATAAAAGCAGGTGTGTCGGGACCCCTTTTTTGTTCTGATGTTGGAAAAAGGGAGGTAGATTTCCGTGGGTTGATGTGGCGTAGAGTCCTTTTACAGGGCCGATAATCCAGGCATTGACTTCAGCGACAGCTCCGACGACGAGTAAGATCGCCATGATGGGAAGGATCCATTCTAAATTATAAACGCTAAAAAAACGGCTGAAAGCATCGATCAAACCTGCAACCAGGCTAATTTCAGAGTTGGGGATGACAATCGCAATTGCCAGAGATCCTAGCATGAAAAGAGCAAACGTAATCAGTGCTGCTAACAAAATCGCGCGAGGATAATTTTTTTGAGGGTTGATCACATTGCCGGCATGAGCTGCTGTCACCTCGAGACCTGCAAATGCCAAAAACATCCCTGCTAAGAAAACAAAGCTGTTGAGATTGTTGGCCTTGGGCAAGAGCGATTCCATATCAAAAGTGATTTGAGCCGGATGGCTTCCAGAGAGCCAAGAAATGCCTAGGCCGATAATAAAGATGCCGGGGAGTATGGTCCCAATAATAACACCCAAAGTCGAAAACCAGCTCGATGTTTTAATCCCCAGATAGTTGAGCAAGGTCATTCCCCAAAAAGAAGCTAAGACAATGGCAAGGACATAGTATTTGTTGTGACCAAGTTCGGGGTTGATGACATAAGCTAAAGTGGTTGCAACAAACGATAAGATGACAGGATACCACGAAAGATTGTGAGCCCATTGGACCCAAACAGCGAAAAATCCCCAGCGGTCGCCCAGAGCCTCCCGCACCCAAATATAGATCCCTCCCATTTTGGGCCATCCTGTTGCAAGTTCAGCGGAAATCAAAGCACAAGGAACTAAGAATAAAAGGGCAACAAGTAGAAAATAAAAGACAGATCCCAGACCATATTCTGCAACAAGCGGAAGATTGCGCAAGCTTGCCATCACGGAAACGTTAAGCATCGCTAAAACAAAAATGCTCAATACGCGACGAGATTTTTTAGAAGTAGCTAACATAGATGTATCCTTTTAAATAGGATACTCTATCGTGTAGATTTAGATAAATATTCTTGGTGGGTCTTAAGCCAATCAATGATGTCATTGGCATTATAGATGGGATTGCCATTCACAATGAGACACGGGACAATAAGATGTCCTCCCTGCTGCTCCAGTTCTTGTCTTGCAGTTCTATCCAACCTAACATTTTTCATAGGGATCTTCATTCCTGAGTCTTTTAGATAAGACAGGACTTTTTGAGAATAAGGACATTGAGGCGAGTAATAGAGAGTAACTTGATAGCTGTTTTCCTTTTGCGCTGCATGGGTTTCTTGGATAATGAGACTACTGCAGAAAAGGAAAAAACAAAGTAAGTACTTCATAATCGATGAATACCATTTAAACTGATTTATAGCAAAGCCTTTCAAGTGTTTGATAATGAATAGGTTGTAAAATTTAAAGAAATTAATTTACAATATCTCCTTGATACGTATTTTAGAGAATACCTTTCTGTAAAACAGAAGGAGTTTCTATCACAAGGAAGGACTTAGAAAATGGCCTGCAAAGTACAAATAAAACCGATTAAGAATAATCCACTCGCTGCCAAACTGAAGGCAAAGAAAAAGGGATTGAAAACTAGGTATTCAACTAAATTGAACATTAATTCATACAAATCAAATAAATAGCTAATAATTAGTTTGATTTTTTAATAAATTAATATAATAATAAAAGTAGGGCGAGACCCTAAACAAGGATGTAATTATGGCTAAGAAAAAAGCAAAGAAAAAAAAGAAAGCAACACGACGTTATAAATCACGATGGGCTTGGTAAGCATTAGTCAAAAAGGGGGTCATGCCCCCTTTTTGAGTTAATCTTTAATAAAATCTGGTTCTAATTCTAATAATAGTTCAAATGACCGCAATCGTTCAGTTAACATCCATTTAAACAGTGCAGAGACATATATTCCATGAAACTGATGACCAATAGAATGCGCAAGGAAATGATAAGCCTTTACTTCTTGAGGAGTATTGCAAATTTTCTCTAGCTTAGGGAGGTTAGTTTTTAGAGCTAAGGTGCAGGTTTTCAAACTAGTCTTTATTAAATTAAAATAAATATCGTCTGATGGGTCTGCTAGGAAACCTTTTAGGTTGTCTAGATTATTTTCTAGCACTTGTATTGCTTTTTCTCTCATATCTTTCAGAGTAATTTTCTTTAAATTTTCATACTCTTTAAGATGACTTAGAATAGCTTTTTTCATACCATCCAAAATCTTTATCTCTTCAGCGGTATTTTTGGTCTGACTTTCAAGGATTCTTAGCTGCTTAACCGCCTTATTCTTTAGAACCTCAAGTCTTTCTAAAACCGGCCTAGGTTTTTTTTTCAAATCCTGCGTGTTGCTTTTTAAATCCTGTAGTGCCTTTTTTCTTTGAATTTCGTGCGCAAATAGATTCTTTATCAGATCTTTTTTCATTTCCTCAAGAACCTGCGGATTCTGTTCAGCTTTTTTTTGGGGTTCTTCTATTTTTTGTTTTAACAGTGGTGTCTCTTTCGTAGGCTCGTTTTTGACAACAAGTTTATGGTTAGACTCGATGAGATGCCAAAGCGCTCTTTGGATTTCAAAAATAGCTCGCATGGATTCAGAAATAAACATTTCTTCATAGCTTTCTTCGTAGATTATTTTTAAATAGTCTTCTGCTTGTTTTTGGAAGAAATCTATAGGACATCGCCAGGCAAGTTGACATATGCTATCCCCACAACTAATGAGAAGAGAGTCATCTTCAGAAGCTAAGCTTGTAGATGCGGCCAAAGACAAATGTTGGAATGCCTCGTACTGTGCACTGAAATCGGCACGAAAATAGGCTGCTTTATATTCCAGTGTTCCCCATAAAGCGAGCATATTATTAGTTTTGGGAGATAACGGTTTTAAGATTTCTAAGGCTTTATTCAAATGCTCTTTCGATCCCTCATTAAAGCTCTCTGCGTTTTTCAAGTTTTCTTGTACGGGTCCATTTAGTGGAAGATCGGCTTCTGCTTCATCTAGGAGTAGAACGGTCCAAGAATAGTTCAAAGCCAAAGTGTATTTTACTAAGTCAGGTGAGTGCAAGGAGAGGGCTATCTCTAAATACGACCTCGAAGATTGAAGATACTTAAGAAGCTCTTCTCTTCTATGAGTTCCTTTATCAAGAATTTCGGTTCTTGCCAGGTATAAAAAAGAGAATCCCAGGCCCAGATGGATCCTATATATAATAGGGTCCAAGACTGATTTTGGAAGAGGAGAGTCTTTGCTTAATTTAAGAGCCTCTTGAAAACTGTTTATTGCATTTGCATAATCGGTAGCAGGAGAGCCACTGCGCGCTAGAACTAATTGCGCAGCCCCCACTGAACACATAAAATGGACGTCTTTTTTTTCTGGAGCGGTATCTACCAGAAGGTTTTTATTTAAATTTTTTAAATAGGTAGTGGCTTGTTGAGTATACGGATCACTGTCTTTATGATGGTCTCTTAAGAATTGAGCGGTATTGAGATAGCAAACAGCGCCCATTAATAGTCCTTTAGTATCTAAAATTGCAGAACTTATGAGTTGCATTGCTTGCATGTAAAACCCAAATGCACTTCCTTCCTCCTTAGCCTCAGCTGCTTTTTCGGCATTACGCAAGGTAGCTCTCAGAAAAACTTTATCCAGAGGAGTTTTAATGCAAGGAGGAATAAAAACGGGGGTAATGGTCTTTTGGTTATAATCTATTCTAAGTCGGAAACATGCCTCTTTAGAATCTTGACCGATCAGGTCTGGAAGAGGCGGAGGAGGTGGGGGTGAAGTAGGGCGTCCTTTTAATAGAGGCTGCACGACTTTTGTGACATTATTTTTAAAAGGATTAGGAAGAGAAGGGAATTTAAAATGGGCGGCCGGAAGTAGTCCTACTGGTTTGGTCATAAAAACCCGTTTTAAAAATTTGTGGAGTAGATACTAGTCTGGAAATTGTTTAAAAACAATTTATTTTATGATTATTTATTAATTTTTTTTAGGCCATTTCTATCCATAAGAAAAAGCTATTTAATGTATTGCTGTAATGTGTTTTTTATAATATTGAAATTAAAATATTATAAAAAAATTTGCAAATAATTAATTTATTTATTATATATAAAAATGTAGGGAATATAAAGGCGTTTATATAATCCTAGGCGGATTAAGTAAACTTAACTCCTACAGGCCAACAAGGAGAATATATGGCTAAGAAATCACGTAAAACTGCTCGTAAAGGTGCTCGTAAAACTTCTAAAAAAAGAAAGACAAAAAGCGCTCGCGCACGACGCACAAAAAGAGCTGCTCGATAAGACAGCTTTCTAAATCGAGCGAGCTTGAGTGCTCTGATTAAAGGGTTTTTACCCTTTGAGCTAGCGTTAAAGCTCTCGCGGTTAAGACTTCTTAAAAGGGGTTGTATGAAGAATATGACCTATTTTAAGATGTCTTAACCCGAGGCTTTCACGCAGCATAAACGGCAAAAGCCTTTTAATCAGAGCACTAGGCTTGCCCGATTCTTTTTTTAAATCTACCTTTCATCAATATTTGTTCTAAAGGCCTCCGAAGACTAGGGACTTCTCTTTTTTGCAATTCCGGCGGGAGTTTCTTTTTGGGAGCTCGTTTCCCGATGGCTGCCATTGCCTCGACTTGAAAGTCTTTGGGAATATGGAGGGCTTTAGGCGCTTTCTTATAATCAAAGCCTTCCATCCCATGGACAACATACCCCCGGGAAGTTCCTTCTAACGCCAAAGACATCCATGCAGATCCAGTATCTAGGCTATGAGTGTGAGACGGTTTCCCATTATGGTAGAAGGTCTTTTTGGAGATGATAACGACTAAAACTGCCGCATTTTTAGCCCAGCCTTGATTACCTTCGACCAATAGATTAAATAACGGTTTCCATTCCGGAGTGTCTCGATGAGCATAAATAAAGATCCAAGGTTGGTTATTATAACTGGAAGGGGCCCATCTGGCTGCCTCAAATAAGGGAAAAAGCTCATCATCTGTCATGCCTTCGCCTGTCATGGATCTGGGCGACCATCGATCCCGGATAATAGGATTAATAGGATAATTGGGTTGTCGAATCTTTCGGACTTCATCTGTAAATTCTTTCATAATTACTCACCTTTGTATTATGAAACCATGTATGATAAAAGGTAATATGCGTCAATGTATTATGCATCTGATCAGGCACGGTCAAACAGCTTGGAATGCTGAAAAACGGCTCCAAGGACATATTGACATCCCTCTCAATGAAACAGGATTGGCAGAAGCAGAGCTGATTGCAAAAGAATTTGAGAATCGTTCTTTAAGCGCGATTTATTCTTCTCCCTTGCAAAGAGCTTATGGAACAGCTCAGATCATTAATCGCCCTCACCAGCATTCCATTCAACTCAATGAAGCCTTGAAAGAAGCCACTTACGGCTCCATTGAAGGTCTTAAAGTCGATGAATATCACGATAAGTGTGCAGCTCAGCTTGCCTCATTCAAGAGCATGCCTTATCGCGAGCGGCTCCATTTTAAGTTAGTGGAAGATGCTGAAAGCTATTTCGAAGTTTACCAAAGAGTCAGGCCTGTTCTAGACCAACTGATCCAAAAGCATTTAGGAGAAGAGATCATTGTCGTCTCTCATGGAGGACTGATCCGGGCTGTCATGGCGGTACTATCCGAAATCGATGTCAGAGACATTCAGATACAAAATACGGGTTGCTTGACCTTAGTAGGAGACGGCTCAGTATTAAAGATCCAAGACTATAAGAGGATAGCCATCGAATGAAAATAGCCATCATAGGTTGCGGAGTCATCGGAAGTGCTTTAGCGCGCCATTTTGCAAAAAAACATCAACTCCTTTTATGCGATCACACGTATCAAAAAAGCAGCGCGCTTGCCCAAGAATTAGGGGGAGAAGCTTATGAGAATTCAGCACAGGCTATTGAAGAAGCGGAATTAGTTGTTCTAGCAATCAAACCTAAAGATTTAGCTGCCTTTGCGGGAGCGACTTCACAAGCTTTCAAGCACGCTCCCATGCTTGTGAGTGTTTTAGCAGGAACTTCAGTCGATCTCTTACACCGTTTTTTTCCTGCCTCGTTGATCATCCGGATCATGCCCAATTTACCTATGATCTACGGAGAGGGTGTGATTGGTTTTGTCAACACCCCTCACATCACAGAGCCAAGAAAAAAAACCATCGAAGCGATTTTTGAAGGACTGGGACTTCTTCAGTGGCTTTCCGAAGATCATCTGGAAGCGCTTTCAGCGCTTGCTGGTTCAGGACCGGCTTTTGTCTTTGTTTTAATTCAGGCGATGATCGAAAGCGGAATGATGCTCGGTTTTACATCCCATGAAGCTGAAAAGTATGTTTTAAAGACCATTGAAGGATCCATCGCCCTTCTAAAAGCATCGGGAAAAACGCCTGCGGAACTTATTGCGCAAGTCGCCTCCCCTGGTGGCACGACTAGGGCGGGGCTGAAAGTCTTGGAAGATAGCCATATTCATCAAATCCTTCTCAATACGTACCAAGCGACTTTTAACAGAGCTAAAGAATTGCAAAAATAACCGATTAACCTCTTTTGTAAATAATTTATTTTAATTACAATACAACTAGAGGAAGAGAATCGTGTATAAACTCCATATCCAAAATGAAAGTGTCTGTCTTAATATTGCTTTGATCATTGATCGAATCAAGCATCAAAGACTTCATAAATCTCAAGAGCAGCGCAAAAAGACGTTATACTTTGGATTGGATCTCAAGACGGGGATTTTGCATCTTCCTGCAGAAACCCACTATAAAGCGATCCAAATTCACTTAGATTTAGACAAACACGATGTCCGTATCACTGAAAAACATCTAGCCGAGAAAGTTTTTGATATGGAAGGAATGGATGCTAAAGCGATACAGGTGCTTTCTGAAACTTGCGCTTATTTGAAATCAGCCCTTGCGCATCTTCATGACATCCATGAACTCGTGCACATCGAATTTGAACCCTCCCTGGATATGATCACCGGACGGGCTCTTCTACAAGAAGCCTGGCACGCCATTGAAAGAGAAGATGCCGAATTGATGCTTTTAAATACCCCTCCAGGAACCTATCTCTTTCGTAAAGACCGGTTTGCAGGTGTGATGGAAGAGATCTTATCTGGAGCTAAGAAATCCCGGATTAAATGCTTTACACTGACTTATCTTGATCCTGAAAATCAAGTCCGCGATAAAACCATTGTCGCATGGAAAGATCATTGGCTGTTTTATGATGATGATCCGAAACTTTCAGGAAAATATTTTCAGACTTTAGAAGATCTTTTAGCTTCGTTAGGGACTCTTCTTAAAAGACCACTGCCTGCTTTAAAGGTAAAGAAAAGCTAACACTGCCAGCTGTTTTTAGACAAGAGTTCAACGGAGAAACGTTTGATCTTTCTTCAGAGAGCATTTTCACTTCTCGTCTTGAAGTAGTCGCCAAAGATAGAGGAAAGCTAACATTTAGGTTGCGTCTGCCACCTTTCTTTAGACAAGACTTCAAGGGAGATTTCTGTCTTTCTTCAGACAGGATTTCCACTGCTAATTTTGGAGTGTTTTGAGTTGAAATACTCGTCAAGGGCTGAGGTATAACCGCTCTTAATGATCGCGAGGTCTTTAATGCAGCGTTTTGCAGTGATGGGGGTAAAAGATGGTGTGGAGCATATCTAAACTGGGGCGGAATGCGAACTTCTTCTACTTCAGAAGTTTTAAATAGATTTAGGATGGCTGTTTTGGCGGCAGAGGGCATATCTGGTAGCCATTCAGGAATGCAGGCCTTGAAAGAAAAATCACCATTGCGATTTTCTACATAACCTCGACGTGCTACGTAAACACAGATTGCTAAGATCGAAATGATAATCAGTAATGCAAGAGTGAGCGCAAAAGGACATGCAATAATAAATCCCACACAAGAGATACCGCCAACAAGAGCTGCGGCTATTCCTAAGGCATGAAGGATGCGTTTTTTGCTCGCATAAGATTTCATGTTATCGAGGAGCTTAGTGGCTTCATCAGTTGCTGTTTGATCGGCTTTATAAACCTTTTTCAATAAGTCATTGAGATAATCTTTTCCACCTTTAGCTGCGAGATCTTCGTTGAGCCAATCTGGAAGGGCTCTTTCAAGAGCAACAGAAGGCATATTTTTGATTTTTTCTAATGTATCTCGGATGTCTCTTCCAGTCCAAGTTTTAAAGATCTCATCCGCTTGTTTTAACGCGTCTTGATCACCAGCATCGATTTTCTTTCCGAGCTCTTCCAATGCATCTACCCCGCCTATCGCTGAGAGCACCCTTTTAAAACCAGCAGGAAGACTATTACAGAAAGTGGCTTTTGTTTCGTAATTATCAACGACCTCTTTCAATGTATGGCGTAGTTTAGACCCATTCCATCCATACCGTTCAAAGATTGAAAGAAACATCTCTTGCCGAATTAAAGAGAGGCTTTCTTTACATAACTTAAATCCGTTTGTCGCAAAGCCCAAATAAGCAAGCATGGACATTAAAGGAACGCCCTCTAATTTGGCATTGATAAATGCGGCTATATGGGGAATATGAACGGAGAAAATAGAGCAGATTCTATTTAGATTGTTGGGGATCCAAGCTGCATAATAGCTTAAATAAGAGATGCCGCTTCCAAACTCGAAGCTGGATTCTGTTATACTGAATAAATGTCGATCTTTGACGCTTTTAGAAAAATTCAATAATGAATTATGTAAATTGAATGTAACTGCATCAATGTTCTTTATCGACATAACAAACCTCAACCAATATTATACTAAAAATTAGCTTATAATGCTATTAAATAGTTAGTTGTGAAAGTATGTGAAAATAAATGTAAAGTAAATATTTTATTTTTTAGAGGCAGAGGGTGTTGAACGTCGCATCTTATAGACTAGATAAAACATAACTCCTAGAGACACAACGGCTAACATCCCAGAAGGCATAAACTTCATCGTCGACAGATAACGGTAGCTGAAAAAGGCGTCTAAAATGACGGTCAACGCAAGGGCAAAATAGACCCCCCTTTGACGTACTAGGGGTCTTTTAGCGAACATACAGCCTGCAGCGATCAGGAGTAGGGCGCCAAAAAAAATACCCATAACCAAGGAGGCGGTACTGCCGGCTTTGGCATGGCCGATTATTCCACCAACTAATATCAAAAGAGCGTATAAAGAGACGAGGTAAGGCATATTTTTAAGACGTTACTATAGATTGACTTTTGTCTAAAAAACAAGTAAAATATCACTACCATGTTTGGTTTCGCAAAAAAGATCTATAATTGGGCTTCTCGCAAGGCAAACTCCCGTTTTGCCCCGCTGTGGCTCGGTGTGATCTTTTTTCTTGAGCTTTTCTTTTTGCTTCCTATGGACGCAATCCTATTGGTGTTTTGCCTAGAAAACCCCCGAAGGCGGTACATGTATGCTTTAGTGGCAACCGCAGGTTCCGTTGCCAGCGCCTTTGTGGGATATTATATAGGACTGGCGGCCTGGGATGTTGTAAGTCCTTATGTCTTAGATCATTTCATTTCGAATAGCTTTTTTGAGCGTATTCAAAATCACTATCTAGATTTTCAACATTGGGCCGTCTTTTTAGGGTCCTTTTTGCCTGTGCCTTTCAAGGCCGTGACAATGACGGCGGGGGTTTGTGAACTAGCCCTGATACCTTTTATTTTAGCCGTCTTTGCAGCCCGCTTTGCCCGTTTCTTTCTCATTGCAAAAGCCGTCCAACGATGGGGAGTCCAAATCAAGATCTTTGTTGAAAAGCACTTTCACCGCTTTATCTTTGCCGTCGGCGCTAAGATCGCCCTAGCTTTAGGGTTTTTATGGATCCTCAGTTGAACATCCTGCAACCCGATCAAATTTCCTTAGCTGCTGAGTTTCTTCTAGAAGGGGAGCTTGTGGCCTTTCCAACCGAGACCGTTTATGGGTTGGGGGCTCCGATTTTTAACCCTTCATCTATTGCCAAGATCTACCTCGCCAAAGGGCGGCCTTCCGACAACCCCTTGATTGCCCACATTGCCTCCTTGGACCAAATCGAACAGATCGCCTGTGACATTCCAGACAACTTTTATCTCTTAGCTAAAGCCTTCTTCCCAGGCCCCTTGACTCTAGTCTTAAAAAAACATCCTTCCGTGCCTCCGATTGTATCTGGAGGGCTCGACACGATTGCCATCCGCATGCCCGATCATCCGGTAGCCCGGCAATTGATTTTAGCCGTAGGCCAGCCCTTAGTGGCCCCTTCTGCAAACCTCTCTGGAAAGCCGAGCAGCACTTCAGCTCAACATGTGGCTGCTGATTTTGAGGGTAAAATCAGAGCGGTGATTGATGGGGGTTCTTCCCACTATGGCATCGAGTCGACAGTCGTCAGTTTAGTTTCTTCTGAGCCGTGCTTGCTTAGATTAGGAGCCTTATCGAAAGAAGAGATTGAGAAGGTTCTAGGCCAGCCGCTTTCCGAAGCGACTCCCCAGGATAAACTTGCTTCGCCCGGAACACGATATCGCCATTATGCCCCGAAGGCATCGATTCAACTCTATACCGCTGAAATGGCCCCCACAAAATTGCGCCGTTTAATCCTTCAAGAAGTAACATCTTCTAACCTCTATGCTTTACTGCGAAAAGCAGACGAAGAAGGGTATGAAGAGATCGCCATCCTGTGCACGCCTGCTATGCTTCAAAACCCTGCTCTTATGGACCGACTGCATAAAGCAGCATCTAAATAATCCTAACTTATTAACGCTTAGTTTGTAAAATAATGTATTTATGTTAATTAAAATTTTAATTATAATATTATTTAAATAATTAAAATGGATTAATATGAGTAATATAATTAATTGCCAGTCAGCTGCTGTCTTATCATTAAGTCAAGAAACTCAATCACTTGAAAAGACGCATTCTAACTTTATGACCGTCAAGCGGTTAGCACAAGATCTTTTTACTAATTTCATGTCTTCCGCCGAAGCATTTATTCTGGGAACAAAAACTCCCTCAATGGCTGTTTTCTTCAAAGTCTGCAAATTAATAGCATCGCTGGGGTTAAGCCAGTTATTTGCAAAGGCCATGACAAAAAGTGGGTTAAGACAAGTTAAGATGGGAACTGTTTCCCTGGAATTGGGAGATACCACATCGAATCGGCCCTTCATTCGTACTTTGCAAGAAAATGCAAAAAAAATGAACTTAAGCACGCAGGGCATCGGGGGAGACACGCTGGGTATCGTTGAAGCCGATGATCTGGGGACAAGCTCGATCTCTATGCTGAATGAGAAAGCGATTCGATGCCCTACCATACTCTATTACGCGCCGAAAGTTATCAAACAAACGGCTTCCTTTATTTCTAATCCTCAGGGAAAAGCTTCTGTTCTAGCTTTGACCCAAAATCCCTCTTACCCTGCTTTTCTGGGGACTCAGTCTTTGGCCCATATCCGAATGAATTCCTATCTTATTAATGCCTCTGTGGAAATAGCCTCTTTATTTTCTGCAAAGCACTTGATCCGGTTTTTAGCGGAAAGATGGGGAATGAATACCTCTAACTTCTCTTATATAGCTTTGAGCGGACTGTTTAGTAAGCTGGCTGCAGATTGTGCAGGAGTCGTGTGTAATCGTTATCTATGTTATGAAGCCGATAAAAAAGCTATAGAAGTGACAGAGGATCCCAAGTCTGCTGTTGAAGCCTTAAAAATTACCGCATCTTTAGAGACTTCCTTCAAAGAAAAATTGGTTTTATTTTTTGGGATGGTTTTAGGTTCAGAAAGATGCAAAAATTGGTTTTCTCTTCCCTCTGCTGAAAGCCGCATCTTAGCGATAGATCCTCAAGGAAAATATTCTCATTTTGCACTCCCATTAACAGAAGTGTCAGAGAAAAACGACGTTGAACATCTAACAGCGAAAAAAGCGCTATATGAAAATGCTCTTCAAGATCTTTGGGCTATTCGTCCCAATCTCAAAGCTTCCTTTGCTTTGTTGCTATCAGGGCTTTTCCCTTTGATGACTCTATTGACTCAAGGGTATTTCAACAGGTCCTCCTCTGTTGCTAAACTGGCTTTACAATTAGGATTAATTGTGATGCTAAACTTATATCCCCATCGTTTTGAAGCTTTGAAATCCGAAATAAGTAAGAAGTTTAAAAGGGATGGTTCATGTCCTGCTAGTGACTCTCAACGTAGGACAGCTGAGGCTATTGCTCTAGAAATGGGCATTCAAAAACCTATTGAAGTACGCACAGTTGAAAACTCTGAGGGAGTCCCTTATTCTATCCAAGGAATCAGCAGGGGACCCGGTTCCCTCCTGCTGTTCGTGCCTCCGGAAGGAAAATTCTCGCAAGAACAAGAAGAAGCGATTTTAAGGCATGAATTTTCTCATGCTTTAAAATGGGATACGCTGACATCGCAATTCTTGATGTTAGGGATGATGAGCGGATTAAATCGACTTTTTGATTCTTTAGGATTCCAGCCTATGACTCACTTTGAGAAATTAAAACAGGGATTTTTAATCACTATTTCAGCATTGGCGATTCAAAAGATCCACAGCCGTTATTTTGAATCCCGCGCAGATGCGAACTCGGTGCATTCTTGTTCTTCAGAAAAAAAAGCGAAACACATAGAAAATCTCTCGGCTGCATTGAATGCATTTAAAAGCCATAACTTAGAAGTCATTCATCAAGTAGCAGACGCACCTTGGGTGGTCCGCTTTACTATCGGTCTTTTTAGCTCTTCAACGGGTGACAATTACTTAGACTTAGATCATCCAACAATATCTGGTAGAATCCAAGATATACAAGCCATGAAGTCCCAAGCTTAAACGCCATTCTTGAATTGCTTCTCAAAGGCAGAAAAGGTGATTCCTCTAGTATCAAAAACAGCGAACACTACATTGCGAAAAACACCTTTAAACTCGGTGGTGAGAACCTCATGAAAAAATAGAGCGACTTTTTCAGGACTATTAAGAAACATTCCGCATCCAAAAGCACCGAGAACTAAATCTGTCTTCTTGTTGTGATAGGCAGAGTATAGAATAGCTCGAATTTTATTTTTCATTTGATCTGCATAGTCAGCGGGCGGGCTAATTAAAGTGGCAAGGTCTAATGCTGCAGAGCAAATCGTTGCCACTTTGATAGCTTCATGCCGATCGTCTTTTTTTTGCCTAAATCCCACTTCTTTAAAAAAGAGACATCCATCAGCTGGAATAAACGATTGTTTATAACCTGTTCTTTTAGAGTCTACATCCCGAGGATTTCGGATTTTCTTTGCTTCTTGCAACTGCGCTAGTAATCCAGGACTTCTTCTGATCAACTGTTCTTCTTGTGCATGAACGGTATCATCTTCATAATAACCGCCTGGTTTATTTTCATTTGCCATATCTAAAATAGCCATCTGTTCTTGAGGAACCTTTTCATTATTCCGTAAATCTAAAGCAGCTTCAATGGTGTCTTGATTAACAACGGAGAAAGCAGTCACAAATTTATCTTTTTCAATTTTCTTGGATGTAACTTCTTTCCCGCTGTAACAGAGATAGTTTTGAGAGCATCTACCAGTTAAAAGCCGCACCGCAACAAATCCCACGACAACAGTAGTGATTGCTGCAAAAGCGATAAGTCCGACTTTTTGTTTAGAAGCACTATGATAGAAATTAGATAAAGTTTTTAAGCCTGAAGAATAATTTAAAAAATTAGTTGAAATTTGACTCATATACCACACTTGATTTGCGGAAATTATAACAAAAAGAGCTCATTTAATCATGCGTTAATTGAGGGGACTTGGATGACTGCCGGATCCCTTCTCCAATCGCGATTAAGAAAAAGGCGATCCCTGTGCTTTCTAAAGTCGTTGGAAGTCGCTGTTCTAGTAAATAGATAAAGACAAGACCAAAGATCGTCTCAAAAATCGTCAGTTGTCCTGCAAAAGAGACAGGAAGATAAAGAGTTGCTTTATTCCAAAGAAATATCCCCACCCAAGAGCAGATCACACCGAGGACTGCAGCACCCAAGAGAAATGAACCTAACTGCGGAGTAAAAGCGAGATATTTTCCCATCTCGATATTAAAAAAAAGAGCCGATCCCAGGACAAAAAGAATCACCCAAAAAAGGGTGGTGACGCCGTTAAGGGTCGACCAACCACTAGAGGTTATTTCTCGGTGGCTTTTTAAAAAACGGGCGTTGGCCACGACATACCAGCTAAAAGTAAAAAGTGCGATGAAACAAGTTGTCAGGCCGAGGAAATAAGTCGAAGGGGTTTCGCTGGTCAGAAGCGCAGGGCCATTAATAAAGCCGAGTCCCAGCAGAATTAAAAAAGAGGGGATTAAGAGGCTGCGATAAGAGCATTCTTTTTCTTTTCCATAGAGGGCAATCGTGATGGGTCCGATTCCCATGATCAGAGCGCAAATCGGCGGAGAGGCATAGCGCAGTCCTAAGATCACGCAAGGGTAGTAGCCGATGGCGTAAATTAAAGAATAGAGCAGGGATTTTTTCCACACATGCAGCGGGTACTTCGGAGTTGCTTTGAAGAACAAGCAGAGTGAAATCAGGCCATAGAAAAAATAACGGGCAGTAGCGATTTCAATCGAATTAAACCCCTCCATGAACTGAGGCACGACAAAAATAAGTCCCCAGATCAAACAGGCGGCAAGGACAAAGCAAATCCCTTTAAAAAAGCCTCGCACCATTGGATACCTTTTTCCCGGGATTGACCAAGATGACTTTTCCTTCGGCATCGGGGACACCGAGGGTCAATACTTCAGAACGGAAAGGGCCGATTTGTTTGGGTGGAAAATTGACGACAGCAAGAACTTGCTCGCCGACCAAAGAATCTTTATCCGGATAGTTTTCAGTGATCTGAGCAGATGATTTTTTCATCCCGATTTCCGGGCCAAAATCGATGGTCAGTTTATACGCCGGCTTACGGGCTTCAGGAAAGTGATCGACCTGCACTATGGTGCCTGCACGGATATCGACCTTAACAAAATCATCATAAGTAATCATAGAGCCTCTTAGAGGCAATAGTTTACTTTTTCTGATCTAAATCCAGCAACAGCTGATCATCAGGAGAAGAGACTTTTTTAACTTTTTGAGTTGCCATCCGGATGCCGCGAGCCTGGGCTCCCTTTACAAGCACTTCTTTGAGAGGATAAAGCGATTTTTTCAACTTTTGATTCGCTTGAGGAATAAAGTGGAGCTCCACGGTTGCTTCAGGTGTTGCCGAGATGTACTGAAGTTCGCTCAGCTCATCAATATAATGGTAGGTTTTATCCAAGATGAACTTATCGACCACAAACCGTTTGGCCCATGCCTGGCCCGTCACTTTGTTTCTATAGACGACATTCATCACCGTCTTTTTATCGGCGACAGCGACCCAGGCGACATTTTCGATATACTGCTTCTCAGGGATATTAACGACCACATAGGTGCCGTCTTTGTAGAAGAGGAGCAGCTTATCGAAGTTCGTGCACTCGAGTTGGATCGGCCCTGAGACTTTAGTCCCGATGAAACCATTTTGAGGATCGTAGCCGACTTTGACTTTTTTGGTCTCGATGGCGCGGCGATCGATTTCTTCAATGGCCTTAACTTTGGTTTTTCGGGGATATTCTTTGCCGTATTTATCGATGAGCCTTTTGAGATAATCAATCGCAAATTTTTTGACATTCTTAAGATGTTTTTCGACTTCCAGCAGGTTCTCTTGAAGAATGGTGATTTCTTCTTGGTTCTTATCAATATCGAATTGAGAGATGCGCCGGATCGGGATTTGCAGGAGCCTTTCTCGATCTTCATGGGTTGGTTCACGGAGAAGCTGTTTTCGATATTCCTTAAAGGAGCTTTCAAGGGCTTTATGGATCCCTTCGAGAGTTTTGACGGTCTCAATTTTCTTATAGATCCGATTTTCAATGAAAATCCTCTCGAGGGTTTTGTAGAAGATTTTCTCCAATATTCGATCTTTTTCGATTTGGAGTTCTCTCTTCAGGAATTCGACGAGTTTCTCTGCATTATATTTGAGGATCTCGTGAACATCGGTCTCCCAAGGATATCCTTCTTTGATCACGATGATCTGAGAGGTCAATGAAACTTCGCATTCAGTAAAACCGTACAAAGCATCCAAGAGTTCTTCAGCGTACTGTCCGCGAGGAAGCTTAATTTCGATTTCGACATATCTAGAGGTATAGTCATTGATCGCTTCGATTTTGATTTTGCCTTTCTTGGCCGCTTCTTCAATCGAGCGGATCAGGCTTTCGGTCGTTGTTCCATAGCAGATTTCACGGATCACTAATGTTTTTGGATCTTTGATTTCAATTTTCGCCCGGAGTTTAATTTTACCCCGGCCTTTATCATACCCACTCCTGTCCATGATCCCGCCCGTAGGAAAATCTGGATAGATCTTAAAATCTTTTCCTTCTAGATAAGCGATTTCAGCTTCAAGAAGCTCTGTAAAGTTGTGAGGAAGAATATGGGTCGACATGCCGACGGCAATTCCATCGGCGCCTTGCATGAGGAGCAGCGGGATTTTTGCCGGCAGGGTGACAGGCTCCATATTACGACTGTCATAAGAAGGGAGTTTTTCTGTGATGTCGGGATTGAAGAGAGTTTCTCGGGCAAGGGGAGAAAGGCGTGTTTCGATGTAACGTGCAGCAGCGGACGGATCGCCAGTATAAATATTTCCGAAGTTTCCTTGTCGATCCAGGACAAAGCCTTTGTTAGCTAAATTGACGAGGGCTTCGTAGATCGGGGCATCGCCGTGTGGATGGAGTTGCATTGTTTGTCCCACGACATTAGCAACTTTATGGAGTTTTTCATCATTTATCCGCCAAAGAGTCTCTAAAATGCGCCTTTGAACGGGCTTGAGTCCATCAATGACATTAGGGATCGCCCGGTCGAGAATGACATAAGAAGCGTATTGGATGAAGTGGTCCTTCATCTGACTTTTGAGATCATCCATTTTCGTTCACAAGGTTATGCATGATAAAATTTTTTCGGTCAGGGGTATTTTTACCCATGTAAAATTCAAGCGTCGGCTTGATATCGGAAAGATTTTCGATTGTTACAGGTAGGAGGCGGATATCTTTTGCGATGAATTGTTTAAATTCATCGGGTGAGATTTCTCCGAGTCCTTTGAAGCGGGTGATTTCCAATCCTTTCTTAAGTTCTTTTGACGCCTGATCCTTTTCTTCGATGGAATAGCAATACATCGTTTTTTCTTTGTTCCGGACCTTGAACAGAGGTGTTTCCAGAATAAAGAGATGTCCGCTAAGGACAAGATTTTCAAAGTAGGTCAAGAAGAAGGTGATCAAGAGATTCCGGATATGCATGCCGTCGACATCAGCATCTGTCGCTAGGATCACTTTATTATAACGAAGATTAGCGACGTCCTCTTCGATATTGAGCGCTGACATCAAGTTGTACATCTCTTCGTTCTTATAAAGCTGATCGAGCTTCATGCCATGGACATTGAGCGGTTTGCCGCGGAGGGAAAAAACGGCTTGGGCCAGCGGATCTCTGGTCATGACGATCGAAGCCGATGCTGATTCTCCTTCCGTCAGGAAGATCATCGACTGCTCTCCCTCTTTCGACCCGTCGCCGTAGTGGTATTTAGAGTCGCGCAGTTTGGGGATTTTGAAGGAGATTTTTTTCTGCTTTTCTTTAGCTTCTTTTTTGACTGCCGCCAGTTCTTTTCTTAATTTTTCGTTGAAGAGGATCCGATCGACGATTTTCTTGCCGGTCTCAGGATATTTATAGAGCAGATTTTGGACAGCTTCTTTAACTTCTTGGACGATCGGACCGCGGATCTCACTATTCGATAGCTTATTCTTCGTCTGAGATTCAAAGACAGGGTCTTTCACCTTGATGAGGATGGTCCCGACAATTCCTTCCCGGACATCGACGCCTTGGAAGTTCTTTTTGGCGTAATCATTAACCCCTTTCAAAATCCCTTCACGGAAGGCCGAGAGGTGAGTGCCGCCATCTTGGGTATACTGCCCGTTGACGAAAGAAAAGTAAGTCTCTCCATAACTAGAGGTGTGCAAGAAAGCAAATTCGACATTTTTCCCGCGCCAGTGGAGAGGTTCATAGAGTCTATCTTCTTTGACTTCTGCGTTCAAAAGATCTAAGAGTCCGTTTTCGGAAAAGATCGTTTCGCCATTGAATAGGAGAGTCAGTCCCGTATTGAGATAAGCATAGTGCCACAGTCTTTTAATGATGATCTCTTTCCGGAAAGCAAATTTCTTAAAAATGTCCGTATCAGGGATGAATTCAATGTAAGTGCCGTTATCTTCTTTAGTCTTTCCTTTCTTTTTATCTTTGAGGACGCCCTTGGCAAAGCGAGCTTCGACAAATTCGCCATCTCTCATACTACGCACTAAAAAGTGGGAAGAAAGAGCGTTCACGGCTTTAGTTCCGACGCCGTTCAGACCCACAGAAAATTGGAAAACATCGTCGTTATATTTAGCGCCGGTGTTGATTTGACTGACGCACTCGATGACTTTACCCAGA
Organism: Parachlamydiales bacterium; assembly: GCA_003153295.1. Lineage (GTDB taxonomy): Bacteria > Chlamydiota > Chlamydiia > Chlamydiales > Rhabdochlamydiaceae > PALSA-1444. Next base: position 293,591 of record PLXY01000008.1, on the reverse strand, counting down.
GGAATGCCCCGCCCCCAGTCTCTCACCGAGGCCTTCGATCCATCGAGCTTGATCTCAACTTTAGAGCCATGCCGCATAATGAACTCATCGACCGAGTTATCGATGACTTCTTTGAGCATGATATAGATCCCATCGTCGGCGTGAGAGCCATCGCCAAGACGGCCGATATACATGCCGGGGCGCAGCCGAATATGGGCCAATGCATCTAATGAAAGGACTGTACTTTCGTCGTATTTTTTAGCCATGAGGATCTATTCTAGCATTTTTCGATTTTTTTTCTGCTCTCAACACAAAATGCCTTTTCCCTAAAAAAACTCTTTTGGGGTAATTTGTCAACTTCACATTACAGAATGACTCCGTTTTAGCTGATATTACTTCAAAGATAAACTAATAAAAAAAGCTTACATATTATACTTCTTGAATAAAAAAAATTGTAGGAATACGATTAATGCAATTTAAAAAAAACATTACCTTTTGGAGGATAATATGAGTACAAGACCGACAGCGCCAATCGGCAACCCCGCGCCATACCCAAGCTTAAATAGAGCAGGAGAAGAACTTTTAATGGAAAGAGGTTCCCTACCTCAAGCTCAAAGTTCGATTTCAAGTATGGGAGGCAATAGTGCTCCTGTGGTTGTAAGTCCAGAAGCTATTGCTGCTGCAATGTTAATATTGCAAGCGAATGCATCCAACAATCAACAAGTTATCAATTTTCCAGATGGAAGCTCTTATACGGGACCAACCCAAAATGGACAGCCGCATGGGAGAGGTGTTTTAAGATTTTCGAGTTCAAATGAGAACAAACGTGAAAGATATGAAGGGGAATTTGTTAACGGACAACGTGACGGTCAAGGAGTAATGACATGGACAACCGGTGAAATGTATAAGGGGAATTGGGCAAGTAATCAGATGAAAGGCCGAGGACATATGAGAGAAGTTAATGGGAGTGTCTATGAAGGAGAATTTGATAATAGCATGCGTAATGGCCAAGGAGTAACAACAGCAGCTGATGGTAATGTTACGAAAGGAAGCTATCAAAATGATGAATTAAATGGCCAAGGAGAAATAACACAGACTAATGGTAGTGTTCAGAGAGGAAGATTTGAAAATGGTCATTTCGTTCAAGGCAGGTTGACTACCATTCAAGGAACTTATAAAGAAGGGACCTGGAGGAATGGGGAATTATGGGAAGGCACTTATCGATCAGCAAGTAATGGGGTAATTTTTAAATATAAAGAAGGGAAAATCGTTAAAACTTGTACTCTTCTATAGAAATATGGGTTATGAGAGTCTTTCCTGAATTTTTTCTTGATCTTGGAGTGTATGATGAATCTATCCACGGATCTATGGATTACTTGGAGTATGATATAGATCCTAATTATAGCTGTAAAAATCTGGAGAAGCCGGCTTATATTATTAGGACATTCTGAGTAGGGGACAGCGCATCTAAGATCAGGAGTTACTTTCGTTCTACTTTTTAGCCATGAGAATTTCTTCTAATATCTTTCGATTTTTTTTCTGCTCTAGATGAGGGTAGGTCTTTTCTCTAAAAAAACTCTTTTGCGGTAATTTGTCATTTTTCTTGCCCATGCAAGAAACATTTTAGATGCGTTAAATAAGAATAATTCAATTAGTGATATTAAAAAGTTTAATTGTAGTTTATTTTTTATTAAAAATCTATTCAGATTTTAGTATAATAATTGCAATATGACTCAAACAGTTGATATAAACAATATCCCTAATTATATATTTAAAGCATTTGCTGAACTAAATACTCAGCGAGTGGTCGTTATTGCTCTTCCTTTTCTCGCTCTCCACTCCAAAACAGCGATGGTGTCCTCCATCGGAATCGGCTGTTATCAAGTCTACACTCTTTGGACAACTACACCTGATAAAACGACCACTGGCAATAAATGGACGGAAGCTGCGCTGCTTACTTCTACGACAGCCCTCAGCTACTTTTTTCCGGGCGCACAATTCATTCTTTCAAATGGAGTTTCTTTTGCAGTCCACAGCTACCGACTTGTGAAGGACGATAGCTGGCAAAAACGGGGTAAGACCTTATATCAGATCGCCCAACAGGCCATCTACATCTCTTCTATTAACTATGGAACCTCTGGATGGCTATGCGCCTCGCTTTTATCTCAAGCAGGAAACGAGCTAATCCAAGCCTGGGAGTCCTATCATCAAAAGAAAGAAAATAAAACACCGGAAACGATCGCCTTGCTGCTTTTAGCAATGATACGAGTTATTAAAGCCTCGACCTATTTGCCTCGCGACTTTTCTTTGATTAGAGCCAAAAAAGCTGAATCGTCTCTACCTCCGCTCATCAAAAAGCCTTTAAAAGATCCGGAAGAAAAAAAGGCTGAAGCAACTCCTGTTTTAACAAAGTCTGAAGTGAATTCCTCTACGCCCCCAGAAGTTCAATCCGTAGCTGTAGAAAAAGTAGCTCTGCAAGCACTTTCTACGGAGCCGCAGAACGCTATACCTGTCATAGAACAAAATCTACCCGCAGCTGTAGAAAAAGTAGCTCTACAAGCGCTTTTTGCGGAGCCGCAGAACCCTATACCTGTTGTAGAACAAGATCTGCCTATAGCTGTAGAAAAAATTGCCCTGCAAGCACTTTCCGCTGAGCCGCTAGAGCCTATACCTGTTATAGAAAAAGATCTGTCTATAGCTGTAGAAAAAGTAGCTCTACAAACACCTTCTGCAGATCCGCAGAAGCCTATACCTGTCATAGAACAAGATCTGCCTGCAGCAGTTAATGTATCTTCCCCATCCAATGACCCTCCACCGCAACCCTTAAAAAAGCTGACACAGCAAGATTGGCTAAGCTTTTCCCAAAAATTCTCTAATTATTTGAAAGGACAGCATATACAGCCTTCATACCCCCTTAAACAGGAGGAGCCTTTAGATATTGGCGCTGCATTACAAAAGGCAGGATTTACGACTGAAATAGAAGGAATAAAATTTCAGTCTACGTTTGTCAATTGCTCTTTCCAAGGCCTCAGTTTTAAAAACTGTAAGTTTAAATATAACTCTTTTCACTGCTGTAACTTTGATCATATCTTGTTCGATCATTGTAATTTCACTAGATCGATCTGGGTAGGGGTTGCACTTCAAAATTCATGTTTTAATGAATGCAATTTTTCAAAAAGTCGGTTTGCTCTTGAGTATTATAGAGATTGGAGCAAAGAATCACCGACTCATTTAATAAACCCTCAAGGCCAAGTCATCGTAAACCAGTTCAACGATTTAGAATTCATAAATTGTAATTTTTTTAAAACATTCTGGGAACATATTTGGATCAATACACTAAAAGCAAATAATTCTTCATTTATCAAAGCCAGTATCATGAACTGCGCCATAAAAAATTCTACTCTTAACGACAGTCAGTTCTCAAAGTCTAATGTCTTCAAAACTCTGATTGAAAATACAGTGCTATCCCGCGTTGATCTCACACGGTCTAACTGGTCCCAGTCAAGTTTTGATCATCTAACGATCCAAGAGGGGAGCTTGTCCGAATGCAGTTTTTTACAAACTTCAGTCAATAATAGCCAGCTGATCGATTGTAATCTAAAAGATGCGCTTTTGTTAGATGCAAAAGAGGGATTTTCTATACAGGGCGGCGTACCTCACCAAATAACTAAACCTATCGTCGCAATAGGATGGAATTTTGACGAGCGGGGCAGCTACGAAAAACTAACGACAAAAGTGCTTCAAGAAAATAATATTCTGGTATTGCCGCACAACTCTGGAAGTGGTCATCATATTTCAAATCAGTCGTTGCTCAAATCAGAAATGACTGACCAATATAGAAAGATCACCAATACAGATCGAAGCATTAGCCAGCAGCTTTTACAAAACACTACCGAAAATTCTCAAATCGATAACCTCAAAAAAGAAGCAGCCGAGATTCTTAAATATGCGGATGGCCTTATTCTTCCTGGCGGCGATGATATTGAACCTTGCCTTTACCATCTGAGTCCAAGTCCACAATTTTGTTTTCGCTCTCTTTTAGAGATTGCATTGCTTTCAGAAGCCCATCAACGAAAAATCCCTACAATGGGAATTTGTCGCGGCGCACAGTTGATTAATGTTTGGCACGGTGGAACACTACTGCAAGACGTCAGAGGCCAAACGGGACTTCATCAATTAGAATGGACAGATTCTGTGATAGGAACTGAGCTTCGCAAAAAGCTGGGGGATAATTATAAAGCTCTTTCAATGCACCATCAAGCAGTCGACCAAGTGGGTCAAGGTTTGCATGTGGTGCTTAGAAGGGACACCATTCCTAAAATGCTCCTAAGTGAAGATGGCATTTTTATTGGCAGCCAAGTTCATCCTGAGGCTTATTTGACGATAAAAAATAGCTTACAAGAACAAAAACTATACGATCATAAAATGTTAGACGAAATTCAATCTATTAACACCAAGGAAGTTTTAGAAATTATTAATACATTATTTCAAGATGCTCAGCAAAAAACTCAGCATCATCCAAATAACATTTTTCTTAACAGGCATATCGAATTACTAAAACAAAATATGCTCAGTCAATCAGAGAAATCGATAGAAGAACTAAACCAGATCTTCACTAATAGAAGCATTTATCATTATTTTTTAATTAAGGTTGAACGTTTTCGAAGCGCAACTAAGGGCGTGTCTAAAGCTTAGATTTGCGATTGTGTTAGCATCATCCTGAAAAATATAAAACGCTGAAATCGATCTTGGCCTAAACAATCCATCTTTGTTATATTTTACGCAAAATTAAAAACAGAAACATCTCTTATTGGATAATTCGAAATATGAGCAACGTACAACCCTATAGTCCACTTGTAGTTCGGCCCCAAATCACCCCTCCCTCAAAAGGATATGCTGTACCGGTGGTCCTGTTAGCGCTGGGTGTGTTGGCAGGCATTGCCTACTATTTATTCCAGAAGCATGTCCCCCTAAGCAACAAAACTCTAAAAATTCCTGACATCTTCAAACCGTCTCCTGTCCCCTTAAGCCCTGAAGCTCAAAAAATCTTCGACAGCTTTAAAAAGCCGCCTCAGAGCCTTAACGAGACTGATCTTCATGATCTTGCCAAACAAATAGAGTTTCTCCGAGGACAGAGAATGAGCCCTTCTGACAGATACAAAGTGCGGCTTTTGGATTCTTTCAATTTACAAACAAGAAAAAAATTTATCCTCTCTAGAGGACCTAATAATACTTTGCGGGTCCAATATATCGAAAAAAAACTAGGACGCGGCGGTTTTGGAAAAGTCGTTCAGTTAATTGATCTTCATGATGGAAAACAGACAGCCCTAAAGGTCGCAAAAATTCCTAAACACTACCATACCAATGACAGAAGACATATCTTAGCGGATTTATCACACCTAGAAAGAGCTCAAGAAGATTTAAAAAAAGAACACAAAAATTTGATGATTGTTCACACCTCCAGTACCACGGCGCTGGGAGTTCAAGACAAACCGCTTACACCTGTCTTAACTATCAGTAAATTATATTTGTGTACGACAAAGAGAAGCCTAGGCTTTGAAGGAACTCTGTATGACGGCAGTCTAGACAAGTTAAGAATAACGTCTTTTACTTTAAAAGTACGTCTTCTGATCGCTCTCCAGATTCTCAAAGGAATGGAAACGCTTCTTGCAAATAAGCTCATCAGTCACGATCTCAAACCACAAAATATTCTCTATCGTCAAGTCGAGAACCTGCCTAAAGAACAGAATTTACCTCTTGTCCATATCAGTGACCTGGGCGGAGTCACTCATGAAAATGACTTAGAAAAAGAGCTGAAAAAAGGACTGGCTTATACACCGCAATATGCCGACGCTGAGCAAATTAAGACCGCCTCGGACTCTAGCTTTGGGTTCATGCAGAAGGGTCGAGTTCGGACCTCAGAAAAATGTGCCGTTGGTTTGACAATTTTTTGGGTTTTAACAGGACTTGATTCGAACGAAGGATCAGATGAGGCAATCCTGAAGAAAGCTAAAATCCCACCTACCAGGGAATGGAAAGCTTTGTTTGCTGCTTTAAAAGACAACACTGAGAAAGGGTTGTTGAATTTGGCTTTGAAATTCTTCGAAATCACCAGTGTCCAAGGACTCAGGAAAAATGTAGAAGCAGTAATAAGGACAATAAAGTAAGATCACCGAATAGGTTTTACAAAAAAATCATCTTATAATAACTGTAAATTAAATGGCGGTTATTATTTGTTTAAACAGATAGTTGCATTTGTATGTTTATTTGTATTTTCTCTTGAAGCTTCTCCACAACAGATTGATAAAGTCGATTCAGCGATCCGTGAGTTTTCAAAAAAGCAACACCAGGGCGGCATTGCGGTTTCGATTATCACGCCAGGCGGTAAAACAGGCTATACGGTCAATACCTTCAGCTATGGACATGCCAAAGGGCCAGAGAGCGCTCCACCCAATGAGAAATCGATCTTTTTTCTTGCCTCCGTTACAAAAGTTTTAACGGCAACTGTTTTAGCGAAATTCGTTGAGGAAGGAAAGGTCCGGCTAGACGATCCCGTTCAACAATATGTTCCTGGAATCAAAGTCCCGACTTATCAAGGCAAGCCGATCACTTTGCAAGATTTGGCAAACCATACCTCAGGACTTCCTCGAGATGTCAGTGGCAACAAACATCCTTATCATTACCAAGTGGACGATTTTTATCAGTGGCTTCAACAAATACACCTAAAGTACGAGCCGGGAACTAAAAGCGTCTACTCCAATGCCGGATTTGGGTTTTTGGGGATTATCCTCTCCAATATTGCCGGGAAGAGTTTCGAGGATCTCGTGGTTCAAGTGGTGTGTAATCCTTTAAATATGCCCGATACAAGAATGTACCTTTCCAATAATCAAAAAGACAGACTCTGTGAATTTTATGGCAAATCGGGCCAAGTGATTGATTCTCCTCGACGCGATACTTTCCCCGGTTTAGGTGGCGGGGGAGCTTTTGCGTCTACGCTTGCCGATATGACTAACTTTGTTGTCTACAACATGGGACTTGTGGATACCAGCCTGAACTCTCTTCTCCCTATTCTTTTTGAGCCCTCCTTTAAGACGACAAAGACGGGTTTCATCGGACTGGGATGGGAAGGAAGCCGGCTCTATCCTACTCAATCGATCCTAAAGTATAGTAAAAACGGCGGCCTAAAAGGAGTATCAACCTTTATTGGATTTGTCAAAGAGACTCAGACAGGGGTTGTCGTTCTGTCCAATACTAACTCTCTGAATACCACCTCACTAGGCAATGAGATCTTAAAAATTCTCAATCCTGAGAAGTAATTGTTTTTATAGAACGAACAATGAAAATGGTCAATTTATCTAAAAAAAGCTTAGATTAGAGATTTTTTTTCATTCTATTTGCAGATATCATCAAAAAACAGTGCTTTTTGTAATTCGATTGCAATCTAGATGAAAACATGAAGATAACTCTTGCTTTTTGTAAGAAAAAGATACTAATATTCCTTACATGAATAAAACACGTAAACAATCAAAAAGTATTGATTTTCAGATACTTGAAGCAATAAATAGCCGTGGATATGGCGCTGTGTTTGTTCCAATGGACTTCTTGGATCTAGGTAGCCGCCAGGCTGTCGATATTGTTCTTCACCGACTTGTTCGAAAAGGAACTATTCGACGACTTGCAAGAGGAATATATGATTTTCCTGAAGAGCACCCGATACTTGGAAAACTTCAACCATCTCCAGAAAAAATAGCACAGGCTTTGGTTGGTCGCGATTACACGCGTATTCAACCAACTGGAGCTTATGCAGCAAACATTTTAGGGCTATCCGAACAGGTTCCAGCTAAAGTAGTATTTCTGACAGATGGGCCAAGCCGAACGGTAAAAATCGGTACTACAACCATTCAACTTCGGCGCACAACCCCTAAAAATATGGCGATGGCAGGGCGGCTCAGTGGGCTTTTGATCCAGGCTTTTCGCGAACTTGGTAGAGAAAATATGACTATAGAAAGGGTTAAGCATTTAAAACGGATTCTTCCTTATGATAAACGACAAGAACTACTCAAAGACATTCGATTTGCACCGGAATGGATGCGTTCAATTTTCAGAAAATTAGCCGAGGAGACTATGTGAAGATTGACTTTCTGAAATTATCTTCCAGCGAACGACGCTTGTACATTGAACAAGCTGCTATTCAGAAAAACATATCCCCGGTAATCATGGAAAAAGATTTTTGGGTGTGCTGGTTGCTCGGTATTCTGTTCGAGTCGGAATTTGCTGACAACCTAGTATTCAAGGGCGGCACTTCACTCTCAAAGGTATTTGGCGCCATCGATCGTTTTTCTGAAGATATCGATCTCTCGCTGTCCCCTACTTTTCTAAGACTCCCTGAAGCCGGTGTAACTCGTAGTCAGGCCGACAAATGGATGAAAAGAGCTGAAATTGCATGCGAAGTCGCGGTGCAAACTCAAATTATGCCGGCACTAGAAGCATTGGTGTTGGACGTGCTAGAAAAAAATGAGCAGGTGCGATTCGAATTTTTAAAAGACCCCAATACAAATTCACCCGTACTTCTTTTTCACTACCCCTCGTCAGAACCAACGGGGTTTGCTTATATCAAACGTTCTGTAAAACTAGAGTTTGGTTCTCTTACCGATCAGCAACCAATAGGCCATCATACGATACGTCCCTGGATTGCCGAGGTTTTCCCCACAGTATTTCCTGATTGGCGATGCGAAGTCATTGCTTTAGGGATAGACCGAAGTTTCTGGGAAAAGGCTACGATCCTACACGCAGAATACCACCGACCTTCCAACAGACCACTGCCGGACAGGTTTTCACGTCATTATGCGGATACTGCGCTACTGGCGAAACATCCAAATGCAATCAAAGCTATTACTCAACACGACCTCCGAAGCAGAGTCGTTTTATGGAAGGGCCAGTTCTTTCGCAATTCGTGGGCAAACTATGATCTAGCCAAACCTGGAACCTTCCGCCTTGTTCCTAAACCTGAAAGATTATCGGAATTACGGCGTGATTACCAGTTGATGCGGGACATGTACCTAACTGATCCTGTCAGTTTTGATGATATACTCGCCATTTTGTCCGATCTAGAAAATCATATCAACGCAGTTTCTTTACCTTCCTTAGGAGAAGTTCTTACAACGAAAAGCGGAGATGAATTAGTTCAATCTGTGATGGAAATCTTAACCGCAGACGCTAACGTTAATGACATTTCTTTAAATGGTCATCGTCCCTTGCAATTACTAATTAAAGCTTGTTTAGATCCACGTAAAAAACTTAAATTAATTAAAGATTTTATCGACCGAGGGGCTGATATTCACTCGACGGATAGTAGTGGATTAACCCCATATCAAGTTGCTATTTCTGAAGGGAACAAACCTATATCGGATCTTTTACGTTCTAAAGGAGCTAAACCTATATCCCCCCCAGGAATTGGATATGCTCAACATTACAACATATATCGCGAAATCCCATTGCCATAGACGATTGCAAAAAATTATGCACAATTCGACACACTATCATTAACTTTGCTAAACTCTTATCTTTCTTTGGGATGACCTAGTGTTTCATTTTGAGCCGTCAGACCTGAATTTCCCACAATGAGCCAATAGGTTCCTTTCGTAGGTTTAAGGTCGGCTGTGATTAAAGGAAAAAAGGCAGATTCTAAAGTCGCGCTTTTAACGCCGGGAATTTTCCACTGCCCCTGGTAAAGCTTGGTCCATACTCTTTGAAAGAAGGGAACTGAAAAGGGGAGTGCTGCGGCAAAGTGGGGAAAGAGGTTATGCCGATTTGAAGTCCGGTATCCATTATAAAGGGTTTCTAAATGGCAGAGATTTGAAAACCCCAGCAAATGAAACGGCCAGTGGATCGTCAGGACTTCTGCGCGGAGACCCACAAGATCGCCATAGATATACTGCCGGGAGAGTTCTTTCCCTTTTAAGTCTTGGACAATCACTTCGTAGCTATCGAGCCAAGCGCCTTCGAGCTGAGTCTGCGGATTTTTCCAGGTGATCCATGTCTGTTGACGCTCTCCTGTCAAAATGACTTTAGCGATCTTTTTATCCTCAGTGAGTTTAAAAAAAGTACAGGAGATGGCTGCACAAGTCCCCAGCATATAGAGACAGCCCCAACCGATCATGGATGGCAAAGAGAATTTCTTGGGTTTGGAAAAACGCTGATAGAGAGTAATCCCAATGATCGCTCCGATCACCACAAACGACTGCCAATGGAATTCCTTAGGCAGCATGAAAAAAAGGACAAGAGAAAAAGTCCCCCAAGCGATATCCAGGGTCCTTAGTGCCCATGCCTTTTTTGGCTGCCAGGCTAGGATGTAAGACCTTAAACCCAGTAAAAAGAAGGCCCAGCTGAGCATCTGATCATTTAATCGACGTTGACGAGTTTAAGACCAATAATCCCGATGATGATAAGCATGATCGAGAGCAATCTTACAATATGGTGGGAATCTCCGAAAAAGATAATTCCTGTGACGACGGTTCCTGCAGCGCCGATCCCAGCCCAAACCGCATAAGCGGTCCCAATCGGGATGGTCTTCATTGACTGAGAGACGGCAAAAAAGCTCATCACGATAAAAATGACGGTGATAATACTGGGAATTATCTTGCTGAATCCCTGACTGTATTTCAGGGAAATAGTAAAACAGATTTCAAAAAATCCTGCTAATAATAGAAAAATCCATGCTGTTGACATGTTTTATGTTATACTTAAATGGGCAATATCATTCCAGCAGATGATGACGCGGTCTAGACGTTCGTACCCTAAAATAGAAATGGAGCCCGGCGATAAAAAAAGAGCTCGGCCTAAAGTATAGGGCATTCCTAACCACTGTGTTGCGAAAACACGGAGAAAATGAGCGCTGGAAAAAATCGCTACTTTTCCTTCCAAAGAATGGACCTGATGTAAAAAATGATGGGCGCGCCCTGCGATCTGTTCAGGGGATTCTCCACCGGGAGCTCCCTGAGTAAAGAGGTTCCATCCGGGATTTTTTTCACAGATTTGCTCCGATGTCAACCCTTCGTACTGTCCATAATTCCACTCTACAAGATCATGATTGATCGTGGGATTGTATCCGCAAATCTTGCAAGTTTCTAAGGCTCTTTTAAGAGGACTGCAGAAGACTTTAGAAAATTTTTCTTTTTGGAGTCGATTTTTTAAAAGCTCTGCCTGTTTTTTTCCTAGTTCTGTGATCGATAAATCGGTGGTGCCGGTATGCCGTCCATTCTCCGACCATTCGGTAGCTCCATGTCGGATTAAGTAGAGTTCAAGGGAGGTAGTTTTGTGCGACACGCTTAAACTCCTGAATTTGCTTTTTCTGCCATGCGGCAGACTTTTTTAATTCTTTCGCTAAAATCCGCGCGACAAAAGGGGCTGCTTCGATGGCTGCTTTTGCATCTAAAAAAAGTGTTCGTGTGCGACGGGCTAAAACATCTTCTACACTGCGGGCCATTTCATGCCGGACAGCCCAGACGACTTCGGCCGCACAATAGGGGAGATGGGGGGCGATGATCTCACTGAGTTTTTTATTATTGCGGATCAGCCGTTTGATCTCTTTGGCATCAGTGCCATACAAGCTCCAATGGTCGGCCAGGTCAAGCCCTTTTTGATAACCATGTAAGTGGAGTTTAGCGGTGATGCAGGCGCGGAAGGGCAGACCACCCACAGAAATCGCCTTATTGATCACGTCTTCGCCCATTTTTCGATAGGTGGTCCATTTGCCGCCTGCAATCGTGATGAAGCCTGACTTGGAAATCGTGATGACATGATCACGGGACAAAGCAGCGGTTGATTTCCCTTCTGCTTTAATCAAGGGCCGCTGCCCTGCGTAGATGCTTAAAATATCCTCCCGGGTGGGATCTTTTTCTAAATAACGCGCAGCGTGCTTTAATAAAAACTCAATCTCTTTTTTAAGCGGTAGAGGTTCTAAAGAAGCTTTTTTTACCGGCGTATCTGTGGTTCCGATGAGCACTCGACCGTGCCAAGGGACTAAAAAGATCACGCGCTCATCATCGGTATGTGGAACTAAAATAGCTGTATTGCGGGGAAGGAAAGAAGCCGGGAGAACCAAATGAATGCCTTGGCTCGGTTCCATCATTGTTTTAGCTTTTTTATCATCGGCTTTACGCAAATGGTCAGAAAAAATCCCTGTTGCGTTGATGACGACTTTGGCTTTCAGATTATAATGCGTTCCTGTTTCAAGATCTGTGGCTCGGACTCCTTCAATGAGACCTTTTTTCTTTAGAAGAGAGGTCACTTGCATATAATTAAGAAGAGTAGCGCCTTGGTCTACCGCTGTCTGTGCCAGAGTGATCGCCAGCCGTGCATCATCGAACTGCCCATCATAATAAAGGGCGCCTCCGCGGAGTCCTTCTCTTTCTATTGTTGGAATCGCTTGCAGGGTTTGTTTACGGGAAAGATGGCGCGACGGCTCGAGTCCTAATTCCCCGGCGAGGAGATCATAAACTTTAAGTCCAATGCCATAAAACGGCCCTTCCCACCAATGGTATAAAGGGACCAAGAAAGACATGTGATGCACGAGATGAGGTGCATTGTCGCAAAGAAGCCCTCGTTCTCTCAAAGCTTCGGTCACAAGGCCGATATTGCCTTGCTGGAGATATCTAAGACCTCCATGGATGAGCTTCGTACTCCGGCTGGATGTAGCCTTGGCAAAATCGTGTTGTTCCAGCAGAAGTGTTTTATAGCCTCTTGAAGCGGCATCAACAGCAGCGCCTAGACCTGTAGCTCCTCCTCCCACGATGATGATGTCCCAATAATCCCGGTCGAGGTCTTGGATCATGTCGTCTCTATTCACCTCTCCTCCCAGGTTTGCGCGCAGTCGATGGCTTTTTCCCATTTGTGTCTGAGAGCTTGGACTTGAGCCGCCGGCATGTTCGGTTCGAACCTGCGGTCTTCTTTCCAAGAGGCCGCCGCCTCTTCTTTAGTTTTCCAAAATCCCACAGCAAGGCCGGCTAAAAAAGCAGCGCCAAGTGCTGTTAATTCAGTGATTTTAGGACGGATCACCGGAACGCCCATGAGATCTGCTTGGAATTGCATGAGCAAGTTATTAGCAACAGCTCCTCCATCGACACGGATCTCAGCAATTGAAATTCCGGCGTCGGCCTCCATCGCTTTTAAAACGTCCATCACTTGATAGGCAATGCTATCAAGTGCGCTGCGTGCAATATGAGCTGCTGTCGTGCCTCGGGAGAGTCCCACGAGAGCTCCTCTTGCATAAGGATCCCAATAAGGAGCGCCAAGACCAGTAAAGGCGGGAACGAAATAAACCCCGCCGCTGTCAGGAACAGAAGAAGCAAGTTTTTCAACATCTGCGGAATTTTTAATGAATCCTAAATTATCTCTGAGCCATTGCACGACGGCGCCTCCAATAAAGACGCTGCCTTCTAATGCGTAGACCACTTCATCTTTGATTTGGTAAACAATCGTTGTTAGCAGATTGTTTTTAGAGATCACAGGCTGCGTGCCGGTATTCATCAGTAAAAAGCATCCGGTTCCATAGGTTGTTTTGACCATGCCGGTTGAAAAGCAGGCTTGTCCGATGAGCGCGGCTTGCTGATCTCCTGCAATCCCGCTGATTGGAATAGAGGCGGAGAGAACGGGAGTATTTGTCTTGCCATAGATTTCACTAGAACTACGGACCTCAGGCAAGATTGCTCTGGGAATGTTGAGGATTTTTAAGAGTTCTTCATCCCACTGCAGCGTGTGGATATTAAAAAGAAGAGTACGGGAAGCATTACTGACATCGGTCATGTGGCAAGAGCCACCGGTGAGTTTCCATAAGAGCCAGGTGTCGACAGTTCCAAAAGCTAACTCGCCTCGCTCCGCTCTTTCCAATGCTCCGGGGATGGTTTTCAAAAGCCAATACAGCTTGGTGCCAGAAAAATAAGGATCTAAAAGAAGGCCTGTTTTTTGACGGAAAAGAGGTTCAAGACCTTTTCCTTTGAGTTCTTGGCAGATCTCTGTGGTGCGCCGGTCTTGCCAGACGATGGCATTGGCAATCGGCTTACCTGTTTTTCGTTCCCAAACAATGGTTGTCTCTCGCTGATTGGTGATCCCGATGCCAGCAATTTGACTCGGAGTGATTTGGGCTTTGGCTAGAACTTCGCTCATGCAAGAAGCTTGCGACGACCAGATCTCTTGCGGATCGTGTTCGACCCAGCCCGGCGATGGGAATATTTGTTTAAATTCTTTTTGTGCGGTCGCTTGTATACTTCCTTCATGGGAGATTAGAACAGCGCGCGAGCTCGTGGTTCCCTGATCGAGGGCTAAGATATACTTCATTTTTTCAAAGTGAAGATTTATACTTTTCTTTTCAAGAGGAGAGATTAAGATGAGTATTTTTTGGGGTGAATTAATCGGCACGATGCTTTTAGTTTTGCTTGGTAATGGCGTTGTCGCCAACGTCTTGCTCACCAAGACCAAAGGGCAAAGCAGCGGATGGATTGTGATCAGCGCAGGGTGGGGATTTGGCGTTGCCATGGCTGTCTATATCACAGGATGGGCCAGCGGCGGCCATTTTAATCCTGCGGTCACTTTGGGATTTTGTATCGCCAAAAAAACAGCTTGGGACGTAGTGCACCTCTATCTTTCAGGTCAGTTCATCGGAGCTTTTCTTGGAGCAACACTCGTCTGGCTTTCTTATTTTCCTCACTGGCAAAAAACTCCCGATCCTCAAATGAAGCTCTTAAGTTTTTGCACTCAGCCTGCCATCCGAAATTTTAAATGGAACTTTATCTGCGAAACAGTCGGTACGATGGTGCTGCTCTTAGGAGTACTGGGCATTTTTGATATGCATAACGGCATCAGCAACGGCATGGGCCCTTATGCTGTGGGGATTTTGATCTTTTCTATCGGTCTATCACTGGGAGGTCCGACAGGTTATGCCATCAATCCTGCGCGGGATCTAGGTCCTCGCATTATGTACGCGCTTTTGCCCATCAAGGGAAAGGGATCTGCGGATTGGGGATATTCCTGGGTACCTGCATTAGCACCCTTACTAGGCGGTGCTATCGGTGCCGTGATCTATTTGCTTTACATCCAGCCACTGAAGGCATTTCTGTGAATAATGACCCGTTTAAAGGGAAAAATTATGTTAAATAACGCAAATAAATTAAGCAGCTACGAAAAAATCATCGATGCATTGGCACAAGAAATTGCTCGACTTTACGAAGTTTGTGGTGCGCTTGATGAAATAGTTAAGCAAACAAATGATCATCC
The DNA here is from genome assembly GCA_003153295.1 of Parachlamydiales bacterium. Lineage (GTDB taxonomy): Bacteria > Chlamydiota > Chlamydiia > Chlamydiales > Rhabdochlamydiaceae > PALSA-1444. Next base: position 278,342 of record PLXY01000008.1, on the reverse strand, counting down.
TGAAATCTATAAAAGATTCGGAAGATTTTTCTATACGAGTTACCTTCATAATTATCATGAATTATATTATGGAATTTCCCGTTTAGTGGATGATACTAAGGGTGTAATAAGTATTATAAAATTATTGCAAATGAAGGATGAGGATAAACCTGCAGGACGAATCGAATTTGCAAAAATTGAAAAAGAATTAGTCAATAGAATTAAGAAAAATAAAAATCTTAAGAAGATAAAAGATTTCAAAAATAATAAATTAGGACATAAAAACAAATGGTTAGTTTTGGATGAGTTAGCTGAAATTGAATTTCGAGAAAATAATAAGCTAAGTATTGAAGATATGGAATCCTTGCTTCATTTCTTAAGCGATATCCTTAAAAAAGTATCTGAGCGAGTTGGGTTTCATGTCTTAACGATCCCAATAACTCCTATACGACTGGAAATTAGCACGCTTTTTAAGTGCTGCCTATTGACGAATAAAATTAAGTTCTAGAATCCCTATAGTAAGTCTCTATTCGAAAATTAAATACTGGCGAAGTATTCGGGAAGCGGAGATGTGAATCTCATCTTCTTGTTGCGGAAGGGATGGTGGAAGCCCAAGATGTGAGCATGCAGACAGAGTCTGCGGCGATTGGTTTGTCCGCCATATTTGGTATCGCCCAAGATTGGAAAGCCTGCTTCGGAAGCATGGACGCGGATCTGATTTTTGCGCCCTGTTTCAAGAACGAACTTCACCAGCGCGGTGTGCTTGCGCTGCTTTAAGACTTCATAGTGGGTGATGGCCAGCTTGCCGGTAGCTTCGCTTCTCACTTTATTTTCGATAAACGCTCTTCTTTGCTCATACCGTGCTGCTTCTCTACTGCGGAAATCATTGCGAGGTGTTGGAGCTCCAGGACGTTTAACAGGACCTTTATTAGGAGCTTCGGGAGTCGGAACACTTTTCACAAAGAAAAAATCATCTTCAACTAAAGTGCTACGCCAGGTTCCTTTAAGAGGTGTCGGTGTTCCTTCAACGATAGCATAATAGATACGGTCGATGGTATGGGCTTCAAATTGCTCCTTTAAAAGATCGCGGGCTTCGGTTGTATAGGCAAACAGCATGACGCCGGAAGTATCGCGGTCGAGACGGTGGACAGGATAGACCATGCGACGGAGACGCCGTTTTAAAATGGCATGCACGGTCTTCTCATTTTCAGCGGCTGTTGCCACAGTCAATAATTTGTCCGGTTTATCCAAGACAACAAGATGGTCGTCCTCGTAGAGGATTTTGATGCCGTGTTCGGTATAAGCGACTTTAGGACCGACTTTGAGCTCTTGACCAGGAAGCAGTTCTTGCCGGGTAGAGGAGACTCTGGTTTCATCGACGGCAACGCGACCCTGATCGATCCATGTTTTCAAGGTATTTTTTGAACTTTCCGGGCTTAATTTCTGTAGAGCAGCCAAAAGGGAAGTTTTTTCTTGAATTTTCGCTTTCATGGCTAATATTCTATCATATTTTCCGATTATGAGCTTGATCAGTTTTCAAACCTCAGTTATATATTTCCTAAAATAGGAGTGTTTTCATGAAAACGACACGTGAAAAAGTTAGTTATTGTATTGGTCTTGAGACAGGTAGAAATTTAAAGCGTCAGTTCAGCGATATGGACTCAGGCCTTCTCGAAAAAGGTTTTGAAGATGGGATTATGGAAAATAACCCAAAACTGGCCCAAGAAGAGATCCAATCGATCATGCAAGCCCTACGCCAACAAATCGAGCAGCAGCAGCGTCAATATTTTGCTAAGGTCTCCGAGCAGAATAAAAGCGAAGGCGAGGCTTATCTAGAAGAGAACAAACAAAAAGAAGGCGTCCAAGTCCTTAAAAGCGGTCTTCAATATAAAGTCCTGCAAAATGGCGATGGAGAAAAACCAAGTCCTATCGATGTGGTCTCTGTCCACTACCGTGGAAGCTTTATCAATGGCGCGATCTTTGACAGCAGCTATGAGCGCGGCAAGCCGCAAGTATTTCCTGTTAACCGTGTGATCCCAGGCTGGTCAGAAGCTCTTCAGCATATGCAAGTCGGAGATAAATGGCAGATCGTCGTCCCTCATTATCTCGCTTATGGAGATGCAGGATTTGGCAATGAGATCGGTCCTTGCACAACGTTGATTTTCGAAATGGAACTGCTCGGTATCAACAACCAGCAATGATTTCAAACGCTCGCATTCAAGCTTCTTCGCTCCGAGGAATTCATAAAATCCCTCCGTCGAAGTCTCAGACGATGCGAGCGCTTATTTTTGCGACCTTGTCTAAAGGCCGTAGTATTATCCGCAATTACCTCCATTCTCCAGACACCGATGCGATGATCGAAGCCTGCCGCTGCCTGGGAGCTTCCATCAAAGTCATGCAAGAGACCCTTGAAGTGGAAGGCGGACTCCGTCCTGCTGAAGATGTCATCAATGCAGGAAATTCCGGGATTGTCCTTCGTTTTATCGGAGCGATCAGCGCACTGACATCGCAATATACCATTATCACCGGCGATCATTCAATCCGCCACCGCCGGCCTGTGAAACCTCTTTTAGATGGACTCACTCAACTCGGGGCTTTTGCCGTCACATCTCGTGGAGATGATCATGCTCCGATCATCATCAAAGGTCCGCTTAAAGGCGGAACGGCTCTAATCGAGGGAGAAGATTCCCAACCTGTTTCAGGACTGCTCATCGCTTCTGCTTTTGCACCTTCAAAAATAGAGCTTTTTGTTACGAATCCCGGAGAAAAACCTTTTGTCAATCTGACCTTGAGCTGGTTCGATCGGCTGGGCATCCCTTATGAAAATGAGAACTTTGAAAAATATCTAATTCCCGGCGGCGCTGAAATTGAGGGTTTTGACTATCGCGTTCCTGCCGATTGGAGTTCAGCTTCCTATCCGATTGCTGCAGCACTCATTACCAATTCTGAGCTGACAATTGAAGGCGTCGATTTTACCGATGCACAGGGCGATAAAGAATTGATCACTCTCTTGCAAGAAATGGGCGCTCAATTCCACATAGAGGATCAGACGCTGACAGTTCTTCAAGGATCCCGGTTAAAAGGTCAAAAAATCGACGTCAGCCGTTTCATTGATGCGATCACGCTTTTGCCGGTCATCGGCTGTTTTGCCGAAGGTAGAACAGAAATCACAGGCGGGGCCATCGCACGCTTAAAAGAATGCGACCGGATCCGGTCCATCGTCTCGGAACTTAAAAAGATGGGCGCTAAAATTGAAGAGACGCCAGATGGCATTATCGTAGAGCGGTCTGATCTTCATGGCGCTTCGACAGAGAGTTATGCCGACCACCGGATGGCAATGTCGCTAACAGTTGCGGGTCTGGGTGCAACAGGGGAGACAATAGTCTCAGGTGTGGAGACAGTAGCAAAAAGCTTTCCAGGTTTTTTCGATCAATTGCGAGAAGTCGGAGCAAATATTGAATAACATCATTCTCTGCGGTTACAAATCTTCAGGAAAAACCACGCTCGCGAAAAAAATTGCTGAAAAGACTGGACTGCATTGTATTGATACCGATGATCTCATCGCGAAAAATAATCGGAAGTTTTATTTAGAAGTCGGTCCTGAGGTTTTTCGCGAGATTGAAAAGGAAGTGATTAAAGCTCTTGTGGGCTTTGAAAATTGCGTGATTGCCACCGGCGGTGGAGTGGTCTTAGACCCTGAAAATATCGTCCTCTTAAAAAAATTAGGGAAAATTTTCTATCTTCGAGTTCCTAAAGAAGAACTGAAGCGTCGTCTTTTGTTGATGGAAACTCTTCCGGGGATTTTAGATCCCTTAGATCCTGAAGGATCTTTTGAGAGGATGTATGAGTCTCGCGTAGATCTCTATGAGAAAGCTGCAGACTATATTATTGATTCTGAAGAGAACATATGGGGATTAATCGGTTATGGGAAGTAATTCTTTTGGCATTATTTTTCGCATCACTACTTGGGGTGAATCTCACGGTCCTGCGATTGGCGTGGTGATCGATGGGTGTCCTGCAGGACTAGAGCTTTCTGAACAAGACCTATTACCTGATCTAAAAAGACGCGCCCCGGGCTCCAATCCTTATACATCTCCGAGAAAAGAAAATGACCAATTACAAATTCTATCGGGGATTTTTGAGGGCAAAACCACCGGCGCTCCGATTTCCATCCTCATTCCCAATATCGATGCCGATCCTAAATCTTATAACCCGATTCAGCGATTGCTCCGACCAGGGCATGCCAATTTTACTTATCTAGCTAAGTACGGCATCTTCGATCCTTCTGGAGGCGGGAGAGCGTCTGCTCGGGAAACAGCTTGTCGAGTGGCGGCAGGCGGGGTGGCTAAAAAATTGCTCGACCATTTTGGAATCAAGGTCCAAGCGTATATCCGGCAAATCGGCTCGATTGAAGCAACCCAGCTCTCCGATTTAACACTGTTAGATAAAAGTATGATCTACTGCCCTGATCCTGAAGCCTCTCGCCTGATGGTGGAAGAATTGGAGAGGATCAAAGTAGAAGGGGATTCGTTAGGGGGTGTTGTGGAGTTCATTGCTACAGGAGCGCCTGCGGGCCTGGGAGATCCTGTTTATGAAAAGCTCGGAGCCAACTTAAGCAAAGCGATGTTGTCCATTCCAGCTACCAAAGGTTTTGAGATGGGCAGCGGCTTTGAGGCTGCCACAATCCAGGGTTCTGTGCACAACGATGTTTATGAACAACATGAAGGCCGGATTACCACACGGACCAATTTTGCGGGCGGGACTTTGGGAGGAATTACAACGGGTATGCCGATCATCGGCCGTGTTGTTTTTAAGCCCCCGTCTAGCATTAAAAAACCGCAATCAACTTTGACCATAGAAGGGCAAGAGGCAACATTGCAATTTCCTGAAGGATCTCGCCATGACCCTTGTGTGGCTATCCGAGCGGTGCCTGTTGTTGAGGCGATGGCAGCTTTGGTCTTAGTCGATGCACTCCTGCTCAATCGGTGCGCTAGAGTATGAGATATGCCCTCATCACGGATGACCATGTAGAAAAGCTCTACGGGATACCCTTCTATAATCATCTTTATTCTCTAGGTCTTGATATCCAGCTTTTTTCTTTTCCAGCAGGTGAGTCATCAAAGACGCGTGCGACTAAAGAAAAACTCGAAGATGCGCTTTTATCGCAAGGTTTTAGCCGCGATACGACCATCATCGCTTTAGGTGGGGGCGTGGTCACTGATCTCGCCGGTTTTTTAGCTTCGACATTTTGCAGGGGAGTCGACCTCATTTTAATCCCTACCACGGTTTTAGCCATGGTCGATGCGGCCATTGGCGGAAAGACGGGCGTTAATACCGATCTTGGCAAAAATATGATCGGCTCTTTTTATTCTCCGCAGAAACTTTTCATTCTTCCTGAGTTTCTTAAGACGCTTCCTGAAAAGGAGTGGTTCAATGGAGGTGTTGAAATGCTCAAAGCCGGACTTGTTGGTGATGGTGAGTTTTTTCAGGAGTTTTCTAATATCCCTATCGAAGATGCGATTGAGCGGGCCATTGAAATCAAACGGCGCATTGTTGCTTTAGACCCTCATGAAAAAGGACTCCGCAGAGTCTTGAATTTAGGCCATACGATCGGACATGCTTTGGAGACTCTTTCTGATTATACCATTTCACATGGACAAGCTGTTGCAGCCGGTATTGTTTTAGAAGCTCGTCTTTCTTATGAAATGGGAATCTTAAAAAAAGAAGCGCTAGAACAAATTGAAGGCCGATTTCCTCCGGTAACGCTTTCTTTTGATTTCAAAGCTGTTTTCGATGTGATCCGCAAAGATAAAAAATCAGAAAATGGCTGTCCTCGTTTTGTTCTCTTACAGGACATAGGAGTTCCTTTGTCCTGCGCAGGAACTTATTGCCAAGAAGTCCCGCTTGAAATTCTCCAGCGAGTGTTAGACGAAACCTCTCTGAGTACTTTCTAATGCAGATCCACCGTAGGCGTTTAGAATGCTCAAGAAGATTATCAGCTGCTTGATGAAATAGATAGGTTACCCGACGTAGAGGAACTAAATTTCCTCAGCAACTAAAAACGTATTCCAGGATTTCAGAGGATAATACACCTATGCCGGTTCCTATAGGAATAGCAGGAGCAGATGGGGTAGAGGGTGCGGGTTGTTGACGTTCAAGCCGTTTTTGCTCAACCCGTCTCAGGTTTGACGAGGGGTGGGTTCCCCCCTTCGTAACTCTCTTTCTATCCAGCTAATAGCCCGCTCAACTTTCCTTCTTACTTGCTTAACCCAGCTATCAATGCTACTCCGATTTCTCTATAGGGAATTAAATGGGAATAGATCACAAAAGAAAATATTTGATGTATATCTACATTAAATTTATCATCTTTTCTTGAATTCTTGAGGATAATCAAGAATTCTAAAGTCAAAAAAGGAGGATTTGTATGGTTGTAACAACGTGTATAATGGGCTCTGTAGGAGATGGTTACATTCAAGGTACTCATAACTTGCAGATACATTATCTTGCGCGTGAAGCAGATGGTGTTATCTACAATATTATAAGACAGAAACATAACGTCCCTCCAGGTCATCCCAGTTTAACAAGACCTGATATAACGGCTCTGGGACGTGCTCAACATTGTGAGGCTGTTTTTAAAGGAATAGACCTACCTAATGAATTTTACTATGGTGATAGAGTTTCAAGAATTGCATGGACAGGACCTGGCATCCCTCCCACTCCTCCACTTCCTGCGATCGTTCATGTCTACCATCACCCTTACCCTCAACCAAATAACAGCGATAGGGGTAATTGGTAATATTCTTTCTGTAAAATCGACTATTGATTTTACACGAAAATCTTAAAAAAAGAGGCCTAAGATACAAATGCTTCTTTTCAAGCTTTTTAACAAGTTTGACTAGAAGTATTTATAATCTTAGGCCATTTCAAACTAACCCGTCATCCAAAAACAAGAGCTACACGCTCATAGAGAATTTCTGATTTTTCTTGATGAAACATTTATTGGGTTATTTCATTATTCCGACAATCGAAAGAAATTGTGGACCTAAAAATAGCCAGACAATCAAGCGGCTAGAAGTGCCACCACTGCGGTATCAAATGATGGCCCAAAGGGGAAATCAGAATTCTCAATAAAAAATCAGAAAAAGGCTGTCCTCGTTCTGTTCTCTTACAGGATATAGGAGTTTCTTTGCCTTGCGAAGGTGCTTATTGCCAAGAAGTCCCGCTTAAAATTCTCCAGCGGTGTTAATGGAAACTTCTAATTGTAATTTCTGGAATTTAATATCCCTGTTCGGGTATAATAAAATATTCAAAATAGAGATAGGTTATGAAACTGCTAAAATGGGTGGGATCAAGTTATAAGGACTCGATTAAATTTCCTGAAGTAGTCAGACGATCAATGGGATATGCATTGCATTTAGCCCAAGTAGATCAAAGACATCCACAGCAGGCTAGTAGAAATTTGAGAAAATGATATAAGTGGAACTTACATGGTTGTATATACGTTAGAAATTCAAAATTTTGTATTTGTCTTGCATGCTTTTCAGAAGAAATCCACATCGGGAATAGCTACAACCCAGCAAGATATCGAAATCATAAATAATCGCTTGAAAGAAGCAAGAGCTTATTATAATGAAATGAAAAGGGGGGATTAAATAATGAAAACAAAAATAAGAGATAGCTCAGGAAATGTTTTTGCTGATCTTAAAATTCCCAACCCAGAAGAAGCGTTGGCTAAAGCTGAAGTAGCAAGTAAAATATATAAAGTTATCAAGAAAAAGAAATTAACTCAGACAAAAGCCGCTAAAATTTTGAAAATTAGCCAATCTAAAATTTCTCTATTGCTTCGGGGGTATTTGACTAATTTTTCTCTTGAGAGACTCTTTCGCTTTTTGAATGATCTTGGTCAAGATGTTTATATCTGCATTACCCCTTCTACACGTTCAACTCATGGACATACACGTATAGGAGATTCACCTTCAAAATCAAGAATTGCTGTTCTAAGCAAATAGTATTTTCTAATACCTATAAGCAAAGTCTGGATAAGCACGTTTTCCCAGAACCGGCTTCCAATCTCTGTATCGTAATTGAACAAGAAGGCAAAGGCCAAGGATAGGAAAAACAAGCGGGTCAGAGCTGTTCTCCTAGGGGAAGATCTCTGACCTGGACGATTCAAGTTTGATATTTTTCTTCAGAATTAACCGAATTTTAGAAAGATTCTGATCTTAATTGGAGGTCTTTTTTTGCTCGACAAGAGCTAGAAGTTTGCGATTATTTTATTACAGCGAGGGAAGCTCATCTCATATGCGGAAATTATCTAAAAGTAATCAATGATTATAAAGAAGGTCTAAAACTCGAATTTTCCAATGATAACTTGCGGACACAACTTAATATAAATTTAGGTGGTCTATCTTCTTCAAGCTGATAGAGATCTGAATTGGGATGTCAGCCGCATGATTAGGTATAATAGGTTTAGTTCTATACGGCCCGCGATCACAAATTGCAGGGAGTATATCAGCCTGCAACGAGGTAGAGAAATTTCCTAATTGCGATAGGGTTAAAAAATCTAATCTCTGACAAATATTCCAGGTGATGGGTCGCAGGGTAGATCAAGCTCTGAGATCTCAATAGGCCAATTGAGCGATACGCCTTGTTTGTTTAAATAGATTGCTAACTTTTATAGTAATATTTAATTAACATTAATTTATATATCTTTTTAATTATCAGTTACTTATAAAATAGATTCAATAATTTAATTGAATTTAAAACATTATTTTAATACAATAGTAGCCATATATAAAATTAAAATTTAATATAAAAAGGAGTCGTTTTTATGTCAGCAGTAATTAGCCAATATCCGTTAATCCGACTGTCGAAAGTTCTATCAGAGCAGTTACGCTTTCACGAATCGATACAATCCTCATCAAAATTTAACTAAATAATTATAGGAATAATATGACGATTACACCCGTTAATGAAACATTGCCCTCTACTCATTTTGAGGCTCCTTTGGAGAGTCTTCCACCTGAAATGCTTCAAGAATGCTTTGCTTGGCTCGATACACTGAATCAACAAAGTGCTTCGTTCGGTAACAGAAATTTGAGAGCTAATTATATTGCACAAACGAAGAATGAACAGATCGAGCGGATTGCTTCTACCATCGTCTATCTCGCAGGACAATGTAAAAATACAGAAAGTGAAAAGATCAAAACATGCCTTGATTCTTATGATTCAGCAACGACAGCGATTAATGATTCGGTCTATTTTTCAGATGTGATGAAAGCTTTAGACAAATTCGGAAAATCGTTAACCCCAGTATTGAAAAGTCTAGGCATTCAAGCTCTTCAAAAGTTTAAAGAAAATCTCAATACTCCTTCTTTGCGCTTTATTAAATGCATCGACTCAATATTAATGGAGTTTCAACCGCTTCTCGATGCTGAAGAATCAGCGAATGTAATACCCGATCCCAATGAAAAATCAGAAGCGCTTAAAAGAGTTTCAGAAGCTTTCCAGCAAGCAGGGAATTTACCTGACGCAGGAAGGGTCGCGATTTCTATTCCTGATCATCTTATTAGAAGCACCCAGCTCAATTTAATTTCACAGGCCTTTATGAAGGCTGGAAATTTACATGAGGCTGAGAAGATGGCAGTTGCTATTCCGATTGAGGGGATGAAATCTCTAAGCCTATTTCGCATTTCAACAGCTTTAGCGAAGGCTGGAAATTTGATTGAAGCAGAAAGGTTCGTCCATTTAATTCCTAGATTGCAGCAGAAATCAATGGCCCTAGTAGAGATTGTGTTTGGATACACTAAAATAGGCAACTTCAAGGAAGCTGAGCGGGTCGCCCATTCTGATCCTAGCACGGACGGACGCTCTAGACGACTTCGCGATATTGCAACAATGTTGGTAAAGCAAGGAAATTTAATCGATGCAAAAAGGATCGCCCTTACAATTCCGGATGATCTTCTAAAATCGCAATTGCTTAATTCCATCAATCTAAGGAAGTAATTTTCTAATACCTATAAGCAAAGTCTAGATAAGCCCGGTTTTCCCAGAACCGGCTTCCGATCTCTGCATCGTAATGGAACGAGAAGGCAAAAGCGTCTTTGTAAGCAAATGTAGTGATGCCCAAACTTGGAGCAATCAAGCTTCTAACCGGATGCAGTCCATTCACAACAAACGTACAAGAACTGGACTCAAAACTTGAACGCACATGGCCATGATCCAGCTGATCTTCCCAGATCCAACTGAGTTTAACATATGGAAGAAGTTTTGTTTTGGTATAGCTCCAGCAACGAGAAACTTTAAGACCTAGATCCGTACGTACATAACGTGAATCTGCCTGGTGAATATGGAGATTCAAACTGGAAGCGCCATGTTCTTTGTAGCCTTGTTGATGGACGAAAACATAATCCGCGCGTGCAAAAGGCTGCAGTTGGTAGCGATGAGAGTAGAAGAGCATTCCTGTGCCCAGAGATCCGCCGAACTGATACCCTTTATGATCATTTTTTGCTCTGCGGAAAAGACCCGGGAATTTGATAGGGCGAACGGCATCGTAGTAATTGCGAGAGCCGATGGCCGTGGCATCAATAAAGAACATTTTGGTAAACCAACTCCCATACAAAGCTCCGTAAAAGCTCTGGATATTGCCATGGCCTGAAGAGCTGTTCATCGCGACATGGGAATCAGTATATCCCAAGGCGCCTCCCAAATAAGTCTTGTCAAACCGATAGTCGGATCCTAAGAGAAATCCACCGGTAGCGGCTTTGTAGCCATGATTATGCTGCTCGTGGCTTTGATGAGCGTATTTACCTAAACCTTCCAGCCAAACGGTCCCATTCCGAGCTCTAGGACTGACAGGAGGAGGCAGCTCTTGCTGATCTGTTTGTTCAGAAGAGGGCTCTTGTTGAGGCAGATTATTGGGTACCTCTGGTAGATCAAACGGTCTTCCATAGTTGAGTTTACGAGTTAAAGCAGAACGGACAAGGATATTGTTATTCTCTTGAACTAGAGGAAGAGCAGAAAACTGAGAAGGGTGAAGCTGTTCAAAAGCTCTTTCAAGAGCTACCAGATCATTACTGAGGGCATCTAATGTCGCAGTGACAATAGCAGCATCTGAATCGGGTCCTCCTGGGATCACATCGAAACAAGCTGCCGCGGCCCCTGCATTGCCGCTAGGAATGAGACTCGCATAGGGGATAAGTCCTACGACTACTTTGATATCGGTGGGATCGTAGATTAAAGAAACCGTGAATCGATTAGGAAAAGTGGCAAAGAAATTAGAATAATGACCTGTGCTGGAGGCAAAGGTAGCAACGGTATAGGTCTGTGTGGTGTTATATTTTCCTAAAATGGGCTCGATCCGCAGGGTTGTGCCTGGATTGATGGTTAAAGTTCCGGTGATATCGACAGCGGAGGAAGCGCCCAGATCGTTGACTTCGATCCCGAGAGTGTTTGATTCGACATAAGTACCCGCAACGTGAAGAGTTCCAATGGACAACCCTGGATGTACAGTTCCAAAATTTTCAATAAATCCCACTGTTCCCACACCGCGTAAGGTTCCAGGAAGTTCAACTAGAAATGTTGCCAAAGGAAGATCGCCTGCTGCAGCGACTTTGACTGTGCCTTGAGCCACTTCAAAAGTCCCTGGCCAGATGGGACTGGAACCTGAAAGCGTTAGTGTATGGCCGCCAGAATAGATGATTTCACCCGGACTCCCTACAATATTTCCAGAGAAAGTCGCATCTCTAGAAGAGTTGACAATCAGGGTGGCAGTTCCTAAATCAAGAGTCCCTTCACCTGCAAAATTTCCAATGATCTGATTTGCGCCAAGACTGAAAGTCCCGCCGGCGTGCAATTGAACTAGATTGAGATTAGGGAAGATATTTACTGCGCCTGCCTCAACAATCCCATTGGTAATGAGAAGCTCGCCACTCCAGGAAGGACTTGAGCCTGAAAGAGTGAGTGTCGTCATCGGCATTGAACCAATATGATCAAAAATGGAAGCTGATGGACCATTGATCGTTCCTGAGAAAACAGAGCTTCCCGTGGCCTCATGAAAGAAAAGCTGGGGACCTAGGTTTAATGTGCCGCTTCCGCTTAATGTGCCGATGGTTTGAGGATTGACAGCAGTCGATACATCCAGTATTCCTGGCGAGGTAATCGTCATCGGTCCTGTAGAGGGAAGAAAACCCTGATTAGTGACCGCAAGTGTTCCGGTTGAAATTGTTGTTCCACCGGTATAGGTGTTCGTGCCGGTATAGGTCATAGTGCCTGTTCCGGTTTTAGTTACAGAACCTGTTCCGGATATGACACCCCCCCATGTTGTCGAACTATTGTTGCCACCTGTTGTCAATGCTTCCCCCATATCTAGGGTAACATTTCCTGTACCTGCAAGACTACCAACGGTCTGGTTATTGCCGTTAGGATTGAAAGTTCCATTAACGATAAAAGCCGCGAAGGGGAGTCCAAATCCAGGATTAGCAATCACAGTTCCTTGAGCTATGGTAAAAGTCCCCAACATATTAATGCTATCTCCTGATAACGACCAATTAGCCGCGCCGTTTTTCGTCAGTTGGGAAGCAGTTGTTCCTGAGATCAGACCTGAATAAGTTTGAGGACTCGAAATGGTGACTGCTAGAGTATTTCCTCCTAAACTCGTACTGCCGCCTCCAGAAAGATTTCCAATGTTTTGGGCAACTACTCCCGCACTAGACATATCAAAGGTGGTAGGACCTGCAAGAGTTAAATTTCCTCCGATAGGTAAGAGGGCTGAAGAAGTTGTTAAAAGAAGTGTTCCTGAATCAAGGGTCGTGCCTCCCGTATAGGAATAGGGAACTTGGATTTCTAAAATGCTAGCGCCTGATCCTCCCATCGTACCAATTTGGAGGCTTCCTGTTCCTGTTGCTTTTCCGCCATTCGTACCTGTGTGGGTGATATGAAAACCATTGGGGTTGATTTCTGTGGTGGTTGCATTGATAGTTATCGGCCTTCCAATCGAAATGTTATTAGGTGCTTGAAATATCGGAGTATCTGTAGCTAGACTTCCTAAATTTAGAGGCGATGCTAGAGCTCCCATATCAGAGTCGGTGCTAGCAATTAAAGTCGCCAATGAAACGGTGGTTCCTCCGCTATAGCTATTCATCGCGTTGTTCAGTGTCAGCGAACCACCGCCGCTGATAAACACTTCTCCAGTACCGCTGATCATGCCCGTAAAAGTATCCATTGTGGCTTGATTGAAGTTAAGAATAGCAGTGGTATCGTTTAGAACGCACGGAGCAGCAGCTGGAAGATTCGCAGTTGCGATTTGTAAAGTTGTATGAGCTTCTACGGTTGTCGTGCCTGTATAACTATTTCCTACACCTGTCAGCATTATCGTGATTTGAGTAGGAGAGGAAGACATGGTATTTTGTACAATGACATTGCCCGGTCCTGACAAAAGTCCTCCATAACTACCATTTGTTGTTTGACCAAAAATAACATTACTACCGGCACCTATTGTGCAACCTACCGTAGCAGGTAAACTACTGGTGGTTACATAAAGATTGGAATTAGCCGCAATGACTGTTCCTCCTGAGTAAGTATTACCACCGAGAAGAGAAATAGACGGTCCGGATGAGTTGACAGGACCAGTGCCGGTAATGGCTCCATTGAATACCCCTTGTCCATGATTTCCAGGTTGTTGAATTGTTACGCCGTTCATAAGGGCTATGTTAATATTGATTGTTTGTAACCCTTGGAGTGACGTGTTATTAAAACTAACTGTCGATCCCATGCCCATGTAATTCAAACTTATATCATTCCCATTGAGAATATAATTAAACGGAGCATCCACTGTTAGATCGACAATTTGAAGCCCTACAATATCATTATTTGTCGTAATAAAAGTAGGACCTGGCAGGAATTCAAGGCTGTCTCCATCTACTGGTACTTGCATAGGTCCCCAATTATTCCCATCAGACCAGTTAGCATCATTCATTATGCCCGTCCAGGTTAGCAGCGTGGGAAAGACCATTTTTGAAGAGAGGGTGAATAGAGATAAAAGAACTAGGGTGCGCAATTTCATAAATTCCTGGTTGATTATTTGTTTTAGCTATTTATACTCAAAAAACAAAATTACGTTCAGTAAATATTTTATACGGTGTTGGATGAAACTCTGCGCTCCTATCAAGAACCTGATCGAAACCGATAAAGTCGAACTCTTAGAGCTCGACCAAGGCACCTACAAGACGATCTATGAGAATGGAAATCCTCTCTATATCGACGTCGATTGGAAGACAAAAAATCTTCCAGTAGGGGATGTCATCGTCTCTTATCATAACTATGAAGAAACTCCCGATCTAGCTGCTGTTTTGCAGATGCTTAAAAGCGCTCATCCTCGAGCTAGGTTTTATAAAATCGCAACCATGGCCCGATCGACTTTGGACAGTCTACGGATGATGGCTTTTTTACAAGACCATCCAAATATGATCGGACTATGTATGGGGGATCTCGGAAGCATCACACGGATTTGTGCTCCTATTTTTCGAGTGCCGATCATGTATGCTCCATTGAAAGAAGAAGATAAAAATGCTCCTGGGCAACTCTTAATCAACCAACTTTGCGAGATTTACCAATTTAGATCGTTAAATCCAAAAACTCGGCTCTTTGGTTTGATCGGAGATCCGGTTTATCGGAGCATTGGACATCTATTTCACAACGATATTTTTCGGACCAAAAAACTCAATGCAGTCTATCTCAAGATGGTAGTAAACCCTGAAGAGCTTTCTGAATTTTTCACCTATGCCAAAAAGCTGCCTTTTGAAGGCCTTAGCGTCACGGCTCCTTTAAAAGAGGCTGTCCTTCCCTTCATCGATGTAATAGATCCTGATGCGCAAGCGATGGGATCCGTTAATACCTTATCTTTTAGAGAGGGTAAAATCTATGGCTATAATACCGACGGCGAGGCAGCGCTCGATGCCTTAGGAAATGTTCAGGACAAAACTATCGTTGTGCTAGGTGCCGGAGGGTCAGCAAAAGCGATTGTATATACTGCACTTCAAAGAGGGGCTCATGTGACGGTCGTCAACAGGACCTCAGTCAAAGCGCAAGAGCTTGCGCGTATGTTTAAGTGTGACTGGAGTGAAAAAATCCCTCCCTATGATTTTTTAGTGAACGCCACCTCTGCTTCAATGCCGATCCAAGCCCAGGATATCCAACCCCGTAAAACTGTCATGGACATTGCTCTTTATGAAACGGAGTTTTTAAAGGAAGCACAGCGTAAACAGTGTCAATGCATAGATGGATTTCCACTCTATTTTCGACAAGCCTTAGCACAGCAGGCTATTTGGGACTAAAGATCCTACCTAGGGTTCCTCGATAAGTATTCATCGTGTAAGACCCCAATCCTGTAGGCAAGGATATGATACGAGACCAGAATCCTTTTTTTATTTCAGGAGGAATGATTGTATCGGTCATTCCCTTAGCAAAAACTTGGATCAGACACTCTTCATTTAGATGATACGGATCAGCAACCTTCTCAGCAGGCGCCTCTTCTGAAGCAGTCTCAGCTTTGGCAAAAACAGCATGGTGGAGCTGAAGAATTTGCTGCGGCGCTAAGGCTATAGAGACTAAAAGGAATCCTTTCAGGTAGCCTGAGCCTATGAAATGAGAGCTCAAGAGATAAAAGATTGCAAAGTCATAAACAGCTGTTGAAAGGCGGATAAAAGCTCTTTCAAATTCTGTTCGATCGATACTCTTATCTCTGAAGTTTTTCATGTTACAGACGCACCAGATGAGATGGGCACTGCCT
Organism: Parachlamydiales bacterium; assembly: GCA_003153295.1. GTDB lineage: Bacteria > Chlamydiota > Chlamydiia > Chlamydiales > Rhabdochlamydiaceae > PALSA-1444. Next base: position 262,576 of record PLXY01000008.1, on the reverse strand, counting down.
AAACCGAAATTACAGGCCGCTATAAATTGACAAATAGGAGTTAGAAGCATGAGAGCAAAAACAACTCTCGCAGCTGTTTGCTTAATATTTTCTTCGGAAATATCTATGATCGGCAAAACTAACGAACCGTTCGTCAGTTTATGGTCTTCCATCCATTTCCAAGGAATATCAATGCCGGATTCTAACGGCAGGGCCCGGATGACATTTAAACACTTAGTATGAATCGATGTCATACGCATCTCCCTTGCTTAAGAGAGATGCTAAATCAGTGACAAGTAAAAAATCAACTGTACAGAGAGTAAATTAGTTTCTGACTTCTAAAACTTTCTCGCCTTCGGTATGGGCGACAAGAACAGCGCAAGAAGCGTCGCTGAAGACATTCACGGTCGTGCGGCACATATCTAAGATTCGATCGACAGGAAGGATCAGAGCAAGTCCTTCTGCTGGAAAACCCATCGCATTCAAGATGATTAAGATGGCAACGAGGCTCCCGGAAGGAATCCCTGCGACTCCCATCGAAGTCAAGAGGGATAAGGCAACGATAATCGCTTGATGGATGATCGTCATCTCAAATCCATAGACCTGAGCGATGAACAGAACAGCGATGCACTCATAGAGCGCAGATCCTGAAAGATTGATCGAGGTTCCTAAAGGGACAACAAAACTGCAGATTCTGTTGGAAACACCGGCTCTTTTTTCTACACAGTCCATCGTGATCGGTAAAGTGGCTGCGGATGAGCTGGTTGAAAAAGCCGTGACGAGGGCAGGAGCCATCGCGCGCAGATGTCTCCAGGGGCTTAGACCCATGAGCCGCATAAAGAGAGGTAAAATCACGAACATGAAAGTTGCCAGGCCTAGCAAGACTGTTAAAAAGAAATAAAGCAGCGATTCGATGCTTCCAAGACCTCGAACAGCGATTGCTTTAGTGACTAAGAAAAAGACGCCAATGGGCATCACTCTCATCAGAAAATGGGTCATTCTCATTAATGTATGGAAGATTCCTTTCATGACATTCATCAGGGTATCGGAAGCTGCGCTCTCAATTTTTGCCAGGGCAAAGCCAAAAAGCAATGCAAAGAAAATGATTCCTAGCATGTTCCCTTGTGAAGCCGCTTCAAAGATATTAATCGGAATGAGCTTTAAAAGGATTTGGCCGACTGCCTGCATATGGTTTTGAGGAGCTTCATGTAAAGCAGCGGTGAGGGGACTAGAGGCTGGAGTTCCCATCCCAATACCGGGTTGGATAATATTCACAAATAAGAGACCGGTTAAAACAGCCAAGAAAGTCGTGAAAATATAGAAAAAGAAAGTTTTTGCCCCCAGTCTGCCGAAGGACTTGTCCTTGCCCATCTGGCTGATCCCATTGACGATGGAGGAGCCCACTAAAGGAACCACCAAAAGTGTTAGGGCATTTAAGAAGAGCTGGCCCAAGAAACCAAACAAAGTAATATAGGGGACGCCAAAAAGCTGAGATTCAGGTGTTGAAAAACCTCCGATGACCATGGCTAAGGCAATCGCAATCAAAACCTGGATGAGTAAAGAAGACTTTTTAAGCATAAGACTCAGTAGTTTAGCCTGCAATTATTTTTTGCTCAAGTCTTATGCTTGCATCTGCATAAAGTGTTTGATTGTTTTGATGTCAAAAAAACTAAATAATATCTAAAAAGCCATTTTTAGAAGGTCATCTATCTACTGGTACGCTCTGCTCTTTAGGGAGATGGTGCGCAAGTACCGGGTTCTACAAACACGAAATTACCGGTTCCCGTCCCGGTGATAAGGATGAGGTTTCCTGTGTTATTTGAGAAAGGCTCTAGTATAAAGTCAACTCCGCCCGTATTATTATTTGTAATGGTATAGTTGAGGCTGTTGGTGTTATTCGTGATTCTAACGCAATCGGTTCCTGTTGCTGTGTTAGAAATATTGACCCCGTCGCCGTTATTGAAGAGAATGTTTCCATTAATTGTTATATGGGCATCGGTTCCGTTAGTAAGGAGATTCATACTTGACCCGCCATTACGGCTAATATTGTTTCCTGAGAAAATCCAGTCTAGGCGCCCGGTATCGCTCATGCCGCCCGTATTAATCCCGATCGGGTTCTGAGAAATGACGTTGTTTGTAAACTCTAAATATTGGGATGATTCAGCTAGAGGCTGTAATTGAATTCCTTCCCCACCACAACCTGTTATCGTGTTGTTGCTGACCGTTGCACCGATGTGCCCTTGGTCCATTATGCTATTAAATATCATTCCAGAGCTAGAGATATTGAAAATGTTATTGTTCGTAATAGTGGCAAAAGTTTGTCCTGCGAAATCGCTAATAATCGCAAGGCCGCTTGAAGCTGTGCATGAACTAATTGTATTGCCGGTTACAGTCGCATGCAATTCCGCAGATCCTGTGATGTTGTTTGTGCGGACAAGCATTGCAGCATTCGTGAATGTTCCTCCCGTAATAGAATTGTTTTTAAGAGTCACATTTGAAATCAAGTCATCATCTATATCAAAATTAATTCCTGTTTGAGCCGCGGTTGTCGTCTCGTTTATAACCGTATTATTAGCTATTAGGTTGGTTCCGGAAATGCTGGTACAAGTGATTCCAGAGGGGGTTCCTGTTCCTGATAATATGATCGTATTGTTCTTAATGGTAATATTTTCAAATTGTGAGACAGAATTTGTAGATATAATAGCAGAAGAACTCAAGGCTTGATTAATGAAGAATCCTGAGACAACGGTATTACTTCCGTTCATGGTCACAGCAGAGCCTGCTGAATTCCCTATAGAAGGAAGCGTCCTTGATAGTGCTGGAATGGTCACAGTTTGAGTCGTAGAATTGACAAGGATGTTCACTGGTTGCGCAACGCCGGAGCTCAAGAGCTGTTGATTATTTAGGAGAGTGATCCCGGTATTCATGCCTGTGGTGGTTCCGTCTCCGGGGAAGACATAGAAAACATCTCCGACTTGTGAAACAGCTGAGGCCGCGACTAAAGTATTAAAGGGATGTTCAAACGTTCCATCTCCACCGCCGGAGGTGTTATTCACAAATTGGAAATTCAAAGGAACTCCGAGAACGGATATGGCAACAGGATCGCTGGTTGTTGTGTAATGCCTCTTACTTCTGGACTGAACAATAATCTCTTGTTTATGCATGGGCTGAACCATGCGGGCTTCCATAGCCAAAATATCTCCGCAGCGTGTTTGGCAGGTATTGATTTTTTTCTTTTTTATTTTTGTTCCAAAAGGAACCTTGAAAGTAACTTGACCTTGAACGTTATTATGGAAAAGATTGTCAAACGATTCACTGAGTTCAAAAACCCAGTAAGGTGAAACTCGGGCTTCAACGCGAAACTTACCCCCAATAGCATGTTTTTCGTGGCGGTGCTCACTATGACGATAATAATAAGGTCCTATTCCAGCATAGACTGTGAAATTTTCGCGAGGTCTTATGATGTGATAGCCGTATTCAGCATCTGCACCCCACATGGCGAAGTAGATTTTGTCTCTAGCAGCAGTCGTTGTGGAATAAAAGAGATGGTGTCCTGCAAAGTGATCAAAGTTATAGCTGCGGATTTCAGAATTTTTACTCGTATGGCTTGTACTTCCAACCGGGAGGTAACCATTCAATCGAGCTTCCCATCGGATACCAAATGTCTCAAGGCCCAAACTTATTTGATTATAGTGCGTATGTTTTGTCTGACGATAGTCATAGTATATTCCTGCCCCAAACATGAGCATCCCTTCCGTGAGGTATCTTGCACCTATCCCAGCGTTTGCAGCGAATTTCGAATTGTTGAATACATGACCTCTTAAATCAATGAAAGGGAGGATGTCAGTGAAAGATGTATAAGGTATCAAAAAAGCGCCAACTGTTGAATACCCCTCTTTATAACCGATACCCTTGGCTTCAATATGTTTTATATAAACATTGTAGGGGCGTACATCAGGACAACAAGAGGTATTTCTTTTTTCAAGTTCTGTGCCTGTCCCTGAACTTGAAGAAAAAATTGATGCTGTTAGGAGGTCTTCTTTGAGGCTTAAATCTTCTTCAGCGCTGAGAAGCAAAGGGGATAGCATCATAGCCGCTGATAGTGTGAAGCAGGCATAACTTGTTAAAGGCTTAAGCATGGTTCTCCATAAAATTTCTGTTATTAATTGCAATGTTGCTATTAATTAATTCGATGTCAACAAATTTTATGAATACAATTAATCACAGATTATTTTTCATCGGATATTTTAGATAAAAAGCTAAGTTAGGATTTGTTTTGAAAATAGAGAAAAGGATTTGATCAATTCATTATTTTTATTGGAAAAGCACTCTTTTGAGCTCTGATTTATTTAAAAAACGTGACGGAGATGGAGCTTCTGCTATTTCTTCAGGAATTTCCAAGGAGAGTTGGGCGTTATCCTCAAGCGTATAGTGTTCCTCTAAAAGGTTTTTTCCATTTCTTACGACCATGATAAAATACTTGTTGTTAGGATCGCGTGGAATATGAAGACAGTCGTGCCTTAATTTAGCAGGGGTATCGATCAATAAAGCAGGACCGGCTATCGGTTTTCCGTCTGGCGCATCGCAACCTCTATAAATGAAAATCTTATCAGTAGGATAAAACATGCCTTTTAAATGGAACGAGATATCATCTTTAAAATAGGGATGTTTTAAAAGCTCTGCAGCAGAAGGCCTAGAGTAATTGATCATTTGATTTAGCAAATCGATAAAGAGCTCAATTTCAGAAGCAGGAATCCCTTTTCCCTTAGCTGCTTCTAAAACGGCAGTTTGCCAAGGAATAACGTTGGGTAGTTTTTTTGGTTTTTTAATTCTCACTTGATGCGGTGGTAAGGGAGAGATAGAATAAAAATCTGAAGCATGCTTCCATGAACTTAAAAATTCTGTAGAAGGCATGCCGATTTGTTGAGCAATCATCTGAAGATGGTGTTTAAAACTAATGGGAAGATTTGCTGAGCTGTCCAGGATATTAAAAAGATTTTTATGGATTAAAAGTTCAAATAGAATACATCCTACACTCCAAACATCCATGCTGCCATTACGTGACGGCGAATCTTTGTTTCCAAAGCTTAATATTTCTTCCGGACATCGATAAGGAGACGTCTGACACAGCCAACCTTTCTCAGTAACTTGGTCAATTTCGCTCAGTCCGCAGTCTAGGACTATCGTTTGCCGTATAGATTGTAGATAGATGAGATTAGCGGGCTTTAAATCGAGATGGGCAATTTGATGTTGTTGTGAATGGCTGATAAATTCTAGCACTTGCCGTCCAATGGTCTTGATTTCATCCCATTTCAAGGGTCCCAGAAGGGCATTCGTGCTTAAGTGATTTTTATGGATATCGGGAGCGGGAATTAAATCTGTTACAATCGTGTGGATAGGGCACAACTTGTCATCTTCGTCTTTTTTCGGAGTTGATTCATAAGAATCTCGTATGTACAAACTATGAGGAGTTTTTAGCTTTTTATGCTCCGAAAGAATCAAGCTTTCCTGGAGTGCGCCTTCATAGGAGGCGGAATCAGGTTCATGAGTTTTAATCGCGACAGGGGAGCCGGTTAGCAAATGAGAAGCTTTGGTCACCAAGCCGTATGCACCTTTTCCCACTTTTTCAGCTGTTCTTTGATATTTTGCTTTAGGGTTCTGTTCGGCTTCACATTCAACCTTTGGAGTTGAAAGATCCAGTGTTTCAACACTTCGTTTATTGGGAGTTGGGTCGAGATTTTCTTTTTCTTGATTGCCGACTAGTTGGGGAGGGAAGTCTAAATCCCGAGTAATTGGAAAACTCTTCTCGAGAAGTTCAGTTATTGCTGAGCTTCTGAATTCATATGGAGAGTTAGGCTGTTGTACAGCAAAAGGAGATAAAGGGAAAAAAGGAGAGCTTTGAATAGGTGGTGAACTTGTCATATGTGCAATTATTATACAATTAGATTAAATATAAAAAAATAAACACAATTAATTTAATTATAATATATATTAGTTGTTATTAAATAGTTTAATGCATTTGAAGTTTTGGGTATTTTAAGAGATGCAAGAAGGTGTGGAGATGCGCCTTCAAAGTGAGAATATGACAAAAATTCGGATCATGTTCGGATTAAGTTTTTTTTCGGGGGGAGGGGACTACGTCATAGAAAAGAATTAATAATAGTTAGAGCTTTTGCAAGAAATTGGCATGGGTTGGAGTCAACCTCACAAAGCTTTATTATAGGCAGCCTGTAGGAGTGGTAACTTTTTATTCTTCTGTAAATGGACCCATTGAGAGTTTTTCATCCAATCGTGGAATTCATTATTTGGTACCAAATTACAGCGAGCTTTAAATAATGCTTCCAGCATCAGATCGCAGATCGCCGGATGTTTTTCCATTCTTGTAGGATCGGAAGCAAATTTCTCCCAAATATCTAGAAGGTCAGAGTTGATGAGGAATTGCTCGACTGTACCATCCCTTTTAAATATTAACGGAACAGCTTTTAGGAGAACTGCTTCCTCAACCTGCAGCCACATACGACCCAGAGCAATGCGGCCTTCAAACCCTTTGTATAAGTCAGTCAGATAGCTTTCATTAGAAAGGATCCGTATCAAAGACTCTTTTACTTTGGCATATAACGCTGGCTCGAGACCCTTGAAGGATTCACTAGAGCCATATTTTTGTATTTGTTCTCTATAAAGAACTTCTAACCATAAATAAACACGATTTCTGTCTGTTAAACATTCGCCCAAGAGAAATAAAAGCTCTTGCCTCTTTTCGCTACTTCTAAACAGCTGGCTCAGTTTAGAAGTGTCAAGAGAAGTAATTACTTTTAACAGATAATCTTTTAAGGCGCCTTGGGGCTTTATTTCGTAAGCTCCGATAATAGCTTCAAGAAGTTCAAAATACTCTAAGCTTCCTACTCCGTTTTTTACATCTTCCAGGGGTTGCAAGAGAACATCAAATTCAGGATTATCGATTCCAATAAAGCGTTGTAGGTCCTCTATGAACGGGTCCAACTTTTTTGCTTTTTCAGCTTGTTTTTGTCCCTCATACCATTTTTGCAAAGTCGTCAGAAGAGCGGGTGAATAAAAACGTATCACACTTTTACCCTCTTTTGAAACTCGGTTCACAACATACCCTTGCTCTATCAGCTTTTTTGAAGTGGAATTTCGATACATACTACACAATGTATTCGTATCCGGATTTTCAATGCCTTTCATCATAGCTTTGTAGAAATTCAGATCCTTTCCTATTGGGATAATTCGACTAATGTATTCCCAAACTTTAGTCCTTGAATCAGTATAGCTCAATAAACCCTCTCTTTCGAGCTGTGTATTACATTCATGCATCACCTGAATAAATTGATTCCATCTTTGCCAATCTTGATCAGGGTCGACGTCTAGAAGGCCATTCAAGCCAGCTAACATTTCTAGTTTTTTCTGGATTTGTTGATCTTTAGAGAGTACAGGACTTGCAGGTAACGTTCGAGGAGCGGGGGTATTGGAATCTGCCCGCATCTTTCGAATCATAGGCAGAAGCACTGACTTTCGATATTCCTGAGCAATTTCTTCATTCGGGATACGATTAGTATGTAAATGAGGAAATAGGTTTCTTACGAGGCTTGATACTTCCTTCAGTAAATTATCCAAAGAGCTGTTTTGAAGAACTCTATCAGCGATTTCTTCCACACTTAGATTTTTCGATTCCTTCTTAATGAGAGCATTCAAATGATTAAAGAGTAAATGGTACAAGACAAAGCAAGCGGAGTCGGAAGGAAATGTTGAAGTGACGATGAGGGAGTTATTTTCTAAATTGATCCCTTTATCTTCGATAAAACGATCGATTGTCTGTAGGATCAGATGAAGATCTTCCAGGGATTGTTGCGAGTTCAACTCTGGGATATGCAAGTGCCAGAGTGACTTATTCGATCCTTTGTTTCGGCTTTGTAGGGGGTGAAATGAATATCCTAAACCTAAATCAGTGGGTTCTCCTACGCTCATTAAAAAAGATCCCGGAGAAACCTCTTTGCCACTATGTAGAAAGTTAAACCGTCCTAAACCAATCGTAATTATCAGACCTGCATTTTCAATGGTTATCTTTTTAAAGCTGGTTTGTTCATCTTCATTGTGTGGCACATCGGCATGGATATAAGATTTTACATTCGAAAGAGGAAACCTTTCACCTAAGTTGAGTTTATAAGTCCAGTTAAGCTCATCTATCTTTGAAATCGTATTGTCTGGAGATTTAGAAGGTGAATTTTGGTAAAAAACCGATCGATAGCGCCATGCCAGGCCAAGACCTAAACAAGCCAGTCCAGCTAAGGCAGGTAAAGCAGCCCTAGACACCTTAGCGCTAAATGGAAGGTCAGAAAATCCCTGAAAATAACCACTAAAGGCTCGAATACCTTGTTGCGCTAAGCGTAAAACCATAGTGTCTCCAACATTTTTGAAAAAAGTATAGCTGGGTGAGTCTATAGTTTAATATTAATATTTGCAAATATTGACATTGAATAATTCTTGGACGAAAAGATATTCTTTTTGCTCAAAAAGAGGAATTTTATGAGCTTTGAAGTAACTGCGTTTTTAAGAGTTGGCGGCTATAATATGGGTGGGAATTCAGTAGATTGGTTAGATACAACAAAACGAGATAATCGTGAGTCCGATTATAACCAGCTGCAAAGCGAAGCTGCTGAAAGACTTAAGACAGAAGCTGCTGTCTACTGTTTACAAGAAGTCTATGATGTTAAAAATCCTTCTCTTTTAGTGCAAAAGGCAGAAAGGCCTCTCATTGCTACTTTGAGAAACAATCATTTTGAAATTCACCATGCTCCAGGCAAACCTATGGATTGTGTGGTGGCAATTAGCACACAAGTATTTAAAAACATTCAGAATCACTCCTGTCGACTAGGAGTCACGCAAGAAGATGCCGCTATTGTATCTGCAACTCACCGTGGTACGGGACAGAGGGTTGTTTTTGTATCTGCTCATGCTCCTGGCTGCGACCTGGAAGAAACTGTTGATGAAAAAGATGCGAAAGCCGGTGATGATTACTGTCGACTTATTGCAGAGAAACTATCGGAAATAGGCAATTGTTCTATTCAAATTATTGGAATTGATATAAATGCCTGTCCTGAAAAATGGCAAAGACGTTTCGATCAATTTCTAGGAAAAAGTTTTGTTTTACATCGAACAAGTCAACCAACCAGTATTAAACCTTCTAGTATCAAGTACCGGGAAAGAGAGCTAGACTATCTCTTTTCTCGCACCTTTCAAAGACCCCGCACCTGGTTTGAATTCTTTAGAATGAAATTTAGACATGAATTCGATATTTGTCAGTTGCAAACTTTTAAGGAAAATCCCTCAGACCATGAGCCTGTTTTTGGCATACTTACGATCCACGGGCAGTCATCGGCTTTTACAAAGCTAAAAAGTGGTCCTTGGGGTTTGGTCATGTATGCTGTTAGCGGATTAGCTCTAGCCGTTCTTTTACGTTTGGTTAGGGATGTCTTCCTTAAACGAGGTCAAAGAGCTATTGTTTAAGCTCTTTGATACGTAAGAGTTTAGAATCGAGTAGGCAGCACAAGCATGCCTGGACTTAACAAGAAGCTCTCGCTCTCTTACCAATTCCACCAACTATCGTTATCATCATCATCGTCATGATCGTGATGCCGATCATCATGGTGCCTGTCGTCGTCGGAATGATACCTGTCGTTATCGGACATGGTGGGCCGAGATTTAGGACTTCCGCAGGAGCTAAAAACCACAAAGAAAAGAGACAATAATATACTTGTTTTTTTCATAGATTCCTTTTAATTCGCGTGTATCAATTTCTTAGTTTAAATAAAAGTAATTAATTAAAACTGCGTATATAGTTCCAGCTGAGCGTAAGAGGCCCCGTACAAAAAGATCGGCTCACGAATGGAGTGGGGGAAAATATGCTACTGCAATTGCTAGAGGACAAAAGTTTCCGGGATTAAAGGATGTTATCACAGAAGAACATCAGCATCTCAAAGCACTGGCTAGCAGCTATGATAAAGACTCCTAATTGCCAACATAAGATCAATTATCAGACGTTGCGGGTGTTCAGTAATAGAGAAGATAGGATACTACCCTCCATCATTGCCAATTATGCAAAAGCTTGTGCATATTATTTTCTGTCCGTCTTCCGTGACTAGGTTGATGTTCATCATTCGATTTAATCCAATGCGCATGTTCATGCGCTAACAGAGGTAAGTAATAAGCTTCCAGGTCTTTACCCTTAAGAAACGCGCCTTTATTTCTATAGTGTCCTAACAATCCTCCTAAATTGATATTAATGCCTGTTTCCTCACTTGCGTATCCTTTTATATCTACATCAGAAGAAATAGAAATATAAAATTTCAAAGGTTGATCCTTATCACAGAGAATTCTAATCCCCTTTTTGCAAATATAAATAGCCCTCCGAACCAGGCGTTGAAAGTCTGTCGTATATATATACTTTTCCCAATCTTTCTTATCTTCAGGAGTACAGCGTATAGCCCATTCTTGAAACTGTGTATTTTCGCTTAAAGTGACATCTAGCTTTTGAATGTATTTTAGATCATCTGGTGGGACTTTATCGGTTGGTTGACCACCCAAGGGATTAAAATCCGACATTTGCGATGTTAAGCGTCTTTGATTTTGGGGATAGCTTGGTAAAGGTTGATCTACCTCTTTAAGAGGTGGTACATGGCGTGGAGAATTTTTTTCTACGTCTGAGGAGGAAGATAACTCCTCTAAATCTAAATACTTATCTATTTCAATCTCTATAATTTGCTCTTCTATCGATGAACTGCTATCTTCCTTTTTATAGATCTCTTCAAATGCCGCTTTGATCAGTAATAGAAGATTAAGGTGATCATCTTGAGTAATTAGCTCTATTGCCCTATGGGAGAAAATTAGGTGAGGTAGTGGACGGGCATTTTTCAAAATAAATAGTGGGACATCCAAAACATTTGAATCTCCTCTCACTGTTATTTGGCTTATATAACTTTCTAATAAATGCTCTCTTTTATCACCAATGTTTAAAAATTTCTTATTTAAAGAAATCCAACCTCTCAATAATTCACTATTTCTTATAGAAATTTCAAGCTTCATCAATCGTGCGCTGCATTCTTCTTTAACCTGTTGGGCAGAAGGATATTCTTTTTCACTAATCAATTGATGTAGAGTAGGATGGATGATCGTGCAGGCCTCAATATCACACCAACGTGGTATTAGTTCGTTGCCTTGTAATTCCGTTTCAAAATTAGCTGGGATAAGATATCGGGTATCTTTATTCTTTTCTTTAAAAATTCTTCTTAAAATATCCCTCGTTTCTGGACTTGCATATTTGGGTAATTCTGTTAAACATTCAACAAGACGTTTTTTTTCAGTAGCTTTTTTTAAAACTTTATAAATTCCTCTAGCAAAAGGAGGATCTTTATCAATCTCAGCTGTAACCGCTTTTGCCACACCCTTAGCATACTCGTCTGTAAAAACATAAGAGCGATCACGACTGCTTGCATCTTCTTTGGCTAAATCTACCCCCCATTCAACCTGGTCTTTAGGATCATTGTTAAAAAGAATTCCTTTTACATATACTTTCTTAGCCAGAGTTTCGCCAAATAATATAGCGCGACCCTTATCTGTATAAGTAGCAACAACAGGATTAAAGCTTCCTGCTTGTTCTTTTTCATCAAGTGAAGCAACACGACGGTGAGTTAGAGAGAGAAATTTTTCTGCTGCTTGTTGTATATGGGTAAATTTAAGAGCGCGGCCTTTTCCTATATGAATAATCATATCTTTTGCAGCAGAAACCTTTAAATCGTCGCTATATTTTTTTGTTAGTTGGCTAAAATGCAAATCTGGGCTTGGGCTATTGGAGCTTCTGCATATATAAAAAATAGATGTATCATCCGAAGTACTATCTACAAATGATAACGCTTTTTTTGATTGATAAATTTCAAACTGAAGGCCCAATCTATAGGCTACTGCTGCAATAGACTTTAAGCCCTCTCCATGACCCCCTGCATCATCTTTATCTTTTGTGGTGGAACCTACGGTTAGAGCTGAAGGGCCAAAGCTACCTCCTTTATTAATAACGGTAAGTACCGGACGATTATTTTCATGGTCTTTCTGCCAACATATGTAGCCGCAAGGCTTATTTTGATATTTTTTATTGTTTTCAGAATATACATAAAATTCGATCGTTAATTCTTTTTCCTCTTTCCACATGTTTGGAGGTTCTTCTACGGATACCCAACATCTGCACTTCGCATGGTTTGGTTCTTTTCTATGACCTCTTAAGATATCATCAATTGCATTCTGAAAAAGGTCTCGAAGAATAGAAATAACACCCCAAGAAGAACAAAATTGTTTGCCAACCAAATGCCATAGTTTTATTCCTTCACTCTTTTCATGGTTTTTATCTTTTTTATATTTGGACAAATGATAATGCCAGGGATCTTTTTTACGATCAGATGTCTTTTGTTTCTTTGCATCTTGCCTTTCATCGATGTCTGCTGGCAAAGTTCTTTTCTCTTTTGTGGGTGGGATGCTAGTGATAGAAGATGGCTGTGAAGCTGTAGAGGCATTTCCTGGATTAAGTAAACCTAGTTGTGTCTGTTGAGATACTCTGCTCTGACCGACAAGAATCACAGCCGGTTGCAGAGGATTTTGAGATAACATTTGAAGAGGGTTAAAACTGGAATCATGAGTGACGCGGTTTGTCATTTAAATAGCCATTTTTTAATATTTGATTGCAAATATTAAATCACTTTATGTTCAATTACTACAATAAATTTTTAAAGTTTAACCCATGAATAAATTTCGAAAAAAAGCTTAAATTGAGAGCTAAACTAGAAATGATTCCATTAAATAATAGTGCCCTCCCCTTCATAACCTAAACTGGTCATCAATCAGGAAATGGACACAGGCAAACAACAACTTCCATCCAGCGCCAAATATTTCGCTCTCGAATTCGATTTTCTGAAAAGAATCAATAAAACATGCCCCCTTTAAAATTTCCAATGAAATTACTGATGATTAAGATGTTAGTCTTAAATAAATCACTTTGAAAGCTATCTAAAAAACCCTGACAAGTTTAAAATTATTCTACTTTACTACGTAAGGAGAAAAAAGATGGCTATACCTCCTGTACTTCCTCAAGATCCCTTCACCCTTATATTTTCTTATCTTCCTAGTATTTCTTTTCTTCCTAGGCTCGCTCGAGTTTGTAAAACTTGGCGTAGCAACATTGAGGACCCTCTTATTTGGAGAACCATACATTTACGTATATACTGCATACCTTCTAACAAATGGCTAGGTGCTGAGATTGATCAGTGGCGAGAACATAGCATTGATGTATACACTTTTGTAAGAGCTTTTTGGAGGAGTAAAACGCAGTCTCCTTCCTATTACGTGACGTTAGGAGCTAGGTTATATCAAACAGGTCATTTGAATGAGTCTTTAGGTATTTTCAGTCAGGATGCGTTTTTCGAAAGTGATGCAAATGTAAACGCAGCGCGTAGATGTAGTTGGGCAGCGATTCTTCTGAAATTGAAAAGATTTAAAGAGAGCAGGGATTTAGTTCACCCCTTAACACTATTAAATCCTCCTAATGGCCAAGGCTTTACAAGGCTAGGTGATATTTGCCGAGAAGAAGACAAACTAGCAGAAGCAGAGATTTGTTATTCTCAAAGTATGGTCTTAGGTCACGGTATAGAAGCGATACTCGGTTATCTAGAAATTCTTAAACTGCTAAAAAAAATGCCTGAATTTCAAGCTTTAAAACATCGGATCGATTCCGAACGTTTAATAAGTGATAATACTTCACAGGCTAAATATATAAGCATTATATCTTTGTCTGATGGCTTTGAATATGCCAAAAAGCTTTTAGATCAGGGGTCTCATATAGACCTTGCAGCCTATCTTGCTGCCAAATCTCGTGAACTGCATTGCAGACAATCGCTTGAAAGGCAAAAAAAGCAATCTCATCACATTGTCCCCTCCTTTGAAGAGACGGAGGAAGTCAAAGGATATTACAGACAATCTCTTGTAGCCAATCCCTTTAACATCAAAGTCATCTTTTCTTTTGTTGATTTTATGGAATTTGAAATTGAAATTCGCACAGCATGCAATACTTATTATCAAACAAAAGAGATTCAAAAGTTAAGAAAAGAAATTCATGCCTGTTTATCTCAAGCTGTTCGCTTAAATCCAGAATATGCTCTTAGTCATTTTCTCTTGGGGAAAAACTTATGTCAGATGGAACAAGAAGAAGAGGCTATGAAAATGTTATTAAGAGCCCAAGAATTGGGTTACGAACAGGAAGAACTCTACCTTATGCTCGTTCCCCTCCTTCTAAAAAATAAAAGCTTTATCGCAGCAGAACGGTTGTGTCGCACAGCTCTTATTAAATTTCCTATTAAAGCTCTTACTTTGCAACTTTCCCAGGCCATTTTAGGACAACCTAATAGCCCCGCTAAAAAAGAAGCTACTGCACTTTTGAGCAAACAAATAGCTCTCGATCCTACAGATATTGAGAGTCAGATACTACTTGCTCAACTGCTAGAATCTCTCGCGCTTTATGTAGAAGCAGAAGAAAACTACCAAAAAGCTTATGGATTGATTCAGGAAAAGAGGGAGGCACGATTAGATGCTCCGACAATTCTACAAAAAGAACAGGATCGAAAAAAAACAACTGATTTACATACGATACATTTGGGGATAACAAGATGTTTATATATCAGGGGGAAAACAGAAGAAAGCCAAAATTATCCCACAAAAGTGTTTCGAGAGTATGGACTTCCTGAAGGATTTCAGATGGCTGAAGAATTGCTTTTGTACCATGCTTCAAGACCCACTGCTCTCCTGTTCTTTTGTTTAGGAAACCTCTATCAAAAACAATTCGAAAATCTGTCTGCTACGTCGGGTATAAGTGATGCAGCAAAAATTGAAATGAGAAGGAAACGAAATGTCGCTTTTCAAGAAGCTTTGACTCTACACCCTCAATATTTAGAAGCTCGTATCCGCTTTGCTGAAATTTGTTTGAATTACGGAAACGTGACCGAAGCCTTTGAACATATACAACAAGTCCTTAAACAGGATTCTGATAATATTGCAGCCAGTGAAATTTTTGCTCAAATAGCTCTGGATCAATCAGATGCTTTGTTATATCCGGAAGCTATTCGCTTAGTTTCATGCGCTTTAGAGAGATCAAAACAAGATTCTAAAAAAGAGATTGAAACTAGTAATTTATTTATGCATCTCATCCGTTTGCATCATAGAAGAGGATCGATTAATGAAGCTGCGGAACATTTTATAGAACTACTGTTCAATTACTCCGAGGTCCTTAATATGCAAGAATGGAAAATTATACCTTATGGTGCTCACAGAGAAGAGTTTCTAATTCTTTCCGACTTCTTTACTCTTCTTCTAGAACAAAGCCTGGATTTTCAAGAGATGGTTTGCAAGGGTATTTTAGAGAAAAACCCTGAAAATTTTGTGATGAGAAGCTTGAATGCTCAAGTCCACTACCAAAAAAAACAAGAGGAAAAAGCAGCTTCAGAATGGGAACAAGCTCTTAAACTTACACCGAATAGAAAATATAGAAAAACTATCTTAGCTTTTTTATATGAACTCTATTTTTCTTTGGGAAAACTGGATAAGTCATGTGCAACGGCAAATCGACTGATTTTAGAAATCGGGTTGGAAGGTGGATCTCTCCCCTCCGAAGAAATAAGCGAAAGATTTCCACTGAACTTTCTTATTCAGTATAATTTGGGTGTGATTCACTACTTTAGAAAAAATTTACAAATGGCACAAAAACATTTACTCCTAGCCCTCACTCTTGTTCCTACGCACACCAAAGCTTGCTATTTAATGTACGGGATACTGCTTGCCTTAGATAAAAAAGAGGAAGCTAAGTTTTATAAAGAAAGTGCTCAAGCTTATGAAAATACTCGCCAGCAATCCGATGCGGGGTTTTTCTTGACTCTTTCAGTTGCTGATCTTCTAGAAACACCTGATATCCCCTCATCAATTGATGGAAAAGTATTGAGGATTCCATGAAATCCTATATTAAGTCTGCCGCATTCGCATAACCCCCTTGCTGCGCTATTTTACGAGTACTGCGATGGGCTTCTTGAGAGATCTGGTGGGCATTGGGATGTTGTAAAATTCTTTGCATCGCCGCGATGTGCCCTTTTATTGCTGACCACATGAGGGCAACGCCTAATACGCCTGCAGAAATGGTATTGCTGCCAGGATAATTTAAAAGGATAGGGACTAATGACTCATTGTCTGTTACAGCATTGGTTAAACAAACTCCAAGCCCCCAGTGGCCCTCGATATATAAATTTATTGCATGCTTATTTGCAAAGTTGAAAAGGGATTGAACTACCTGTTTTTGCACCTGCAAGTCTGAACCCTGTTTGCTAACAGCTGCAAAAATAGCTTCTGTGAAACCAAAACAATCTAGCTTATTATCTTCTTCAAATTTTGTTGGTTCATTAATATTTGTTAAAACAGAATTGATTAAAAAGATCCCTGAATGATTTAAGATAAGATTAACAATAAACGGACTTGTCGCATAAGCTGCATTTAATAGGACTCTTCCTAACCCAAATTGTCCATTAGGTTGAAGCAAATGCGAGATCTGAGGATGGAGTAAAGCATGAACAACTCTTTGATCATATTGATAATGAACTTTTCCGTTACTTTGAATGGTTATAAGCACCAGAAGCTTTCCTATAGCATCGGATAATTCATTTTCAAACTGGATTTGATTTGCATGGGGATGCTCAACGATCGCATGAAAAAACTCTGGATCAGGACTAGGGAGATCTAGCATGGAGCGTTGCTGCAACAGCTTCTGAATACAGTCTTTTAAAGCTTGGCCTAGTCCCCATGTTCCATTTGCACCAATAGCGTTATAACTAGGTAGATCTTGAATAAGTCGCAAACTGTCATGATTTTGGGTTTCAACTGCTTTAAGTAAGGCGTGACCTAGCCCCCATTGGCCATTAGCAGGAATTTGCTGAAGATTAGGAAGATGGAAAATCTTTCCGAAATGGGTTTGTTGAACACAAATGATGAAGGCGCGCCCTAAATCCTCTACAGAAATAAGATTTATATGGGGATTCCTTAAAATATTATCAATTTCCTGATTCTTACCATCCTGGAGCGCCGCTATAAGTTGTTGACCTAAGTTACCCATAGGTTGCACAAAAAATATGGTACCAAAATCGACGGGGCTTGCCATATAATATTCTCCCTTAATAGATTGCACTTAAAATTTATTGTGAGATTAAATTGTTTACAACACAAAATATTTAAAGCTGGATCCAGAATAAACGGATGAATAAAACACCCATCGTTTGGAGATGGGTGTCGAAGATTAGAATCAGTTATAGGTAATAGTTGCGATCGGGCTTTGAGAGCCTTGATTGTCAATCGTAGCGATACCATAGACAACGGTTTCGTTTTGCACTCTATTATTATCTATCACCTGAGTGACATTGGCCTTAACTTGCTCAATAGGAACACCATTGCGGAAGATGATATACCCCACCACGTTAGGACTGGTGCTAGCGACCCAGCTTAAAGTGTTATAATACGGGGAGATTACACCTCCGAAGCTATTGTTGTTGCTTTGCGAAACAGCAAGACTTGTTGGAGGCAATACCACCGTTCTTGATCCCATGGCTGCAACGACAGTATTAACGGTTCCGTTCGTACTGATCCAAAGCGCTGCCGCATTGATGACATTTCCTGTCAAGGTGACTGCAATTCTTGGAAAGTAATTATAGGGCGTTGTTGGCAAGTTGATTGGAACTGACCAAACGTTTTCCATAAATCCGGAAAAATTTGTTTCAGCAGATTGAACGAGCAAAGCAGCGCCGTTATAGAACATATAAGTAGTCAAAGCATCTCCAAAAGAAGTGACAGCAAGGTCCGCTTCATAGGCATAGGGATTAGAATCCACAATCTTCACGGGTTTTGTCCAAGTTCCTCGAAGTGGCAGGATGGCCGATTCGATATTGAAATTCATGTCATCGTATGAATTATTCCATAACGCAATCGCATTACCGACTCCATCAAAAGCAACTCGTGCTGAGAGGTTTGCAGGATTGCGGACGCCTGGTTCAGAGAGAGTGGCTATTGTATTCCAGTTTCCTCCAAAAAGCTTATAGGATCCTTGAACAGTCACATCATAGTAATTAGTTCCTAGAGTATTGTAGGCAAACCAAACGGCTTGTGCATTTCCATTTCCATCGACAGCAATGGCAGGATAACCAGCGTTGCTGCTAGTGTCTGAAATGATAGTTTGATTACTCCAGGGTCCTGTTATGAGCCTGGTGGACGAGTAAACAACACTCAATGAACCTGACAGGCCTGTCCAAACTACAGTCGCCTGTTTATTGGATCCTAAGCCGCCTACGGCAACATGAGGAGAAGCTGCTGTATTGCTGGTGATAACAGTGTGTGTTTGCCAATTTTGTCCAAACGGTTTTATGGATGATTCAACATTACCCGTTCTTGCCCATACAGCAACTACATTTCCGGCCGTATCTACGGCTAAGTTAGGTGAAGAAGCCGACGATCCTGAAAGAGTTGAGGCAGAACTCCAACTCCCACCTAGAGTTTTTGTAGCTGCTTTGACCACGCCGCTTGCAAGCCAAATGGCGGTAGCATTTCCATTTAAATCTGATGCCACGCGAGGATACGAAGCTCCTGTACTGGCGAGCGTCACCGCTGAACTCCAGCTTCCGCTGATGTGTTTAATGGCTGCTTTGATAGCTCCATTTTCAACCCATACAGCAACTACATTTCCATTTGCGTCGATTGCAATATGCTGATCAGACGCTGCAACTGTAGCCGAAGAAAGGGTTGTTGTGGGAACAGCCCAGTTGATGTTATTTCCCATTAATGGAAATAAAAAAGCTAGGAAGGCAATGAGAACTTTTTTCATATTTATACCTATAAGTCGATTAATTCAGAGTTCTAACCGACTCTTTTTAAAGATAAAGCATTGATGAAGGGCACGCTCAGATGAGCATGCCCTGGATTTTCAAGAGTGTAACTCATGAACAGCAAAGATTTCCCCTTATGGAAAGCTAACGGTTGCAGCCGTGCTTTGAGCACGAAACATATCAAAACCGACGATGCTATAGATCACAGATCCGTTTTGGATTTGATTATTGTCCACGAATTGAGCTGACGAACTACCGACTTGTCCTAAGAATATATTATTTCGAAAAATGATATATTCAATAGTATTTGGATCCGTGCTCAAAGTCCAGCTGATGGTATTATAGTAATTAGTGAAAACACCGTAATTAACGCTCGATTGAACAACAGATGGACTTGTAGGAGGAAGAAGAAGCGTTCTTGCTCCAGTTGATGCTGCAATCGTATTATTAACACCATCCGAAGTAATCCAAACCGCAAAGCCATTGATCACACCACTTAATAGTGTGGATGCAACTCTGGGATACCCATTATCTGCTCCCGTAGAGACAATGACCGTAGGAGACCAAAAATTTTCAGTTACCCCTCCGATATCGGACTCTGTCGAGACAATATTGACTGAAGAGACGTTATCATAAGACATGTAGACGGCAACCGCATCTCCAAAGGAATTGTTTGAAACATCTCCTTGAAAAGCAAAGAGATCTTGAGCATCTAGCTGACTAACACCACCCCAAGTTGCACCTACAGGGCGAATGACTGCTTCGATAGCAAAAGTTTGCTCATCGTAGCAGTTAGACCAAAAAGCAAGAGCATTACCTTGTCCATCAAATCCTATGCGAGCTTTGAGAAGTGCAGGATTCTTTTGGCCGTTTAAGGAAAGAACAACCGGCGGATCCCATGTCGTCATTCCACTCGAGGTCCCTAGAGCAGCAGAAACAACATTGACATTGGAATAATTCACAGTATCGAAGTCATATTGGTACCAAAGAGCAATAACGTTTCCATTAGAATCGACAGCTATTCTACTATAATCATTATCAAAAATAGCTTGTGATAGAGTTTGGGCTGAATTCCAAGAACCACCTACCGTTCCTGTAGCAGCCTGAATGACTGAAGTGCCAGAAACCACAGTGGTCCAACTGACAGCCGCTAATCCGCCACCAATCGCAATTTTAGGATTAGTAGAGCTAGCGCCTGAAAGCATGCTGACAATACCCCAGCTCATTCCGGAGAGTTGCGTCGCTGTCTCAACAAATCCATTTCTGATCCATACCCCAACCACATTCCCGCTTGTATCAACGGCCATGGCTGGCGTTGAAGCTCCTGAACTTGAAACTGACACAGCAGATCCCCAAGATCCGCCAAAAGGCAGCGAAGCTGACATGATAACCCCACTTTGAAGCCATAAGGCTGTGACGTTACCTGAAGAGTCGACGACTATAACAGGATTGGAAGATCCTGTGCTAGAAAGAGTGGTTGCACTGCTCCAGCTTCCGCCGAAGGGCAGTGAACTGGATTTAACAATACCGCTTTCCATCCAAGCAGCTGTCGCATTTGCGTTTGCATCTGCAACGATTTGTGGGCTAGATGCGCCTGTGCCTGAAAGAGTCACAGGAGTTGTCCAAGTCATCTGGCCATAGAGAAGCCCAGAAAATGAGAATACCATGAAGAAAAAAAGGCAGATTTTTTTCATGTTCACCTATACACAATCTGAGTTTTCTTTTCTTAAAAACAAGCATTATTGCTTATTTTCAAGTGAACCAAACCCACTCAGATTGTTAAATTAGGGGGTTTGATTCTAATGTATAGAGGTCTTGTTCCCCTCTTGGATGATCCTAAGTGGTGAACAAGGCCCTATTTGCCATCAGTCCAGGTGAAGATATGTGATGAGATATCAATACGACAAAAAATTTGAAAATGATGATAGTATTAAAAATTTTTATAGCAAAGGAAAAAAGATGCTTTTTTGCATCCTTACTGGCAGATTATAACCGAAGGAGTAAGCATGCAATTCAGATGGATATGGCTTCTTGGAACCTGTTTTTGCGGTGCTGATCAACAAGGGAAGTGCATGGATAAATCTATCACAGTTTTAGGACAAGAATATCTCAAACAGGAAAACTCTAGATTTAAGATTCCTACCCCTGCCCTGATCTTAGATTTAGATGCTTTGGAAGATAATATTCATCGAATGAGTAGTCGTGCAAAGGAAAAAGGAATTCATTTGCGTCCGCATTGTAAAAGCCATAAATCTGTGAATGTCGCGCAGTTACAAATGAAAGCGGGTGCTTTGGGGGTTTCCTGTGCAACTATTGGAGAAGCCGAAGTGATGGCCCGAGGTGGAATTTCAGGAATACTGATCACATCTCCTATTGTCTCACCTGGAAAAATTGTCAGGCTTATCGCCTTGCATGAGCAAGCTTCAGACATCTTAATCGTTGTAGACAATGTGCGTAATATTGAAGATTTAGCAAAGGCTAATTCTCAGAGTCAAACACCCATTCGTGTTTTGATCGATTTTGATATTGGCCAAAACCGGACAGGGGTCAAGTCCATTGAAGAAGCTTTAGCATTAGCAGATTTAATTCTTGCAAATCCCACCCTCCAACTCGTAGGATTCCAAGCTTATGGAGGACATTTTCAACATATCGCAAACTATCAAGACCGTTTGAAAGCTGTTCGATGTCAAAATGAGAAGATAAAGGAATTAAGAGATCAGCTCCAAAAAATGACTCCCCTTCCTTTAATCATCACAGGCGGAGGCACCGGCACTTCAGATATCGATTTAAAAGAAGGCGTTTATACCGAAGTGCAAGTCGGGTCGTATCTTTTTATGGATGTCGAATATTCTGATGTTGAGTTGCAGCCTGAAGGCGGATCGCCTTTTAAACCTTCTCTTTTTGTCCTCACTACTGTGATTAGTTCTCATCCTAATAAGACAATTGTAGATGCTGGTTTAAAATCGTTTGCGACAGATGGTCCAAAGCCTCGAGTATTTTCAGGGACTTCTTCCCATTTTTCTTACGAGTTCCGCGGAGATGAACATGGACAGGTGCTCAGTCAAGATCCGCTGCCCATCGGCCATGTTTTAGAGTTTTTAACTCCGCACTGCGATCCCACAGTAAATCTTTACGATTATTACCATTGCGTTCGAGGTAACACTTTAGTTGATATTTGGCCGATTGAAGCACGAGGACTGCATTGATCATTTAAAAGATCGGACAAATTCTCCGATCTTTTCTAACGCCTTTTGTCCTTCAGGGACCATGGCTGCAAAAAGATGCCATGTATGGATCATTTCTTCAAACTTTTGCAGTTCAACTTTAACACCGCTTTCTTTTGCTTTTTTAGCAAACTGTTCAATTTCATCTAAAAATACCTCTCGCATCCCTGTATGGATTAATAAAGGCGGCAGGCCTTCAAGATTTCCATACAAAGGAGAAGCTAGAGGATCTTTAGGGTTGTGCCCCGCTAAATAAACAGAGGCTGCGCGTTTGATGTTTTTTTCGTGGATAAGATCTTTTCCTTCATTGCTCTTCAGCGTTTTACCTGTTAATGCAAGATCGACCCAGGGACAGATGCAAATGGCCCCTCGAGGTAAAACTTCTCTACGATCTAAAAGCTTGAGCAGAAGGCTTAAGGCTAGTCCCCCGCCGGCAGATGTACCGGCAACAAAGATGTTTGCAGGGGAAATTTTCTGCTTCCGTAAGTAGTCGTAAGATAGAAGAGCATCTTCCAAGGCTGCAGGAAAAGGATGTTCCGGGGCAAGCCGATAGTCGACAGCTAATATATCACAGCCCGTCGCTTTGGCAAGACGGCCAATGAGGTCTTGATGAGAATGAAAAGATCCAGAGATATAGCCTCCCCCGTGGAAAAAAAGAATAACCCGGTCGCGGGAGCACCCAGGGGCATGAACCCAGGCAGCTGAGAGTTTGCCTATGCTTAAAGGGGCAAAATGAACATCCGCTGCCGCAGGGAAGTCGGCCATTAACTTTTCTAAGCCTATGCGGACTTGCGCAATCGACAAATCTCCCTTGGGCGCTTGCGCTAACAACGTCTGATAAAATTTTTTAGTCTTGGGGTCGATCATGAATAACCTTTTCTTACCTTACGAGAGAACTTCTATCAACCTTTTTTATTAATTGAGCTGTGAATTTTTGAGAATTTTAGTAGTATACTTATCGATAATCTTTTGTCGATAATCTCTTGAGGTCGCAATGATAGACAATACGAGCGCTATTTCTGAGTTTTTCTTAGTTCCTGGAAAGATCTTATATTGCAATGGGATGGGCACTTTAAAAGAAGATGCTGAGGCCCATGCAAAAGCGATCGCGGATTTGACAGGAGTTGAAGTTGAGCTTCATTATAACAATACGACGACGTTACATAAAGCGCTTCTCATCACCTCGAAAGTGAGTTTGGGCATCTTGGGAGCGGGCTATGCTGTAGGATCGCTGGCAAGCAAAGTGCATAATAAATGGATTACACGGGCGGTTGGATGCACTAGCATTGCAACTTTGATTTCCGGGGCTGTCGGTTGGTCTGAGATAGAAAAACAAAAAGATGCATCTGCTCAAATCCTTGCAGATAAGGTTAAAGCTTATTTAGAGGCTCATCCCCTGCATCATATTACCATGATTTTTCATAGCCAAGGAGCCGATATTGGACACCGCGCCCTCAAAAAACTAGATGGTTATAAACAGCGGATCAATGTTGTGGCTATTGGTGGAATAGTCAATATTCCGGATAGTTTCGCTAATCGCGTGGTAAACTTTGTCAATGACAACGATATGATCGCATATATTGCCCACGCCCTCTTCGATCAACGAGCAGGGACAAAAACAAAAGTCCAAATAGAAGATAAAATGAGTGATTATCTCGGGTCTCATTACTCAACGGGATATTTAAATAAATCCCAAGTTAAAGAAGCCATCCAAGAGTTTGCAAAACCACGCCATTACTCATTGATCCGGAGTTCCGGACCTATGCGATTATCTCATTAAATTAAAATCTTTATTCTATACTATTTAAAATCAAAACTATATTTCATATAACCACTTTGAAATGTTATAATATTATAAATATTTTGTGAGAAATTATGAGATTACAAGTTAGCCCGACACTGAATACTCCCCGTCCCCTATCGCGATCTTGTTCTATGAATGACTATCGCCCTTCTCGTCAACGCTCTTGTCAAAGACCTTATAGTCAGTTTTCTCAGGGAGATATTCTGAAAGGAATTGTCAACCCTTTTGAAGGAAAGCATGTTATCCAGCAAAAGAAAGGTCAGAGGCTCAATGTCGTCCTATCTTCGCAAGAAGCCATTGCTCATAGCGAAAGTCTTATTCTGGCGCCTATAAGCGGGATAAAGGTTGGTGAAAGAATCTACAAACATGAGACAGTCCTAAATCCTAATATTACCAATGGTTTGCAAAAAAAATCTGTCGTCCTCAATAGCCAATTGTTTACATCAACAACCGATCTGTTAAAAAGATCACTGAAGCTGGGCAGGCTTTTATCTAACGAACTGGAGAAAATAAAAGCCGGAGCTGCCATTGCTTTACATCCCGTTTTAAGAGATTGCAAAAAAACACCTGTCTTCAAGAGAGGAGATATCGTTCAGATCAAGAAAGATGGAAAGCTTTCTCAAGGAGTTGTCGTCTCGAATGATATCGGCAATATTTTCTCCCCTGTTTTAATGATCGCTTTTATTTTTGAAAGAACCAAGTCTGGTCCCTATAAAGTCTTGATCACCGATCGACATAAGCCCATCCATGTCGATGGCCATCACATTCAGTCGATAGATAAAGAGTATGTGACTAAAAAAATAGGAACTGTTTCAGAATTAGAGATGTTAAATATCACACGGACGGTTTTTTCAGTCATGAACCTTAACAATCTGAATATTTGATAGGGTCTTTGTAAAACCGCTTAAGCTCTTTTAGAAGATGGGGATTTTCTTGTATTTCTTGAGGTGTCGGGATTTTTTTTTCATCAATAACCACCTCCACTTTTCTTTCTTCCCAAGCGTTCTTTTTTTCAATTTTTGTTTGTTTTTTCAGCGACTTTGGAACAAGGGCTGTTAAATCGGGGCTCTTTGAATAAGATCTAGAGGCCTGTCCCCTCTCAGATTTAATAGCAGTGTTAAAAGCTCCTAGAATTAATCTTGCTGCCATAATACTCTCCAATTATTACATTAATAATGAATGAAAAAATCATTAAAAACAATATGAAAGTAGACTATAGAGTTGTCCGTTAACCTTGCATCTTTTCCACTCTTTGCAGTATGAGAAGATCTATGTTTATTGTTTCTCTTTTTGCTTATGCTTTCATTGGTATAGGTGCGGGGTTTTTAGCCGGTCTCCTGGGCATGAGCGGAGGCATTGTAACAGTTCCCTGTCTTCTTTTGGTGTTTACTCTCATGAAATTTCCTACGGTCCATATTATGCAATTGGCCATGGGTACTTCGCTAGCCGCCATGGTCTTCAATTCCATCTCAGCCACCTACACCCATCACCAAGAGCATGCCGTTGATTGGAAAATTGTGAAGACGATGCTTCCCGGTCTTATCTTAGGCTGTATTGCCGGAGCTTTTGTGAGCTATCTCTCATCCACATCCCTTTTAAAAATAATTTTCGGGATTTTCGCTGTTATCTTAGGGATTTATATCTATCGTTATCGTGCGCTTCCAGAAGTTGAAGCCCAAATTTCTCCTGGAAAAAAGATCTTAAATTTTGCAGGTTTTGCTGTTAGCTCCATCTCAAATATGCTGGGAATTGGCGGAGGAACCATGATGGTGCCTATCTTCGTAGCTTTTAAAATGACCATGCGAAGTGCTGTTGGATGTTCCGCAGCGACGGGGTTTATTATTTCTCTGGGTGGTGCGGTATCGTATTTAATCTTTGGGCTTGGTGAGACAACCTATGAATATACCATTGGATTTATTTACATCCCGGCTTTTGTGATTTTGGCTGTGACGACATTTTTGACGGCTCCGTCCGGTGCCCATCTAACGCATCGAATGGCAGCAGATAAGCTTAAAAAGTATTTTTCCATCTGCCTCATCGGGATCGGCATTTTCATGATGCTGGCCTAAACGGGTATTCCTGAACTTTTTTCAAAAAAAAATTCTTATTTAAAAAAATAAATTTAAGAAAAACTGCAGAATCCTCATACTAATTTTTTTTAAAACCAAAAAATGTAAGGAGGGCACCCTATTAAAGAGATCTAAAACATAGAGAAATCATTGATATGCAATTATTTGAAACAAAATTAAACAAGGTAATTTATGAACGTATTTAAGTTGTTACTTATGACTAGTATTTGTTCCTCAGTTTTGATGGCCACTACTCCTTCAACTGCACCCATCGAGCAAAAAAAACCTTCAATCTTTGGAAGCTTACCCGCGGCTGCTCAGGTTGTATATGTAGATAAAGGCGGTGATGATACAGCAGGGAATGGAACAATCATTTATCCTTATCTCACGATAAGCCACGCTATGGCGACTATTACCGATAGCTCTCCATCTAAAAGATATGTCCTCAAAGTTGGACCTGGTGACTATTCCGACTCGTTTTCCTTAAAAGCAAACGTTGAAGTTGTTGGATATAGTGTCGTGGGAACCCGTTTATTCGGAACGGTCGACCTCAACGATGCTTCGTGGAATAACGCGAATGATAACAGATCCGGTATGGAAGACTTGACCATGCAGGGAACTTATAACTTTAACTTCCAAACTCAAAGCAGCCAAGCCGGAAAGCTGTATTTCTATAACAATAGATTTGCAGGTCCTATAACTTTCACAGGATACAGCGTCAATCTACTCAACCAAGTTGATATTCAAAATAGCTTGGTATTCGGGGGAATTAACCAAAATGGCTGTACTCTACTTTTAGGAGATGTTGAGTTTACGAATGCAAATACGATTGCGCTGACTTCATCACCCACCGTACAGACGATCTTAATTGTCTATTCTGGCGGAACTGATGGTACTTTGAGTGCGACTCAAGTAAATCCCACTGATCAACCCATAAATGTAACTCTTTATAATTTTGCAGTGGCAGGAGCTTTAACTGCTAGCGGTCCTTCCACAACTGTAACTTCTACATGTGGAAGCATTGCCGGTCCAACAAATTTCTCAAATGGAGCGACGTTAACTTTCATTGGCGCTGCATGCAATCCTGGCCCCAGAGGAGAAGTCTATAGCTTTTCTACTGCAGCTCAAACATTGGTAACAGCCGGTCAATCAGTGACTTTTAATCCAACAACTAACCAAGTTCACTCGACGTCTTCTAATGTCACTCAGACAGCTGGAGATACTTTTACAGTGAATTTAACCAACGCTCCGTTCACAGAATTTTATTCTGTAAACTTTGTCGGATACGTCAATGCAGCGTCGACAGGACAACTCAGCTTGAATGTTGATGGAGTCAATGTAGGCCCTGCTACTCCTGTATTAACAAGTGCAGGATCGACTTATAGCATCCAGCAAATCGTGCCGCTATCAGCTGGTAGCTCGCATATTATTAAGATTGTTCAAAGTTCATCCAGTGGAACGACAGAAGTCATTTCAGCTGGAGCTAGCATTTCAATTGTTCAAGTAGATCAAGGTCCTTGATTTTCAAACAAGCTCCGAAAGGCCCAGTCGTAAAAAACTGGGTTTTTTCGGAGTTCTTTTTATCTTCTAGTTAGTTGAGCTATCGATTCGACATGGACTGTTTGAGGAAACATGTCAAAGGGCTGGACTGTATTAACCGAATATCCTTTCTCTTGCAGGATTGCCAGATCGCGCGCTAGAGTTGCAGGGTCGCAGGAAATATAGACAATGCACCGAGGTTTCAAAAGAACTAACTTTTCTAAAAATAGAGGCTCGCATCCTTTTCGGGGCGGGTTGAGGACGGCCACATCAATTGCTGATAATGTGCCAATAAAATCTTCTACTTTTGCAGCGTGAAACACCGTATTTTTAATCTGATTGCGCTTGGCATTGTCCTGAGCATCTAAAATCGCATCCGAGACGCATTCGACCCCAATGACTTGTTTAGCATGGGATGCAAGAATGAGCGAGAGAGTTCCGACTCCACAATAGGCATCTAAGACGGTCTCATCCCCTTTTAACTCACAAAATTCTAACGCTTTTTGATACAAGTTTTCCGCTTGGGCAGGATTGACTTGAAAAAAAGAAGCCGGAGAGACTTTGAAGTGAAGACCGCAGATCTTATCGACAATCGAGGAATGTCCGGCCAGCGTCCGAAACGTCTTACTTAAAACGACATTTCCGCTAGCAGTATGAATATTTTGTACCACGCCTTTGATTTCAGGCGCTGATTCCATGATTTTCTCAGCCATTGATGGGAGCGTCAAAGATCCTTCCCCTTCAGTCACTAAGATCACCAGCACCTGGTTGGTATTGACACCCGTTTTAATTACAACAAACCGTAAAGAAGGATGGGGATCATTTTTTAAAATCTGTTTGACCTTAGCAAAGACCTGCTCTCCTAAAGAACAATGAATATAACACTTTTCAATCTCGACAATATCGTGCGAATTGAAGGCATAAAGGCCCATTCTCATGGGATCCATCATCACTGGAAGTTGAATCTTGTTCCGATAGGCCAAAGGGTTGGGTGATGGGACGCAGGCAGAAACAGGGACATTGAAGATTTTGCCAATCCGTTCTAAAGTATCCACAACTCTCTGCCGCTTTGTTTCTAGCTGCTGAGGATAGTCCAAGTGCATGAGCTGGCAGCCGCCGCACCGTCCAAAGACAGGGCAAGGAGGTGTCACTCGATGAGGAGACGTTTGCGCATAAGAAACAACCGTGGCCCGGGCAAAGTTCTTTCGGACCTCATTGATAACTGCAGTGACAGTCTCTCCAGGTAAGGCCCCATCGACAAAGACGGTAAAGCCATTATAATCCCCTATCCCCTCTCCATGGATGCCCAGCCGCTTGATCGATAAAGTAATTTCTTGATGTAATTGTGGTTTCATTAGAGAGATTTTATAGGAAAATAGGTTGATATCCTATCGATTTTTCTCAGTATTTTTTATTTTAATTTTTAGTTTTGTTTGTTGAATTTTAATATTAATTTGATTATAATATTCGTAATTTAATTATTTAATGAGGCTTTTTCATGACAATGGGATTGAAAGCATCTGATCAATACGATGTGAAACTGAATACACCCCGTCAATACGATATTGCCATCGTTGGTGGAGGCCTGAATGGAATGGCCCTTGCTTCCGCTTTAGGTGTTTTAACAAATCTTAGAATCGTCGTTGTCGATAAACGGCCTGTAACAACCCGCGATCATTCCATCCGTATCGGTTATGATGGGGTTGATAAAATCATCGATTTGATCGACCGTTGTTTAATCCAAAAAACACCCAACGTAAAAGTTAAAGAAGCGCAAGGATTAAGAGCACAATTACATCTATGGCGAAAACACAATGTCATGACTTCTGCGATTGAAAACGACCTCTCTAAATTTGTAAGAGAAAAGCTAGGAATGGAAGTTTACAGAGACGAGACTTATGGCGTAACCGAAGAAAATTATGATGCTTTCGTTGCATCGACAGGAGCCTCCATTATTATTGGGTCTGATGGAGATAAGAGTGTGATCAAAAAGGTGATCGGTGCCAAACGAGTAGAAGAACTGACAGTAGGCCATATCTTAGAATTGAAATACAAAGTTGTCGCAAAAGATTTCGAGGCTCGGAAGCCCATTAAAGGCAGCATCCAAGCCACTATCGCTGAAGGATGGGATTTTGAAACATTGCCTAAAAAAAAGCCGGGTGAAGCCATCGTCGTATCGTTGCATAAGTTTATTGATCTACAAACCCATCTAAGTTTGCTCGATAAAAGGACGATTGATATCAAAGGAAAACCAACTGAGATAACGAAAGGCACTCCTGAACATGCCTGGACCATGAAAGAGTTGGAGAAATTAGCCCAGACAAATGAAACAGCAAAAAAAATCCACGCTCATATTACTCGGTATTTTAATGACCATCACATAGGACCTGAAGACTATGAAAAAGAGCGCATTGTCTCTTTCCCCTTAATGATAGGGCGCAGTGATGTCATAGCAGTTATTTATAAGGGAAAAATTGTTATTCTTTCAGGCGATGCAAGTTCCACCGGAGTCTTGAACCGGGGCGGCAATAAAGCCTTCATTGAAGCAGCTCTTCTCTGTGAAGAGATCATGGACTATTGGAAGACAAAACTAGCTGAAAATCCCAAAACATTACCTGCACAGTTTGAAAGATATAAAGAAAAGTGCCGTCTTCTTTTTCTCAATGAAAAATGGTGGGCTGTTTGGAAAAATCGCGCTTTAGTTGCAAGCGAGTTTCCTTTGAAGGTTTTTGCAAAATCTCTGAAATGGACTCTGTATTTATTTTCTATCCCATTCCGGATAGTTTTGTATCCGTTTAGAGGTCGTTTTTAGAAAATTTTTTATGTAATTCTTGGCTTTAATTCTCCTAATAATCTATACACAAAAAAAACCACGTTTAACAAAGAACCTATCCTTAAATTCCGAAAATTGAGGTGGGTTCGGTGTAAATTATAAGGAGCTTTGGAGACAAAATGAACTTATTGAAATTAAGTGCGCTAACACTTTTTACCCTTTCTGCCCACATGTTGTCAGCCGCAACTGATACCTGGCTTGGTAATACGAGTGCGTGGACCACACCATCCAATTGGTCGGGGACATTAGTCCCTGCAAACGGGGATACTCTGATATTCCCTACAAGTGCGACAAACTTCTCCGTTAATTATACCGGCATAACGACGGGTGATAATACATTTCCTTCTATTACGATTACTTCGGCGACAACACCGTATACTTTTACTCACACTGATGGATCTGTCATTACCTTTTTCAATGGTAGCCCACCTGCAACACTGACGAATAACGGGATTGCAGGCAATAGTATTGCAGGTTTAGTGGCTTTAAATAGCAACCTGTCTATCACCCAAAATGCTCCGACCTTTTTGATCCCTGCTTTGATTAGTGGTTCAGGAAGTTTAACTCTTAATGCCCCAGTTTCGACTAATAGTCTTACCCTCAGTGGTTCTAATAGTTATACCGGCGGTACTATAGTTAATAGCGGCACTTTGATTATGACAAATGATGTAAATTTGGGCGGTGGAAGTAGTACCTTAACTCTAGAGTCAGGGGCAATCCTTCAGGCTTTGGGAACTAGTTCCATTTCTACACATCCCATCATTCTTGCTGGTGCAGCAACGATTAATACCAACAACAACTCTTTCACGATTTCTTCAGGAATCTCGGGGTCAGGTCCGCTAATCAAATCCGATGTTGGAAAGTTGACTTTGAGCGGAAATAATAGCTATACCGGTGGTACGCATGTACTTGCAGGGATTTTAGCTATTACAACCGATAGTAATGTAGGAACGGGAACGCTCACTTTAGATGGAGGAACCACTCTTCAAGCTAATGGAGCAACAACGCTCAATACCGTTCCTATCCTTCTGGAAGGAGCTGTCAATTTTGATTCCAATGGAAATCCTTTTACCATCAATTCTGTTATTTCAGGATTGGGATTATTGAATAAAATCAATGCCGGAACACTGACCCTCACGAATACGAACACCTACAATCTTGGTACACAAGTGAGCGGGGGCACTCTGGCTATTTCGTCTGATGCGAACATTGGAACAGGAACCTTGAGCTTATTTAATGGTACAACCCTTCGAGCCAATGGAACCACGACATTAAGTACAGATCCGATTGTACTGAATGGGGTTGTTAATTTTGATTCAGCAGGTAACAGCTTTACTGTGAATTCTGTCATTAGTGGTCCTGGTTCTCTAACGAAAATAGGACTAGGAACCCTTTTCCTCAATGGTGCTGATGTTTATGAAGGCAATACTTTAGTTTCCGCAGGAAATCTCTCGGTCAATGGATTTCTTTCTCCTCAACCAACTTCCCATGTAACTGTTGCTAATGGAGCTATTCTTAGCGGGACTGGAACGATTAACGCACCTGTTTTTAACTATGGAAGTCTGCAGCCGGGCAATTCCATTGGAACATTAACCGTAACAGCGCCTTTTATTTTCTTACCTGGATCAAACTATACGGTCGAGATTAGTCCGACTGGAAGCAGTGATTTATTAAATGCCTTTGGGGCAGGTGTTGCTATTGAACCTGGAACTGCATTGATTGTGGCTCCAGAACCTGGAAGCTATCCGACTAATGGAAAAAATATTTATACCATTATTCAAACAAGTGGTGGAGTCACAGGTAGATTTAGCTCTATCATTGACCCTCTTCCCGTCCAGACTCGCGTGGCTTATTTAGGAGACACAGTTGACTTGATTTTGTCATTAGATGCCTTTGAAACAATGATTGGCACCTCGGGCAATGCGGGAGCTGTTGCTGTTTGTCTAGATAATGTGCCGCCCATGCCTGGAGCTGATATCGATAATGCCATTATTCAACTGCTTTTGATTGATAGCGGCGAAGAACTCAGACACGCGCTGGTTCAGTTGCAGCCGTCTCTTTTCAAAGGATTTGCTCTGGCACAGGAAAATATGAGCATCCGTATTCGATCCGCCTTCACCCAGCGTTTTGACTTTTTACATGCAAATGCCTGTTTGCGCAATTCTATGGGCGGCGAGCAATGTACAACTCCAGCTAAAGTAAAGGCGGTCGTCAACAATGTTCCTTCTTACATTGCGGAAAGAGGAAATTCGAAAGCGACTCCTGACTGTGTCGAAACAGAGTCCTTGCGTGAATGGACTCTTTGGGGAGATTCCATCGGGGATATTTCTCACCAGAATAATCAAGGTCATGAAGTCGGTTTCAAGACTTTTAGTGGAGCAGGAATTGCCGGTGCTGATTACCAAGTGGTGAGAAATTTCTATGTCGGTGCTAGCGGAGCCTATAGTTATTCTAATATCGATTGGCATGACCAAAGAGGCAATGGCGATATTCAAAGCGTTTATGGCAGCCTTTATGGAACGTACTATGTTTCCAAGTTCTTTGTTAATACAAGCATCACAGGTGCTTACAATAGCTACTTTGGCAAACGTCATATCAAGTATGGAGATATCGATAGAAATGCGCGAAGCACTCATGGTGGCGGAGAATGCGCTGCCTACTTAGGCGCCGGAGGAGTTTTCCAATTCGGAAACTGTGCCTTAAGTCCTTTTGCTTCGACTGACTATGTCTTTCTGCACCAAAGAGGATTCAAAGAACATGGCGCTAGCAGCTTAGATTTAAAAGTCCAGTCCAGCAATTCCGATTACTTAAGAGGAGAAGTCGGTTTCAATTTTAACGGATGTTTCACGCGCTCTCATTCAAAATGGGTACCCAATGTCAAATTTGGCGTGATCCGTGAATGGCGTTTCCGTGGAGACTCGTATAAAACTGAAATCACTGGTGCCGGCTGTCACTTTAAGGTTTCTGGACTCAATCCGGACCGCACGCTGTTTGCTCCAGGTCTTTCTCTTACGACACTGCTCTGCCATGATCATCTAGGACTCTCTGCGGCTTATAACGGAGAATTCGGATGGCATTTCTGGGATCAGAACATTAGCCTTCAACTAGATTATTCTTTCTAATCAACATGCTCGGGCCCTTCTAGGGCCCGAGATTATTTAAACAAAACTAGCCAGGTCTTTCTCTTACGACACTACTCTGCCACGATCATCTAGGACGCTCTGCGGCTTATAACGGAATGTGCATTTCGGAGGGCATTCAGCGGCATAGCAGTCAAAAGACAGCAATACAAACTTGCCATCGGTGCAAGAACATTGAAGCTAAAAAACTCCCTGAAAGAGATCATCGATGTTCAAAAAGGGGATACACGGCAATAAGGGACTTCAATGCTGCGCAAAATATCTTGGCCTTCGGATTAGATGGCCTGGGAATAATTCCTAGAAGCCTTCCATGTATGGGAGGGAGTAGTCACTCTTTTTTAAGCTTGTCCATTAGAACTTTCATATCATGAACAATCTTGCGCTGAAGCTTGATCAAGACAAGAGAGGGATAAATAAGTACGACTAGGATGATCACGAGAATAATAGGAAAGTAGGCTCCGAACGTTCTCATGGTAGTCGTCGAACGAGAGACTTCCTCGGTATTTTTTTGAATCACGTCGCTGGAATGCTGGACTGTTTCAGTGTTTTTGGTTACCGACTCATTGCTTCGTTCCATATTTTCATTCATCTGTTTGACGCCACAGCCTGTAGCAAAAAAAAGAATGAAAAAGAAAGAAAATATCAGCAATAAGCTTTTCATCATTTGGGAATCCTCTAATTCCGTATATTGTTCGCCTTTCTTTTCTAGGCAAGAAAAAAATCGATTGATAACATGCTGCAATGTCAAAAACCATCTCCGATTTACATGTAATAAGGCCTGAATTCGAATTAGATCAAGAAAGCAGTATTCATTGGCTTGCAGCGATTCATACGGTGGCCTCTAAACAACCCGAACGGCATGAGGCTTTTCAAAGCGTGCTGAAAAAAATTGTGCTGGGAGATCAAAAGATCCAAAAACGAGGCGTTTCGCTAGCTGATTGCTTCCACCAAGAGTGGGATAAGATGGAGATCTATCACGCTTCTCAAAAACCCGACGGTGCCGGTTTTGGCAAGCGGAGCCAAGTCTACGATCGGATCGCCAGTGATGTGCTGGGCAGGCTTTATCCAGTAGGAACTGCAATGCCTCCTCATTTAATCCATGTGACATGCACAGGTTATGTGGCCCCAAGTCCCGCACAAAGGCTTGTTTCCCTGCGAGATGCCGGAGATCAAACAATGATTGTCCATGCTTATCACATGGGATGTTATGCCTCGATCCCCGCTTTGAGGATAGCTAGAGGGTTTTCTGAACCTGTCGATATCGTCCATACGGAGATTTGCTGTCTCCATCTTAATCCAAACCTTCATGAAATAGAACAGCTTGTCGTCCAGACCCTTTTTGCCGATGGATTTATTAAATACACCGTCAAATCCGAGGGTCCGGGTTTGCGTATCTTAACGCTGGACGAGCGGATCATTCCTGAAACAAGCGATTCGATGCATTGGGTCTGTCAAGACTGGGGGCTCAAGATGAAGTTAGAAAAAGATGTCCATATACGGATTGCCGATGCCCTCCCCTCTTTTGTGGCCAAACTTTTAGCCGATGCAAAAGTCAGTCCTGATTCCGATATTTATTTTGCCATCCATCCAGGCGGCCCTAAGATCATCCAGCAAGTTGCTAAAATTTTAGAGTTAAAGCCGGAGCAATTTGAACATAGCTTATGGGTCTTGCAAAACTATGGGAATATGTCATCTGCGACTCTTCCCCATATTTGGGAAAAGTTATGGAACGATGAGAAAATTAAATCAGGAGCTTATGTGGTGAGTTTAGCTTTTGGACCTGGGCTGACTTTAGCAGGAGGAGTTTTTGAATGCGTGCGTTAGTATTTCTGCCTTTTATTATCCAAGCGATTGTGATCGCGTTAGATGAATATATCTTCCATATCAAAAGAGGTCTTCCCAAATGGGAAAGGATCGGACATCCCCTTGATACTTTAAGCGTGATCGCCTGTTTTGCCTTCGTGTTATTTGTGCCGTATGAGACAGGCATGATTAAGTATTTTGTGTTGACGGCCATCTTTTCTTGCCTTTTGATTACAAAAGATGAATTTGTTCATAAGCACCATTGTCCAGCAGCGGAACAGTGGCTGCATGCGATCTTATTTGTGAATCATTCCGTTCTACTGACAGCGATGGGATTGATGTGGCCAAAAATCCATGGACAGGAAGTCTTTGACTGGCTTCCTCCTGCGGCTAGTTTAGTTCCTTTTTTGTGGGTCCAGGCTTTCTTTGCGAGCCTCTTTTTTCTCTATCAAGTTATCTACTGGAATTTTATCTATACTCCCTCCGAGGTAGCGCATGAAAACCATCAATAACGAATTTTATCATGAACTCGGCGACCGTTGGATAGAAGCTTCAGACCATCCCATCGCTCTTTTAAGGGCTGAAAATCGGATTCGCAACCCTTGGGTCGCTAGTCAGCTTCCCTCTTCTGCGAAGGTTTTAGATATGGGTTGCGGGGCGGGATTTCTAACCCATGATTTAGCTAAATTGGGCCATGAAGTCGTCGGTATCGATCTTTCTGAAGACAGTTTACGGATCGCCAAAAAAATCGACGAGACAGGTCGTATTCACTATCTTCAAGCCGATGTGACAGCAGTGCCTTTTTCGGATCATAGTTTCGATGCCGTCTGTGCAATGGATCTTTTGGAACATGTTGAAAATCCTGTAGCCGTTATCCAAGAAGCAGCCCGTCTTTTAAAGCCAGGAGGGCTTTTTTTCTTCCATACGTTCAATCGGACGGTCTTAAGCTGGCTTGTGGTGATCAAAGGAGTGGAATGGTGTGTTAAAAATGCACCGCCGGATATGCATATTCTTAGGTTGTTTATTAAGCCCAAAGAACTGGAGATGATGTGTGCTGATCAGGGACTTGTTGTCGAAGAGATGCGTGGCTTGAACGTGAAGTTTTCCAGCAAAGCTTTTTGGCACATGGTTTTCAAGAGAATAGTGCCGGAAGATTTAGAGTTTGTTTTTACAGATTCTTTAAAAACGGGATATTCTGGTGTTGCTAGAAAAGGCTAATAACAACTTAATGCTAAATTAACAAAGCGGACGTTCGATCCGGAAGTGACGCTCTTCTCTTCTTTTCATCATATCGAACAAAAGATCGTCTTGTTTTTTTTCATTTTTTGCCGTCTGTTCTTCGGAAGATGAAATCACAGAGATGTTATCGCTCATTTCCGCTTCTTGAGGCTTGACCAGCATCTGCATCTTACGGGCAATCGAAGAATAGTTTTTGATATTCCAGCGATGGACCCTGGCCGGGATGAGGCTAGCCCCTGGTGGAGTCTCGCTTTCCATATGGGAAGTGCAATTGGATGTTTGTTTCACTTCCTTGTTCCATTCTGTGGTCACAACATCGGTTTTTCGCACAACCGGTTTGGCAGAAGTCGCTTGCTTAGGAAGGTGGGAAGGAACGCGTAAAGCTGTCGCCTGAGCATACGAATGGGGATGGGGCTGGGAAGAAGTCTCCTTCTTATCATCACGGAGGGCATTTTGTATCTTCTCGAGCAATTCCCTATGCTTCATGAATTTATCCTATTTTGGTAAGCATTTTACCATATCTTTATATATATATTCAAATATTTTTTTATTGCCCATGAGAGTCAAGCTCTTTATACTCATAGGCTTTACCCAAGGAAATTTATGACCGAAGTCAAACTGAAAGGCACTGCTGTCCATACGAACGGAAACCTACCTCAAAAAGGAGAAAAAGCTCCTGAAATCCATGGAATCGATACCGACCTAAAAGAAAAAACTTTAATGGATTTTAAGGGCAAAAAGAAGATCATTTGCTTTGTTCCTAGCCTCGATACTGCAGTCTGTTCAATATCAGCCCAGAAGTTTAGCGAAGGGGTCAAGAAGCATCCTGGGGTCGTGGTCATATATATCTCCGCCGATACCCCCTTTGCCCTTAAAAGGGTCTGCGTAGCTGAAAATAATATGGCCCAGATCATTCCCCTTTCTTTAATCCGCTCTAGAAAAACCGCTGAAGACTATGGTGTTCTATTGAAAGACGGCCCTTTAGCAGGGATCTGCGCAAGAGCTGTGGTTGTTTTAGATCATAATGACCATGTAGTTTATACTCAATTGGTCGATGAAATCACTCACGAGCCTGATTATGACAAAGCTTTACACTCCGTATAAATTAGTATTGGCAACAGATTTAGATGGGACTTTTTTAGAAGGCGATCATCAGATCAAACATGCTTTTTATCCGGAACTTGTCCGTCTGCGGGAACATATCCTGTTAGTTTATACCACAGGCAGATCCATTGATGTCGTTGAGCGGTTTTGTAAAAATGGTTATCTGCCCAGTCCCCATTTTATCATTGGAGACCATGGCACCCATATTGTGGATGGAGTAAATTTTCATCCTGTTGACGATTTGCAAAATCCCATTATCCAGAAATGGAATAACGGCAATACTATCTTAAAAAAGTTGTTGGAAAACGAAGCCGGTATTCAGTTGCAGCCTATAGATCCCCCTTATCGGGTTGCCTATTACTATGACCCTGATGTTTTACAGGATCATACTTTAGAAAAAATCACTCATGCAGGGTTTGATGTCATCCAATCCTGCGATATGTATTTGGATATCGTGCCCCATGGCGTTAACAAAGGATCTACGTTACTAAAGCTGTTAAATTATTTGGATATCAGCCATGAGATTGTGGTTACGTGTGGAGATTCTTTAAATGACCTATCCCTTTTTCAAACAGGATTAAAGAGTATTGCTGTCGGGAACTCAGAGCCTAAACTTGTGACAGCAATTAAAGAATTAAACAACGTTTATCACAGTCGCTTGCCTGGATTGCACGGAATTATCGATGGACTCCGCTTCTACGAGAAAATGCAGATGTTTCAGTTATAGAAGTGTTGTTGAACCTCTTTTAAGGCAACTCAACGATTAAGCTTGCCGCGGAGCGTGAGAAGTTCCTGTGCGCAATTGCCAGTTTAATACCTGACTTCTGGGCACTCTAAAGGCCAGAAATTGGTTATAGTTGTTCGTGAGGAAAGGGATGACATACAAAGGTATTGCTGTAATAGCAAATTGGACTGCGCGTCCTAGCAAGGGCGATTTAGTCTGCGAGGAGACCATAGAGCCTACTGCTCTTCCTGTGCAAGAACTCAATAGGAGCGCTGTACAAGCACTCAGTGAACCCAGGGCAATACCATGACGGTTCTGATTATCTATTGATCGAAGTGTTTTAAAACAATTAGTTAATCCTGAAACTATGCTCATAATATCCTCTTTTTGTTGCAAACATTATATTATAATTTTTGTTTTAATTCAAGAATTGTTATTTTTTTAATAATGAGATAGTTAAGGAGTCTATTTCTTATTTGATTTGATGTAGTTTGGATAATGGGGACGCCAGATAGCAGCCTCTACCATCTTTATCCGGTTCTTTTCATCGGTCTTGGGAGAAAGTCCTTCATCTTGGGCGACTTTGACGACGGCTAAAGCAATCTCGCGAGAGATAAGCAGCAGCTTCTCAAACGAGGGGAAGAGTGTTCCTTGGGGAGTATGGAGCATGGGAGAGTGTTGACTGAGGATTTCAGCTGCTTTATAGAACATGGCCTCGGAGACTTCTTTGGCCTTGCAAGCGATGACTCCAAGGCCAACTCCAGGAAAAATATAGACGTTGTTGCATTGAGCAATAGGGATTTTTTTCCCTGCGTAAAAGATCTCTTCAAAAGGACTCCCCGTCGCGATAATTGCTTTGCCTTTGGTCCATTGCAGTAAGTCGGCAGGATGGGCCTCGCATTTTGAAGTGGGATTGGAAAGAGGAAAAATGATCGGCCGTTCGACATACTGGGCCATCGTGGTGATCACCTCTTCTGAAAACGCTCCCCCTTGAGCCGAGACTCCAATCAGCACTGTCGGGCGGACTTCTTTCACAACATCTAATAGAGTAATCGCATGTGAAGAGGCTCTCCATTTGGCGATATCTTTAATGGGGCGGGCAAACGGTTTCTGATGAGGCGGGATATCTGAGAGACCCTGGTGAACCAGACCGTGGATATCGATCACGTAGATTTCCTGCAGCGCTTTTTCTTTGGTTATGCCAGCGGCGATCATCGCTCCTAAAAAATGATTGGCGATCCCTATCCCTGCCGATCCTCCTCCAAAAATGACAATTCTTTGTTGATGAAGCTCTGCATGATTCATCTTGATAGCACTTAGGAGAGCAGCTAAAGCAACAGAGGCCGTTCCTTGAATATCATCGTTGAATGAGCAGATCTGATGACGGTATTTTTCCAGCAGAGGATGAGCATGATCTCTTCCGAAATCTTCCCATTGCAGCAGAACTTTTGGAAACCGTTTTTTAATCGCTCGGACAAACCGGTCCACAAAAGTATCGTATTCTTTTCCTGTGATACGCGGATGGCGCCATCCAATATAAAGCGGATCGTTTAAAAGCGTTGAATTATTGGTCCCGACATCCAGCATGATCGGCAAAGTGCGGCCGGGATGGATCCCTCCCAATAGAGTATAAAGTGTGAGTTTGCCTACAGGAATAGCCATACCTCCTGTGCCTAAATCCCCCAGTCCTAAAATCCTCTCACCGTCCGTGACAACGATAACGTCAATCTCATCGCGGGAAATATGATTGATAATTTCTTCGATCTTGTCTCGATGAGGATAAGAAAGATAAATCCCCCGCGGCTCTGTATAGAGGTAGCTATAGTGAAGAGAGACGTCCCCCACTGTCGGCGTGTAAATGTACGGAAGCATTTCTGTGATATGTTCAGAGACTAACCGGTAAAAAAGAACTTCATTTCGATTATGAAGCGCAGAAAGAAAAAGATGCTTGGTTAGATCAGATGTCTGAGCTTTGAAATTTTGATACCGCCGCTGAACTTGCTCTTCCAAAGTCGAAACATGGTAAGGGATCAATCCATCCAAGTTTAGCAGTTCTCTCTCTGCTGCAGTGAAAGCGGTTCCTTTATTCAGAAGAGGATCATTGAGAATATGCTCGGGATTGCAAGCAGGTGTTTTCTTCCGGGCCTTTGACTTCATTTCTTCTTTTTACGGAAGAAGTCTTTAATTGCCAATAGGTCTCTTCCCATCCATTGACCAAAAACTAGGAGTTGCACCTGACACTTCGATCGTCTCATTGATTTTGCTCCAATGTGTCCAAAGCAAATGAACAACCGTATAGCCAGTAGGAATCAAATAATACCGATTGAATCTAGAAAGAGCTAAAAAGGTAATGACTTCACCCCCTGCCAAAATCAGAAAGAGCCGATGTTGATCATTTCTTTGCTTCCTCTGAGGAGAGTCGTCTGCATAATGGTCTACTGTAGACATTCCTTTGTACTTATTATGTCGGGCCCATCGATAACACATTTGCAAAGCAATAGGGATTAGGGTTGAACAAAGAGGAACATAACAGCGAGGATTAGAAAGATGCTGAAAAGCGCTCGAAATACTAACCATTTCTTTCTCCTTCTACTAAAGAAAAAAAGCATATCGTAAACCATCATTTTTTGCTGAACCGCTTCAAGTGCAGTGTCTTTTTGTCTATTAACTAAAAATTATTTGATTCTTTGAACAAAAATCTTTAGTTACACTAAGCTTCTCGATTCTAAGGTGCAGCATGGCAAATAAAATTCCTCTTTCGTCAACGACTTCCCCTGGAAGCCTCTCACCGGCTAATCTTTCGATCACATCCAAAGAAAATCAGGAAACAATAGTAGAGAAAAAATTATCCCATCCGCGAGATCAATATTTCAAATGGATGCAAGATCAGCAGAAAATGCGTCCAGACGGAAGCTTACAAGTGACAAGAAGGGATCGTATTCCCCTCCCAAAAGCAGGCCTCACAGCCTTAAAAAAGCAGTGGCAGGAAAAACAAAACCTCGGAAGTCTGGTTTGGAATCTCAATGATTTTTTGCCAAAACTGCTGGAGTACTTTTCCACTGTCATGAAAGGGACGCAAGCTGAATTAACAACTGGAACTCTTTTCTGGGTTGGAAAAGAAGGATGGGCATCTCTTTGGGAAGAAGGCGTTAAGCTGGATGCCTCTAAAATCCCGCATGATCTTTGGAATTTTTCTACCCCAGCTCCGGAATGTTTTGAGATCCACTTCTTCTTTCCGACGGGCACTGAAATCTTTCCCGCATATCTCGAGCTTTGCACCTATTTGATTGCCGTCCAAGCCTTTCCTGATGAACAACTTTCTTATGTGGAAGCCCTTCGCGAGTTTGGATATATGACGCATCTAGATCCTCACGCACCCATCGAAGAAAAAACACTGGATCGAGTGTTGAGAGTAAGGCAAATCATCGAAGACATTCAGCCTTTCTTGCCAAAGTCGTGGGTGGGTCAACACGAAAAAGATAGACTTGCCAGTTTTGAAGTTCCCTTAAACAATCAAAGACGTCTAAAGATCGTTTTTAGCTACAATCGGCCTCCCCAAACTTGTTTTCAGTGCGATAGTCTACGACTAAGACTCACCGCAGATATTCCTTTTGCAGAAGTTGTTAGCGATGGATTGCCTCTTGACGCTCTGAATGATTTATTACTGCACCGATTGGTTCCGATCAAAAAGACCCCTGCTGCTTTTGGATTGTTTTTGACTTACTTAACAGAACAAGGCCAGATGCTTTATTCTCCTGATCTTTTTTCATTGGACAATTGGAAAAAAGAAACTTTTTTAGAAGCTTTAAACAGCGGAAAATCCCAACTTATCTCGCCTAAAAATAGTCTGATTGCCTTTTACTTCCACGCGCTTCAATATTTGATGTCCCCCGACTCACCTTTAGAAGGGTTGTTAAAAATTCTCAAAGATTACTCAGATGGAGAATCTTTAAGCCTTCTCGGAAGATTCTTATATCACCATATGGGCTCCACGCAAAAATCGTGTAAAGAATTGATAGCGGCCTTAACATTTGCAAGCGTCCTTCAATTTTATCTGGAGCCTCTCGATGCGAATGGTGTCCGTAGCCGAATAATCGCCAATGGAACAGATACTCAAATTGAAGTGTCTTCCCCGCACTTTTATCTGGTTTTTCCCTATTCGTTAGATTCTACAATGGCCTATATCACCGCTTGGTTGAAATTAAATCAAACAGCTTGCCTTTCCTGTATTTCTGAAGCAGTGACTATTTTCGTTCCAGCCGCTGCATTTAAAGCCTCGCTTCCACTTCCCCAACAAGAACTGGGTCTCGAGGCGAAACACCAGTTGCAAGAGATTTATAGAACACTCCGAAGCCAACCGTTTGCACAGGCTTCTCTCCTATGTTTTCTGGCACTGCAAAAAACAGGAGGAGTTCCTATAGAAGAAGACGATATTTTAGCTTTGCCCCGCTGGCTAAATTTCTCTTCCGCCTTGCAAAATTTGGAAGAAGTTTTTAAAGGATCTCCTTTCAAATTCCTATTCCAACGAATTAAAGAAAGACTCGTGAAAGAAAACAATGCAGATACCATACCAACAGTGTGCCTCGAAGAATTGGTTGTGAGCGATGAACCTAAACTTGCCCCGCGGGCTTGGACAGATTTAAGGAAACGTCTAGATCCCTCTCAATACGTCTCTTTCATGCTGGCCGTTTTGCCCCGTTTAAATGCAACCTCCCTTCCTATCGTGGCTGGCGGGTTAGGAGACGGATGCAGTACTGAACAGCGGATTCAGCTGCTGGCTGCTTATGCAGATCGTCTTCCACGTCTTCCTCAGGTTGCGCCGCTTTTACTGACTCACGGTTCGTCTTGGATTGATCAAATTGACAGCCTGCTGGAAAAAGTACCTGCATTAGACCGCTTTGTTATCCCCTACCCTGATCTAACTCCTAGATTGAGGAATTTTGCAGCTCTCCCTAAAACTTCCGATAAACCCACAGAACTGTCCGTGTCAGAAAAAGTTGCCGAGAAATT
Organism: Parachlamydiales bacterium; assembly: GCA_003153295.1. Taxonomy (GTDB): domain Bacteria; phylum Chlamydiota; class Chlamydiia; order Chlamydiales; family Rhabdochlamydiaceae; genus PALSA-1444. Next base: position 219,152 of record PLXY01000008.1, on the reverse strand, counting down.
AGAGGAGCTGCCTAATGAGAAGACTAACGATAGTAATGAATCAGGATCGCTCTTATCAGAAAAAGATCCTGATAAATTATGGGAGCAGCTTCTAAGATATCAAAAAACGGGTAGCGGTGTTTCCTTTGTCGAGATAACAGAACACATTCAAAATACCCTTCCTTCTCTTTGCCAACGAGAAGGATTTTTTTCTTTTTTTGAGTGGCTGGCACAAGGGCTTGCCAAGAAAAAGGAATATAACCGCATCTTATCTCTTGCGCGTCTTATCCCTGTGAATGAGTCTCCCAATGAGAGCGTTTTACTCTGGATTCGAACATCCTTAGGACGTTTAATCAAAGCAAAAGTTCCCGCAGGAGAACTCATAGAGCCTATTAAATATTTGCGAGAAAAAGGTTTCTATCCCCATCTCCCTTCGACTTTTTTACTGAAAGTGCTTCAACATCTGGTTGATAGTCCTCAAACTGCGGAAATGGGCATAGAAATTCGGGCTTTAATAGAAGCGATAACCCCTGAACAGGGGTCAGCTTCTTCTTTTGCCGCATGTATTGTCACTTACTACCAAACCTTAAAAGAAAGTCGATTTGCCCAAGAGGTCATCGAAGGGGTTGATAAACGACTGACGCTTCTCACGACCTATCAAAGAGCGGGCGTAGCTGCTATCGCGGCAACTGTTGGAGAAACACTTTCTCAGACTCCGAAAGAAAAAAAGCTCTTTATGGAACAAAACCCTGAAGGTGTTTGGAAATTGCTTTTGAGTTTACAAAGAATAGTCCAAGAAAGCGGTCCTAACGAAAGCAGTTCCCAAGCCTTTGTGGATGTTATAGAAAGAGCCGTATCTTCTCCAGGAGCTCAATTGTCTGCATGCAAGGGGTTCGCTTTATTGATGCAGCAGGTTATTCAAGCGTTAGCAGTAAAAGGCGAGTATAAACGCATTCTAGCCCTGCTTCCCTATATTCCCATTCTTAAAACCGATAAAATCTTTCATCCTTGGTATCCAAAATGTCTACAACACCTCCTGGATCAAAAAGCTTCTCTGGATGAAATGGTTGAAGCGATTGAAATTCTCCGTAAAGAAGACGCTGCCGATTATGTGACGGCTGATCTTTTACTGGATCTTTTGGAAAATTTACTCAAAAAAAGTACAGAAGATAAAAAAACGAAAGATGAAAAAGTTCGGCGTGCCATCCATTTCTTAAAGGATCGTATTCAACCCGGCCCGACTGCCGCTGCTCGTTTTGTCACCTGTCTATTAACCTATTATCCCCATCTGCTTGAAACAGGCCACGCCGTTTTATTGATCGAAGATCTAATCAAGCATTTTTCTTTATTTGTTGCACAGAAGGAAAAGGGTTTTATCCCACATGTCATTTCTGCTGTCGTTTTGCTGACGCAAACACCAAAAGAAGAAAAAAACTGGGAAAAAGTACCTGCTTTGATGGAGCTTCTCCAGAGAGAAGATTCTTGCCGCGAAACAGTATTGTCTATTTTTGAGACATTGACAGCAGGATCGTTTTTAGCGACTGCCTCTCTTCGAGACCCCCCCTTTCAGGTTTTCAAGAAAGGATTAGCAAAGTTTGCTGCTAAGCTTTCTGATCCTCAAAAAGCCCGGTTCAGAAAAACGCTTGCTGCGCTGGTCGAGCTAGCCAGAAAAGAAAAAAAAGAGTCTGAGCTTTTCTCTTTCTTTCCTTGGGAGTGGTTATCTTCTTTTTTAAAGGATCCAGAAACTTGGACAGCCTATACGACGCTTTTGTTGGAAATGGCGGCTAAAAGTAAAGTCGATCTCAAAAGTGCAGTTTTTTGCTCTTCCATGCTCTGGGTCGCACCCCATCTACTCGCCTCTCCAAATGCAGACTTATTAACGACTTTTCGGTCTTATTTAAATCGGATTCCTTCCAAAGAGTTCGTGGCGCCGGGAGCCGATGCGAGAAGGGCCCTTGCTGGCGTTGCATCCGCGGTGCCTGTTGACACGACGACTCGTCATTTACTCCAAACTCTCGTTGAGATCAGCAGCGGAGATGAAAAACAGTTCTTTGAAAAGTGCCGCACTCTTTGTAGTGCACGAGAACCTAGTTCTTTACAGAAGGATCTGGGCACCTATCATCGAACAGGAAGTGTTCCTGTCGTCGAAGCCCCTGTTGTACCAAAAAGTAAGGAAAATGATACAGGTGCTCAAATCGAAACTCTTCTAGGGGAGGCTTCTCCTACAGATGCCACTTTGCATCAAGTACTGACACTTCTCGAAAAATACCCCGGATCTAATTTCGATTTGTGGGAAAAACTCTTTAAGCTGTTGAAGCCTAATTCTTTTGAGCTCGCTCCTAAAGCTTGGAAAATTTGGCTTGCCAAACACCCCGTGTCACGGGCTCTTCCCGAACAGGGTAAATATTGGCAGTTAGCTATTGAGCGCACTTTAGAATCCGTGGACGATTCCGCGATTGGAATTTTTGAAACTTTTTTCAATGATCAATTGGTCAATCTTTTAGAAAAATTAGAAGCATCGGAATGTCTTTCCATTGCGAAGCTATGCTCAACAGTTGCTATTCAGTCGAGTTGGAAACAAGAACCGTCCCAATATGCGCAAAAATTAAAAACTATCCATGCTCTTGTTTACAGAAAAGCACTTAAGCAAAAACTTGCTACGCTTTTATCCACACTAGACGAAGAAACTCAAATTCGATTTGCTCTTCTAGCCGTCTCTTCTGATAATCCAGATGTGCGCGCTTCTGGACATGGCTTTTGTGTCTGTTTTATCAGCGCGGGCATCGTAAGAAATACAACTAGTCTACCTAATAATTTATTTTTCACTCATTTCTGTGAAAAACCGTATGTGCCTAATAGCCCACAACATCAAGAGATATTCTATCAATGGATCGAAAAATGCTGGGCAGCTAATAAACACCTTTTGTCGTGGAGCCAAGTCTGCAAACTGCTTCAAACTCTTTGTCAATTTGATGCCCCCGAAGCTTTTAGCGCCGATACCTTTTATGAAAAATGGGAATCTGCTGCATTAGAAACCTGGGGACAAAGAGCAACTTATGCGGCAACCGCAAAGCCTGTTATGATCCTTTCAGCAGCAGCACAAGTCAGAACTGAATCTGTTTTGACTATTGAATCCCACTTTTTTTTCGAAGCTTCCCGTCTTTTTATGCGAAGACTTATGGAAGGAAAAGAATCGTTGGACCGGAAGCTCGTTTTCTTAGAAGGATTAAACAAGAATTTAAAGATCTTTATTCAAAAGCATAATCCTCAATCTCTTGATAGGCTGTATTGTACACCGCTTATTTTATTTCATGCTTCTTGCGCTTTAGCAGATGTGGATAGCAGCATCCCTCGTATGCGAGAAACTGTCCGAAATGCTTTGGATGATATGATGGATTACCTGCCGCTTTTTGCTAGTATATGGAATACCGATTGCATGGATGTTGTCCAAACATTCAGCATCTCTCTGCCGGGAATCTTAAGGTGTGCTGCAGATGAACCTAAACTCATGGAGAAAACAATTGAAATCATCGATTATCTGATGACTTTACGGCATGTTCGTCAGGATTCTTTTGCAGCTAAGTATTCATGGGGACATCTTCTTTTCTGCGTTTGCTCCGGCATTCAAAGAACACCACCTGCTCAGCGAAGACTGGTAAGCCAAGCGGTTATGCCCATCTTTTCTCGTTGCACTCATCCCGATTTGTTGAGAGGTCAAGCGAAGATGCCTTTAAACGAACAAAAGGAATTGTTGGCTTTGTCGAGCCAAGTTTTAGCTCGTTATTTTTTGCCGATGGTCGAATTAGAATGTTTAGAACAAAAAGATTGGGACGCTCTATTTAATGGTCTTTCCGAGCCCAATATCCGAGTCATGTTAATGGATTTAATAAAAGAAGCAGAAAGTGAAGATTTGAATGTGTCTCTGACTCGGTTAATAAGCGCGATAAGAATCCTGCGATATGCTCCTTTATTTAATGTGAAATTTGCAATTTTTTTACATACCCAAGCTTTAGAAATTAGTAAGTACAAAATCCGGCCTTTCAATCCTCATGAAAACCATTTATTCCAGCTCCAAGTGCGAATGCACATAATCCAAGCGTTGAATGTATTAATGCATAGACTTCAGGCCTTCCCTGAGATCAAGGAACCCAATGGACTTATCCAATCGCTTTCCCAACAACAGGAATGGCGGGCACTTGAATTTGTTCAAATATTTTTGAAATATACAACTGAAGAAAATCTTGTTCAGTACTCAAGAGTTTTCGTGGAAATTATTAATCTCAGAGATTTAAGACTTCTACAGAATATGGATCAAAATTTTATAATTCTTCCTGCAACTCCAGAGGCTCTTATTCCAAGACTTAAGCTCATCAAGGCACTCATCGAGAGAAATATCAAAGACTTAAGTCACCCTTGAATTAGAAATCTTTAGTGACGCTCAGGATGACTTCATGAGACTGATACTGTTTGCCAAATTCCCCGGCATAAGCCGCGCTAAAAGAGACGGGTTTTTTCTTGCCGACTCTGGTCAGGAATTCAAAGCCCACCGATCCCAAGTTCTGCACAGATGACAGTGATTCCACAGAAAACGATCCCGCTCCGCCCACAACCGCTGCTGTCACAGATCCGGTGCCAAACGGTTTTTTATAGACATAACTGATTTTTTCTTTGAGTAAGAAAACACCCCAATCGTATTCCCAATCTTCATAAAATCTCACCCCAGCTTCTGTTCGGAGTAAAGATGAATGGTGCCGTTTCTCATGCATGTTCATAGCCCCGGCGCCATGCTCGTGGTAACCTTGTCTCCAGCTATGGGCCCAATCGGCTGCTGCAAATGGTTCGATACAACCCCAATTTTTATCAATATCGTAGCCGATTCCCACATGTGGATCGAATTGCCATCCATTTGTTTTAGAAATCGCTGTTGCACTAAAACCAGGGAAACTCACATACCGCTGATTATCGATCCGGTTATAAATTCCCCAAAGTACAACCTCTGTATAGAAATGAGAAAAATCAAACCCTCCATAGATAGTGCCAATCGCATAGTTAGTGGAAGCTTTCCCTATATGATCATCTTCATGGAGATGTGTATGAGCATATCCCAGACCGCCGCCGACAAAACCATGATCTCCGATATAGTAATCGAGAGCTCCTAAGATACCTTCCGTGATGAAACGGAAAGCAGGACTTTCATGCTGCGCTTTTTGGTAAGAAGCTTCACCGAAAGCTCCGACCCAAACATCAAAGTTGTTATTATTTTCAGGAGGGCAAAGAGAAGCTTTTTTCTTCATTGAAGGATTACGTGATTGCACTGATACATGGTCTAAGGTTTCGGATGAAGCATCTGCTAAAAGCTCCGATGAAGTATCAGCCCCCAACATCGCGATCGTTGGTTTTTCTTTTTTCATCGATTTGAAAAACCGATGCTCATTGAAATGGGCAGACGCCATTTCACTCAATGCAAACGTCGTTTGTTGAGCAGCATAAATGGCATCTGCATTACGAGTGGGCGAGATGCTCCTGAGAGCTTTTTTTAGCTCGCCCCCAGACAATGTAGTCAAATCAAGATAAGCTTGAGAAGTGAGGTGAGACTTATTGAGATATTTAGCGATTTTTCTGTCATTACCTTTCAAACCTGTTAAAGAGATGGTCGGAGTTGCGGGAGGTGTAGGAATCATACGTTGAAAAAGCAATTGAATCATCGATCCTGTATCAAAGAGGCTAAATGTAAACCCAGGAGCTCCTCCGGTGACAACGGGATTGAAAGCGCCTATTTCCACATTATAATCAAGAATATCGTAGCTTCCGCTGGCAGGATAAGTGCCAGGATCGACTACCACAAAAACATCTCCAGCCAGAGTTGCCGTTCCACCGACCGTAATTAAAGAGGCATCGGTTGGATTGATTTCAACAGACGTCGTGGATCCTGCATTTAAAGTTAGATTGTTAGTAATTGTCATAACACTGCTGGAACTTCCGCCCGCAAGAGTTGCTCCGCTATCGACGGTTACGCTCGATGATACAGTGGGAGTATTTCCGCTGAAAGTTCCTCCTACCGCTGTCACAGCACTGGAAAGAGTTCCATTCAAGAATAATGTACCTGCATTGATCGTCGTTCCTCCAGCATAGGTGTGAACATTATTTCCATTTAAAATTAATTCTCCGGCCCCATTTTTTATCAACTGGGCGCCAGAGGCTGTCCCAGGATTATAACCTTGCCCTGAAGGAAGAGAAGTAGCGCTATTATCGGCTATAGTCCCTGTTAGGGTATCTGTTTGGCCAGCGCCAGGAGTAAATGTTAAAGAACCCGCAGTTAAAATAAACAAATCTGTTCCAACGGCGGCGCCAGCAGTTGCTGATAAATCTCCTCCTGCTCCTGCAGTTAGATAGCTTCCATTTGTGCTTAAAGGTCCATTAATAACTAAATGTCCACCATTAACGAAAATCACACCACCCAGGCCAGCCCCACCCCCGCCACTGAGCGTACTGTGGCTTCCTCCACCCACGCCTGCAGTAGCCGCAGTGGCTGCTCCTGTCCCTGCTCCAAAACCTGTTTGGCCATTTAAGGCGCTACCTCCTCCTGAGCCCCCACCAAAGCCTCCAGCTTCCCCATCTGCAAGTCCCCCGTTACCCCTACCGCCTCCACCGCCTCCACCGCCGAAAGATCCCTGGGCTCCTCCACCAGAACTCGTTGTACCTGCACCACCACCGCCGCCGCCGCCGCCGTAAGAGGCACCCACTGCGCCATTTCCTGCATTTCCTCCACCTGCGCTATTTGAACCTCCTCCCCCGCCGCCGCCTGCGCCCTGACTCGTACTATTTCCTCCATCGCCCGCTGGACCTGTTGCAAAGCCGCCACCCCCACCGCCGCCGTAAGTACCTCCGTCCCCTCCATCGCCGCCTGCGTTAGACGCGGGGGCACTTGTTCCAGTCCCACCTCCTACGCCACCGCCACCACCCCCTCCTCCAGCTGAGGTTAATCCCGTGCCTCCTGCTCCGCCAGTTCCTGAGGGACCACCCTGGCCACCTGTTGAGGTAGCTCCCGCTCCGCCTCCGCCACCGCCGCCGAGACCTATAAGACCTGTTCCGGAATTTCCATTACCTAATAAAGTACCTCCAGCTCCTCCATTGCACCCAAGCGCTGCTCCACCGCCACCGCCACCGCCGTGATCACCACTACCTCCATTCCCGATGCCCCCACCAGCCCCACCGCCATAAGTAGCACCATTTCCACCAGATCCCATTAATCCACCACCCCCACCACCAGCGCCTGGAGTCCCATTAGCATTACCTCCATTTCCTCCCATACCACCCCCACCACCTCCCGCACCGGAAGAGCCTCCGCTACCAGTTCCTCCATTTCCTCCTACCGCTCCATTATTATTAAAAACCAAATTGGAGACATTCACTGTCGCTTGATCAACAAAAAGGGCTCCTCCTGCTCCTAGGCCGCCCCCGCCGCCATGACTACCAATTCCTCCGTTTCCCCCTTGAGCCAAACTATTTTGTATTGTCATATTTTCAAGGGTAACAGTACCTCGCCGGACAAAAAAAGATCGATAGGCGCTGTTGCCATCGAGCGTAATCTGGTTTCCATTATTGCTTCCATCGATGGTCACATTATTTGTTGCGGATAAGTTAATGGGAGGCAAAGGGCCTGCAAGAGTGATTGTTGGACTGCTTAAAGAGAAGACAATATTATAAGGACCCGCATTGTTGACGTTGATGGTGTTGAGAGCGCCCCGCAAATCGAAATGGGCCCCTGATACGCCCCCGGTATTGACTGCAGTATCTCCTCCAGTGTCGACCGTGATCGTAACTGCGCTAACCTCATTCATTAACAGAAAAAAAGTGGCAACTGTCAGCAAGGCGTGTTTTGATTGCATGGAATTTCCTTGAGTATAATTTCGATATAAACAAAGAAAATTCAATTGTAAATAGGAGGATTTTTATGAGATGGCAGATTTCTGAATCTCAGGAGTTTCTTCTTTGAGCTGGAACATTTTATAAACAACAAAAGCCCAGACTATCAATAGAAAAAGAGAGCCCCATGACATGCAATCGATGAGTTGGACAAACCCTAAAGATTGCAGAAGCAGGATCAGAGCTGAAGCAACGGCTTTAGCGCTACGATAGGCAAAAACATCGATGATCGATTTAGCTTGGAACTTCTCCTCTTGTTTTAAAGGGATATAAAGCATCTCCTTGAGAACCCCAAATAAAGAAAAATCAAATGCTTTGATTGTGATAAAGGCCACCGAAATCATCGCAAAGGATGGGATGACAAGTGATCCTAGGGCATTGAAGCACAGGATCAGGGGTAGAAGAAGATGGCTCCGCTTCAGCCCGAAAAAATGGACGAGGAGAAAAGAACCAAAAACCTGAAATATCACTGTCATGATATTGACCATGCCCATGATTCTTCCGCAATATTCCGTGCGGAGATCTTGCGCTGGGATTGTTGATTCCAACATGGTATTGAATTGGTAATAGATCATAGTGGTCGCGATTTGCATTAAAACGACGATGATTAAGATAAACAAGAGATACTTAGAATTCCGGATTACACGGATCCCCTGCCAAAAATTACGGATGGGTTTTTGCTCATTTTTCTCTTGGGTAAAAGAGCTATAACGCAGCAGATAAATAAAGCCAAAGGTCAGGGCTGTAAACAGGGGTATGGAAGCAAAGAGCAAATTAGGCGATCCCATTGAAACAGCAAAGAAACTCGGTAAAATACTACCCACGATTCCTCCTACGCCGCCGAATGCAAAAATGAGCCCATAAAGAAACTTAGCTTGTCCCATTTGAATCGTGGAATGGATAACAGACCAGAGCTGTTGAAAAAGCAGCATCACATAAATTTCTTTCCAGACATAAAAAAAGAAAGCGAGAAAAGGAATCTTTGTCATGAAGATCGCACAGAACGTATTGACGAAGGCAGAAAAAAGGACAATCGTGATAAACATCCGTTGAACGCCTAACCGGTTTAGAAAACGGTTATAGAGTTCAACGAGGAGAAAATTCAGAGGCACAATGGCAAGCCAAGCATAAGGAAAAAGATCAGTTCCATGCTGCGTTAGAAAAATACTATTACTAACAGGCCGGACAATTCCATAATCTGCAGTGATGCAAAAACTGCAGACAATTGCGCAAAGGATAAAGATCCTTTGAGTTCGACTCAGTTGTAAAATTTCTTCTTTAAACTTTCTCCATAGCATGTAAAAAGTATACTACCTTTCCCTGTATTGCAGAAACGAAACTTCCTATTTTGTATTAATCTATTAAATATTTTAATAGCCCAATAGCTCTTGGAGGATAAATGCCAACTTTTCATTTTGAGTCAGATCTGCTAAGCTGAAACCTTTCCTATGCAAAATAAAATAGCTGTGACGATTTTAACGAAAAATTGTGGGGACACGTTACTGGCCACCCTGCAGTCCCTTGAGGCATTTCGTGAAATTATCATTTTAGATACAGGCTCTGTCGATGATACCCTCGAAATTGCCGGTGAATTTCCACATGTTAAAATTTACCATGCAGAATTTAAGGGTTTTGGGCCTCTGCACAATGAAGCGACAAGTTTAGCCTCCATGGAGTGGATTTTGTCCATTGATAGCGACGAGATCTTGAGCCCTGAATTAGCCCAAGAGATCCAAGAGCTTCAGCTCGACCCCGCTTGCGTCTACTCTATTCAGCGAGATAACTACTTCAACGGCAAAAGAATCCGCTGCTGTGCTGGTTGGTATCCCGATCGTGTCGTTCGTCTTTATCATCGAAGAAAAACTAAATTTTCAAACGATGCGGTCCATGAGAAGATTTTAAGAGAAGGATTGCAAGAAATTCCTTTAAAACACACTCTCAAGCATACACCTTACCGTTCGATTTCAGATTTTCTAGAAAAGATGCAAAAATACAGTACTCTCTTTGCAGAGCAAAACAGGGGCAAAAAAAAGTCATCTTTTGGAAAAGCCGTATTCCATGGATTGGGAGCTTTTTTCAAAAATTATTTTATCAAATTGGGAATCATGGGTGGAAAAGAGGGATTTATTATTTCTCTTTATAACTCGCAAACTGCTTTTTATAAGTATCTCAAACTTGCTGAATTAAATAAAAATCTATAAATAGATAATTAATTCGCTTTCACTATAATTATTCCAATAAAATATGTCACAATCACTTCATTTTCCATCTTCTGTCAAAACACTCATTTTTGTTGACGCAACTCCGAACCCCCTTTCCGCTAAAGAAAAAGCCACTTCCCGTATTGCTCACAAGCGCTTCAGGGAATCTAGTTCAACCAAACCTCATTCTCGCCAAAAATTGTCTATCCCCAATGAAAGTATAAAATTTATCAGAAATGGGCTGAAGTACCTCGAGCAAGCTCAATATAAAGAAGCGGTGGAATCCATTATTCAGGGGTATGAGGTATATCCTCAGGTCGAGTTTGTTAAGTTTTTGCTGAAAGAGTTACTCCCTTCGTCTATTGTAGAAGCAAATATCTTGTCTTCATTAAATCAAAGTCTTTCTGCGGAAGAAAATATTATGGGTTGTAGTCTTCTTAAGAGTTTAGCGCATTATAAGATGTATAAAGCAAATCGCGCACGATCTGCGAAAGAACAACTTATCCAAACTCCTCCTCAACAACGAGGCGCGGCTCTGTTTGCTTGTTTGCGTTATTATTTTCTCATCCAGATTGCTGTTAAAAAAATAAAACATACAGATCCTTCGGCACTTGCTGACCTCAGAGAAGCGTATAACCTGTATCCCGATCAACTTTCTTCGACCCTGAAAAAGGAATGTCCTAACTTAGAATCTCTTTTGCCTAAACTCGTCTGTACAGATGTAGCCGATCAGGAATTTAGTCATCTTCTTCTTAAAACGCCTTGTAAGTCAAAAATGGAAATTCGCTTTTTGTTGATATAAAAAGCAATTTGACAACCCTCTCTTAATCCTATATCTTTCATTCAAATATTTTAGGTCATTCACATGGATGTAGAAATTCTCTCACGTCTTCAGTTTGCCTTTATGATCACATTTCACTACATCTATCCTCCCTTAAGTATTGGCATCTCTCTGGCTATGATCATTATGGAAGGGATGTACTTAAAGACAGGAGATGTGCTGTGGGAAAAGCTGACAAAATTCTGGCTTAAAGTATTCGCAATGACCTTTGCCTTGGGAGTGGCAACAGGCATCCCTATGATGTTCTCACTTGGAACCAATTGGTCACGTTATTCGCGATTTGTGAGCGATGTTTCCGGTAGTCTTTTAGGAGCTGAAGGGATGTTCGCCTTTCTAGTTGAGGCGGGTTTTTTAGGGGTTTTGTTATTTGGTTGGAACCGGGTTAGTCCTAAAATGCACTTTATGTCGACGATTCTAGTGTCAGTCGGAGCCCACTTTAGCGCGATTTGGATTGTGAGTTTTAACTCGTGGATGCAAACGCCGGCCGGACATAAAATCACAACACTTGCCGATGGGACAGTGGTTGCTGAAGTCGTCAATTGGTGGAAAGTCTTTTTAAGTCCTTCCAACTTGAGCCATCTCACCCATGTGATCCTCGGATGCTGGATGGCGGGAGCTTTTTTAATCATCAGCGTCGCTGCCTATTATCTCTTAAAGCGGCGGCATCACACTTTTGCTGTCAGGAGTATGAAGGTCGGTCTTGTCATTGCGATGATAACGGCGGTTTTACAGCTCGTTTCTGCGGATCATTTAGCCCGCAAAGTTGCCACTTATAATCCTGAAAAATTTGCTGCTTTCGAAGGCGTCTATAAAACCGAGCCTTACACGCCCGCTTATGCGTTGGGATGGGTCGATGCCAAAAATGAAAAGGTTTATGGAATATCCGTTCCAGGGATGCTCAGTTTAATGACCTATAGAAACCTTAAAACTCCCGTTCCTGGTCTTGATCAATTTCCTAAAGACCACTGGTCCAATGTTCCGGTTGTTTTTCAGATGTATCATTTGATGGTTCTCATGTGGGCCGCTATGGCAGCGGCAGCTTTTATCGGGGGCTATTACTGGTGGAAAAAGCAGTGGAATATCAAACCCCTCTTTTTAAAACTGATGATTATCTCTGTGGCATTTCCTCAAATTGCCAATGTCGCAGGATGGTATAGCTCTTGTATCGGGAGGCAGCCCTGGACTGTCTACAAGCTATTAAAAACCAAAGAAGCTTTCTCCCCTGTGATTTCTGCGGGGCAAGTTTTAGGCTCGCTGATTATGTTTGTCGTCATGTATCTGTTATTTTTTGTCCTGTTCCTTGTTTTATTGGATCGAAAAATCAAAGCAGGGCCTGCCCCCGATATGGATGAGGAGCAACTCCCCTACCGAGATATTTATAAAAATAAAAATCCCGGGAGCACTTAGTGGATACACTATATTTTGCACAGTTCATTATGTATGCCGTCTTCATGTTTGCCATTATTGCCTATACGACATTGGACGGATTTGATTTAGGTGTCGGATGTTTGCATCTTTTTTCTAAGGGAGATCAAGAAAGACGGCTCATGATCAATGCCATTGGTCCTGTTTGGGATGGGAATTCCACTTGGATTGTGATCGGAGGAGGAGTCCTCTTTGCAGCTTTTCCTAAGGCGTTTTCTACACTCACCCCTAACCTTTATACTCCTTTCATGCTTATGCTATTTGGTTTTATGCTCCGCGCTGCCTCGATTGAATTCCGTAGCAAGGGGCATCAAAAATGGTGGACAAATCTTTGGGACCGCGGCTTTTTTTTAGCGAGTTTCGTCTTGGCTTTTATCGTCGGTTTGTTTTTAGGGAACCTGATCCAGGGATTGCCCATCGATAGTCAAGGCGTGCTTGTCGGAGGTATCATGGACCTCGTCACTCCCTATCCCCTTTTGATCGCACTCCTGGGCATCTCCTGCTTTATGATGCACGGCTCTCTTTACCTTCTCATGAAAACAGAAGGCCCTTTCCATAACAAAGTCCGCAAATGGGCCCATCGCTGTATTATTTTTTTCCTGTGCTCATGGCTTGTCGGGACGACCGCGACTTTCGTTTCTCAACCCCGCATGACTCAGCCGTTTCTCCACCATCCTTTAGTGGGGATCTTCCCTTTGCTGAGCCTGGCCTCTATCTTTATGATTTTATGGATGGTCCGTCGTAAAAACGACGGCTATGCCTTTTTATTTTCTTGCCTATCGATCTTTTTTCTCTTAGCGCTTTTTGTCATCGGAACTTTCCCCTATCTCACGTACTCCACTTTAAATCCTGATCAAAACTCTCTGACTTTTATGAATAGCTCTGTCTCCGAACTGTCACTCTGGATCATGGTGGGTGTAACACTGACAGGCGCTCCTTTATCATTCTTCTACTTTCCCTATGTCTACAGGGTTTTCAAAGGTAAGGTGCAGCTTGACTCACATAGCTACTGATCGACAAGTACTGATCCCTCGGGAAGTGTTGTTTGCTCCTTCTTCCTGCTTGGCTATCAGGCTCAGCCCCGATGGAGAGCAATTAGCCTATGTGGGTCAAAATCCAGATGGCGCTATGAATCTTTATTTATCCTCTAACTTATCGTTGGATGGAGCTCAAAATTGCACTTATTTTACAGAACCGGAAATCCGAGGTTTTTATTGGTCGCCCGATAGTCAAAAAATTCTCTTTCTTAAAGACAAAGATGGAACGCGCCAGCATCATTTATTTTGCCTCGATAGTCAGACCCTTGAATTTCAAAATCTAACGGCTGGGTATTCTCAAATCAGCTGTAAGATTTTTAAAATGGGTATCAATGAAAACAAAGCCATCATAGGAATCAACGACCGGAACCCCCGCTTTCATGATCTCTATTCATTAGACATTGATAGCGGCACCTTGACACTGCTCTATCAAAATGACAACTATATTAATTTTGTTTTCGATGAAAACTTAAATCTGATCTTAAAGCTGCGCATGAACGACGACTGCTCGATGACGCTTCTCGATCAGCACGATTTAGATGTCTTAACATGGTCGGCAGAAGATGCATTTCATTCTGAGTGTTTGAGATATAGCTCTCTGGATAATTCCCTCTATCTTTTAGACAACCGAGGGAAGGACACCACTCAGCTTAAGAAAGTTTTCTTAGATGGAAAAACCCCCGAAATTGTCCTTGGTCATGATCTCAAAAGCGATATCCATGAAGTCTTCTTTGAGGGCGATCAGGTGTCTGCTTATTCGACTTATTTTCTCTGTAAAGGGTGGCATTTTCTCAATGAACAAATGAAGCGTTCGATAACATTTTTAATCTCGAAGTTAGGTAGTAATTTTACCATCACAGATAGAACTTCTGAGCAATGGATAGTACAAAATAATATCCCGGATCAAGGAGGTGAATTTTGGCTTTACCATCTCTCGACTCAAAAGCTGTCGTTGTTGGTTTCTTCTGAAAAACGTGAAAGCAGCGCTAAGATGTATCCTCTTCTCATTTCAGCCTCGGACGGACTTTCGCTGGTGAGTTATTTAACCCTTCCGCCAAAAGTAGATCTAGGAGGCCGCGCCTCTTCCCCCGTTCCTCTAGTGATCATTCCACATGGCGGCCCTTTTAAAGTCCGCGATCTTCATCAGTATTGTCCCTATCATCAATGGCTTGCTAATCGCGGTTATGCTGTCCTCAGCGTGAATTTCCGCTTATCCTCGGGCTTTGGGAAGAACTTTGTCAATGCCGGCAATCGAGAATGGGGTGGGAAGGCCCATCAAGATATTCTGGATGCTGCTCAGTGGTGTATTGATCAAGGGATAGCGGCAAAAGATAAAATTGCGATTTTTGGAGCGAGTTATGGCGGATATGAAGCACTTACAAGTCTTGTGTTTTCGCCAGAATTCCTAGCCTGTGCGATTTCACTTTGTGGCCCTTCTCATCTAAAAACGGTCTTGGACAATGTCCCTTTTTACTGGGAAATCCCCGATGGCCCACTGGCGGACAAAATGAGATTTTTCACGAAAAATGCTTTTATTAAAAGCATGGGAGGAGATCCTGATAAAGAAGCCGATATCCCGTTTCTTGAAAGCTGCTCGCCCCTCAATTATGTCGACAATATTCAAAAGCCTCTTCTCTTAATTCATGGAGCTAACGATCCGATTGTGGCTGTCGCCGAATCCGATCAAATTTTCGAAAAAATGAAACAAAAGGGACTACCCGTTACTTATCTTTCATTTCCTGATGAAGGCCATGGGATCGCAAAATTTAACAATTTGATGTGCAGCTTAGCTCAGAGTGAAAAGTTTTTAGCTCAATTTCTGGGAGGAGAATATGAAATCCTAGATCCCCACCAGCTCAGCCAATCCAGCGGCTCTTTACAATCTTGAGCTATAAGATTCGTTTCTTTAAACTCTACACTTAAATTTTGGAGTTTATATGCCTAGCCGAATTGTATTTGAAGGATCCCATTCGACATGTTTTGCCGGTGATAAACCAGATATTTGCATCACTCTCACAGAAATTACTTCTAGCCATTATCAAATAGAAAGAAACGTATGGAATTCGCTGACAACTAACTGGAGTCAGTCGGGAGTGAAAAGGTGCTTTGATTGTCCTTCTAAGCCTGCAGTTATTGCTGCTCAGCAAAAAATTTCGGGTATTCGGTCGACAACAGAAAAGTATTTAACAGCCGCTTTTTTAGCAGCATGGATATGTGATCGTTGGTATTTTAAAGGAGATCATACTTTCACCATTCTAGGAAGGAGTTATTCGACTGATATTTTAGCGCTTTCTACTTGGGGGGCTTCTTTTATTCTGACACGAATAGCGGCAAAGACATTTGAATGGAAAGCCTCTTTAAGAGATCCTCTGAAAGCTCTTCAGCAAAAACTGAAGTTCTCTAAGTTCCAAAAAACAGCCGGTCTCTATGCAACAATTGCCTTTACGGTTACTACAGTGATAGGGATCTGTTTGTACAATAAAAGTTCTGTCACCAAGAGATTAGAAAATTTCATGGATTCTAAGACTGTTTTTCTTCTTTCAGGTATTTCCATGATAGCTTCTGTCTTAGCTATCAAATACTTTGACAGGCAAAAAGAGAATACCGAACATCATGCTCAACAATTAGCAAAATGGGTGGTCAATGAATTTGATCGGATAAACCCAAATGTTAAAGATCAGAAGACTCTTCTAGATCTAGATTTTCCTTGATCGAACTGAATAATTGCGATAGGTCGCATCTTGCTTTGTTTGTCAATTTATCTAGATGGTCTTGATACGGTTTAATATTTAAAATTCCCCCGTCTTGTAAAGCAACTCGATGATTAATTAGCACCCCATTTTTTTCCAAAATAAGAATATAATTTCCATCTGGATCGCGAGGTATATGTAAGCAGGGCTCAACTGATTGATTTAAATCGATTGTCAAATCGGCTGTTCCCAGATCGATCGGTGTGAGTTGTACAGCAGGAGAGACTCCAAATGAACGATTGAAATAGATTTTGCATTTTTGACGCTTATCATATTCGAGATGTGCAGCAATCTCTCTATGAAAAAGTGGTGATTTCAAGAGCTCTTTAGGAGAAGTGCGGCCTTCGTAGCGAATTAATTGGCTCAAGATTTCTATAAATTGGTTAATATATGCAAGAGGCCATGAATTTTTCTTACCTGCTTGATAAACGACATCTTTCCAATGTTTAGTAGAGGTAAGAGGGATCGGTTCTTTAAAATCTCCCGCAGCTGTAAAATAGAGCTGAGGATCCTGACAGCGACTTAAATACTCTACCGTCGGTTTGCCGATCTGTCCAGCAATCAACTGTAATATCTGATCGATCCGTTTTTCTTTGGGCAATTTCGTATCATAGGAAAAAAAAATACGCTCTGTTAAAAGGGTATACATAGTAAGGCCTAGACTCCAGAGATCAAAAGCAGTCGTTAGTTCTCCCTTTAAAAAATATTCGGGGGCGCAAAAGTTATAAGACACAACCATGGGGATCTCATTCATATTTACAATCTCTCTGGCCCCTCCAAAGTCTATAAAAGTGACTGAACGGCAAGACCTTCTGAAAATCATGTTTTGAGGTTTAAAATCAAAAACCGCAATACCCTTATTGCTTAATGCATCTAAAAACTCTAATGATTGTCGTAGAATAGTGATAATCTCATCGAATTTTAATCGTGGTTTGCCAGGTAGTAAAAAAGAAGACACAATCGTATTTTCAGCAATTAAGTCCATGACAAGATAACTTTTCTTCGGGTGATCCGGAATCTTTTGTGGAGAATTTTCAAAAGCCGCTCGACAGGGAACGGCGTGAGGAGCTTGTATGATACTTGCCATTTGAGCTTCGGCTTTTGCAATTAGCGAACTGGGTTGAGTTTTAATGGCGACGGGTGACTTCGTTAGTAAGTCTACCCCTTTTACCACAGAACCAAAGCACCCTTTTCCTAAAACTTCTTGTGTACAGGAGTAGGATCGTTTGAGGCTCTTAGGGACGAGCAAGGCCTCGTTAGGCATAGGAGGTGTTGTAAGGTTTCCAGAGACGTTTTGCGCCATGGCTGCTTTATCTCTTTTTTTGAGCCATTGGCTTACGACTACGTGTCGAAGAGGCAGGCCTAAAATCCAAATGGACGATTTGAGGAGGGATGTTTTCTTTTCTAGCTTTTTTTACAGGTGGATTTTCTGCTTCATCTAATGTCTGAAATAAGTTCCGTTTAGCTTTGCTTGTCAGTTGAGCAAGCTCAACTTGATACGGTTTAATGTCCAACATTCCCCCATCTTTTAGAGAAATGCGGTAGGCAAGGTAAACGTCTTCTTTTTCCAGAATGAGAATATAATTTGCTTTAGGATCTCGCGGAATATGTAAACAAGGGTCGACAGATTCAGTTAAGTCAATTGTCAGATCTACAACGCCTAAATCTGCGGGTTTGAGTGTTTGCGAGAAGGGTATCTCTAAAGATCTGTGGATATAGATTTTGCATTTTTGGCGGCGATCGTACTCTAAATGAGTCACAATCTCTTTGTCAAAAAGAGGCGATTTTAGAAGTTCCTCAGCAGCTGTCCGATTTTCGTAACGCAATAATTGTCCGAGTAGCTCAATAAACGGGGAGATACTTTCATTAGGCCACAAATTTATTTGGCACATATTTCTGACTATTTCTTTCCAGCACTTGATAGGAGGCAGCGAGACCGGATTACGAAATTCGCCAGATTCATTAAAATAGTGCTCAGTTTTTTTGCAGCCCTTTAGAAATTCAGCAGAAGGTTTGCCTATCCGTTGGGCTATCGATTGCAGAAAATAATTCCCCTGTTGTTCTTTGGGCATTTCGTTAGGAGTATTTACAAAACGAAAACCCGTGCAAAGCGAGTACAATGTGACTCCCAAGCTCCAAAGATCAAAGGCCGGCGTGAGTTTCCCTCTTAGAAAATATTCAGGAGCGCAGTACATACGAGTTGTAATAATCCCAACTGTGGGAATATCTTTAAGTTGCCTTGCACCTCCCAAATCAATAAAAGTCAAAGACCCGCACTTAGGTCTAAAAATCATGTTTTGCGGCTTCACATCAAAATAAACAATTTCTTGATGCCCTAATGCATCCAAAAATTCCAAGGATTGCCGAGTGATCGTAATAATTTGACGAGGTGTTAATCTGACTTGGTTAGAAATGTAAAACGCATCTATAATGTTAACTTCTTTAATTAAATCCATGACAATATGGCTTTCTGAAGCAGAATCGCTTTGTAAAGAGCCTTCAAAAGCAGCCCTACAAGACACCAAATGAGGCGCTCGAATAATTTTAGACATGAGGGCTTCACTTTTAGATACGGCCGAATCCTTTTGGGTTTTAATCCCTACGGGAGAACCTGTTAAACAATCTACTCCTTCTCTGACAGAACCAAACCCGCCTTTTCCCAGAAGTTTACTGGTCACAGAATAGATACGCTGAGTCTGGCTATTGACTAACTCGATTGGAAAGATGGGAACAGCAGAAGTACTAGCAGGATTTGTACGTGTAACTTGTGTCATAATTATATTAATTATAATTAAGTTATAGTTACAAATCTATTTTAACTAATTTATATAATAAAATTAAAAATTAAATAACTCGCAAATCTTTAATTTATAGATAATGTTTTTTTATAAATTTGAAAATCAAATAATCAAGAAAAGTTTTAAAAAATTTTTTTTTTAAGTGATGATGAAGAACTAGTATGAAGATAATCTTAAAGAATAGCGGTAGTCGGATTCGAACCAACGACACAAGGATTATGATTCCTCCGCTCTAACCAACTGAGCTATACCGCCATAGTTAGGGGGATAAAAATAGCGGGGGAAGGATTCGAACCTCCGGCCTTTGGGTTATGAGCCCAACGAGCTAACCACTGCTCCACCCCGCGATAAGTTGGGCAAAGTTTATCGCAATCAACCATTTAAAAACAAATCTCAAATATTAATTGGGTAAAAAACTTTGTATCGATTGCAGTGTCCGCTTCGTCGATCCTTGGACTTCTTCAGCTAAATCAAGGCCAGCTTTCTTCATTTCTAAAGGAGGATGATCTAGCATGCCTTCGACAGTGGATGCGAGAGCCGAGAGCTCCACTTGCTTTCCAGCCCCTGAGGGAAGAACAATTTCAACAAGATCTTTTTGATCCCGCATATGAGGTCCAAAAAGAACGGGGATGCCTAAAGCAGCAGGCTCAAAAATATTATGGCCTCCGACATGGCTTACATAGCTTCCCCCAACAATCGCGATATCAGAAAGCTGATAGCAGGCGCTTAAAATACCCATGGCATCGATAAGAATGACCCGCTCGCTGCCTTGTTTAGGAAGATGATCTGAAAACCTGGCAAACGAGATCTTCTTTTTTTCCAATAAGGCCGCTACAGCTGCAAATCTTTCAGGATGACGAGGAACGAGAAGAATTTTCAACGTCGGAAACTTTTTAAAAAGAGGTTCTAAAGCTGTGATCAGTTGGTCTTC
This sequence comes from Parachlamydiales bacterium, assembly GCA_003153295.1. GTDB lineage: Bacteria > Chlamydiota > Chlamydiia > Chlamydiales > Rhabdochlamydiaceae > PALSA-1444. The sequence goes on along the minus strand of PLXY01000008.1, from coordinate 199,264 downwards.
TTCTGAATCATGTGTAGATCCTAGAGTGATGACCTTATCTTCGGGAAGGATTCCTAGATCCGCCTTCCACCTTTGGATATCGAGATGAGGAAATGTTTGATCAAACTTGAGATTGCCAGTCACGACAATTTTCTCAGCATCCACACCTAGAGTTTTAAAGCGGGCGGCATATCTTTGGCTTTGAAGGCAGAGAAGATCGAATTGAGAAAAAAGCCGCTTGGAGAAAAACGAAAAGAAACGGAATCGTGATTGAGAAGTTTCTGAAATTTTCCCATTGACCAGCACGACTTTCTTATTGTAGCTGACAAGGTTGTACCAGAAGTCGCTTTCGACAAGAATTAACAGATCGGGCTGGATACGGCGGACAAGACGTTTCATTGTCCATGAAAAATCCAAAGGAAGATAAAAATAATGAGAGAGCTCAGGCATCCTTCGTTTGGCTTCTGCCAAACCCGTCTCTGTCGTTGTGGAGATGACAATCGATGCATGAGGCATCTGCTGCCGGATTTGTTCGACTAAAGGGGCAACCGCCTTAGTCTCCCCCATGGAGATCGAATGGACCCAAATTTTGACACCCTCTGCCGGCAAAGAAAAAACAGGGATCTTAAATCCGAGTTTTTCCATGAACGATTTACGGTGTTTTCGATGGCGCACAGCTTCCCAAAGAAATTTCGGCAGACTTAGCAAGGTATAGAGTATTAAAACCAGATTATAGACAAGCTTAAGCATGATTCACCTGCACGACTAAGCTCAGTAATTTGTTAGGGACAAAAACCACTTTTTCAATCGTTCCTTCCAAGTGTTTGGCAATCTGGGGCTGCTTCTGAATGAAAGCTAAGATCTCTTCTTGGCTTTTGTCTTTTGGAAGCTCCCACTTACCGCGCACTTTTCCATTGATCTGTATCACATAGAGCGTTGTAGAATCGATCAAATAGGCAGGATCCACCTGAGGGAAAAGCGTATAAGTCAGACTCTCTGTTTCTCCCAGCAATTCCCAGGCTTCTTCAGCGATGTGCGGAGCAAAAGCATAAAGGGCCTGGGTGATCATCTTCAAGACAACTTTCGGATATTTTGGCAGCGGTGTGAAGTCGTTCATGAACTCCATCATTTTGGCAATCGCAGTATTAAACGACATCTCTTGGATGTCTTTCTCCACTTGAAAGATCAGCCGGTGTCCCAATTTAAGAGCTTCTTCGGAAGACTCCTCCGTGATTTTATTTGAGGTGACTAGATTATAAAAGCGGTTGAGGAAGCGATAGCAGCCTTGAACGGCATCGGTATTCCAGAGTTTTTCCTGATCAAAAGGTCCCATGAACATCTCATAGAGACGCAGGCTATCGGCACCGAATTCTTCGATCATCTCATCGGGTGTGATCCCATTGAGTTTCGATTTGGACATCTTTTCGATTTGGCTGCGCAGTTCGATATTTGTACCGATTTGATAATATTTCCCCTCTTTTTCCATGACTTCTTCAGGAGAAATATAGACGCCCGAAGGGAGTTGATAAGAGCGGGCTGTCAAAAGGCCTTGGTTGCGCAGCTTTTGAAAAGGCTCCGGTGTCGAGACAAAGCCGCAGTCGTATAAGACTTTGTGCCAAAAACGGGCATATAACAAGTGGAGGACGGCATGTTCGACTCCCCCGACATAAAGATCAACCGACATCCAGTATTTTTCTTTTTCAGGATCCCAGGCGGCTTTATCGTTATGCGGATCGCAAAATCTCAAATAGTACCAGCAGGAACCTGCCCATTGAGGCATCGTGTTGGTCTCGCGACGAGCTTTTTTACCCGTCTTAGGATCGGTAATCTCGACCCATTCTTTGACTTTAGCAAGTGGACTTTCCCCATTGCCTGAAGGTTTGTAATCTTTCATTTCGGGAGGACATAGAGGGAGTTCATCTAAATCGAGAATCCGTTTTGTTCCGTCTTCAAAATGCAAGATAGGGAACGGCTCTCCCCAATAACGCTGGCGGGAAAAAAGCCAGTCGCGGAGCTTATAATTGACGGTCTTCTCCCCTTTTTCTTTTTCAACCAGCCAGTCGGAAATTTTTTTCTTGCCCTCTTCAACAGAAAGACCGTTTAGAAAGCCGCTATGGATGAGTTTTCCGTCTTCAGTCCAGCATTTTTCTCCGGCTAATACAGCCTCTTTAATTTCATTGTCAGGTTCTATCACAGGAATAATGGAAAGCTGATATTTTTGAGCAAACTCAAAATCTCTTTCATCATGAGCGGGAACGGCCATCACAGCGCCTGTTCCATAGGTCATCAGAACGTAATCTGAAATCCAAATCGGGATTTTTTTATTATTCACAGGATTGATGGCATAAGCACCTGTCCAAACGCCTGTTTTTTCTTTGGCAAGATCGGTTCTTTGCATGTCCGATTTTGAAGCGACTTCTTTTTGATAATGCTTTACTTGTTGCTGATGTTCAGCGGTTGTAATGTGGGCTACCAGAGGATGTTCGGGAGAAAGAACCATGTATGTCGCACCAAAAAGAGTATCGGGCCTTGTGGTAAATACCGTTAAGACCTCTCCGGTTTTTTCTTCCGTGAAATGTACTTTAACGCCTTCGCTTCTGCCAATCCAATTCACTTGTAATCGTTTGAGAGACTCAGGCCAGTCGACGAGTTTAAGATCTTCGATCAGCTGATCGGCATAAGCCGTGATTTTGAGGATCCATTGACGTAAAGGACGTCTCTCAACAGGATAGCCGCCTTCTTTTGAATAGCCGTTTTCCACTTCCTCATTGGCCAAAACAGTTCCTAATGTTGGACAGTAGTTGACACTGACCTCCGCTTCATACGCAAGCCCTTTTTCATAGAGCTTTGTGAAGATCCACTGAGTCCATTTGTAATAAGTCGGAGCACTCGTCGCGATTTCACGGCTCCAGTCATAACTAAAACCTAAAGATTTGAGCTGCCTTCGATACGTATTGATATTTTCTTCCGTCGTGACAGCAGGATGAGTCCCGGTGCGGATCGCATATTGCTCAGCAGGCAGGCCAAAACTATCCCATCCCATCGGATGGAGGACATTATAGCCTTTGTTTCTCATATGGCGGGAAAGGATGTCGGTGGCGGTATATCCCGTGACGTGTCCGACGTGGAGGCCGGCGCCTGAAGGGTAAGGGAACATATCGAGGATGTAGTATTTAGGTTTTGAAGGGTCGGCCTCGACCTGAAAGGTCCCTCTTTCTTCCCAAATATGCTGCCATTTCTGCTCAATTCGTCTGTGATCGTAATTAGTCATCCAGAAAAAATACATTATAATGGTAATTGCTTCAAAATGAAAAATCAACTACACTAGTCATCACGAGGTGAAACCCATCAAAACTATGATAGAATTAAGTGCGGTAAAGAAAAATAAGATTACACTTTCTGATTATAATTATCGCCGGGACATTGAAAATCGCCTCTTATTAGCTAGTTTCACGACGTTAGAAATCAGCCTTCTCGAAGAAATACTTTACAGCCCTATCAAAGCGCAGATTCGAAAAATCGCAAAAAACATCGATAAAACTGAAGAAGAGCTTCTTCCTATCTTAGAAAGATTCAGCAAAACAGGCCTTCTCGTCATCGAGGGTGATTCTATCGTTGTCGATAAAGAGACAAGAAAATACTTCGAAACTGAAATTGAGAAATTTGAACCTGACTTCATCCCTGGTATGGAATTTCTTCAAAACTTGCTTAAAAAAGTCCCTATCCATGCTCTTCCAATCTGGTATTCGATTCCGCGCACTTCAAATAATATCTTTGATTCTCTCGTCGAAAAATATCTCCTAACTCCTCAAGTTTTTCAACGGTATCTGATGGAGCTTAGTTTTGGCGATCCTGTCCTATCGGCGATGGCGCAAGACGTTTTACGTTCTTCACTGCTCTACCTTTCAGCCAAAGAACTCATGAATAAGTATGGCCTCTCACGCGAGCAATTTGAAGAGAACATGCTCATTCTAGAGCTCCACTTTGTCTGTTGCATAGGCTATCAGAAAGTCGGCGATGGCTGGGAAGAAAGAGTCTCTCCCTTCCAAGAGTGGCGCGACTACCTCACTTTCTTAAAAACAACAACGACTCCCGTGATCTCCGATACTTCGAAAATTCAACGGCACCGGCCTCATGATTTTTCTTTTGTCGAAGACATGACCGCTGTTCTTCAACTCGTTAAAAAACAGTCAACACCTCTTAATCCTAAAGGATACGCTGCCATGGCGGCGCGATTACAAGAGGCTCCGCCCACTCCTGGTTATTTAGATCAGATTGTCCGGAAGCTGCAGCTGTTAAAACTGGCAGAGCTCGACGGTGATAAGCTGCAAGCTTCAGAGCCTGCTGCAGAATGGCTGGAAATGAGAGTCGAAAATCGGGCCCTCTATCTTTATCGCCATTCTTTGAATAAGATCCAATCGATCGAACTGCCTCCTTCACTCACCTCTGAAAAAGTCATTCGAGAAGCAGAAAAAACTGTTATGCGCGTCCTCCATACCGGATGGGTCGTTTTTGAAGAGTTCAATAAAGGCGTTATTGTTCCTTTAGCGGATCATACAGCTGCAACGCTCAAAAAATGCGGCAAAGGCTGGAGATACGCCCTTCCTGAATATACTCCTGAAGAGAGAGCCTTTATCCATGCGATTATTTTTGAATGGCTTTTCGAAGCAGGTATTACTGCACTTGGGACTTATAATGGCAAGCCGTGCTTCACAGTCACCGCCTTCGGACAATCCCTTTTCGGTTAAAGAACCCCTTTGTTTTAGATAGAATTTTTGACATAATCGAATTTATTATATTAAAGAGTTCATATGGAAGATTTAGTCTCCAATCGCAAAGCTCATCACAATTATGAAATTTTGGAGACTCTGGAGTCGGGAATTGTTCTTTTGGGGACCGAGATTAAATCCCTCAGAAGCCATGGAGGGAATCTCCAAGAAGCCTATGTGGTTTTCCATCGCGGCGAAGCCTATCTTAAAAACTCTTCGATCGCTCCCTATAAATTTGGGAATATCTATAACCATGAAGAACGCAGAGAGCGCAAACTCCTTCTCCACAAACGAGAACTTCTCCGTTTAAAATCTGTGATCGATGAAAAAGGACTGACGATCATCCCTCTAGGCATGTACCTCAAACACGGACTAGTCAAGGTTCGCCTCGGAGTGGCCAAAGGCAAAAAAGCCTATGATAAACGAGCAGCTCTTAAAGACCGTCAAGATAAACGAGAAATGGACCGGTCCATGAAAGACCACGAATAACCGATTCATTTTTCTCTCTTAGAGGGTGTCTACTTGCTGGTAATAAATGATAAGTTAAAATTTTCTTTTTATGGAAATGTATTGTCATTCTTTAAGTTTTGGTTTTTTCAAACAATTGAATATAATTTTCCCCCAAAGGCAGTTCATATGACACAAATTCAGAATTTCTCAACATCCCGCTCAGGCAGCTTGTCCTATTATGTCCCCATTTTGAAAAAACTAGATTGGAAAGTTGCATTTTGCTTTGGGCTAGTTGCAGTAGGCGCCTACTTCTATATAAGAGCATGGAAGCGACCTGTCTCCATTCCTCTAGCACAGATAGAATTAGAAAAGGGCATGATCGTTTTGGAGACAACAACGCAGAAAATTCAAAGGCTCATGCCTAAAATCCTTGCATATCAAGATGATCCTGAAATTCAATGGGTCCGCCAAGGGAACAGTATCATTTTCAAACTGCAAACAGTGCCTGGGTCAATTTTTAAAATGGAACCTCCTCTTGTAGGGCGCGACCATACAAATTGGGAAGATAAAAAGCATTGTACAATCAGTGTTTTTGGAAATGCAGCAACTCAAGCTCACTTTGATAATATCATCGAGGGTCAAAAAGTTTGCTTAGAGAATAACCTTGATCTTTTAAAGATACCTCATACAAAACTGCTGGAAGTTGTGCATGACGACAAACAATTTAAAGTCATTGCACAAGAGTTTATTGCTCACAAGGCGGATGAAAGTGCTCAAGAAGAGATATGGGAAAAGCAATCTGTAAAGATGGCAAAGGCAGTCCACCAACTGGCGATCTTTACTGCACTCATGAATTTGAGCGCTGTCACACGTCGAGATATGCCTTTCGTCGATTCTAATGGAGAGTGCCGCATAGCAATATTAGATTTCAAATATAGAGAAAAGGCCCAGACGGGATTCTTCGGAGATGCTTATCTAAGAAGGATGGGTCTGATTCGATGCCTATTTTCGGAACAGCTCATTAAAGATGTTCTCGATGTAGCGCGCCAGCATGATATTCAGCCGAACTCCATGACAATCGATCAGGTTAAAGAAGAAGTGCAGCAAGATATCCGGCGCTATCATGAGATACTTCAGTTTCATGATATGAAAGGAATCAAAGAAGAAAATGCTCGGGCTTCGATTGTCATTCAAGATGTAAAGGCTTTAGGTTTTAATGATGAAGTTCAGGAAATTGAAATCCGAAATTCTGTAGGTAAATGGGAGAGAAAATTGATCACTTTAGAAGATGCTTTGAATGAAATGGTCTTGGCCATCAATGATGCCCTCCAAAAAACGCCAGATGAAGCATCAATCAGAGGAAAAAGGTTTATTTTGATCGACTGCGATCATTATGGTGTATTAGGAAGATATAAAAATTGTGGGGCTCCCTCTCATAAAAACTCAATCACACCCACCGAAGCAAATCGGGTTTGGCTTAATCGAGTTCTCCAAGCTCTTGTGGATAACAAATATATCTTCAGTTTTATCGCGCGCCCCGATGGCGGTTTGTTTTACATCCAAGCCTGAGGGCTGAATTACTTCCAAGCGCCCCTTTTCAAGAGGGCGTTTTTCAGCTCTTTATTATCCGCTTTGTCGAGGGCGCCGCTGGTTTTGAGCCATTGGAAATAATCGGGAGGGATTTCGGAGAGAGGCCGCCCTTAAAGCCCGTCAAGATAAACGAGAAATGGACCGGTCAATGAAAGACCAGGAGTAGCTATGACTTTTTTAATCACATTATTCTTTCCGTTATTTCTTTGCTTTAACCTCACTTCTGTTATTGCGACTGAAGTAACACAGCCTATCGCCTCTTATCAAAGAATTATCATTGAAGACCAGCCGTTCAAAGCAGTTTTATTTTTACCTATTTCAGACAGGCCGCTTCCAGCTATTATTACACTCAGCGGATCGAATGGCGGCCTGAGCGAAAGCCGCGCGAAAGCACTGGCCGTGGAAGGTTTTGCTACCCTAGCGCTGGGTTATTTTGGCATAGAAGGTCTACCCTCAAACCTTGAAAACATTCCATTGGAATATTTTAAAACCGCTATCGATTGGCTCCAGTCCCATCCTTCCATTGATAAAGACCACATCGGTATCTATGGAGTCTCCCGAGGCGCTGAGCTCAGCCTAATTTTGGGAACTGTTTTTCCCGATTCTATCCATGCCATTGTGGCAGCTGTCCCTAGCAGCGTTATTTTCGGAGCTATCAACCAGTCTCATCTTCCTGCCTGGACCTATCAAGGTAGGCCGATAAGTCCTTCTGCTCCTGTCGCAAAAGACGATGAGAAACTAGGTCAAGACGCTGACCATCCTTTGCGCACCACATCCCAATTTCTTGAAGGCATGAAAGATCAAGAGGCCTATCAATGCGCCGCGATCCCTGTCGAAAAAATCACCTGCCCTATCTTACTCATTTCCGGCGGAGACGATGGAATGTGGCCTTCGTCTATTTTTGCTGAGCAGATCCTAAAAAGGAAAAATCCAACGGCTTTAGTCCAGCATCTTCATTATCCTGATGCCGGCCATCAGATTGGTATCCCCGGTCTAGCCTCCAGCAGTTTGTACTATCATCCTATTGCCAATAAATGGTTTTCTATGGGGGGCAGCCCACAGGCAGATGAAGAGGCCAGTCAAGATTCGTGGAAGAAACTGGTTGCTTTTTTGAAAGATCATCTGTCTCTTAGTTGACACTAGTCTCTCCAATCGAGTATCTTCTTATAAAAAAGGATCATCTATGAAATTCATCATCCCCAGACTTGATTTACTCAATTTAATCGGAAAAATCCAAGCCATTGTCCCTGCGAAACCGGCTCTTCCTATCTTGAGTAATGTCCTGCTGGAAGCTGTGGATGATCAGCTCATTTTAAGCGCGACTGACTTGACAGTCAGCATGCGAGCCTATGCCAATGTCAAGATCGAAGAAGAAGGATCGATCACCCTTCCTGCAAAAAAGTTTTTCCAGCTCGTCCGAGAGCTGACAGCTTCTCAAGTTGAAATTCATGCTGCGACTCCCGAATCCGCCCACATCAATGCCGGCACTTCCCACTTTAAGATGAGCGGCATGCATAAAAATGAATTCCCTGCCCTTCCTGATCTATCTGGCGGCATTTCTCTAGATCTCGACAACACGATGCTCAAAGAAATGCTCGTGCGAAGCTCATTTGCCGCTGCACGCGATGATAACCGTCAAGTCCTCAATGGAATCCTTTTGCAGCACCGTCAAAAGCTTGCGACATTTATCGGCACGGACGGTAAAAGACTTGCAAAACTTTTTGCTGATGTTGAACTTGGAGACGAACAATCAGGGGCCTATGTCCTTCCTCTAAAAGCCGTCGAAGAGATGATCAAGCTTCTCGATGGAAAAGATCAAAAGTCAAAGCTCACCTTTTTCCCTGATAAGATCGGCATTGAAACAGGCACTGTCACCCTCATCACAAAACTCCTCAATGGCCAGTATCCTGATGTCGACCGCGTGATCCCTAAGAAAGCGACAGATCCGATTGCCCTCCATCGCGAAGAACTGATGTCTCTCTTGCGCCAAGTCTCCCTCTTTACCAGCGATCATAGCAGCGCTGTCCGTTTTACATTTACTTCCGGCGAGCTCCACCTCACAGCCATGAGCGGCGGGATTGGCGAAGGAAAAGTCAGCATGACAGCCAACTATGGCGGACCCAAGTTCGATATCGCTTTCAATCCCCACTATTTCCTAGATATTTTGCGCCATAGCAAAGACGAGACCATCCAACTAAGCCTGAGCGATGCCTATAATCCTGGACTCATCACGGATTCGACAAATGCCCACTTTGTCATCATGCCGATGCGACTCGAAGTCTAAATGTTCATTAAAAGGCTTTATTTAAGGCATTTCCGCAACTATTCAGAAGCGGAGATTTTATTTTCCCCGGAGGTTAATCTCATCCGTGGAAATAATGCCCAAGGCAAGACGAATCTCCTAGAGGCCCTTTATCTTTTAGGAACGGGGCGATCCTTTCGGACTCCCCATCTCAAAGAGCTCATCCAAAATGAGGCTTCTTTTTTCTTTATTGAAGCTGAGTTCGTCAAAGATGGAATTTCTCAACATATCCGCCTCTCTTTCGATGGTGAAGTTCGCAAGCTAGATTATAACAACACCAGTTACGCCCATTTCACTAATCTTTTAGGACTGCTTCCCATTGTTCTTCTAGCTCCGGAAGATGTCCTCTTAATCACAGGAGCTCCTGCTGACCGGCGCCGTTTTCTCGACATTCACATTGCGCAAAGCGATCCTCTCTATGTCTATCATCTGACCCGTTACCATAAAGCCGTTAAGCACCGGAATTTTCTCCTCCGCAAAAAAACCTCCGATTCTTTAGAGACCTGGGAAAGCCTCATGGTCGTCTCCGCAGCCTATATCCGGCAGAAGCGGCAAGAAGTGGTTGCAGGACTTACCGAAGGCTTAAAAAACAGCATGTTGGAACTCTCCAACAATCGAGATCACTTAGAAATCAAATACATCTCTTCTTATACCGAAAACTATCTGCAACATCGCGCTAAGGAAATGTTCTTAGGTTCGACACTCATCGGTCCTCACCGCGACGACCTGGAGATCCTCATCAACGGCCAAGAGGCCCGCTCTTTTGCTAGTCAAGGACAGCTTAGGTCAGCTGTTGCCGCGATGAGACTAGCGCAATGGCACCATCTTAAAGATCACCACAACGCCCCTCCCCTCTTTTCCATTGATGATTTTGGAGTGCACTTAGATAGTTCAAGACGAGATTCTCTTTTAGGAAAGCTTTCTTCTTTTGGACAGGTCTTTTTGACTTCTCCTGCTTTCTTTGAAAATCCTTCTCACCATGTCCTAGATATAGAACAAGGCATGATCCATCGTGCAGGCCGAAGTTGATTAGGTCGATAATACCACGATTTTGCATCGGAATATCTGATAAACCATCGCAATAGGCATAGGAATAATGGATAGAGGCTATGCCAGGATAAGAGACAGCAACCCACTTATTTAAAATGTCGTATCCATACTTTGTGATCCCATGTTCGTCTTCTATCTGTAGGCAACAGGGAATCGGAAGGACAATACCCAGAAGTTTCACTAAGAATAAGAGAAGTCCTCTCAAGGCACGGAATGGCAATTTATACGCAGAAGCCCAAATGCCGGTTTTTGAGACACGTTCGTTATAACCGACTTAATAATAAAATTATTATTAATGATTTAAATTATTATCAAACATCTATATAATTAATGCTGATTATTACAGGGATTAATATGTCAGCATCACCTCCACATTTCTCTTCACCCAATTCAGGTTTAAAAAGACCGGCTGAAGCCGTGCCCGTTGAAAGACCCTATAAAAAATCTCATTTGGAATGGTCTGGCGTTTATTTAGTCACAGATATAGTGCACAAGATTTTATCTTATCTTCCGTTTCAATCCCTTTTGAAATTTGAGAAACTGTCGCGAACCTGTCGGCAGTACACGAAAAGCCGATGGAAAGAGTTAACAATAGAAGAACGCTTAGATTTTGATTGGTCGGCTTGCGCAAAAGCAATTGATTCTGTCAAATATCGTTATATCCTTGGTAGGGCAACGCTGCAGTACGCTGAAGAGCGATTTAAAGTACTGGAAGAACTGAAAATCGTCCATCCATCAGATAGTGCCAAGGAAAAGCTTCAAAGAATCTATCATCGTTTCGAAGGTTTGATGGTTAGGTTTCCTTCTTTCGGCGCCTTCTTATGGAATGACTTAAGTCGAATATCAAATAATTCCCTCACCTCGCAGTTACAAAAAAGCTTCTTAATGTCAGATATTAATGAACCTTGTGAAACTGGAGGAGAGTTACTCTTAAGGGGACTTTCACAGTTAGGACCACTTCAAACTATACAAGATCCTCCCCTTCAACCCCTCCGAAGAAAAGCAATCGGAGAAGCTTTTCAAACATTAACAAAAGCTATTCAAAAAAATGCGACTTGCGCAAGTTTTTTAGCGGTGAGATTATTTTTTAATCGCAACCTTCAAGGGATGTTAATAAACTTATCAATCTTATCGATTGGAAAAAACAACGATTGCCGTGGACTCGATCAATTACTCTCCATAAACCCGGAGATTAGCAATGGATTGTTCACGAATGGAAACGACTTCCCACCTGTCCTTGTAGCTGTTGCCAAGCATGGTGGTAAAACAACGGTAGAAAAAGAACAACTATTGGCAACTGCTATTATAGGTTATGGGGACCATGTTCCTGCTGAGACTTGGCATACTGCAGCTGACGTGAAATACAATTTACAGAAGTGGAAGGATGCTGCAGAACTCTACTCAAAGGCCANNTCCTGAGGTTTTGAGTGATGCAGCTTTTGCCTATCATAACTTACAGCAGTGGGAGAAGGCAGCAGAGTTCTACTCAAAGGCCATTACAGCCTACGGAGATAACGTTCTTCCTGTGGTTTTGCATAATGCAGCTGTTGCCTATCATAGCTTGCAGCAGTGGGAGAAGGCAGCAGAGCTCTCCACAAAGGCCATTACAGCCTACGGAGAAAACGTTCTTCCTGTGGTTTTGAAAAATGCAGCTACCGCCTATTTTAAATTACAGCTGTGGGAGAAGGCTGCAGAACTCTACTCAAAGGCCATCACAGCTTATGAGGATAACGTTCCTCCTGTGGTTTTGACAAATGCAGCTACCGCCTATTTTGAATTACAACAGTGGGGGAAAGCCGCAGAGTTCTACATAAAGGCCATTACAGCTTATGGAGATAACGTTCCTCCCCGGGTTTTGCAGAGTGCAGCTGTTACCTATCATAACTTAGAGCAATGGGAGAAGGCAGCAGAGCTCTACACAAAGGGCATCACAGCCTATGGGGCTAACGTTCCTCCTCAGGTTTTGCATAATGCAGCTCTTGCCTATTTATACTTAAAGCAGTGGGAGAAAGTAGCAGAGTTCTACTCAAAGGCCATCACAGCCTATGGAGATAAGGTTCCTCCTGAGGTTTTAAGTGGTGCAGCTCTTGCCTATTTAAAATTAAAGCAGTGGGAGAAGGCCGCAGAACTCTACACAAAGGCCATCACAGCCTATGGGGAAAATGTTTCTCCTAAGTTTTTGCATTCTGCAGCTATTGCCTATTTTAATTTAAAGCAGTGGGAGAAGGCAGCAGAGTTCTACACAAAGGCCATCACAGCCTACGGGGATAACGTTCCTCCTCAGGTTTTGAAGAATGCCGCTGTTGCCTATCATAACTTACAGCAGTAAGAGAAGGCTGGAGATCTCTTTCGGTATTTTCTTGCCTATGCACAAATTAACTCGCTCACCTATTCCGATATTTTAACATTCTTGAAATAATCGATGATTTTGGAGTCCACTTAGATAGTTCAAGGCGAGATTCTCTTTTAGGAAAGCTTTCTTCTTTTGGACAGATCTTCTTGATTTCTTCCGTCTTTGAAAATCCTTCTCAGCATGTCATAGATATAGAACAGGGCAAAGTGCAAGTTTGTAAATAATTTTACAGATGCAAAATGTAGAAGATCCAAGAAACAACGGATGCAGGGAGAATTAAATAAAAAAGTCCTTTAGAGACTTTTTTTGATACAGTTGCGATGCCGTTATATCCATAGAATCCTGAGATAATAGCTGTCACTAAAGATAAAATTGCCCATGTTAACATAAACGACCTCCAGATTAGGTCGGAGTATATCATAAAGATACTGTTAAGATAAACATATTGTTTAGACTGAGCTTTCTTTGTAGCTTAGTATAAAATAAAGAAAAGTGATCAAAATAAACACAGCGCCCACCAATAGCGGAGAATAGATATTCCAGCCGGCTAGAGGACCTGCGGCAAGAGGCGCTATAATCTGACCAATGGACCACATTGATCCGCTAGCTCCCATGACCCTTCCTTGCATATGTTCAGAAGACCTTAATGAAAGAAGAGATCCCATGTTAACCCAGCAAAGCGCTCCCCCTACTAAGGCAATTGGAATGATAATCCAATAGGGCCATAGGGTTGAAGGCCATAGAAATAATCCCACACCTAAGGATGCAATTAAAGTCCCAGCCAAAATTAAAGTGCGTAATGAGAATTTGCCGAGGAGCTCTTTATTGAGGAACATCGCAGCAAAGAACCAGCTAATGGCCATATAAGCAAATATATCTCCGATTTTGTCCGGCCCCAGCGAGAATCTTTGCACCAAAAATGTTGGTGAAAAAATAAGGAAAAACCCCCAACCAATAGAGAAGAGCAAATAAGCCATCAGCAGAATACGTAAAGTTTTTTGGTGGAAAACAAGACGAATATCTTTGAAAGTTCCCAGCAAGCGGACTTTCGCATGATGTGCGTGCCTTGTCCATGATTCGACATAGAAGAAATACACAATAATAAAATTGAGCAAGGCTGCTATTGCTGCAAAAATAAAAGCACCTGAGCCTGATAGCCAATCAGGATTGGCCAGCTTGCCGCCTACCCAGGGACCTGCAACGAATCCCAGACCTCCTACGCCAAGTAAAATACCAAAAGCTTTACTGCGCTGATGTTCATCTGTCAGATCTGCTGTTGCCGATTGGGCAAGTGCAAAATTACCCGAGCAAAGCCCAGTGATAATACGTCCGATAAAAAGCCAGTCGAGATTTTGTTTATAGATGCTCAGCGCCATCAAGGCATACCCAAAAATACTTAAGGCAATTGTCCAGAGAAAGGTTTTATACCTTCCATAATGGTCTGCCAAAGCTCCTGCAATAGAAGCCCCGAAGAATTGAGAAATCCCGAAAACGGCAAAGAGAAGCCCTAAAACCGTGGTTCTTGTGGCCTCTAAAACATCGGCTGAAAAAAAGTGCAATTCAGTATTCAAGAGCAAGGGAGCTAAAACGGGAAATACAATCGAATAACCTACAAGGTCTAAAGCGTAGGTTAAAAGAACCGTCAAGAAAGTGCGATAATGCTGGGGCGATCTAAACATAATTTTTTTATCTAGATGATTAGTGCATCAAGTGTCAACACTGCTGAGCAAAAGATCGTTAACGACATCCATGCAGATCTCAGGAAATTTTCTATCGGGATCTGTACAGTCTTGAATTGTTAAAATGACTTGGCGGACCTCTTCAGGCAATTCATCTGAAGGAGCATTATCCCCCGGCCATGAGGCATCGCGTGTTGCTCGATCAGGCCAACGAGAATAGGATACCCATTTGCCCTCTTCGGTTCGATGGAGGCAAGAGCCTATAGCTCCCCTTTTCTCGACAAAATAAGAAGCAATCTGTTGCCAGGCCTTCTGAAAGTCTTCTTCCCGGCCTGGTTTAAGATATATTTGATAAATCACTGCAAACATCCCTTCATCATATCCTGAAAGATCAAAAAAAGGGAAGTATAGAGAAAAAATTTCAATTGTTCTAAGCTTTGAGATTAAAATTTTTTGCCTCAATTTTTAGCTATAAAATCGAAATTTTATTTATCGATAATAGTAGTTAAGCGGTTAATAACAAAGAACAAGAAAAATAGTATCGAATATGTTATAAAACTCATTTTAATTACAATAAAATGATAATTATATTAAAATATGCGCATTAAAATGGAGAAATTATGACTGCAGCATCATTACTAGGAAAATTAGATTTAAAATATTATTCAAGAGATTGGGATAAAACTCTTCCTTCATCAACTGAAGGCTTGATGAACAAAGGAATATCTACTGATAAACCTCTTCCTTCTTTATCTAAAAGCTTGATAAACAACGGAATGCATATTGTAGGATTGGCTCTGCCGTTCATCGGCACTCTTTATCAACCTACTGGGCGTTACATTTCTTATATTTCATTAGGCTTAAACTCTTTTGCTTCTGTTTTAAATGATGCGGAAACATCGAAGAAAGCACGTGTATGGAACTGGGTTAAGAATGGAGTCGAAGTAGTCGGAACTTTCGCAGATTTAAAGATTGGCGTTGCCCTCCATACCGTGATGAATTTAGGCGAAGACATCTTCAGCTTGCGCAATTTCATGGATCTTAGCCGGTCTCAGATTGGCGAAAAAATGCTTAATGTCGTTTCCAATAGCCTCTACTTGGTGACTCTCTATTCTTTCTCTAAGAAAATGTCTTATGCTGTCACGGGAGCTTCGCTCGCTTTCAAAGGTTGCATTAGCTTCTATAAAGCACAAAAATCAAGCAGCCAAGTCACAAGATGGGTAGACATGAAAGTGCTCGATACTGCTGCGCATCTTGCTTTGACAGGCATATTCTTGTACAAAGCTCGTACCTGCTATCACCAATTCATGAGAATCCACACTGCCGTTCAAAGGATTTGCATTGTCATGCGTCCAGCCAGTAAAAGTAGTAAGGAAGGCGGCCTAGGCGGATTAACAGAAAAAGGAGTGCGATTGGCTCATGAAAAAATCAATCCTACTATTAGTAAAATTCGGCAAGAAAACCATCTAGAAGGACTTGTAGTTTTCAGTTCTCCCTCCACACATCACAAGGAAACTGGCGATATCATTTTAGGTAATGCTACCTATAAAGATTTCGCTGAATTAGAAGCCATTGAAGACGAACAAGAGCGACTGGAAGAGTTAGAGGATGCATTGGATGAAATAGATAGTGTCAATGAAGATGATAACCTAAGAAAACCAACCAAGGTGGGCTGGGAATTGATCGGAGACAAAATAGTGAGAAGAGCAGATCCAGGTTACAACCAATACCACAATCTGACTCCGGAAGAGCAATGGAATACCGCTCCGAATCCTCAAGATCCCCGCTCTGAAAGCAATGCTCAAATCGCAGCTCGCTTATTGAAGGCTGTTCAGGAAGGTCTTGACGATACAGCTAATGCTGAATTGCCTATTTTCATCACCGACGGTAAAGTGATGCAAAAAGGGCTAGAGTCTATCATCAGATCAAATCCTGGAATGGACCCTAAGCTTGCGAAAAGTATTAAGGATGGTGCAATCGCTGTCATCACGACAACTCCAGATGAGAATGGAGATCAGCATTTCACTTCTGTTAAGCGAATAGATCCAAGAAAAGCTTAAATCCTCCCAGGAGCTTTGCGTTTTTAGTTAAACGCAAAGCGGCCTGCTCCTGTCACTAAGAGGAGCAAAAGCCCTCCTAGAACTGCAACATCTTTCATGAACATCGTCTTCTGCGTGGTCTTGTCGGGATCTTGAAGGTTCCAAAAATCATGCATTTTGTACGCTGCTGGAATCACAAAAACAATCAGCAATAAAGCCCCTACCCGTGTTTCAAAGCCCAGCAATACCGATAATCCCCCTACAATCTGCAACACAACAGCTGCAGGAAGCAGCGAAGCGGGCAATTTCTTAGATTGCATATATTCAGCAGAGATCTTCCAACGCAGAACCTTGGCAGCTCCCGCCCATAAAAATAGTGAACTAATTAAGATCCTCGCAAGTAAGATCAGTAAATTCTCAAATAATGTCATCTGCTACCTCTTACTTTCTCTGTAGCATGAGGGCAAAATTTCAAACACTACTTTTTAATGACCTTGGACTCAGAGATAGCTTCTAGGGGAATTGATCCGTCATAAAGGTGATAATATTTGCTAGCTCCTCCTGGATTGGCCTCATAGACCATTTTTCCCGGAAGCTTAGAGGCATCTAGCCTTAAGACAACATATTCAGAGGCTTTTGCCCAATATTTAGAAGTGATCCTTTCCAACTGATCTTCTCTAGATAGATGAATGAATGTTTGATCGTCAGCAGAGAGTTTCAAAGATTTTTCACCCTGACTGGCTTTCCAGGCTTCGATGGAAACTACTTTATACAGATAATGAGGAGTACTTTCTTCTTGAGCGGCTTTTTGTGGAAAATCCAGTGGCAATACGGCCAAAGATACAAAAGCTGAAAATATGATCGGTACCATTTTTCTCTCCTATTCTAGCTGTTTAATATAGGCTTTGCCCAGTTGATATGAAGGGTTTTCTCCATCCCGAATTTCCGTAAAGGTCTTGATCATTTCTGTAGCCAATTTTTTGCCCAGCTGGACGCCTTCCTGGTCAAAAGAATTGATATTCCAGATAAATCCTTGGAAGACGACTTTATGTTCATAGTAAGCGAGCAGTTTACCCATCGTAAAAGGGTCGAGCTTCTGAGCTAAAAGAATGGAAGAAGGCCGGTTTCCTTTGAAAACCTTGTTCGGATTCGCATTTTCTTGTCCTTGAGCCAAAGCAATCGCCTGAGCAAAGAGATTGGACAGCAATTTTTCCTGAGAATAAGACCCTTGGACAAGCAGATCTTCTCCGTATTGGGTTTCCTTAAAACCAATGATTTCCAAAGGAACGATTGTCGTTCCTTGATGGATCATTTGGAAAAAGGAATGCTGTCCATTGGTTCCTGGCTCTCCCCAAATGATGGGACCTGTATTGTAGTCAACAACTTGCCCTTCTTTGTTGATGTGTTTGCCATTCGATTCCATATCAAGCTGCTGTAGATGAGCAGGAAAACGAGCTAGGGCTTGCGCATAAGGAATAATAGCGACTGTCGGAAGATTGAGAAAGTTTCGGTTCCAAATCCCTAAAAGAGCTCCGGTCAGCGGTAGATTTTTTTCAGGATTAGACTCTAAAGCGGCGAGATCCATCTCATGAGCGCCTCGAAGAAAGTCGAGATAAGTTTCAATGCCGAGCGCAAAGGCTAGCATCACACCGCCAACCATCGAGGTCACGGAATATCTTCCCCCGATGTAATCCCAAATATAAAAGGAAGCGCGGTATTTTGCAGGATCGTCCATCGGACTTCCTTTTCCTGTAACAGCAATCAGAT
This sequence comes from Parachlamydiales bacterium, assembly GCA_003153295.1. Taxonomy (GTDB): domain Bacteria; phylum Chlamydiota; class Chlamydiia; order Chlamydiales; family Rhabdochlamydiaceae; genus PALSA-1444. The sequence continues at coordinate 181,286 of PLXY01000008.1, read as the reverse complement.
GGTCTTTAGGATTCAGTCCAGCATCTTTCAATTTTTCCCGCGCAAGCATTTCATTGGTGACTGTCTCTAAGGTAGAACCTGATTTAGAAACGACGATAATCAGTGTTTTCGAAAGATCGAGCCTACCTAAAACTTTCGTGGTCTCATCGGGATCAACATTGGAAATGAAATGGGCGCGTCTTCCATTGATAGCATAGACTTCCAAACCTAAATAAATCGCCTCTGGCCCTAAAGACGATCCGCCAATGCCGATCTGCACGATATCGGTGAAGTCCTCTACATCCGCTAAAAATGTCTTTAATTTTTCAATTTCTTTTTTAGCAAGATCGATCGCAGCCTGGACGATAGGCGGGTGCTGAGCGGAATCAAAAACATCTCTCATGGCGGTATGCAATGCAGGTCTATTCTCGCTTTCATAACCGTGGATGGAATTAACCCTTTCGCCTGCCTGCATGGCTTTCATATGGGAAACGACTTCTCGATCTTGGGCTAGATTAAATAACGCCTGCATGATCGTGTCAGTGACCCTTTCGGTGGCGTAAAGCAAACGGAGGCCTACAGCCTCGGTTTGAAAGGAAGCGATCCTCTCCGGTGTTAAGAGTTTTCTTAAATCAGGAGGATTTTGAGAGGCTCTAAAGAGCTCGGGATTTTTAAAAAAGTTCATATCTTACGGTTTACAAGGTTTGAGATATCAAATCAAGAAACTCCTTGCAGTCGAAAGAAAGAAGTGAGTTATGTTATAGTCGGACAAATTTATATGAGTGCCATCTACAATTTTGCCTCTTCAGTCTATTACTGTGTCAGCTCCTTGTTTATTTATGGCTGCCGCGGACTGTCTAAAATCTATAAGTTTGCCACAGGATTTTTTCAGAATTCCGCTTCCAAAGATCGATCAAATCCTCCCTCCATGTCAAGTCACCAGGTTACTGTGTGTTCAGCAGAAAATGAAGCCGCATTTATAAAGCGCATGGAAGGAAAACCAGGATATCTCGCTAAACTTGTTGGTGGGAGGCGAAAATTCAATCAGCAAGAACTCCAAATAAAACTAGGAGAAGCGAAATCTAAAATTGAACAGTACAACAAAGAAAACCCCGAAAATCCGCTTAAAATTATCATAGAAGGCTCACAAGTTTATTTGGGATATTCAACTGCTGAATTTGAAACGCTATTAAATCTTCTACGTTTTACTGAACCCGTCTGTCCTTTTAGCGGTCTCTTATTCGATCTTTTTCGGACTTTTAAAAAAAACATCTTAATAGAAAAGGACTACTCTAACCCTTACCAAGTAAAATTACTCACGGAATATAATCTAGAGCGAGTTAAAAAAGAGCCTAGAATACAAGACGCTTCTTCGTTAAAAGTAGATTTCCCCGTCTTCTCTTCCTTCAATGGCAACCCTGAACAAATGAATACGATATTTAAGTCTCTTCTTGCTAATCATCGAGGCTTTTTCGTGGGAGAATTGCACCTGGACCGGGTTCCTAAGCAAATATTGCAAAGGCATATGAAAGATTTATATGAAAATGGGGTTCGTCTTCTCTTTCTTGAGTTTTGCTGCAACGATACATTGCAAGGAGAGCTCGATCGATTTTTTGAGAAGAAAAAACCTTCTCCTTTTCTAGAAAAGTTTTTAAAGAAGGGTTATGGGGAATCTGTTTTAGTCAATGCAACTCATTACTATCCTATGATTTTAGCTGCTGTTGAGGCCGGAATTCGACCTGTAGGCATTGAAATGTCGTATACCCAACTTATAGGATTTCAATCGCACGGAGGAAGTCAAGGGAAGGAGCGCATGGAAGCCGTGAATTTCACAGCCCTACCTATTATCGAAAGTGAACTGCAAAAAAATCCAACTGCAAAATTCATTGGACTTGTAGGAACAGGTCATCTCTCCTATCTTTACGACGTCCCAGGCCTTTCAGAACTCTGCGGAGTCCCTAATCTCGTTATAAAGGAAGAATTAGGCCCTAGCTACTCTACTCAGGTATTGAATCTGAACGTATCCGATGCAAAGCTCCATGGAAATACGACAAAAACCCATTTTTGTCACATTCAAGTAACTTTGAAATAATTCTCTTCACAATGATTAAAAATAAATTGGATCGATAAGGTAGACAACAAATAGCCTTGTCGAAAAGAAGTCATACAAGTATTATTTAGCCCGTTCGGAGCATAGCGCAGTTTGGCTAGCGCATCTGCTTTGGGAGCAGAGGGTCGGGGGTTCGAATCCCTCTGCTCCGAACTTTTCTCCTCCCGCAGCGATAAATCCATTGATATGCCTTTGACCTTGGACACTGACAGCCTCTTCGATGACGAAGAGCTGATCTAACCCGTCCCACATTTCATTCAATCTTGTTTCTGGGATCATCCGATGAGGTCCAACTCTCTGCATCAAACTCTGAAGTTTTTCTAAAACCTCAGGAGTGCAAGCTTCATCTGAGGGTAGCAGAATGCCTTGAGGAAGTTTTTGTTCTTCTAAAGACAAATGGAGATGAATAAAGCGTTCTTTTGACATCAGTTGAGCTGAGCGCGCCTCTCCAAAAGAAGAGTCTTCAAAAAGACAATAAGGAATGGCTTCATCGGGCAAGAACGAAGCCAGCCGATGAAGAAGATCTCCAAAAAGATGGGCTGCCTCGACTTCATCCAAATCGATCTTCCGCAAAATATCTAAAGATCCTCGATAGAGAACAACGCCTTTAGAACGATCTGCAAATTCTTTCCAAATGTCCGTGCAGAAGTGATCCACGGCTAAAATGTAAGCATTAAATGCGGGTTGGTCGTGGACAAAAGCAAAATCGAACTCCCATAAGATCTGCTCGGACGTATTTCTAGCTTCTTCTTTTTGAAGACGCCAGTCTAAATCGTTTGAAACTCCTGCGGGAAGAATAATGGTTTTCATTGCCGTCTAAATTGAAAATAGTGGATGACTTTACCTTTTTCCCGCCAGAGCGTATCGAAATAAGAAGTGCCATACCCTTCCCATTCGGTGACGTAATAAGGTGAGGGAAAGTCTGACTTCCAAGCGGGATGCGCCAGCATCTCTCGGGAGATTTGCTCGCTATAAGGAGGGTCGTCTGTCACCACCGTGATAGTGCCGCCCGGTTTAATCGTACGAGCAAGCTCCTCGATGAACGGCTGTTGGAAAAGTCGGTTCTTCGAGTGCTTGTCTTTAGGCCACGGATCAGGGAAATTAATATAGACGCCATCGATCGAAGCTTCTGGAAGATATTCCCGAGAAAAAGTTTGCGCTTCTCCGCTGATGATAAATAAATTAGGCAGAGCGTAGTTTTTCATTTTGGACCAGATTTTTCTGACCCTTTCAAAACGCCACTCGACAGCAACCCAGTTCTTGGAAGGGTCTTTAGCTTTTTCTGCCAGCCATGTCCCATTGCCTGTGCAATATTCGATGATCACGGGATTATCGTTTCCAAAGATCGTTTTCCACTCAGGAAATATCAATTCTTTGTGGTTGTCATAATAATCCGGCACATAGAAGACGCGGTCTTCTAAAAGAGGCTTTCTGTCTGCCCAGCGGTAAGGTGATTTTAAATCTTGCGGTCTCATGGCCAACAATAATAAGGCAATGGAAGATCTTGATCAATAGTGACAAGCTTGTTATGTTGAAAACTAAATTTCATATTTAACCGAGGTTGGTAATGAAAAAACTCTTAATTCTAACAGCTTGCATCTCAGCCATTTTTGCAGAGGATGTCGTCTCTGTGGATCAAGTTGAAAATACTACTTTACAGCAGGCCGAGCCCACATCGGAAATAGATAACAGGCAGGTCCAGATCGCCGCCCCTTCCTTACCTTCGACAACAACACCGGAATCTGAGGTTCTTTCATCGACGGTCGAACTCAGTACCGATTCCCCTCAAGTGAATGCATCTGCTCCAGAAAAATTAACAGGAATACCCAGCGCTGCGCTGCCTCCTGCCATTGTAGAACAGACTCCTGTGATCGATTTAGAAGATGATATCGCCGCTATCGAGAAAGAAGAAAAGGAAGTTGCAGACGAAGTCAAGTCGGATGGAATTATCATCGATCTAGGTCAGGTTTTTGCCGGATCTCCGACGATTTATATGGTCCTCTTCTGTCTTTCGATCGCAAGCATAGGTATTTGGTCTTATGCCCTTCTCAAACTGAGAACACCCGAGCTGATCCCTGCTGAGCCGCTCAAAGAGATCCGTGAAAAACTTAACGCCAAGAATTACGATGAAGCTTTATTGCTCTGCGAGAAAAACCCGACGATTTTGTTTCGCATGATGTCGACAGGCATCCAATCGCGAAAACAAGGACAAAGTGCCATGCTTGAGCTCATGAAATCGGAAGGCCGCCGCTCCAGTAATCGCTTATGGCAGAAAATTGCCCTTCTGAATGATATTGCCGTGATCGCTCCTATGATCGGACTTTTGGGAACGGTTCTGGGGATGTTCTACGCTTTTTATGATCTCAACCGTTCGATGGAAAGTATTTCAGCCCTTTTTGATGGCCTTGGCGTTTCTGTGGGTACTACTGTCGGCGGACTGATCGTCGCTATTTTAGCGCTGATGTTCCATGCCATCACTAAGTACCGTTTAACCCGTCAGCTCTCTGTGATTGAGACGGAAGCCCATTCTCTTGCCCATCTGATCGAAAACCAAGGATAAGTATGAGCTTGATACCAGAAGATGAGTTTAAGCGATCCAGCTCCATTAACTTGGCTCCAATGGTGGATTTTTTGTTTCTCGTCATCGCTGTCTTTGCGACGATGGCCATTACCCGCGCCGCCCTTTATGACAACGAAGTCAACCTCGTCAAAATATCTCCCGAGAAAGACACTCCTTCAGGAGTGGTGGAAAAACCGAGTCTTGTCAACATCAGCGTAAATGAGGAAGGAAAATATAAATGGCTGACTGAAGTCAATGAGTTCCTGATGGAAAATCCTGAAAGTATCAAAAAAGAACTTCTTAAACAGCAGCAACTGGGTCTCATTCCTCAAGATGCCAGCCAAACAAAAGTTTTACTTCACATCGACAAAAACGCCCGCTGGGAACCGATCGCTCAAGCAATTTTTACTATACGGGAAGCAGGTTTTTCGATCCATCCGGTCTACGAACCCGAAGATCAGTAGACTTTTAACCCCTTTTTATTAGATTATCTTTAAGAAGATATAAAGATGATCTACCTTTGTTTGCTTCTTTTATTGTTTTCTTGTTCTGCGCCTTATTATCAAAGTGCCGCTGTGCAGCTCCATGAACAGCGCTTTGAAGCAGCAGAAAAAAATCTCTCCAAAGCCGATCTTCATTATCGAGACTCCAAGGAAGCCGCCTTATTTTTACTCTCCCGCGCGATGGTCTACTTTCAGAGCGGCCAGCATCAAAAATCCACCCAAGACTTTGAAAAGGCCTTGGATGCGATCGACTATTATAAACAAAATTCCGCTCTAGAGATGACAGGCCAAACTCTCATCCAAGATGATATCGCCGCTTATACCCCTCCTCCTTTCGAAGAAAGTCTGGCTAGGTTTTATCAAGCCCTCTCATTTCTTCATCTTGGGCAAGAAGATAATGCCGCTGCGACTGTCCATTATCTTGAGAATCACGACTCAGGGAACTCCCTCACTTCCTATTTGCTAGCGACCTTCTTTAAAAGACGCGGCGATCCCAGCAATGCACAGGTTCTTTATTCCAGATTGAAAGTAGAAGCACCACCAGGCAATGTCCTCTTAGTCCACCATCGCGGAGCCGCGCCTCAAAAGAAATCTGAAATTGCCAAAACCAGTATTGTCAGCGCGGCGCTTCTTGAAACAATACTTCAGATCAAAGATGTGAAACCGGTCCTCTCAACTTTAGCAGGCGTGCCTATCCCCGTTCTTCATACCACCGTCAGACCGACGAGCGCTTTAAAAGTAGATCAACGTTTCCAGGCTCCTATTGTCTCCTACGATGTCGCCAAAGCCGCAGAGGCCCATCTCGACAAAGAGATGCCGTGGACTGCAGCCCGTGCAGCAGCACGGCTTTTGATCCGCCGTGGAGTTGTTGCCTCCGTCAAAGAAGACTATCAGCCGCTCATGGACATTGCGATGTTTATTTCGAACATCGCCACCCAAGCAGATACTCGGAGCTGGACCATGCTCCCCTCCTGTATCGACCTTTATCATTTAAATTTAAGCCCTGGTGAGCACCTAGTCCAAGTTGGCAAACAAACAGTCACCATTACGATAAAATCGAAAGACCTCAGTATCGTAGAGATCTTTCAACCCAGTTTAGATAACATATTTACCCCGAAGGAAATCACATGAAAAAACAAGCGCTTTTAGCTTTAGCTTTGGTTTTGAGTGGCTGCGGCCGCAACATCCGCACAGCGGAAGACGTCACTCCTGGCAATGCCAAGGAGACTTGCATGAATTGGAAGTACGGAGCCACCGATATCCGGATCCAAACAGGAAAAATCACCAAAGAACTCGTTGACCGCTGGGTTGCTCGTACTAAGTATGAACTCACCAATGGAAAGCCCCGCATTATCGTCACACAGATCGATAATCGAACAGACATGGTCATCTCCAATGATATGATCCGTGATATCATCGAACACGTTGCTGCTGAAGACGGCCGCGTGACCATGGTCGTCGGAGACACCAAAGATGAGCAAGAACTTGATACTTGGCTGAAAAAAATCACTAAAGACCCCAAATACGCCAGAAAGAGCCGCGTCGATAACAATGAAGTTCAAGCTCCTCAGTTCTTAGCCAAGATCCGGATTGTTAAAGCTTTTACTGAACAAAAAAGATATGACATTGAAGAATATTTGATGACGCTGACCCTTTACGACCTCGAAACGCAACAAATTGTCGATTCTGCGACAGATATATTGCGTAAAAAGGTCCAAATTTAAATACTCTTTCCAATGCGTGAAAGTTTATTGACACTCTTAAGAGATAAAGAGACCTCAGTTGAACTCTTTCGACAGACCGCCAACCAGCTTGCTTATCTTTTGGCAGCTGAATCAGCGGCCTTTGTCGATGAAGAGCCCAACACGGTCACCACCCCTGTGGGTCAAGCCGAAGGGTCGTTTGTGGATCAACGGGTTGTTTTAGTCCCGATCCTCAGAGCCGGACTTGCTCTCCTTCCTGCTTTTTTACATTATTTCCCTAGCGCTCCCATCGGTTTTATCGGGATCCGCAGGGAAGCAGGAACAGCAAAACCGCATCTTTATTACGAGAATATCCCCGACCTCCAGCCCACGGATCTGGTTTTTATCCTAGATCCTATGATTGCAACAGCCGGCAGCGCTCTCTTGACAATTGAACATCTCATCAAGAAAGGCGCCTCTGAAATGATCTTAGTGAGTATGCTAGGATCTCAAGAAGGGTTAGAAAAAATCGAGAGTCAATATCCCGACGTGACAATGATTGTCAGTGCTACGGATCCCGAGCTCGACAGCCGGAAATATATCGTTCCCGGCCTCGGTGACTTCGGAGATAGGTATTTTGGAAATTGATCACCTGCCCAGGTGGTGGAATTGGTAGACACAACAGATTTAGGTTCTGTTACCGAAAGGTATTGCAGGTTCGAGTCCTGTCCTGGGCAATAAAAAGAGACCACTTGGTCTCTTTTTTTTTGCCCTGGAAAATAGCTAACGATTTGGCTCTTGTCAGGGCTCGAAGTGACGTATGCTTGCATACGAACCGGCTAAGAATTACAGCCTCATTCAATCCGATGAAAAGTCCACCTGCAACTTGAAAAGTTATGATTAAACCGCTAAATTTATTAGTAATTTAGCAAAAAAACATTAACTTATTGAGAGAAAATAGCTTATGAAGAGGTGGTTATTAGCCCTTGGATTGATTACCTCATTCCACTGCTATGGTCAAGAAACATGGGTCAACTGTATAGGAAATCAAATTTTCAGTCCTGTTGAGTACAATGAACCTAAGAACCTTAGGGAACTATTGGATACAATCAACGATGCAGTTATAAAAAATCAGACTATAAGAGCCATTGGAAATGGATATTCTATTAGTGACATAGGGCGCACCGAAGGTCGGTTAATCAATCTAAGGTACCTAAACCAAATTCTTTCGGTCGACTTAGAAAAAAAATTAGTGCGTGTAGAAGCTGGTATTACTATTTCTGAATTAAATGAGAAATTGGCAGTTTATGAGTTCACTCTTCCTAATCAAGCAGCTATTGCTCAAATTAGTTTAGGAGGAGCCTTGAGCACGGGTGTACATGGTACAGGACATAGCGGTACTTTTTCCAGTTTCTTAAAGGAAATTGAATTGATAACTGCAGATGGCACTCTTCATAAATTATCGGCTCATTCTGATTACGATGCTTTTACAGCCGCAGCTGTAGGGATGGGCTCTTTAGGAGTCATCTATGCTGTAACTCTAGAATGTGAGCCACTGTTTTATCTTAAATTTATACAAGAAACAACCACCTTGGAATATGTTTTAGAAAACTATAAAACCCTTAACGATTCAAATGATTTCTTCCAATTTTTTTGGAATGCAGAAAACAATAATGTAGTTATCAACAAGTGGAATCGTTGTGAAAAAAATGATTCATTAGATTGTATGCCTTGCCATAGAGCTCTAGCCTGGTATGCGATAGATCCAAATAATAAAAATCTATTTTCCGAAATTGCTGTGCCAATCCATTCCCTTCCTATAGTAGTCGATAAAATTGCTGAACTTACTCAAAAATATAGAGATCTTGGAGCGAAAGTGAGGGATTTAAACATTCGTTTTGTGGAAAGAGATACCCATACACTACTAAGCCCGACATCAAATGAACCCATGGCCTATATAGCTTTTTGTATTCTAGAGGAGGATAAATATTTGGCACTGTACAAGGATTTTGAGGATAATATGATAAAATTTCATGGGCGTCCACATTGGGGGAAAATCAACTTTTTAGATTACAAAAAAACGGTATATTTATATGGAACAAACTTAGAGAAATTTATTCGGGTAAAAAGAAGATTGGACCCGAATGGGGTGTTTTCAAACCATTTTACCAAGCGTGTATTGTATCCTGAAACTAATCAATAAGAAAAAATACCAATATAGCCATAGGCATTGAAGGGCGAGGGGAGTATTGAAGTGTCTACTTCTATAAAGGATGTACACATGTGACGTCTCCACTATTAATTGGCATGCACAAGTAGGTTTTACCTAACATTTGAAAAATCGCTTGTGTAGGCAGCTATTTTTATAAATGGCTTAAGCTCAAAATCTAATTGGGGCACTTTAAGCTTGCAGATATTCTTTCTAACTACTAATAGTCTTGGTGGTTAGGGAGATTTTCTTCAATCAACCTTTTTAAGGAAAAAAGCACTTAAGTGCAAGCAAGCGTTACTAATTGCTTAGCCAACACTTCAATTGTATTAACAACTGGAAGAGTGTCAGAGAACGGCATCTTTTTATGCAACAATGGCAGCTCGGTGCAAGCAATGATAATACCATCAAAAGGATGGTGGTCATGAATTTGGGAGATTATCTTTTTTAGCTTTTGAGCTTGCCCTTCTTCTATTTTTCCTCCAGCAATCTCTCGGATCAATTGATTCACTTGCTGTTGCTCTTTTGGTGAGGGATAAAGACACTCAACGGCGGACTGTTCATAAAGCTTCAAATTGATCGTCATCGGTGCGGCCAAAATCAGGGCTTTGGAGATATGCTGGCGAGCTGATTCTTTTAAACCTTCGGCCACGAGATTCACAAAGCCAGCTTTTGGCAATTCCGGTAAAAATCCATGAAAAGAATTGGAAGCGATGCAAAAAAGAGAAGCTCCAGCAGTTTTCAGTTTTGATAAGCAAAGAGAGACCTCTTCTCGAATTTTTTCTTCATTACCCCGAGTGAAAGGATAAGAAACAAGTATGATTTCAGGAAATTCGTTGTAATCATTGGCGTTGTATTGTTTTTGGCAAATTTCTAGGATTGATGTGTAGAGAAAAGCGCTAGCGATTGGACCAGCACCACCAACAATTCCGATTGTCTTAGAAAAAGAAGCCATTGTTTTCCCTCCAAATGTGTGTATTATATTGATTTGAGTCAATAACACGAGGATTCTCGGAACTTAATGAACATTGATGGAACTGAAATTTTTGTAGAAAGGCTTTCCGGCAATGGGAATTTGAATTTTGTTCTGATTCATAATGCCGGCTCAGATCATCGCTTTTTTACTCATCAGCTTGGAATGTTGAGAAAGTTTGGCGATGTCATTCAGCTGGATTTACCAGGCTCTGGTAAAAGCGATCCGATATCCAGCTACAAAATGAGAGATTTATCCTCTATCATTGCAATGATTTGTAGAAAGTTATCCCTCAAAAACATCTGTCTGATAGGACTCAATAACGGTGCTAATATAGCGATTGACACAGTGTTGAACCACGCTCCGGCAATCGAGAAACTTGTTTTGATTGATCCGCCCATTTTTATGGACAAGTCCTTCGTTAGTGAAATCAATTCTTATATTGAGAGTTTAGAAAAGGCAGAATTCAATCATCAATATGTTGCGTCTCTTGTTGATGCGCTATTTCTCAATACGGATTCTAGCAATAAGGAAATTGCTGCCAGTGCATTTAATGGCGTGAATAAAAAATCTCTGCAGGAAATTTTTAGAGGTCTCCTTGAATGGGATGCTAAATCAGCAGGGATCTTAAAAAATATTGCCTGTCCAACACTATGCATTCTAACTGATGAGCATCACTGTTCTTATGAAAAGATGCGTCGAGAAGCACCTCAATTTGAAATCGGAAAAGTTGTGGGATCAAAATGCTGGGCTACTCTTGAGGTTCCTGAACAAGTCAATGCTATGATCGCTCGTTTTTTGAAAATTCATACCGAACTATAATTTCTCTGTATGAAAATTCCCTCCCTACATCCTCATATGTATAAATTGATGGCGCAAGAAAAACAATCAGTTTTAGTTCGGAGTGTCGTTGATATAGCATTCAAAACTGACGAGGGCTAAAAGAGGCCATCTGCCCTCTTTTTTTTTGACCTGGAAAAAGAGTCAACAATTTGGCTCTTGTCAGGAGGAAAAGTACATTGCGTTTACACACAAACCGACTCGATGGACGAGATCTCCGGAGACATTTTCAAAAATAACACTGATAAATTAAGCTTTCCGTTATAAGTAAAAAAAACATATAAAATGGGTTTCAAGCTTAGAAATTTATGATAATGTCACTTTATCCAACATGGCATGATATTGCCATTCGTCTCATATTGACAATAGTTGCCGGAGCCTTACTAGGTTTGAATCGTGGTATCCGAGGTCATGCTGTCGGTTTTAGGACTACGATAATAGTAGGTCTTGCTGCAGCCGTTGCTATGATTCAGGCGAATATATTACTTTCTGTAGGTGGAAAAGTAGCAGATTCTTTTGGTGTAATGGATCTTATGCGTCTTCCCTTAGGTATCCTGACGGGCGTAGGTTTTATTGGCGCAGGAACTATTATAAGGCAAGGTGCTCTCATAACGGGCGTTACGACAGCGGCTACACTATGGATAATTACAGTTATAGGACTTTGCTTTGGCGGAGGACAATTAGCTCTCGGGCTAATTGCAACCGGTATTTCTTTCATCACACTCTGGGCCTTTAAATGGATAGATCTCTATATTGCGAGAGATCATCATGCACGGCTTTTGCTAACAATAGATAAAACTTCGCCTATACCAGATATCAATGCTCGCATTAACTCTTTGGGATATCGTGCCCGCTTTCAAGGGCAAAACCTAAGCGAAAAAGAAAAGATTTTGGAATTTGATATTCAATGGAAAAGATCAGACAGAGCGGAGCCGCCCCTTGAGCTGCTTAACTTGTTGGAAGAAAGCTATGAGGTTCGTTCATTCGATCTGACTATGGAAAAGTAGATTAGACGTTCGAAATCAAGACCAAGAGACGGAAGAAATACTTAGAAAGGCTTAAAGAGGCCATTTCGGCCTCTTTAATAACCCTGGAATGATTACATTCCGCAATGATCACAGGCTTTTGTATTGACTCCTGTAGTAAAGGTGCCGCCTTCTGCAATAGTCGTGAGCTTTTTATCGGCAGCTCCTTCTTCTTTTAAAGTCTCTTTCAGAAGCGTTTCAACTTCTTTCATCTTAAGATGTTTTGCATAGGTTTTCAGGCATCCGTAGGCAGCCATTTCATAGTGTTCTACCCTTTGAGCAGCGCTAATCAAGGCAGCATCTTTGGTATCTTTTTCAAAGGGAGTTTTCAGAATCTCTTCCCCTTCCTGAAGCAAGCCGTGCATCGCCTTACATACTTCACCCTTGAGACTTTCTTTTATGAGCTTTCCAATTTTTTCCAGTCTCTTGACTTGTCCTTTAGTTTCTTGCAGATGACTAAGAAATGCCTGTTTCAATTTAGGCGATTTTGCCGCTTTTGCCATCTTGGGCAATGCTTTAAGAATTTGAAGTTCTGAGTTGTAAATATCTTTGAGTTCTTTGACAAAAAAATCGTAAAAATTTTGCATTTTCAAATCTCCGTGTTACTCTATTAATCTAACAAACTTTTCAATTTCTTAAGTAAATTTTTTTCTTTCAAGGAGTATACAATGAAAACAATGATCTTGAAGATTTTAATTTTAGGAGGGACTAATTTCTTAGGACCTCATTTAGTCGAAGAAATGCAAAGTCGCGGTCATGAAATCACTCTTTTTAACAGAGGCACACAAAACCCTTCCTTTTTCCCAGATGTAGAACAATTACATGGAAACAGAGAAAATGATCTGAGCGCGTTAGAAGGACGAAAATGGGATGCTATCATCGATACCTGTGGTTATATCCCTCGTATAGTTGAAGTTTCCTCCAGAGTGCTTAAAGACGCAACAAAACACTATACGTTTATTTCCTCGATCAGCGCTTATGAAAACTTCCATCATATTGGTATAGACGAAACTTATCCTTTAGCTCAGTTAGACGTTCCTGATAAGGAAGAAATTACAGAAAAAACATATGGTGCATTGAAAGCGGGTTGTGAACAAGTTATACAATCTTATTTCTCTGATAGAGCTCTCATTGTTCGTCCAGGACTGATTGTAGGGCCTTATGACCATACAGATCGATTTACTTATTGGCCTGTACGCATCAAAGAAGGCGGCATTGTTTTAGCTCCTGGAAATCCTAGGCAAAATGTTCAGTTCATTGATGTTCGAGATCTTGCATGTTGGATTATCGATATGATCGAAAAGCAAGCGACCGGCATTTTCAATGCGACAGGACAAAAGATGACATTTGAGACATTTCTTGCCGAATGCCAAGAAGTGTCAAAAACAGCTGTAAACGTGGAATGGGTAAGTGAAGATTTTCTTCTCGAACATAAGGTCCAAGATTGGACAGAACTACCTTTATGGGTCTCCAAAGAACGGAATATGCCCGGCTTCCTGAGCATAAACATAGACAAAGCAGTGTCGGCAGGGCTTAAGTTCCGTCCTCTATCCGAGACAATAGCGGCAACTTTAGATTGGAATGCACAAAGAAAAAATGATGGTCTAAAAGCTGGAATAGATCGGCAAAAAGAACAAGAGCTTTTAAAATTAAATATGAAGTTAAAACTCTAGGCATAATCTTTGAACAACCAACCTTCTCTTGAAAATATTTTTTTAACGTTTTAAGCTATTTTCTAATAGTGGAGGATTCTAGCGTGAAAAAAGAAGTTATTACTAAATTGACGCAAAGCTTTGAAGAAGCGGTAAAGGTAGAAGAAGGCGTTGAATACTGGATGGCACGAGATCTTCAAGTGCTTTTCGAGTATAGGGAATGGGAGAACTTTGCAAACGTTATTGATAAAGCAAAAATAGCCTGTCAAAACTCTAAACATTTTTTAAAAGATGATCATTTCCGTAACGTCACGAAAATGATCAATTTAGGGAAAGGAGCTCAAAGAGAAATTCCAGACTGCAAACTTTCACGCTATGCTTGCTATCTAGTTGCTCAGAACGGAGATCCCCGCAAAGAATCCATTGCTTTTGCTCAGAGTTACTTTGCTTTGCAGACAAGAAAGCAAGAACTTCTTGAGAAACACATTGCAAGCATTGAGAGGCTGCAAGCTCGTCAAAAACTCATGAGCACAGAAAAAGAACTGTCTTCAACTATTTATCAGCACGGTGTAGATGATCAGGGATTTGGACGTATTCGGAGCAAGGGCGATCAGGCTCTTTTTGGAGGAAAAACAACGAATGAAATGAAGGAGAAACTAGGCATTCCTGGTACAAGGCCTTTGGCTGATTTTCTACCTACAATTACGATAAAAGCCAAGGATTTCGCAAGCGAGATTACACATTTCAATGTTAAAAAAGAAAACCTGAAAGGGGAAAATCAAATTGCAGAAGAGCATGTGAAAAATAATCAAGGGGTCCGTCAAGTACTGATAAAAAGCAACATTTACCCTGAAGAACTGCCACCCGAAGAGGATGTTAAAAAGCTTGAAAGACGAATTAAAAAACACGATCAAGTGGCATTTCAAAATTCTGATGAATCTTCTTAAATTTTATGTGTAAAGATTTCCTATTAAATGGAAATGCTCTGGATTTCTAATCCAGTAGGAAATTTGACATAACTTTCTTTTTTCAAAAAAATAGGTTGACAGCTTAATAATACAACTTCTTCATTATCAAACACTTAATCATATAAATTAAAAGATTGTTTCGAGTTAATTAATAGTTAAAATTATGGTATAATAATGATAATTATTTAATTTAAAGGATGGTTTTATGACTCAATCCATTTCAGGTTCTAATACTCAAAGATCCGCAGGTTTTCCTGCCCTCAATTTCGGCCTAAAATTCTTTCCCATTCTATTTACAGGAACAGCAGGTAGATTTGCAGCCGCACGTCCACGTGCTTTTACATTCTTGAGTGGAGCTTTATCTTTTTTCTCAGGCTTATCTCTGCTAAAAATTAGCGACCTCTTTAGCGACAAGCTGACAAAAAAACTGAAAAAAGATCCTTTTCAGAAAACTACTCCAAAACAGCCTACTGCTCAAGCAGAAGAACCTATTCGGTTAGAAACCAAACCTATCCCTGTACAAGAGACTCCTGTAGTGTCCGCTCCTCAAGTATCGATCCCTAAGAAACAGGGCGTCCGTACCTGGTCTGATCGTAGAGAGCAGCTTCTTAACCATAAAATATAGTCCTGCCTTCAAGCGGGCTTGTCTAATATAGAAATACTATCTTATAGTAGGTCCTTTCTTAGGGAGGCCTGATGAAAAGATATTTATTTTCGATTCTTTGCTGCGCAATTCTAAAGTTAGAAGCAGCGCCTGATCATAAAATTACAATCACTCCGACTCAGACAGTAAGTCCCTCTGGAAAAAAGGAATATTTAGCAGAAATTGAATTGGACGACGCTCTTCGGATGAGCTTTGTTTGTATGGAGGGAGAAAAAGCCGATATGGAGCTCGAATCTCCAGATAAAACCGATTTTTTGGCGGTGACAGTACTCATCCCTGAAAATAACCCCACCAATGAAGCTACAACCTCGATCTATTTGGAAGAAGCGGGTGAAGTTGTCTTGTCGATGGAAGAAACAATAAAAATTAATTGTCTCATTAAAGCACGCTCGTGGTCTGATCGAAGGAAACAACTTTTGAAATTCGGTAAATAAAAGATTAGTTGTTTTAAATTTGCCTCTCCTTTTAAGATCTTGCGGATCTTAACACGCCGAAAGGAGGCACCATGAACCGATATCTGTTATCTTTGATTAGCTTAGCGACACTGGGACTGCAAGCTGCTGAATTTAGCCATAAAGTTGAGATTATTCCTGCTGAGATCAATGAAGCGGGACAAAAAACTTATGAAGTAAATTTTCTCATTGAGAAAAAAGCTGACGAAAACTCTGCTGCAGAAGTTGTTGCGACTCCGAAGCTCATTTGCCTAGAAGGCGTGCTTGCTACAGCAAACATTGGATCAGACGATGATGCTGATTATTTAGCGGTTACAGCTTTAATTCCAGTTGACACAACAGAAAACAAAGCTAAAATCACAGTACTCGTAAAACAAGCTAATCAAGTTGTTCTTTCTTCTGAAAAAGACGACGTCAAGATCAGCAATTAATCAATACAATGGACACTTTCCTCTCTGGGAAGTGTTCTTTTCTTTAAATTTTTAAATGTTTGGCAAATTCGTAGCTGATGAGCTGCAGTGCTTTAGTCTTTTTAAAAGCCTGCTCTTCATGGGAAAGGTCTAATAGCTTTTTACCTTGATCGCTTTTGACTAAATCAGCTACTAAGCGGAGTGTCTCTTTTTCGATATCATCAAAGACGGACAAATCGGCTTTAACGGCTGCATGCAATTCATGATGGGTAATCGCTGTCAATGTGCCATCGCTTAGCAGCAAGTCAAAAATATTCTGATATTGATCGGGACAAGGGCCGTATTCTAAATGGACGTATCGTGCGCCTGTGATGCTGGTTCCATGATTTTTAAAATGGATAAAGTCCAAATAAAATAAAGCTTTATTCAAAAATAATGGACTGCGGGTGAGTTCAACTAAATAACAAACGGCTTGTTTAAACAGCTCCCAGTTAAAGCGCCTCTTGCCGCTGTAAATATCGGCTGGATGGGTCTTCCAATGAACTTCTAAGGCATTCGACTCGGCATAAGCTTCATCGCATTTAAGCCGGATATTTTCGTCTTGCACGACGTCTTGGACATAATAAGTTTCCCACCGTTTAACGCTGGCCTCGCCGACTTTCAAATAGTTGGCAAAAGCTGTTTGCGACATGCCTAGCGCTTGCCGGAATTTAACAATCTCTTCGGACGTGAGTAATTGATGCATGCGTCGGTATTGGTCTGCCGCAGCTCGTCGTAAATGGTTCATTTGATGACTATCCATCAAAGGAGTATTGCACCCAGTGCAAACGTGAGTCATCACTAAAACAGCGACATACTCTCCCTTGATCTCAGGGGTAAAGCGCATTTTCTTTTTCTCGAACCGCTCTTCCCCGCATTGCAGGCATTTCATTTTTCGTATCTCCTTCTTTTTCTACCTTACGGCTCACATGCAAAGAGACGTAATAATAGAGGCCTTCTCTTAAGGCAAATTTAATGTACATCTCCTTTCCCATCTTGGGGCTCTTCCAAGTGAAAGCAAAGAGCTCCCGGTTAGCAATCGCCTTCTCATATGATTTCTGCGGAGGCCTAGTCCCCGCATAATTGGAGGGTGCGATTTCATTCAAGAGCTCGTAAATCAACCTCCAAACATCCGCCGAGTCGTTGATGGCCAGCTCACAGAGCTCTCCTACGGCCTTAGCAGGATTGGCAAAGAGCCCTCTTTGCTCTTTGAGACATGCTTTAGCTTCTTCTAACCTTTTGTCCAACTCGCGGGGCGATGGCCTATCATAAAGCATGCATGTCCCTTCAGATCTTATTATAGTATCATATGATACCGATATACAAGAAAAATAAACAAGTAAAATTTAGAAGGTTGGAAATTATTTCAGGTGATAATTGAAGAACGTGACGGCGGACTGGCCGATATCTTCATGGATACGGCTGCGGTCAATGCCAGGAGGATCGAACGCCAGGCTCTTATCGAGCATGAGCTTTCCGCCCTTTGTGACTTCATTGAGGAAGACGTAATGGTTGGCAGCTCCTGGAATGAGGGTAAACGCGACTTTTTTAATCTTTCCGGTTAGGATATTGGCGCTACTCTCCAGGGGTGTGATATTGTCCCCTTCAGAGGCCACGATATGGACGGGGATAGAGATAGCTTGCAGGCTTTTGAGATCAAAAAGGTAGCCTAAAGCGGGGGCCATGACAAAGACAGCGGAGATGCGCGGGTCGCGGTAAGATTTAGTGGCTGGAGAGTAATCAATAGAATTAAGCACATCTTGATTGACGCTTTCGGGAAGTTGGTCGGCAGGGATCGTTTCGATCACATGTTTTCCAAAATCATTGATCTGGCCTCCAGCGATCCATATTCCGGTATGGCCGCCTAAAGAATAGCCGATAAAGCCAATTTTCTTAGGATTGATGTAGGGCCCAAATTCTTCATGCTGTAAAACTTGATCGACAGTAAAGCTGACATCTTTAGGCCTTTCCCAAATTTTAATGAAATTTTCAGCGATTTTATTGTTCCAGGTATTGCCATGATGGTCCATCGAAACAACGATATATCCGTTGGCGGCTAAAATTTCAGCCAGCCATGAATTATTCAACCGGTCCCCTCCGTTTCCATGGGACATCACAATGAGAGGATATTTTTTAGCATTCATTTTTAAAGGAGCATTTCTGGCTTCGGCGCACCGAATCCAAAGTCCTTGGACATTCTGGGCAGGGCTATCTTCATCGACAGGATACCACACTTCCGTGATCATCGGCCTTTCCCGTGATTCATCATAAAAACGGATAGTCGCAATTCCTGTTTTTTGGGGATGTAAAATAATTTTCGAATTAGTGCTGTTTACACAGGCTGTAAACGGAATAAAAAGAAAAAGAAAGACGACCAGCGGTTTAATCCACCTAAACATGTCCTGAACTCCTAGTTGCCTATATAGCCCAGAGATGAATTTCCATGTATGAAAAATTAGCAATCGTCATAAAATACTTGGCACGATTAGCCTCTTCTGATTATTGTGAGGGAATTGCTTAGGCAAGGTAGGATGAGTACGCGCTGTAAATTCCAAAGAAAATTAAAGAAGTGGCTGTGGGCTTTTGCTTTCACTCCCCTATTTTTACAGGGAGAGGAGATCGAACCTGCTCCAGTGCAAAAGAAAAAGATTTTAGTCTTATGCAGCAACGGCGGAAATGGCCACAATGCTGCTGCGGGGGCTCTAAAGACTATTTTAGATGCTCGGTATGATTTCAAAGTTGTCTATCCGATCGACGAGCTTGAAATTTTTGGGGTTAAATCCGGCGAAGGAGTTTATAATCTAGCGTTGCGGAATGGCTGGACTCGTTCTGTCAATGTTGTCTCCCGTTATGTAGCGCCTAAAATTTTCCGCGGCTACAAAAAAAAGATCGAGAATTTGATCAAGAACCATATTGAAGAACAAAAGCCCGATTTGGTGATTTCAGTCATCCCATTTATTAATTATCCGGCCAGTGAAGCAGCCCGTAAAGCCAACATCCCTTATTTAATCATTACTACGGATAACGATCTGCAAACTTTTGTCCACGGGTTGCAAGGAGTCTGCCATACTAACTTTAAAGTTGTGGTGGGAACTCATCTCTGGTGCACCAGCGAAATGCTGTATCAGAGAAATATCCCCGATAAGGTAATTGAAAGAATCGGCCTTCCTGTACGGCCTGATTTTTTAGTAAAAAAAGATCCTAAGGCCCTCCGCGAAGAATACAAAATACCAGCTCATAAGCCCGTGATTTTGGTCATGATCGGAGGAGCCGGAGGCGATGCCGCCTATGAATATGCAAAGACCTTGGGAGGCGTTCAACTGGGCGTCCATCTGATCGTTTGCGCTGGAAGAAATGAAGAAATGGCCCAAAACCTGCGCAAACTCAAACTCAATCCTTCTAATTCGATGACAGTGATGGAATTTACCGATAAAATTCCAGAACTCATGACAATGGCCGATTTGATTATCACTAAACCTGGCACTCTTTCCACGACGGAATCTCTGGTGATGCAACTTCCTATTTTGATGGACTGCACTACACCGGTGATCAGTTGGGAACAAGCCAATATTGATTTAATCAAAAGTTATGGCGTAGGCGATTTTATCAAAGATTTCGATGAAGTGGAATTGCAGGTCCGTCCGTATCTTTACGATTCAGAGCTGCGTCATCAAATTCAACAGGCCTATCAAAAGATGCCGGCCAATCGATTCAATGAATCCATCACATCCATCATCGATGAGATGTGCGCACCAAAAACTAAAATTCCCTTGTGCGGAGCTCAAACAATCCCTTAAAATAATCGCTTATGGTCACAATCGCTCCTTATGGCACATGGCACTCCCCCGTCTCTTCAGAATGGCTCACCTTAAGCCAAAAAAAATTCGGTACTATTGTCCTTGATGGGTCGTTCATCTATTGGGATGAACAGCGCCCCAATGAGAACGGACGCTGCGTCATTGTTCAGTATTCTCCAGAAGGTGAAAAGCACGATATGACGCCAGAACATTTAAGCGTGCGGACGCGTGTTCATGAATATGGCGGGGCTCCTTTCACTGTTAATGAAGGAAAAGTTTATTTCGTTAATGATAAAGACCAACGGATCTATTTAGGCACTGAACCTTTAACAGAGCCCGGCATCCGTTTTGCAGATCTCCATGTTTATCCCCCTTATCTCATCGCTGTCGGTGAAAAAGACGACGAAAACTTTCTTGTTTGCCTGCACCTGCCCACAAAAAAATGGGAAAAGATCGCCAGCGGAAAAGACTTCTACGCATCTCCTGCTTTCAATAGTGACGGATCCCAACTCGCGTTTCTCACTTGGAATCATCCTCAAATGCCTTGGGATGGCACAGAGTTATGGAGGGGCGATTTTAAAAATGGGCATCTTTCCAATGTTCAAAAAATTGCCGGAGGAACAGGGGAATCTATTTTTCAACCCTCCTGGTCTTCTTCGGATATTCTACATTTCGTTTCTGATAAGACGGGCTGGTGGAATCTCTATCGCTTAGAAGACAAAACTATCGAGCCTGTATCCCCTCGCGACTCAGAGTTCGGACTGCCTCAGTGGATTTTTGGCATGTCTACCTATGCTTTTACCGGTGAAAAGATTGTTGCAGCCTCTGTTAAAGAGGGTCGCTGGTCTTTAGCGCTTTTGCCACCTTACCAACCGCTGGATCTGCCATGGACCTTTTTTACCCAAGTGCGAGCAACCCGGGAATTTGCCGTCTTTATCGCGGGCTCTTCTTTAGAAGACAAATCGATCTACAAATATGACTTCGTAAAAAAGAAGACAACTCTGCTGGTTCATAATGTCCATCCTCATCTCGATCCCGGCTACATCTCAGAAGGTCAGTTTTTAACTTATCAAAGCGGTCCTAAAGGAGAACGAAAATCGCATGCCTTTTACTATCCGCCAAGGAACAAAGACTTTGAGGCCCCTGCAGGAACCTTTCCTCCATTAGTGGTCATGTCCCATGGTGGTCCGACAGGAGCTACAAGCCATACTTATGACCTAAAGATCCAATATTGGACGAGCCGAGGTATTGCAGTGCTAGATGTCGACTATGCCGGCAGTACGGGCTATGGAAGGCCCTATCGCGACGCTCTCAAAGGGAACTGGGGTGTTGCCGATATTGAAGACTGCGAAGCGGGCGCCAAATATCTTATCCAGCATAAGAAGGCCGACCCTAAAAAAGTTGCCATTCGCGGAGGGAGCGCAGGAGGATACACCACTCTTGCAGCGCTAACTTTCGGCAATACCTTTACCGTCGGCTCTAGCTATTATGGCGTTAGCGATTTGGGAGCACTGGTCGAAGAAACACATAAATTTGAATCGCATTATCTCGATTCTCTAATCGGTCCCTATCCAGCCCAAAAAAAGCTCTATCAACAACGGTCTCCGCTGTTCAATGTCGAACAGTTGAATTGCCCTGTTATTTTTTTTCAAGGCGCTGAAGATCTCATCGTTCCCCTTGATCAAGCGAAAAAAATGTATGAAGCATTGAAAAACCGCGGGATTATGACAGAATTAGTCGTTTATGAAGGAGAACAGCATGGATTTAGAAAGTCTCAAAATATCCGTGATTCACTAGAAAAAGAGCTCGCCTTCTACCTAAAAGTTTGGTAAGTCACGAGATTCTGCTTAAAAATAATTTTTATAATCCATTATACTTTGTCGCACGAGTATCTCCTATGAGCACAGAAATCATTTCTCCCGGTCAACTTCTTGTAAGCTTACGAGCACTTATGCCGCAAGTTGACAGGCAAACTAAACCTGAAGCTACGTTAGATGACGGTCATGGAGCCAAACGGCCATTGAGAGATTGGGTACAGACTGCTCAAAAAGCAATAGAGGCTGTCCAAAATATTACGCCAGAAATGGCTCAGCTCGAACAGCTCACGTTGACTTTGGCTGCTCGAACACGGCAAATTCCAAGTGAAGCTGCGCCGGCACAATTAAAGCACAGTTTACGTGAACTGTTTCACATTATTTCCCAAAAATTGTTTCCAGATGGGATCTCGAAGAAATTTGCAGACAAACAACTGGGTTATCTTTGCTCTCATTATGCCGATTTTGCACGGGCGCTGCTAAAACCCCATCAAGAACAGCTGGCGATTAATTTTTTTAAATTTTGTCTTTTGGCGCCTTCTTTCAGCAGCCATCGAAATAAAGACGCCTTCCACTGGGTCTCCATTTTCGTCGTATATCCTGAAATTGCTGAACGTTTAATGAAGTCGTGCCTATATCAAAAACTAGGTCACTTTCCGGAAAACCTCGATTTCAATCTTGAAAAAGGCGTTTGCCTAAAAATGGAATTGTGGGATGTCGTCCAATGGGTACCCATTAGATTAACCCCAGCAAACTTAAACACTTGCCTTCGCTTAAGAAATAAATCTACTAAGACACCGGGAATAACGCTGACTTTGGAAGAGGTCTTTAAACAATTTGAAAGGCAAGCAACTCCTGATCTTGATGTCTCCCTGATAGGAATTATAAATCTAAACTCTGAACTCTTGGGATCAAAGAACGTAAAAGGATCCCTAGATTGGTTAGATGCTGCCCAATGGACAGAAGTTAAACCTTCTGCGATCTTGACAATCCACGAGCTCACGAACTTATATAAGGAAATTTCAGGTGAACCTGCCTATGGCTTTACCTTGAGAGCCCAGAGTTACTCTTTGGGCAGCAGTCCTCCTTTCTTTGATTTTATCATGCGTCTTGACGATGGCGATTATCGTGTTATCCCTATGAATGCTCCTCTAAGAGAAGGTTCTGTTTTACATCAGCAAAAAACTGTCTTCTATGCTTTGACAAAAGAACAAGGTCAGCAGGTCATCGACAAGGTCGCGCTTGATATTAAAAAAAATCGCGAGCTTCAAGCAAAGGGGAAAGCCATTACTCCTATCGATGTACAGCCCTATATCAATACCATTTTAGGTCATAGTTTCTATAGCCACTTAGACTATTTGATCGAGAAATTAGATCCCATTAACAGTTATCAAACTAAGCAAGAAATTACAGATCAATGGACGCAGATCAAGAGTAATCTTGACCCAGATGCTTTCGAACAGTTTATGCAGCAAGTCGTGAAAAAACTGGTGACTCTGAGAGATCCTGTCCGGATTAATGAATTGATTAAAGCCTCCCTTGAAATGCTTTATTTTGTACTGGATGCAGGCAAACCCTCTCTTCCAAGCGAAGATGAAGTTCGTACTGCTTTAACCAGCGACCCCGATTTGTGTAAAGGATCTGAGGATATAACGAAAATCGGTCAAAGCCTTCTTGCTTTAATGCGTCTTTGTTTTGAAGTTTTGCATCCCTATTCAATTAAAGTTGCCGAAGCAGAGAAAGAAACCCCTATTCTTGGGCGTCTTTTTCGAATCATTGAAGCAATCCCTTGGAAATGGTTGAAGAATCTCCTGAATGATTTGTTGATTTTAATCGTAGGCCCTTTTCGCGGCTACCATTACAGAACAAGGACGGCTACGCCTAAAAATCCTTTAAGTAGACTTGTCCAAACTGTTCGTCATTTAAAGCCCGAAAACTACTTGAATCACGCTTCTCAGCTTTTTTACAGTTATAATGATGAACGCAAGCGACAGTTCATGGCACGCATGACTAAGCAATCTGTTTTGGCTGTTGCTCATCAAGAAACTTAAGGAAGTCTGGACAAGAAAATATTCTTTCGATTAAATTTTTAGCAGTATTTCATCCTAACTAGAGGAGTGTTTAATATGTCAAAAGGTAAAGATGCTCGTAAAGAGGACAAAAAAAAGCCTCTTAAGACACAAAAACAAAAGAAACAAGAAAAACAAGAGAAGAAAAAAACTAAAATTTAATTAAAATTTTGTAGAGCTTGCTCTAGGGCAGGCTCTATTTGACTGCTGAAAAAAGAAAAATAGTCTCCATTTCCTCGCGTGTAAGCCCCCCGTGCATCGCAAAAAACTTCTGATCAAAACGGCCTTTTTCATACCACCAGATTGAGTTATTCCCGTAGGGTAAAATCACAAGATTGCCAACCCTGTCTAAAAACTTGTCCGACACCCCTTTTGATCCGAAAAAGCCCTCACCGATCAGCTGAGAAGTCTCGCATACAAACGCTTTGTCTTTCAGAGCTTGAGTCAGAAGAGCCTTCGTCTCCTGAAGCTTTTCAGGCAGAATATGCAAAAAATAGTCCCTGCAAGAGCCGGCGGGTGTTAGCAAACGTTTATCAGCTCCTTTTTCGATGACATGCTCTAAAAAGGGTAGCTCTCGATTGAGAAAAAAAGTCGTTGCAGGATCAATGGAGGTCATTCCATGGTCGGCAGTGACAAGACAAGCGACGTTAAGATTCTTTTGGGAAATCTGCTTCCAAAACTCTTCTAAAGCAGTGAAACACTTGTCCATGGACTGCTCGACTTCTTTTGATCCCATCCCATGATAATGGGAATTCGAATCGATTTCTCCGAAATAGACATAAAAAAGCCCTCCACCTTCTACTAAAGGTAACACCGTAGAAAGGCATTTTGAAAAACGATCATAGCCCTGCACCTCACCTCCTCTGAACATCCAATTGGAGTAAGTCGAATGAGAGATATCTTTGGGTTGAAAAATATAAGAAGGAATCCCTTCTTTTTTGAGTTTTTGAAAAATAGTCTCAGACGGCAAGATTTTATCAGGAGCGATCACTTCCTTTAAGCTTCCGCATTTTTTATCTCCCGCATAAGAATATAACAAAGGCGCAATCACTCTGTTGAGCTGAGGTTCATAAAAAAACCATTCATAGACCCCCGTCTGGCCCACTTCCACGCCTGAACAAAGAGTCGTGATATGAGCGGCTGTCGTCGAAGGAAACTGCGAAGTCAGTTTAGAGACAATTCCTTGCCGGAAAAATCTTGAGAGAAAAGGATATTTGGCGTAGTTCTTTTCCAAGAAGTGCCAACCGAACCCATCGATTAAAAATAACACCACGCTGTCATACTTGCCTTCCACCCAGCAGTCTTGTGGCAAAGCATCTGAATCTTTGCCCAAAAGCCGCAGGAGAGTGCCAGGGATCTTAGAAAAACAATAGCTTTCATAAAGAGGACGGCAAAAATGTGAACCACTTGTCCAGCTAGCGGCTTTGACGGCCTCTATCGATTTATGGTTGATCATGAAAATACCGGATAAGATTTTCTGCAGCCCTGCGGGCCAGCAAGGTACGGCACTCGACAGTGGCGGATCCAATATGCGGAACAATCAAACAATTTTTTAGATGGCATAGCGGATGAGAAGATGAAATAGGCTCGGGATCCGTTACATCCAAGGCCGCTCCCCGGACAATCCCCTCTTTCAAAGCTCTGACGAGATCGTCAGTGGAGACAACAGCTCCCCTAGCCATATTGATGATCACCGGCTTTTGCTCCATTTTTTTCATCGAGGACCAGTTGATCAAACCTTTAGTCTCATTTGTCAGGGGTACATGGAGAGAAATATAATGGGATTTTTTATAGAGTTCATCTAATTCAACCTGATGCATCCTAGGATGGGATAGCTCTATTTTTGAACGGGCAAAGACCAGCACTTTCAGGCCAAACCCCAGTGCGCGCTCTGCAACCGCTTTTCCGATCTTGCCAAACCCAATGATGCCGAAATATTTATCGCACAGTTCTTCGCCTAAAAAAAGATTGGGTTCCCAGGTCTTCCACAGCCCTTTCTTTACATAGGCCTCCGCTTCGGCAACCTTGCGGATAAGACTCAATAAAATGGCAAATGTCATATCAGCCGTACTTTGTGTTGTAGCATCCGGTACATTGTAAACAGCGATCTTTCTTTCTTTTGCCACCATTTGATCGACATTGTCAAGTCCTGCTGCATAATTAGAAATAACTTTAAGCCGCTGCGCACTTTCAAGGACTTCTTTATCCAACCTGTCGGGGATTGTCGATAAAATGCCGTCGAAGTCTCGCGCGATCCTTTTTAGCTCTTCCCTAGGCAAGACTTGATCGTGAGGATTCTCTTCTACATCAAAATGAGCCGCAAGGAGTTCCCGGGCCACTGGTATTTGCCGTGTGATGAATATCTTACGCATATCTATCCATCATCATTTTTATGGTTTTATAAGTCAAAATATGTGATATAATTTCCCCATGAATAAAAAAACTATCACTGTATTTACATTGGCCATGATCAATATGGCGGCTATCGGGAGCGTGAAAAATTGGCCTACCATTGCTGAATACGGTTTTTCTTCCTTATTTTATTATTTGCTTGCTGCCATTATTTTTTTTATTCCCACTGCTCTTGTTTCCGCTGAATTAGCTACAGGCTGGCCTAAAATCGGAGGGATCTTTGTCTGGGTGAAAGAAGCTTTCGGCCACCGAATGGGATTTCTAGCCATCTGGCTTTTATGGGTGGAAAATGTCATTTGGTACCCGACAGTCCTCACATTCATTGCTGCGACCTTAGCCTACCTTTTTGATCCCGCTTTAGCCACTAACAAGACCTATCTCCTCCTGACGTCTTTGATCGCCTTTTGGATAATGACCTTTGTTAACTTGAAAGGGATGAAAATCTCGGGAAAGATCAGTTCTTTTGGCGTGATCTTTGGGACTTTTATTCCTGCTGCCGTGATCATCGGCCTAGGCTGCTTGTGGTATTTTTCGGGGTCCCCCCTTCAAATCCAATTCAACCTCAATAGCTTTATCCCTGACTTATCCAGCCCAGAACAATTGGTCATTTTTACAGGGGTCCTTCTCTCCTTTTGCGGCTTGGAGATGTCGGCCATCCATGCACGCGATGTCCAAAATCCTCAGCGCAACTACCCTCGCGCGACACTGATGTCTGTCATCCTAATTCTGGGGCTTTCCATTCTTGGAGTCCTGGCCATCGCCTCTGTCGTCCCTCAGAAAGACATCAGCCTGACTGCCGGCTCCATGCAAGCTTTTGTTGCGTTTGTTGGCGCATATAACCTTAGCTTCCTGATTCCTATCATGGCCTTTCTCGTTGTCATTGGCGCTTTAGCCTCGCTCAGCACCTGGATCGTGGGGCCCAGCCGCGGGCTTCTAGCTGCTGCCCAATCGGGAGATCTTCCCCCCTATTTCCGTCAGCTCAATAAACACGGCATGCCTCTTAGACTTCTCATTCTCCAAGCTCTTATCGTCACCGTTTTAAGCTTTATGTTCCTCTTAATGCCCACCGTCAATAGCGCCTACTGGATCTTGGCTGTGATGGTCGCCCAGGTCTATCTCGTCATGTACCTGATTATGTTCGCAGCAGCCATCAAGCTCCGCTATAAAAAGCCGGATGTTTTCCGTGCGTATAAGATCCCTGGAGGTAAACCTGGTATGTGGTTCGTAGCGGGCTTAGGGATGTTAAGCTCATTTCTCACCCTGATTATTGGCTTTTTTCCGCCGGCTCAATTCCCGACTGGAAATACCACATTTTATGTGGGATTCCTGCTCTTAGGCATGACTCTCTTTTGCTCCGCTCCTGCCTTAATTCTGCGGTTTAAAAAACCATCCTGGTCTGTCAAACTCGAGCATGAGAAAAACAATGAGTAATTATACTTCCTGGGAATCTTCCCATAAATGGTACGATTGCCTCGTGGGTGAAAAAGGTCACTACTATCATGAGCATGTTGTCCTTCCTAAATCTCTCAAACTCCTTGCGCTAAAGCAGGGAGATTCTCTTCTAGATCTCGGCTGCGGTCAGGGAGTCTTAAGCCGCCAGCTGCCTTCTGGAGTCGACTATGCCGGCATCGACGCTTCTCCTTCTCTCATCAAAGAGGCCAAAAAACGGTCCCAGAAGTCTTTCGAAGTGGGCGACATCACTCATCCCTTAAATTTAAAACATCCTCCTTTCTCCCATGCAGCTCTCATCTTAGTCATTCAAAATCTCGAGAACCCTGAAAAAGCCTTAGAAAACGCTTCCCGTTCTTTGAAGCCAGGCGGTAAGCTTCTTGTCGTTCTCAACCACCCCTGCTTTCGCATTCCCCGCCAATCCAACTGGGGTGTAGATGAGGCAAAAAAACTCCAATACCGCCGTCTTGATCTCTATATGTCCCCTCTGAAAATCCCTATCCAGACCAATCCGGGAGCTGGAGAGAAATCTGCTACAACCTGGTCGTTCCACAATCCGCTTTCTGTCTATACAGAAGCGCTGGCAAAAACAGGGTTTTTAATTGAAAAAATGGAAGAATGGATCTCAGATAAAAAAAGTACGGGCCCGAAGGCCCGTATGGAAAATCGAAGCCGTGAAGAGTTTCCTCTTTTTCTGGCGATATTGGCTCAAAAATCTACTTAGGTGGTGGTAAACTACAGCAGCGTTGTGTGTTTGCAAAAAAATCATCCAAATTATTGACCATCCTCAATGAGTCTAACACCGGCGTGCTGTCAAGGAGTTCGGCCTGAGGCATCCGGGTAAATAGATTGCTATAGAGAATCGTCCCTCCAACCACCGCTGTCAGCAGTCCGCTGAAGAAAAAAGTACGGCGGCTATTATAGAAGTATAATTGAATCCGTGTTTTAGCATCTAATTGGCTCTTCAGAGCATCGGCAAACCCCTTGCCTTCTGCAATCGCAAGTCCTCTTTGCAGATCTGCAAGTTTCAAACGGGGATTTTGCATGAGCTTAATTGCGACATCTTGTCGGCTGTCTTTACAGGCTTGAATGAAAACTTTTCCGATTCCTTCAGCTGAAACCTTTTCACTTAAGATTTCCATGATCGTCGTATGGCGCGCTTGTAATTCAGGTTTATTGCTCTCTTGGTAAGCGATCAAGTATCCGGCATCAAGGTTTGTTTGAGAGATTTTTGGATGATGCTTTAGCTCAGCAGCGATCTCGGCGTTTCCGATATCACATACCAGTCTGAATCCTTCTGTCAGATGCGCATCGCCTATTCTGTCGTCAGCGAGAAACATCTTGGCCATTTCGATATCTCCATACGCACAGACCCACGTAAACCCTTGTCCTGCATCATGTGCAGAAATATGGGCAATCAGCGATCCCGTAATATCTTTATGGCCCTTCTGCAGGGCTTCATAAAAAACTTCAGTGGGGGTGGCACCCATTTTTTGTAAGCAAATGAAAGAACGGAGTTTCTCTACAATAACCC
Organism: Parachlamydiales bacterium; assembly: GCA_003153295.1. Taxonomy (GTDB): domain Bacteria; phylum Chlamydiota; class Chlamydiia; order Chlamydiales; family Rhabdochlamydiaceae; genus PALSA-1444. The sequence continues at coordinate 152,145 of PLXY01000008.1, read as the reverse complement.
ATTTTTTTCTTTCTTCTGGATTAATGGCTGTTATCACCAGAGCTGAAAAACCCGTCATAGAAGGAGGTGCATAGGGCTGGCTTTGTGAGGTCACTAGATCAAAGATTTTAGCGACTTGAGGATCGAAATCAGGTAAAGGCTCGACCATTTCTTCACTATAACTTCTCTGCGCCTTCATCATTACTTGGGACGTCATAAACCACCTTTTTATTTATTATATGATAAAATTATAACAAATTATTTGATTAATATAAATAATTAATTTAATTTATAACTATATAATAATAAAGATGTTGCATTAACAGATTAAATAGAGAAATTTTCCCGCTTCAACTTCCGCTCTTCCGCCTCTTTTTTACGACGTTCACGCCGGTCATTGGCCTCTTCAAACCGTCTTTTTTCCAGGGGTGTTTTTGGGCTCACGGGAGGCACTGCGGTAGGCTCCTTATTGTCATCTAACGCAATAAAGGTAAAATAGGCCGATAGAATATGTCTTTTTTCACCCGTTTCATAATGCTCGGCAACGACTTTAACCCCGATTTCCATCGATGTTGTCCAGGCTCGGTTGATCGCAGCACTGAACAAGAGAATATCCCCCTGCCCGGCCGGCCTCAAAAAATGCATCGAGTCAACGGAGGCCGTTACACAGGTTTTTTTACTATGTCTTTCAGCGACGACCAAGGCCGTCCTATCGCAGATGGCCATGATCATCCCCCCAAAGGCCGTGCCATATGAGTTCAGATCATTAGGAAAAACTTTATAGGTATGGTCATCGACGGCTGAATCCTTGATCGGTTTTGCTGCTAACTTTTCCATAAAAATGTTTTTATTTCCTTCGTCAAACCTTTTTCTGCTATAGTCCCTTATTTGGGTAGTCCTAAACATGTAATGCTGGCGTATGACTTCCGCTGATCGACAACTGCTTTGCCATTTTCGTCGTCCATAGCTTCTTTAGCTATGCACTTCTCAAATGTCTTGCATTTGTCAAATCATCGTCCAGCATTACATATTTAGGACTACCCTTACTTTGAGGCTCATATCACATGTGCGGCATATTTGGATATATCGGCCCTGATAATTCAGCGGCTATCTGCTTAGAAGGTCTTAAAAAACTCGAATACCGCGGGTATGATTCAGCCGGTCTTGTCGGTATTTCCGACGGACAGCTCCACTATTGGAAAGAGATCGGAAAAGTCCGTGCCTTAGAGCAAGCGTGGCTAGCCAAACCGGCTCAACTTTCCTTGGCCATTGCACATACCCGCTGGGCCACTCATGGCAAGCCCTCACGTGAAAATGCCCATCCCCATTTTGACCAACATCTCCGCGTTGCTGTCGTCCATAATGGCATTATTGAAAATCATCGCCCGCTCCGCGAGATGCTCAAATCCTACGGTATCCAATTCAGCTCCGATACAGATACTGAAGTGATTGCACAGCTCATTGCTCATTTCTACCAGGGAGATATCGTTTCTGCAACTCAGCAGGCCCTTTCCCTCATGCAGGGATTTTGGGGCATAGCTGTCATTCATAAAGACCATCCCGATAAAATTATTGCAGTTTCTAGAGAAAATCCCCTTGCCGTGGCTTTTAAACCGTCTTCGGGTGAAGCGTTCCTCTCTTCCGATCCTAATGCTTTTCATTCTTCAGACCTCGATGTCTTCTTCTTGCGCAATGATGAACTGGCCGTCATTCAGGCCGATAAAGTCGAAGTTTTTGATCCTTCTTGCGTCCAGATAACCAAGACTTCTGAAAAATTAGGCCTAGAAAACTACGTTCGTTCTAAAGGCGACTTTGAGCATTTTATGCTTAAAGAGATCTTCGAACAGCCCCAAACCCTTGAGCAGGCGTTGCATAACCGGTTTATTGAAGATCTCGGAACCGTTGAATTTGAAAACTTCAACCTCACTCCTCAAGATCTGCAGGCCGTCCGCCGGATTCTCATTCTCGGTTGCGGGACTTCCTGGCATGCGGGATGCATCGGATCTTTCCTCTTCGAAGAAAAAGCCCGTATTCCTGCGCAAGCTGAAATCGCTTCCGAGTTCCGTTATAAAAATCCGCTCGTCTCCGAAAACACCTTGGTTATTGCTATTAGCCAATCGGGCGAGACCCTCGATACCATCGCTGCTATCCGGGAAGTGAAGCAAAAAGGATCCAAAGTCCTAGCTATTTGCAATGTCCGGAATTCGACCTTAGTCCGAGAAGCAGATGCAACGGTATTCTTACGCGCCGGCCCTGAAATCAGCGTTTGCTCCACCAAAGCCTTCACTAGCCAATTGACAATTCTTTCACTCTTAGCTCTCCTCATGGGACGCCAACGGCACCTGACTAAAGAAGAAGGACAGTCGTTTTTAGCAGAATTACATCAACTCCCTATCCTTGTAGAACAGGTCCTCTCCCTCCATCCCAAGATTGCTGAGATCGCTCAACGCTACAGCCATTATAACCATTTCTTTTTCTTAGGCCGTCATTGCATGTATCCCGCCAGCCTCGAGGCTGCTTTAAAACTCAAAGAGATATCCTATCTCAACGCCACCGGCTGCGCTGCCGGTGAAATGAAACATGGGCCTATCGCCCTGATTGATTCTGAATTCCCCGTGATCGGCCTTTGCGGCAACCACCGGACCCTCGATAAAATGATCAGCAACCTCACTGAAGTTAAGTCCCGCGGCGCCCCTGTTCTAGCTTTTGCCTTTGAAAATACCCCTGACATTGAGACGGTTGCTGATGATGTCATTTATCTCCCTTCTTGTTCAGATGAACTCGCTCCTATTCCGTTTTCCGTAGCTACCCAGCTTTTTGCCTACTATATCGCCCTATGCCGAGGCAAAGAAATCGACCATCCCCGCAATTTAGCCAAATCAGTCACAGTCGAATAACTAACTTATCCTCAATTATTAATATAATTGCCTAATTTTCAAGACTTTACATTCAAATATTTATATAGCATTACTCACCTCAATATGTTAAAATAAGTTAAAGAAATAGTTAACAAGGTTTAATATGACTCAAGACGCTAATCTGGACGCTAGGATGTTATTTTCTGCTGTAGGTGCTACTCCTGCCGCAGCTATACCAGCTATTCCTGCGAAACCGCATATCATCACGATTAATGGAAAGGAATTTCAGATCACGCAAGTGCGCATGAAAATCGATGGAACTTGGAAAGATATCGATATTAAAACCCTTTCAGATAGTGGTGAGCTGGGCGAATTGACAGATCGCTGCAAGAAAATCTTCGAAAAAGCAAAACCAACCACGAACCAACTTTCTAAACTCAGTTTCACTTTCGAACAGAATATGGAGACAGAATCTTTCTTAAGCAGCACGGTAGGTATATATTGGACCCGCTTCAAAAATCCACCGGTAGCCATGAACCTCAAACAAATCGAATTCCAATCGGAAGGCGCTGCTGAACCTGAAGTCTATAAACTAGAAGAAGCCGAGCTAGATGAAGCCGCAAAAGCTAAACTCCAAAACGATTTTAAAGAAGATCTCAGAGGAGTTGCCCAATTTACAAAGATGCTTTTAGAGAAGGAACATATCAAATCAAAACCGAAAAAACCTGCTATTGAACGGTCCCCTCTTCATCAAGTGATCACTGATAGTATAAAAGATGCAGGCTCCACTGAGAATCGATGTGCTAGCCTTTCACTGGCTAAAAATGAATTAGATAAAAAAATTTCTATAGAAACAATCGTAGCAAAATATAAGCTTCCTCCAGAGTTAATTCAAACTCTTAAAAATGAAAATGATATTAAAAAGCGAACCCAATTACTTTCAAATGCCCTAATTAAAAAAGCTGCGAGTGTAATTGAAAGAAAAGATTCTAATCCTTTCCATAATCTCTCTATAGCAAATACACGAGAGCCTTGCTTGCAAGCTATAGAAAACGCTTTATTAGAGCATAAAAAGATCCATCCCGATTTCCAAATAGAAGCGATTCGTGAAAAGAAAGCTGTTCAATACGCAAACTTAATACGCGAACCGAACACTATGCTTGACTTGCCTTTCTTTTTAGCTTTGGAACAACCTTTTATTATTCTTCAAAAAACTAGCGATAATACTAACTACGAGATCAGAGTCATCGGCCATCTTTTTAATATTCCGGGTACGATTGAAACCTGCAATCTAGACAATGTCAATATCGTTTATTATAACGGGACAAACCATTACCAATCTATTATCCTCGCAAGTGATCAATCGAAAGCTGCAATTCGACACTTATTAACAAAAAACATCAAAGAACAAATCGAATCACTGTCCACTAGATTAAACGACAAAAATATGGGTATTGACGGACAAGTCCTAGAATTGAAAGACTATGAAGATCTTATCCGCCTATATCCTCGAGCTAAAGAAGAAATTCTTCAAAAGTTTCAGTTAACTCAAGAGGCAAAAACTGCTCTTGTTTCAGCTACTGATCTAGACTTTACCAGGACCTTACGGCGCAACATCCATCAATTTACACATGCTGAAGACGTTGATTAACCCTTGACACTCGCTTCTACACTCGTTAATAATTCCCATATATGGGAAAAAACGCTGACGCATACGAATTTCAGGAAAAAAACTCCAAAATCGACAGCCATTGGGCCTATGAGGGAAAATTCCTCAAAGTCAGGCACGATGTCATTCATACCCCTCACCATCCTGTAAAAACCTGGGACATTGTTGTCACCTTAGGCGCTGTGGCCATTATCCCTATCGATCCTCAGGGCCATATTATCCTTGTCGAGCAATGGCGCAGGGCCCTAGAACGGATTACCTTGGAGCTGCCAGCGGGGATGCTCGATCCGGGCGAATCCCCTGCGACTTGCGCCCAAAGAGAGCTCCAAGAAGAAACAGGCTATAAAGCTGGCTCTCTTCAACCCTTCGGTGGCTGTTTTTCTTCTCCTGGCTCTATGGCCGAATATATTCATCTCTATCTAGGTCAAGATCTCACAGAAAGTCCCCTTCATGCGGATGATACCGATGTGATCGATGTCAGGGCCGTCTCACTCACAGAAGCCAAAAAAATGATCGAAAACGGTCAGATTTGCGATGCCAAGACTATCGTCGGAATCTTGAGGTATGCAAATTTATGATCAGATTCTTATTCCGCCTTATTCTTTTAGGGCTTGTTCTTCTACTTCTAGCTTTTCTTTTTTTTCCTAATATCGTCTCGACAAAGTGGGGTAAAGCCGCCTTCTTTAAAGCCTATAAAGCGGCAACAGGCAATACCATGTCCGCCGAGACTTTTGACCTGAGCTGGTGGAAGGGTCAAAGATTTGAGAATATCACCATCATCTATCCTCGAGAAAAAACAACTTTTATCGGTCCAGAAGTTACTACAGACGCCACCCTCTGGCAGCTCCTCTTCTATCATAACTTAGGCAATATGGACATGACATCACCGCAAGTGATCGTCAATGCTGATCTTCCACTTCCTGTAAAAAAAAGGATCGCACGAGCAGCGGCTCAAGGAGGTTTTCTTCCTCAGATAACCTTCTCGCATATTCCTATGAATTTCCTCCCGCCTTACTTAGGTCATGTCAAAGTCAATCAAGGCAATGTCAAATTCTTAAGTCAAGGCTTTGACCCCATTGAGCTCCAAAATGTCGCACTAGACATCTCGCTTCTAAAAACGCAGATCAAATTACAGGGAAATGGGCAAACTTCTCAAGGCGCCGTGAAAGGCAATTTTGACCTTTCTTTTTTGTATAACTCTTCCCAATCTCAGATTGACTTAAGCGCTAATCTTCAAAACTTCCCCATGCGCAGCATCGATCAAACCGTGGCTCTTTTTCAGCCCGCTTTAAAAGGAATGCTCTTAGAATCCGTCGGTGAAGCGATCAACGTGCAGCTTAAACTTCGAAATCTTCCCCAGACTTTAGAGCTTTTCTGCGATGCAAGCTCTCCTAGTTTTTCTGCCCATATCGAAACAACCACCCATGATGACACCGTCTCTCTGGCCACACCCGCTTTGGTTCAATTTCAGATCACTCCAGTTTTCATTCAAAAGCTCACCGGTATGCCTTTAAGTCGTGATTCTACTCCATTCAAGGGACAGTTAAAAATTGATAATCTTTCTCTTCCGCTTGCCGACCGAGACAGTTTCTCTTTTCAAGCGACTTTAAAAGGCGACGCTTTGCAATTTCCGTTTGGAGTTCTGCAACCTTTTGCACTCTTTGTCTCTACCGATAATTTTAAAGCCCGCCGGTTCACCCTGAAAGCCGATTCGCCTCAAGTGCAGCTCAATACCGCTCTTTACTTTCCCGATGATTTGAAACAGATGACATGGACTGGCCAAGGGCTCTTCCCCCAAAACACTCATGTCGACTTCTCTATTCAGACCCTTTCAACCATTACAGCTACAGTGCAAGGTGACGAATGGCAAGGAAGCTTTTCTGGAGGTTATGATCCTAGCCAGAATGTGGCTTTTTTAAATAAACCAGCAGAGATTGTCTATCATTTAGCCCAGCTTCCAACACCTTTGCCTCCTTTATTAGACCAGCCGACTGTTCTCCATATCCAAATCCAGCCTATTCGCGTTTCTCTGACAAATTTCAATGGACCGATTTCCTTTAAGATCACGTCGGAGCCGATGACCCTCAAGGGCGTTCCCATCGGTGAAACCGTCATTTCTGCAACGGGAAACTTGAAAAGCCAGCAAGGGACTTTTGATCTCACCTCCACCGTAGGCACCACAGGGACTGTCAATGCCTCAGGTACTTTTGGATGGCCGGAAGACCTCGTTGCCAAGGTCTCGCTCGTTCAATTTCCAACCTCGATCATCGATCTTTTTTTAAAGAATCAGCAATTGGCCCCGATTCTAGGACCTGACTTGAACGCTACCGTCGATTTAACTTATTTATCTCAAAAAAAGCAGATCTCTTTTGATTTGAGCTCCAGCATGATTTCAGCTCAAGGTTCTTTAGAAAAAACCGAAAAAAGTTTAAGTCTCATAAAACCTGCAAAGATCGTCCTGACCCTCACTCCTGAAGCATATGCCCCGCTGGACCATTGGTTCAATGCAACTCCCACCCCCTTTGTCCTCAATCAGCCTGCAATTGTCAAAGCCTCCATCCCTTCTTTTACAATTCCATGCTGTGAAGATAAATTCGACGTGGCCAAGCTTTCTTGCCAAGCGGATCTAACCATCGACACCTTAAGTTTTTCCGCAAAAAACTCTTCGAAAAGCACTCAATTAAATGCAATCCGGCTTCACGTGGATCATTCGACAGCTGATAGCCCTCTTCTCTTCACTTTGATAGCAAATGGCGCTCCTGAAGGTTCTATTTCTCTTCAAGGCTCTCTGGATTCAAATACCGGAATGATGGATCTCAACTGCCGTTTGGACCAATTCCCAACTCAAGCTTTAGATGTGGTCTATCGCGCTGTGGGAAAAAGCTCTATTTCCCTAGAAACTCTTTTCGGTCCACAAATGAATCTTTCTGCTACGGCCTCTTTGACCGATTGGAATGGACCTCTCAAGCTCCAGCTCAATTCTCCTAACATCCGTACCTCTCTTGATGGTTCGATATCGAACAAATTGCTCCAGCTTAATAACACTTTTCACATGCAAATGTTGCTCACCCCCGATTTGAGCCGTGTGATTTTAAACGCCGTGAATCCCCTTTCTCTTTCCTCCATTTCTTCTGAAGCGCCGTTGACATTGGAGCTTCCTGCACCTGGATTTTCGTATCCCCTATCGCCCTCCATGACAGGTCAAATGAATATCCCATCAGGGAGATTAGAACTGGGCAAGCTCTATTGCCATAATGAAGGTAATGTCAATATCGCCCTCGGACTTTTAAAGCTTAGCCAGTTTTCTCAAAACCAAACCATCGAGCTTTGGTTTGCTCCCCTAGATTTTCATATTAAAAATGGAGTCTTAGACTGTGAAAGAACTGAAATTTTGATCGCCAGCACCTATCAAGTCTGCGTCTGGGGCACTATCAATTTTGTCTCCCGTCAAGTTGACATGGTCCTAGGCCTCACAGCCAGCTGTTTGAAAACAGCCTTTGGAATTAAAAATCTGCCCGATGATTACGTCTTGCAAATCCCCATGAAGGGAACGTTAGATAACGTCAAGATCAACACTTCCAAAGCCACAGCTAAAATCGCCGCTCTCTTGCTCTGGCAGCAAAACGTTGTTTCAGGTTCTGTCGGAAAAGGCGCTGCAGGTGCCGTCTTGGGCCAGTTCATGAGCAAGATAGGACCACTTCCAGATTTAAATTCAAAAGCCCCTCCTGCTAAAAAACCATTCCCTTGGCAGACCACAGATTCCGGAGACAAAGCATCTTCTAAAAAGAAAAAGACCTCGGAAGCTCCCCCTGCTAAAAAAAAGAAACTCATCCTTCCCGATGAGCAGCCGCTGAAACAAGTTCTAAAGATGCTAATGTGAAATTTTATAACTCAAGTCAACTGATGAATGCAAAAACCGAGTCTAAAAATCTTCTTCTATAGAATCTAACATGGCTAACTCTTCTCCCCTCTTTATATCCCTTTGAGCAATATCCATTTGCTTCTCAAAATCTGGCACTACATTACACATACTTGAGTCTTTAGAACGATTCACATATCTTTCTGGATCGGGATAGAAATACAGGACACCTTTACGTTTATGGCAGAAATTGTTTTTTTCATACTCTGGAAGTTGATTATATTCATCGTTCGTTAAAGTCTTCAAATTCCATCTTATTAAAATCTCGCCCTTCTTAAAGTCTCTATCAGCAAAAGCACCAAGACCATCCTTAAACTGGACAATTCTCGACTTTTTTATTAGTACATCTCCAAAATCCATAACGATTTTTTCTTCAGAGAATATTTCTTCTTTTTTCATATTGCACCAGAGTTGCTTATGAAGATGGGGCAACCTGGACTTGAACCACTGACCAGCGGGTTATGAGTCCAAAGTCTCCCAAAACTTTTCAATAGTCATCAACTATTCACATCAGCAGCATAGTAGGATTCCATTCAAATTTTCAACTGGGAAATACCGATGGTTTTCAAATTAACCTTAGAGTGTGTCAATGTGGACCTGTTTCTGATCTCTCAACCCCGCAACTATCTACCCTGCCTAAGTAGCTCAATTGGCGGAGCAATGCATTCGTAATGTGGAGATTGTCGGTTTAAGTCCGGTCTTAGGCAATGGGATATGAAAGATTTAAGAAATATTCGCTCTTTCAAATTCGGTTCGATCAAGTAAGAAAACCACAACAGTTGCACTCAGAACTTCGCAGGCCTCTTCATAACTTGCTACTTTGAGATCAGACGGTCGCTTGCCCTTTCCATTGAGCTGGCTGTCATCTGCTCCCGCTGCTAACAAAACACACACCATATCCATATCTCGGCGTAAATAAGCTAAATGGAGGGGTGTATTTCCATCCTTATTTTTCAAATTGACATTAGCTCTTAATGAAACAATTATCTTCAGAAGCTCTAGATTTGAACACGCAAGTACTGTTCCATCCCGGCTTCGATCTTTATATCCCTTTCCAACAACTAGATGTAAGGCTGTATTTTTGTATAAGCACTGAACGTCCAGATAAGGCCCTCGTTCAAAAACATTTAAAATCTCCCTTGCCATTCCATTGCTTGCATTCGCACAGGCCCAGATCAAACCTGTATTGCCCCAATAATCTTGCAAAGCAGGATTGATATTCGTTCCCTTCAACAACGAAACGCAAGGTAAATAGCGATCTAATTTTGCGATTGCATGCAAGAGAGTTCCGCCAAAGAAATTTCCAAACTTTTGATTTAACAATCCCTGGCTTTGTCCTTCTTCAATCAGCCCTCGAAAATCCCTTTCAAAAGTAGAAGACCAGGTAGAAAAGGGGTAGATGCGACGCTGCCAATTTGAAGCCTCAGGTGAAACGGGTTCTACCGTTCTTACGATTCCTTGAGGAATGCCTCGAATCTGCTCAGCAATACACCGAAGTTCATGCTCAGCATTCTCCACAATCATCAAAGCAATCTTCGGATCCCTTTGCGCTTGTAATAACGCAAGAATATCGAATTTTATCTGCGCAATGAATTTCTTAAGGTCTGTTTGTAAAGATGCATCAACTTTATCAACTTCATCCTGGGCAATTTTTATCACTCGCTCGACTCTTTCCTCATAACCAGGGTGGTTTGAAGGAGATGAGGGATTAGGAGTGCCAGTCAGAGGTGTGTTAGTGGAACTCTGAACAGGACGGCGGCTAACAAAAAAACGAAGCGCAACATAAACAAGCGAGCTCACGATAGGAAAGAACAAGGCTGCTGAAGTCAGTAAATGAAAACTTCTTTGCTTAAATGTAGGTCCTGACAAGGGGTCCCGCTTTGAGAAAGCCAGAAAAAAATGACGCGTACACTCCCGATGAGGCTCAAGAAAAAGGGTATCGAGACTCCATGGGGCAAGCTGACGATGAAGATGGGGACTGATAAGAGATAATGTCATATGCGAAATATTATAGATTAAAAATAAATTAAAACAAATATTAATATAATATTTTAAATAATAGAATTAAATAAAAACCTACTGTTTTTTCTAATGAAATTAATAACTCAATTTTAGTAAAATTTTTTCAAATTATACACGAGTTTATGGTTACAAAAGTTAATAGCCTTCTAGAAAACCCCCATCGTTTACTTCCAATCAAAAAAAAAGAAAAACTGATCGTCGAAAGTCCAGGACAATATACTGGAGGAAAAAGGCAATACTACACCCTTTACCACCATATAAAGAGCTATTCTTCCGAACAACGTTTTGCTCATCTGAGAAAGTATTTTTATAGCATTTTCTCAACTTATGGTTTCGGCATCTTTAAGTATAAAAGTTGGCAGCATTTGAGCAGGGCCTGCTTTGGCAGCTCTATTAAACGGGTGATGGTCCTTAAACCTCGCATGACCATCGATACAGTCCCTTTGGTACCCACAACTCTTCCAGTTAAAGATAAAGCGAAAACAGCGCTCTTGAAAAAAGAGTTAAGAGACAGAAATATTAATTTGAGCTGCAATCCTGCGCCTCTCACAGAACCTAATCATACCCGTCCTGAAGTTATCGAGGCTTATTTTAAAGAGGCAGCTGAACAGCGATGGTGTAAAGAAAACCATGATGAATGGATTGGCTTGCATCGTAAGTTTTTCAAAGAGGTCGATAAAATCACCTTTTCTGAATTGAACCAGAGCCTTTGGCTATGCTCTCAAAAGCTGAATGAGCTTTTAGGAGAAAATCCTTATTCGATCGGTTTTGTTCCTGGAAAAAGCCAGCAATGGATAGCGGAACTTGCCCTTCCTTATCTTCAACACTCCCCTGCTTCAAGCTTTCAACATGCTACTGATAGTACTATTGTGAAAAGAGGCTATCAATCCACTCTAAAAAAGGGAGAAAGAGATTTTGTGGTTTTTGATGATGGATCCTACACAGCTGCACAATTGGCTACCATCATGCAAGGAATGAGAAGTGCGGTTGGCGCTGTTAATGAACAACAAAAATGTCATCTTTATCTAGTGGTGCCTTTTATGTCTTCACTAGCCCTACAGTTTTTAGAAGGAGAGGGAAAGCAGGATGTCGCTGTTTTTGAATCATTAAAAGAGATGGGACATCTTAAAGTTCATATCATTACAACGGATAGAAAGATCAAAGCAATCACCGATGTTTTTTCAGAAAAAGAGAGAGAGCGTTTGATTGAACTTGAAGGATCAAAAGTCTTGGTAGATTACGGCGATGGTCGAAAGTGGACTAAATGTTTGACGTATATGGAATGGAAAGTGCCTGATAATGCTTCAATGCCCGATAATCTCAAAATCTGGTACACCTACAACCGAGAAAAAAATTGCTTAGTTGAAAAAGACCGCTTCATCACGAATCACAAGCCTCCCTATCAAAGTGCAATTTCAAAGCATTAATGTAAGATCTTTCTAAAAATGTTGCGCTGATTTAGATCGTTCTGGCACAACTTTTGTTTGTGATCAAAAATATTCTTGTTTTGTTGATCTTTTTTCTAGGGTCTCTAAGCGGTGAAAGCCAGCCCACCATGGCCGACCCTTTTGTACTCGCTGTGACAGAAGGAGAGCCCCACCTTTCCATTAGCAATTCAGTCAACCCCATCACAGGTGATTTTTACTTCCATAGCTTGATGGTTTTATCATCGGATCCACTGACTAAAACCCTTCCTTCAAAAGTTGTAAGAGTATTAACCCCACGCGAATGCCCTTCGAGAGTGCGAAGGCATTTTCCTGTGGCCATATCCCACAGCTTGATAGTGGTGTCCAAAGATCCGCTGGCCAAGACTCCTCCTGCAAGGGCGGTAAGAGCCTTAACCCAACTCGAATGCCCTTCGAGAGTGCGAAGGCATTTTCCTGTGGTCGTATCCCACAGTTTGATGGTGTTGTCTTGAGACCCGCTTGCCAAGACTCCTCCTCCAAGAGCAGTTAGAGCCATAACCCAACCCGAATGTCCTTCGAGAGTGCGAAGGCATTTTCCTGTGGTCGTATCCCACAGCTTGATGGTTTTGTCAAAGGATCCGCTGGCCAGGACTCCTCCTGTAAGAGCGGTAAGAGCCCTAACCCAACTCGAATGCTCTTTGAGACTGCGAAGGCATTTTCCTGTGACCGTATCCAACAGCTTGATGGTCCAATCCGTAGACCCGCTGGCCAAGATCCCTCCTTCAAGAGTAGTAATAGTATTAACCGCATCCGGATGACTGCTTAGCGTAGCAATACAGCGCATTTTTGGCACACGATTGAACTTCCATAGCTTGATGGTTTTGTCGTCAGACGCGCTGGCCAAGATCCCTCCTGGAAGAGTGGTAAGAGCATAAACCCGACTCGCATGCCCTCTGAGAGTGCGAAGGCATTTTCCTGTTGCAGTGTCCCACAGCTTGATGGTGTCGTCATAAGATCCACTGGCCAAGACCCCTTCTGCAAGAGCGGTAAGAGCTATAACGGAACTCGAATGCCCTTTGAGAGTATGAAGGCATTTTCCGGTGGCCGTATCCCAAAGCATGATGCTGTTGTCATAAGATCCACTGGCCAAGACCCCTCCTGCAAAAGATGTAAGAACATAAACATGATGCAAATGCCCTTTAAGAATACGAAGGCATTTTCCTGTAGCTGTATCCCACAGAACGATACTGTTGTCCTTACATCCGCTTGCTAAGGCTCCTCCTGCAAGAGCGGTAAGAGCATAAAACTGACCCCAATGCCCACCGAGAGTGCGAAGGCATTTTCCTGTAGCTGTATCCCACAGCCTGATGGTGTTGTCGTCAGACGCACTGGCCAAGACTCCTCCTGCAAGAGCGGTAAGAGCATAAACCCGACCCGCATGCCCTTTGAGAATGCGAAGGCATTTTCCTGTAGCTATATCCCACAGAACGATGGTGTTGTCCTTACACCCGCTTGCCAAGACTCCTTCTGCAAGAGCGGTAAGAGCATAAATCCGACCCGAATGCCCTTCGAGAGTACGCAAGCATTTTCCTGTGGATGTATCCCACAGCCTGATAGTAGCGTCCTCAGACCCGCTGGCCAAGACCCCTCCTGCAAGAGCGGTAAGAGCCATAACCGGATTCGAATGCCCTTGCAAGGTAAGATAAGAAAAGTTCACTTTAGGACATTCATCAAATTCCATGGGGATCCATTCCCATTCAAAGGGGACTTCCACGAGACTTAAGTTAGGATTTTTATTGGCTTTAAGTTCTTTTAACATCGGTGCGCGAAGCTGAAGGGCGGCGAGGTTAGGACATTGCTCAATGGAGAGATATTCTAAGTCTAAAAACTCTAGAAGACTAGAAGAGAATGTTCCTGAAAGGGCAAATTGTTTAATCTGCGAACATCCACTGAGATAGAGCTCCTTCAGATGGGGACACTTCTGCTGGATCATTTCGATATCCTTATCTTGGATTTGGGAACAAAACCGGAGATCGAGATACTCTAACTTATCATGGAGAAAAGGCTCTAGTGTTGTTGAGTTTAAAACAGAGCAGTGTTGAAGGATCACGGTCGTGGGTTTCTCGGGCTCCATTTGGACCAAGGCAATCAGAGCTCGCAGGATGATACGCTGCTGAGATTCTCTCAAAGGAGGTGTCGCTACGCTTTGTTCTGAAGAGTCTTGTAATAACCCTTTAAAGTTAGCTTGTATGACTTTCTGCTTTCCTGTATTTCTGACTGAGAGGTAAAGGCTACTTCTTTTTAGCAGAGTGACAAAGAGTTCTTGCTGGGCTTCTTTGGGCGTCCACCGTTTGAGTTTTTCAACTTCTTCAAAGGACGGAGCTTGATTAAGGCAGGCTTTATGAGCCTCGGAGAGTGATAAGGAGCTTCCTCTTTGTCGCCTGACTTCCAAGGTCTTTTCTTGTAGAGATAGATATGGCTTTGAGAGAACTTCTCGGTAAGCTTGGGATACATAAGCGCCTACCTCGATTTCAAGGCTAAAATCACAAAAGAGGACTAACTGCTCCAGTAATTCCAAAGCTGTTATTTCCTTTTTGTGCTTGAGAAGAAGGTAGTTTTGGAGGCGATGAAATTGTAATTTCAAAGTCATCATAGCCCCTTCATGAAAGAGTGCTGTCGCACTGAATCGCTTTTTAGGATCTGGATCTTCAAACCACCGTTTTCTATCCTCTGGAGAGAATAATGCAAGATATTCTTTTTCTTTATTGATAACATCTTGGATCCAAGCATTTAATATTTCATCGACGTTTAAATGACAAAACTGCTCTAAAACCTCCGAGTCTAAAGGCTGATCGGGATATAAAAAGAAGATAGCTGAGCAGAAATTCACTTGCTTAAGAAAAACAAATGCTTTGATAAATGAAATCACAAACGAAATGTCATTGTCAATACAGTAAATTTGATGACCTTTCAATATGTAATTAGATGGAAGGCCGTCTCCATGTTTTGATAAGAGCGTACAAAGAATCATCCATGTCCAACGTTTCCATCCTTCTGCATCTAATTGAGCAGGCGGAGCCTTCTCTTTCAGAGTCACACCAGGGATTGTTTCAGAAATAAGGACAGGAAATACTTTCGTCTTACCGTTGATCGTAACTTCAAACTGTGTCAGTACTGTAGCAGGGGCTAAAGGACCCGCAATCCGAAAAAAGAGATTGTAGATGGAATATTCCATCAAGGCTTGAATAGGTTTTTGTTTGAAGTGTAGACCATATTTTGTCTTCTCGACAGGGTGTAAACTTCCTTTGTATGCATCTCGAATGTTACCTTCATTATCGAGAATTTCATTTATCACTTCTGCTTTGAGGTAAGAGGCCGGTAGAAAAGGACTGGTGATTCTTACACAGGTAATGTTTCCGGCTTTTTCGGGCTCGGAGGTCGTGATAGCTCGTATAGTAGCTTGAAGCTTTTCCTGATTTCTGAGCATGCTCAGACGTAGACCTTTTTGATCAGGAATTGCTGCCAGTCTTTCAATAAATTCTTGTTCACTTAAAAACTTTTCTAGGGATTTATATTCTTTGAGCAGATGTTGCTCTAGAGCTTGAAGATAGGTTACTCGTAAGGGATAAGCATCTACATTTTCAGATAACTTTTGATAGTTTTTTAAAAGTATGTCATGCGAATTATCGAATCTTATCGTATGAGTAACAAGATAAAATAAGGCAGGTTTAAACATTTCAAGATTTTGAGATGCATTTATCACCTCGTCAAAAGCGACTCCGACAAGATCAAGATTTTTAAAAACATCTGCAAAGTTCTTGCCTTGCATTACGGTTTCCAGACTTCGGTATAAAGGAAGAAGGACAAGCCAATAACATCTCTCCAGTTGTTGACGTTCATTTTCTCTTAAAATTCCCCTGTGGGAGAAAGCCCGAGCTTGCACTGATTGAGATGAAAAAGCTTCATCGTTTTGTTCGCCATAAGAAAGATGAAGACGAGAGCGAATTTGATAGATCGATGCGAAGACCTCTTGGAGTAACTGCCCGCTTTCCTGAGTAAATACTCCCTTCTCTGTTAAGGCAACAAGTATATCAAGTGTATTGGTTTTCTCGATCCCCCAATAAAAACCTATATCAGAAATAACATGGAAAAGATTGATACACTGCTTTTTAATGTCAAAATATTGAAAGTTTAAAACCTTCCAAGCTTCATAGTAATCATGCATTCTTTGCCTAAAAAGTTCTAAAGCAAGACTGTGACGTCGATATTCGGGATGATCAAGAATGGGGCTCATTTCATTTAGATAGGATTCATACAGGGAAGGGTTATTCGTAAAGCTGAGGGATTTGCGGACCATTTGTCCAGCTGTTTGGGGCCCTAATTGTTCTTTTTGAAGATTTTGAAGTTGAGCGACTTTATTAGGAGTTCCCATGAAGTTAGAATCACAAGCTGGGCTAACATCAAGATGAAACCCGGAGGGATTTTTAGAGTAAAGGGATGTAAAAATCAGAGGAATATTGGATGTTTCACCTACAGAAATGATTAAAAAGTTTAAAACCTCTGTCAGTGTCTTGAAATATTCTTCATGGCCTTCTTCCTTAAATAAAATCATCAGTTCAATGTCTGAAAAGGGACAAGGCTCTTCTCGCCCAACCGATCCCATGGGTCGTATATCATACCCATCTTTCAGCATTCCTGAGATGTCGCAACTACACGGAGGAGGCCCCACAATCAAGAAAGCGTCTTCCAAAATAGATTGAAATAACTCTCGCAATTTTCTTGTAAACTCTGTTTGAGAGCTACGTACCAGTAAAATATCATCATTTGGGAAGATAAAATATTTAAAAAGCTCTCGATATTCTTGAAGTTTTATACTATATTTTAGCGGGAAAGTATGAGGATTAATTTCGCAAGATTCATATCTTTTTCTAAGTTTAAATGCATCTCCCATGTAATTTTCATATTTTTTTTGTAAATCAAACCCAAATTTTGGAATTGATTCTATGACAAGAGTATAAAGATCGGCTAAAAATGTCTGGTGTTCTTCCATGAAACATAATTTTTCTTTCTTTTCTATTTGCTCAAACACTTCTTTAAAATACAACTCATCGTTTTTTGTTTTTTTTAAGCGAATTTGAAAACACTCTTTGGAGATTTGATGAATGAGCTCAGAAAATACATAAGCGCATCCTCTATCTGTTCCATTAAGCCGCTGGTTTATCTTGTTTGCTTGAGACCAATAATTCATGGCTTCTTGATATTTTTTAAACTTTAGATCTAACTCCAAAGGATCGTCTTCAGAAAACTCTTGGACTTCCTGGAGATGCAATAAGGCTAAGAGCAAAGCGAGCTTCTTTTGTTCTTCTTGCAGTTGCGGCGTGTAATTTAAAAGCTCTTGAAAAGGGCCCTCTTTTGTACTCACTTTAGTAGAGTTATTTTGCCTTAAAAACAGCTTCAAGTTTTCTTTATCAATAAAGGGAAAGAGACAGAAAAGATGGGTGTAAATTCTCTTTTTGTCGCTGATTCTTCCGATGACCTGCAATAGACCGCTGAGTTCTTTCACAGCCGCCTGAATGATGGTCCCCTGTTCTTTAGTAGTTGTCTGAACATACTCCTTATCTTTTTTTGTTAAGGGGAAGTTTATTTCCAATAATTTAGAAAAAGTCCCTGGTTTTTTTAACGACGTTATTTGATTGAGGTGTTTTTCTAGGCGCTCAAAATAAAATTCTTCGAGATCGGTTACTTCAAGTTGTAAACGAGGAGCTCCGCGAAGGATAGGTTGAGTCATACTTACCCCTTTGTGCTGAAACAGCATAAGTCACTTAAGACTTGAGAAAGCTCTGAGTAGACTCAGTGCTTATTTGAAACCCTTGTAACGATCAGAACCCATGTTTTCTAAAAGTTAAGCAGTTTTATTTCTTTTAAAAATCAGAAATAAATTCTCTCGCCTTTCGATAGTTTTCCCGCTAATTTAATCAACGTTCTTTCCGAACAGAATTTCAAGGAAATTTTTAACCTTTGGATATTTCCCCGCTAATTTAATGAGCTCATCTTCATGATTGGGATTTGCTGGATCAGTCATCGGTTTCCAAGTGTGATGTCTCACAATCGCAGCCACACCCTGAAGATGTCCCCCTTCCACACAAAGACGAAGAGCAGTCCATCCTAAAGAGTTAGGAATGTTGACATCTATTTTTGGGTGGCTTAATAACTCTAGGAGAATCGGCAGATTTTCTTGAGCTGCAGCATCGTGCAGAGCAGTTTTTTGGCTATCAGCTTCAAAGGTTCGGGCATTCACATCCGCTCCACTCTCTAAAAGCAATCTAACCATCTCTTGTTTGCCATTGTAGACAGCTCTGTGTAAAGGAGTCCGCCCATATAATTCTCCTTGAATACCTTTCCCTCCTCGGACTTCTAAAGAAACGCCCTGCTTAAGCAGATGCTTTGCGGAAACAACATCTCCACTTTTTGCTGCAGAGTGAAGAGGTTGATAATCTTCAGCATCTATTAGCTTGGGATCTGCACGATTTGCAAGTAGATACTCCACAACGAGGGATTGTCCATTCAAAGCTGCCTGATTTAAAAGAGGCGATCCTTCTGAATCTTTTTTATTGGTTAACTCACTCACTTGCCAGAACCTGCATTTTTCGACTTCTTGTTTGACAAAGCCTAAGGCTCCTGTTTGACAAGCCTTGAAAATATCCATATCTCTAGCAAAATGACTCATTTCAGCTTCAGAGATCTGGTCTAATCTTTCGAGTACTTGCTTAGCTAAAGGTCGATCTTGAGGCCGGTTATTCCAACATTGCTGGATGATTTCTTTTAAACGAGGAGGAAGCACGTTATCTGAAAATGATTCTTCTTTTTTTCCTGCACGACTTAAGTCAAAGATTTGGGGCATTGTATAGGAGCCAAAAGGAGGGGTTTTCTCCTCAGCAAGCTCCCAAAAGATCAATCCTAACGAATAAACATCCACGCTTCTTCCATATTTTTCCGACTTAAGGATCTCAGGAGCCATCCAAGCAAAAGTTCCCGCTCCTGTAACCGTGCTAGTTTCTATCAGTTTTGCAATCCCCAAATCGGAAATTTTGGCATGTAAATCACTCGTAATTAAAACATTAGGGCTTTTTATATCACGATGAATGATGTTGAGATCATGTAGATATTTCAGTCCTCGAGCAATATCTTTAAAGATAAGTATCCGGGTTTTCCAATCCCATGGCCGAATCTTCTTATCCTGAATCAGCTTGGCAAGATCACCTTTCTCCATATATTCCATGACAAATGAAGTGGCATTGTTTTCTATAGTCCCATAAAATTTAGCAATATTTGGATGTTGCAGTGAAGCCATTTGGTTTTTTTCTTGTTCAAAGTCTTCAACGTTATTTAATTTCTTAATTGCAATGGTGGCTCCCAGCCAATACGCTTTCCAAACAGTTCCAAAAGCTCCATGTCCAATTTCAACTCGATCTTTAATTTCCTCTTCCTTAAATACACGGACTTGATTTTTTTTTAGCTCTTCTAAGCCGAATGAAGATACAGCGGGATTTTCTAGAGCTTTCTTTTCATCCACAGAAACTAGCAGATTGATATCACTTCCAGGTGGAACGCTTAAAGGATAGAGAGCAGCGCAGCTGATACCTGCAAGGTGGGTCATATTTACCTCATTGTGAGAAATTTTCTAAATTTAGTGATCCAATTTTAAGTTTTGCTATTGAACATAGCAACTCTTTATTCTTTGTTATGTATCTATCCTTCAATTCTTAACGATCAAGACAGGATATTTTTGAGCAGATTTTTTTATGCTTGTTGAAGACAAGATATTTTCACATGTCTGAAAAAGGCCCTGAAATCGATGATTAATAGATAAGTTCAGGAAATTAAAAGGCTTTATTTTCTTTCAGATTAGGAGCGAACAAAAATTCTAGTTGTATCTAGTTTACTAAATGCTAAACTTATGCCCCATGATATTAATATACGCCAAAATTTCGAAAAAAATAACTTCTGAAGACAAATCAGACTCTTTTACAACCTATTTTAAGAATCGCAATGAGATTTTCTCAACATAGAGGTCAGCATTGTCACTACCTGTAAAAATAGAAGCTTTTCAACCGAACAACTCTCTTGTTATTGATCAGCAAGCACTGTTTTTTAAGCACATCCAAGAACACGTTGATAAAGTTGCTGTTTTGAAGCAAGATTTTATGCCTTCTTTGTCCCTAATTGAAACACCCCCTCCTTTATCAAAAGATGAGGAGTATCACATTCAACAGGCTCTCGGCGAGTTGTTGGGACTACTGCAAGTGGTAGCAGATATTCCTGACAAACAGAAAATCTACACTTATCTGTTTCAATTATTTCCCTTTATCGATGATAAAACGATGGGATCGCTTTTAAATGAACATGTTTCTCAACAATCTCTCAAGAAAAGTGGACCCATTCAAGAACTTCTCAACGCCTCTCCCCTTCTATCACAAGAGCAACAAACCCTCGCACTCCTCTTAGCCTTTTGGCATATCAGGCAATCTCGATCCTTGCTTCTAAAAGATCGTCTCATTGTCTATCAAAAAGCGATGAATTATCTTGCCATCGCAATCACTATCGAAGATTGTCATTCATTTGCTTCACAGCTCATTTTAAGAGTCGTCAAAGAGTGTCTTGTGGAAGAAGACCGTTTTAAGAAAAGACTCTGGGGTGCTAGATATGATTTCAAAAAATTTGAAAAAAATTTCGCTTTGACGGAAGAGCTCAAGAAATTCTACTACCACGATAACGATAACGACCTTTGGACAAAACTCTACACTATTGTCATCCACCTCATCGCAAAAGAATTCGAGCCTTCCAAAAAAGAGGAATACCAAGAATTCATTCAAAGAGCTCTGATCCTACGCGATAAAAAGCTTGATCTTTCTCCTCCTGTCACAAAAAAATACGCTGAAAAGTTACGAGAGCTTAGAGCTCATTTTAAGATTTTTATCGCTGAGAATCTCCAAGACATTGAAACTGTCAGGAATTTTCAGACTGCTACTACACAAAAAATTATCAATCTTGTTCAAGAACTCCTCGCGGATGTTTTCATCATTTTAGGACCCCCTCCTTGCACCTACGATCTTAGAGCAACGGGATCTGTCGCACGAGAGGAAGCTTGCCCTTTCTCAGACCTAGAGTTAATGCTTTTGGTGAAAGAAGAGGGACACGAGGAATACTTTAATACCCTGCTTCAGATCTTCAATCTTTTAACAATCTCACTAGGTGAAACTCCTTTAATCCAGCTGGTATTTACTTCCCTTCACAAAAAAAACCCTTCGGGGTTTCATGTGGATTTCGATGCAAATCCTGTCAGAGACTCGAGCTTGATGGGAATTCCTGAAGTGTTAGCTCTTCTCCAGCATGAGAATGCCGAACCTGGAACTCCCAATCAAATGGTTCGAACATCGCTTAGTCTAGACACTAATGATACCTCTTTATTTGAAGTATACCAAACCCATATGGGGGCAATTCTCAATGTTCCTCCAGAAAAACCCCGACGTCAAGATCTCGCATTCCAGCTTTTTAAGAAACGTCTTGCCGATTACAATGAAGTTTGGGGAGTTTTGTCCTTCTCTTTTCATCTGAAAAAACAATATGTCGAACTCTTGAATCACTTGCTTTCTGACATGCGTCTCTACTGGGGAATCGAGAAAACCAATAGCCTCGACATTATCGATGAGCTTGTGACAAAGGGAATTTTCTCATTAAAGAGTGGCGACCTACTTAAGAAAGCCGTCTCGGAGATCTATTGTATCCGCCTTCGCCTACAACAAGCGTACGGAGAACAAAAAGAAGAAGGGTATTCTTCTCAAACCACAGCTCTCCATCCTGAGCTTCTGCGGGGCACTCTTTCCAATGAAGAACAAAAGCAGCTTGAACAGATTTATTGGCTTGTGATTCGTCCTTTATATCAACGTCTGGAAACTGTAGACCAAGGCAAGAATTTCGAAGAGGTTTTTCATCAGCTAGATTTGGTACAAACGGCTTTCGATGAAATTCTCTCTCATCCTTCTCCTCTCAAGCCTTGTCTTACCCATCTGGTATCTTACCTTCTTGAGACAGATACATCAAAAGAGATCCATACAACTTACTACAAAAAAATGGTCGAGAATGAGTCGTTAAGACTGACGTATTTTCAAACTATCCACGAACACGGATCTGAAGAGCTCAAGGAACATCTTGCAAAGATACCCAATCGAGCCGGATGGAGATTCTCATTTCCTCTCAGATGGCAAAAGTTTATAGCTACTCTTGAGAAAGTAACTTTAACTGAGCGTCCTCGCGCAAAGGGAACTTCAGTAAAAATTGAAGGGCCCTTTTTAACACCCCGATACCTCACGCCAGAAATCATTGAATCAATCCTAGATTCCAATGGAGATATCAAGCTTTGTCCTGGCAGCGCTCATAGGGTTGCTCCTGCACAAGGACTCCATTTCAAGCAGAAGCCTACTCATCCTCTGATGGAATATGCGATCCATAATCTATACTTTCGACTTTATGGCCCTCTAACACCGCCGAATGAGCTTGTCCGTTTCGAAGTGACCATCAACGGTAAAACAAAAGTTTATCCCGTGCTGATTTCCGAGACCATTCTTGGCCCTACACTTAAAGAGAAGGAGAACTCTAAACAAGAGATAAAATTTTCTAAAGCCTCCTGGGCTCGCTGGAGCTGGATGCTTTTATGCTCCATTTTAACAAAGCCCGGCGATGGCCGAATGGCTAATTTTATCTTAGATCTTTTGAATGGAATTTTCTGTGTCGATAACGACATCTCTTTTGTGGAACCTGTTATCGATAACTTGCTTTCTCAAAAGATCTATTTTTGCTCAGCCCTTTTCGGCCTTTTTCCTGACCAGCCTTTAGATCCAGAAGTTTTAGAAGAATTTTGCACTTTAGATCCCGACGCCATTTTGCGGGGATGGATCCACGATGTTATCGATAAAGAGAAAGAGTACCTCGCCTTATTTACCGACGAAGAACAGAAAAAGCTCTATGAGGAAGATCCCGATAATCGCTTCAAGGCAACCATTCTATTTCGACAAGGAACACTTGCTACCCTTAATTTACAGTTTTGTCGCCTCCAGAATTTTATCTTTTCCCAACTCCAGAAGAAAGCACCTCTGACACCGCTTGAACTTCTCAAACAGATGATTAGTCTCAAAGACAAACCCACCATTGAAAATACTGCCGGGGTCTATGTTCTTAAAGCCTATAGAAGAGCACAGAATTACAAAGTCTCAATAGATGAAAAGCTTAAAAACATCACCGACAGAGATCAGACTAAATCCCTCAACTCTTTTCAATCGGATCAAGCCTGTGTAGGTCACGCTCCGACTTTAGAAGAGATTAAAAAACAACAGCTTTATACCCCTGCCAACGCTAGGGAAGAGCTTTTTTTCACATTACTTGAAAGAAGTTGTGATGATATTTCCATAGGAACCGTCAGAGGAAAAAGAACATTACGTACGAGCTTTAAATATTTTAAAACTGAAAGAGGCCCCGACCTCATTAGACAAGTGTTTGTCTTAGAAGCCGTCAGTTATTTAGCACAAAAAGAAACAGAAAAACCTCTTTCCGTTACACTTCAACACTGCTCTGTTTTAAATTCCACAACATTAGAGCCTTTTCTCCATGATAAACTAGAGTATCTTGATCTACGGTTCTGTTCCCAAATCCAAGATAAAGATATCGAGATGATTCAGCGGAAGTGCCCCCATCTGAAGGAGCTCAATCTCAGTGGATGTTCGCAGATTAAACAATTTGCCCTTTCAGGGATATTTTCTTCGAGCCCTCTAGAGTTTTTAGACTTGGAATATCTCTCCATTGAGCAATGCCCTAATCTTGTCGCCCTTCAGCTTCGCGCACCGATGTTAAAAGAGCTTAAAGCCAATAAAAATCCTAACTTAAGTCTCGTGAAAATCCCCTTTGAATGGGAGTTGATCCCCATGGAATTTGATGAATGTCCTAAAGTGAACTTTTCTTATCTTACCTTGCAGGGGCATTCGGGTGCGGTTTATGCTCTTATCTCGCTTAGGGGAGGGGTTTTGGCTAGCGGATCTATGGACGGTAATATCAAGCTATGGGATACGACTACAGGAATACGTCTTCACGCTCTCGAAGGGCATTTGCATCCGGTTACTGCTCTTGCCGCTCTAGAAGAGGGGATCCTGGCCAGTGGATCTTTGGATAAAACTATCAAACTGTGGGATACGGCCACAGGAAAATGCCTTAGCACTCTCGAAGGACATTCGGGTGAGGTTTGTGGTCTTACTGCTCTTGCAGGAGGGGTCTTGGCCAGCGGGTCTTCGGATAAAACCATCAAGCTATGGGACACAGCTACGGGAGAATGTCTTCGCAATCTCGTAGGGCATTCGAGTTCGGTTCGTGCAATTACCGCTTTTCCAGGAGGAGTCTTGGCTAGTGGGTCTGATGACAAAACCATCAAGCTGTGGGATACGACTACGGGAGAATGCCTTCGCACTCTCAAAGGGCATTCGAGTGCGGTTTATGCTCTTGCCGCTCTTGCAGGAGGGGTCTTGGCTAGTGGGTCTGATGACAACACCATCCAGCTGTGGGATATAGCCACGGGAAAATGCCTTCGCACTCTCAAAGGGCATTCGGATCAGGTTTGGGCTCTTACAACTCTTTCTGAAGGGGTTTTGGCCAGCGGGTCTTGGGACAACACCATCAAGCTGTGGGATATAGCCACGGGGAAATGCCTTCGCACTCTCAAAGGGCATTCGCATCAGGTTCGGGCTCTTACAACTCTTTCAGGAGGAGTTTTGGCCAGCGGGTGTTATGACACCACCATCAAGTTGTGGAAGTTCAATCGTGTGCCAAAAATGCGCTGCATCGCTACGCTAAGCGACCCTTCGGGTCCGGTTCATGCTTTTACCCCTCTTGCGGAAGGTCTATTGGCCTGCGGCTCTCAATACAACACCATCAAGCTGTGGGATACGGTTACAGGAAAATGCCTTCGCACTCTCGAAGGGCATTCTAATCGGGTTAATACTCTTACCAGCCTTATAGGAGGAATCTTGGCTAGCGGGTCTGACGACAACACCATCAAGCTGTGGGATACGGTCACAGGAAAATGCCTTCGCACTCTCAAAGGACATGTGAGTTCGG
Organism: Parachlamydiales bacterium; assembly: GCA_003153295.1. Lineage (GTDB taxonomy): Bacteria > Chlamydiota > Chlamydiia > Chlamydiales > Rhabdochlamydiaceae > PALSA-1444. Next base: position 127,134 of record PLXY01000008.1, on the reverse strand, counting down.
TTTATGCTCTTACCGCTCTTCCAGAAGGGGTCTTGGCTAGCGGGTCTGTTGACAACACCATCAAGTTTTGGGATATGGCCACAGGAAAATGCCTTCGTACTACTCTCAAAGGGCATTCGGGTGTGGTTTATGCTCTTACCGCTCTTATAGGAGGAGGGGTCTTGGCCGGCGGGTTTGGGGACAACTCTATCAAGCTGTGGAACACAGCCACTGGAGAATGCCTACGCACCCTCAATGGACATTCGAGTTCGGTTCGTGCTCTTACCGCTCTTCCAGGAGGAGNNCCAGGAGGAGTCTTGGCCAGCGGGTATTATGACCACACCATCAAGTTGTGGGATACAGCGACGGGAGAATGCCTTCGTACTCTCGAAGAGCATTCGAGTCCGGTTCATGCTCTTACTACTTTTGAAGGAAGGATTTTGGTCAGTGGATCCCATGATAATACCATTAAGCTGTGGAAATAGAATTCCCACAGAATATCAACTTAACTTTTAATACTCGGCTATCATAGCTAAAGTGAAAACTCCCGCGGTTAAACCCAAAAAGAATCCATTCTCATCGAGTATTCAAATGAATTTTTCTGTATAGAAAATTACCAATTCTATTATGAGATTGTTAAGTTAATATTCGGCGACCTCTTAAAAAAGACCGCTTTATCATTAATTACAAGCCTTCCTATCAAACTCCCCGCTCTACGCATTAACACAAGAGTCTTAGGATATTTTTCTAAAAAGCTTGCGCTGATTTAGATCGTTCTGGCACAACTTTTGTTTGTGATCAAAAATATTCTTGTTTTGTTGATCTTTTTTCTTGGGGCTCTAAGCGGTGAAAGCCAGCCCACCATGGCCGACCCTTTTGTACTCGCTGTGACAGAAGGAGAGCCCCATCTTTCCATTAGCAATTCGGTCAATCCTATTACAGGTGATTTTTACTTAGGCAGAAATGATATTGTCATTCTAGGGGTCGAGCCTTTGCATATCCCTTCGTTATATGTCAGCGGTGATGGACGAGCTCCCTATAAAGGGAAGGTCGGCTGGGAAATTTTGCCTCATCAAAAACTCATCTGGTTTACCTGTAAACAAGACAAAATCGATCAGGTGATTGTCGCTGAGAAAAATGGATCGCGTCTTAAATTCGAACATACCATCGACAATGAATACCACATCGATTTGAAAAAGCACGGTCCTGGAATTTCCAATGACGCCAAAGGTAATCTGAGCGCTCGCACAAACTTACGGAATTCCTATGTGGTAAAAAAACCTCCTAAACGGATGACCTATCACCTGGGAGACGGGACAGAAAGACGGTATAAATTCCGTACGGTAAGCGAAGATATCTATGACAAGTACCGTCTCTATTTATTGAAATGGGAAAAACTCCCCAACGGTAATCGGATCTATTATGAATACGATTCCCATGACCGTCCTAACCTGATAAAAACCACCAATCCAGATGGAACCAAGATCTATGCCTGGGCAAAGTTTCATTACGCCGGAAAACCTCACGTAAATCCTAATTTTAGCCTTGAGACCAGCGATGGACGGCATTTGCACTATGAGTTCCAAGCTAGTCAATATAGTGTCTCCGATAAAATTTACGGCGGTACAACCCATGTCGATGTCTACCTTTTAAGTAAAATGACACGAAATTTCGGGCCTGCTGAATTTTTTTCTTGGGGACCCGGTCAGAAAGAGGATGGTCCTCGCATGTTAGAGGCGTCTTTGCCTGGCAGACATTACCTGTCTCCTGCTTACTATTATCATCATGACAATGATGTCGGAGGAGTGAATATTCATTTAGGTAAAAAAGACTGCCGTCAAAACCGGGTCAAGATACTCTCTTCTCCTGTCGGATTTGATGATAAACCGGTCATCACCCACCGTTTTTTTTACCATCCCAATAAAAAGAAAAGCAACTCCTACGAATCCCACTGCAAGACCGATATTTATGATGTTTACAATAACCTAACGACAATCCAAGCAAATCCCTTTTGCCGCCCTACAGAAACCCATTGGTACAGCCATCAAGAAGGAGCGCAGCTGCTCGTCCGGTCGGAAAAAACATTTTGGGGAGTCCAAGACATTGAAGTCGGAAATCTCCGCGCTAAACTCTTTTTAGATCATGGACAAGGGTCGTTTGCCAAAATTTATGAATATGATGCTTTTGGGAATGTCCTTTCAGAAAAATTTTGCGGCAATCTTTCCGGAGAGGCGTCACCTTGCAGCCGCCTCCAAATCCCTTCTTCCACACCCTCCAAAGAATATCAACTCTATATTAACGACCGGACCGGTTTAGATCTTCTTGTCGCTAACAAACCTCCACATAGACATTCCAATTGGATCCATTATTTTCACCGAATCGGAGTCGGCCTCTATGCAGACCATGAAACATTATACGATTCTCAGCCCCCCAAAGAAGTCTATCGACTGATCAAATGCCATCAGAATGAGGCGACCTTCCGGCTTGAAACCAACATATCGCCGCAAATCCATCCTGCGGTAGGAGCAGAAATTTCTGAAACTACCTATGGATACACTGCCAACCATTTGATGGCATGGAAAAAAGAACCCGCCGGACTTGTGACCCGTTTTACTTATCGTGGCTCTACAGATCTTCTTGCCTCTCGATTCACGTATGACCAGGAAAAAATTCTCACCCGTGAGTTTTTTGAATACGATTCTGATCATATTCTTCTCCGCCATATAGAAGACAATGGAAGCGGCTTAACTCTGCAAGATCTCTCAGGAGTGACTCAAAGAAAAATCAAAGCGATCTTTCCTAAAAAAATCCCTCCTCATAATGGCCTTCCTGAAATCATCGAAGAGCGGTATCTCGACTTTAATTCAGGAAACGAAAATCTCCTGCGTAAAACCGTCTTGGCCTACAACGGAAGAGGCGATGTAACCACCCAGGACATATACGATAGCAACGAGCAGTTCCGCTATCGTCTCACCTATGATTATGATGAGCGAGGGAGGCTTATCTCCGAGACCAATCGTCTGGGACAAACTCAATCTTATAGCTACGATGAATACGGAAATAAAACCGTTATCCGAGACTATAGCGTCCGCGTCACGACATATAATACCTTTGATTTCGCAGGACGGCTCATTCAGGTGATTGAAGAAGGCGATGATGGAAACCGCCTAGTCCTTCATCATAAATACAACCTCAAGAACCAAAAAATCTCTACCACAGATTCTCGTGGAAATGAAACCCATTACACCTACGATCCCTTTGATAACTTGTTAGAGACTAAGCTCCCCTCTTCCCATCTTCTCAAGGCAACTTACGATGGTTTTGGACGGCAGCTCTCTTCTACGGATGAAAATGGCCACACCACTTTTCGCACTTACAGCGCTAGAGGCAAGCCCGTCTCTATCCTTCATCCTGACGGAACCCAGGAAAATTACACCTATAACCTCGATGGAACCTTAAAGACCCATATCGACCAGCAAGGAACAGCCATCGCACATCGTTATGATGCGCTGGGCCGCTTGATCCAAAAAAACATTTTTTTGCCCTCAGGAGAACTCCTTTCTTCTGAAAGCTGGAATTATGGATCTTATCAGCTCCTTTCCAAAAAAGACGCGGCAGGGATCGAGACCTCTTATGAATACGACGGAGCAGGACGTAAAATTGCAGAAATCTGCCAAGACGAACGGATCGAATATATATACGACTCTCTGGGACGAATCTCTAAAACCCGCTGCGGCCCACGTATTCACGCACAAGAATACGATCTAGAAGACCGGATTGTGGAAGAGCGTGTGGAAGATCTTAACGGCGCTATTCTCACCCAGACTCGCTATGCCTACGATAGAGCCGGCAACAAAAGCGAGATCACTCAATGGACCTCTACAGGGCCTTCCACTGAGATGACCCTTTTTGATGCCTTTAAAAGACCCCTCCGGCATGTCGACGCCCTAGGTCATATCACCGTTACATCATATGACGACCACTTTCAACATCTCGGACAAGAAGTCCTCCAAAAAACCACGACGGATCCTGAAGGAACTCGTCTGATCGAAACATACGATGTCCTCGGCCGCGTTGTTGTACTAGAAATGAAAAACCCTTCCAATGATCTTCTACACCAAGAAAACTACACTTATGACGGGGTCGGCAATAAAATACGCCAAGAGACGCATGTCATCACTCCTCACTCTTCACCAAAAACCATCGTGACCTTGTGGGAATACGGATCCTTAAAACGGCTCCTGATGTTGACAGAAGCTTACGGAACTCCTGAGCAGCGCACGACCCGGTATGCCTATACGGTGAAAGGACTCTTACAGCAGATCCAAAAGCCGGATGGGAAAACCCTCTCTTATACGTATGATGCCTTAAATCGGTTACAGCAGCTTTTCTCTTCGGATCGGAGCTGTTATTATATTTTCTATTACAATGCGCTCCATCAACCGATTTTCATTGATGACCTCGTCCAAAATACCCGGACCACACGCACCTACGACCATCACTCCCGTCTGATCTCGGAAACCCTCGGCAATGGCCTGATGTTATCTTCATCCTATGATATCCTGGGCCGCAAGACCGCCCTCCAACTGCCTGATAAATCCTATATCGCATATACATTTGATGCTGCTTCCCTTCGAGACATTACGCGTTACTCTTCCTCAGGCTCTCCACTCTATGCCCACCGCTATACCTGTTTTGATCCCAGCGGCCGGCTTTTAGAACAAAATCTCATTTATAATCTGGGCACCCAAGTTTTTGACATCGACCCGATCGGCCGGACCACTAGTACCGCCTCACCCTATTTTAATTCTACACTCACGGCTTTCGATGGCAGGGGCAATCTTCAAGCTTTCCACCAAGATGGACAGTCGTATCGATTTTCTTATGACGATCTCTCACAGCTTTTAGCAGAAAACAACCATCAGTACGCTCACGATTCCAATCATAATCGGTTTGTCAAAGATGGTAAAATCTCTACTGTCAACGCACTTAATCAGCTCGACCATTTCACCTATGATAAAAACGGCAATCCCCTTTCCGATGGCAAATACTCTTATACCTATGACGCCCTGGATCGTCTCACCTCCGTCTTATCTTCTACCCATTATGCTCGATTTACTTACGATGCATTCCACCGCCGTATGTCCAAAAAACTCTATGTGAAAAAAAATGGACAGTGGATGGAAGAGCCGTATCTCCGCTACCTTTATGATGGAGATAACGACATCGGAGCTGCCGATGAAGACGGTTCTCTGATCGAGCTCCGGGTCTTAGGAATTGGTAAAGGAGCAGAGATCGGAGCCTCGGTAGCTATCGAATTGAGAAACGAAGTCTATGCCCCTATCCATGACCTGCGAGGCAATATCGTCAAGCTCATCTCCAAAACCGGACAAGCCACAGAGTCTTACTCCTACACAGCTTTTGGCGAAGAGACCCTTTCTACTTCTTATAATCCTTGGAGATTCTGTTCTAAAAGAACAGAATCTGAATTTAATCTCGTCTATTTCGGCCGCCGTTTTTATTCTCCGTCTCTCGGACGCTGGCTGAATCCCGATCCGCAAGGATTTACAGATGGCATGAACCTCTATGCTTATGTCCACAATAATCCCCTTCTCAAGCTCGACCTATATGGCCTAGAATCCATCGGCTATAACATTCATATTTCTGTCTCCCTGACAACCTGTCTGCAAATGGCAAATCTCTTCACCTCGTGTGCCGGAATGGGCCTTGCTGCTGTCGGTAAACACACCTTGCCCGGAGTCTTGGGAGATATGACGCATGCCTTAGGCAACTCTATTGCAGGGCTAGATTACACACGCCCTAGCTCCCAGGTTCTAAGAGTAGGCTGGCGTCATGCGGGCGACTCTGTTGCTCTTACCGGCGTCAATGGAATGTTAAATAGCATGGAAGACGCGTTTAATTTGGGCCAAAAGATTTCTGAGTCGCATGGGGATGTTCCTGTCTCAATGATCTATAATTCTAGCCATGGATTTCTATCCGATATTTTAGAAGTTTTTCTAGATGCCACCGGAATCGGTTCTAGACCCGCACACCTTCTTGCCAACCAATGGCGGTTGACCCTGCAAACATTTCATAACAAGGGAATCTACTCAGGAGAAATTTATCACTATGCCCATAGCCAAGGAGGCAGCATTACTGAAAATGCTCTCTGGATGCTGACTCCCGAAGAGCGTTCCCATATTAAAGTTTTTACTTTTGGATCATCTGCATTATTCAGTAAAGAACTAGCCGGATCCGTGATACACTATGTCTCCCGACAGGATGGAGTTCCCATGCTAGATGCATTGCGTTATATGAAGGCCTTATTCTCCCAGTCTTCTCATGTACAATTTATTGGAAATGGATTCGGTCTCCCTGAACACTCTTGGAAAAGCGCGAGTTATTCCGGAATGATAGATAAGCGGGGTCAAATCTTTAAAGATAAGTTTTTCAAAAATTAGAATCATGAAAAAATTCAGCTTTTTAATTCTTGTTTTTCTCTTGACTGCTTGCCATAAAAGTAATTCCGATTTGGCTGATGTGCAATTGAACCGGTATGCCAAAAAAGCCTACAAAGAAAAAGGACTTGTAATGGAAGGTAGTGGCGGATCAATGATGAACGATATTAAAGAGTTTGCTCTTAGCTTTACTTGTCCGGATTACTTAACACTAGATGAAACTCGTAAACTCGTTGTTCAAATCATCGATGAATTTGTGCAGCAAATCAATTCAGATGAAGAAATCCGTCCACGACTTCATACGTATCCTTTACCACCAAATAATATTTCTTTAATGATTGGATTCAGCGATAACCAGTATAACTACCCACCTAAGGAATACATAGCTTTCGCCTATACTTCTGAAGGTATAATTAATTATCACCATTGGGATATCGAAAAGCTGGAATCGGTTAAATTTTGCGACCGTTATAGTGAATCCATCAATGATGCAGTAAAAATCGTCATGCAGGAAGAAAACCCTCCCCACCTTCAAGCTTTATTAACACCTCAATAGTTTTTTTAATCTAACTCACTGATTTTTAAAGAATAGAATTGAATAAATTCTAAAGGCGTTTAAGTGTTTTTTTGTTAGAATAGTACCAATTTTAGGGAATTAACATGAGTGCTATTGCTTCTAATCTTTTGAAAAATTATCTCGCTCCCTTTGCAATGAACCAGCGTTTTGTTCTGGGCGCAGGCGGTTTATGTGCAATTCCAGCTCTTGATATGGCAATCTGTGCGCTGAAAGATTCGGATGGAGTCATGTATGCTCCTGCTAAACCTGAAATGGAAACAGAAGCAGAAAAAGTCCAACGATTAGACCTTAAGAAAAAGATGAAAATCTCCTTAGCTGTCCATGGAGTGGGCGCATTGATATTAGGCGCATGCGCCGCAAATCAATTTCCAGGCTCTGGACTAGCTGGATTGGCCGGATTTTTAATCTATGCTCGGTTCAAATGGAGGTCAGAAGCAGAACAACCTCATCCCTCTTTGACAACATTCTATGTAGGGTTTGGGATAAAAATCTTATCCCTTTTCAAAAGGAAAATCTTTAAATATATCTCTTCTAGGTCGCTGACTGCAATAACTTGGACAACCACTGGTATCCACAATGTTGCTTTAAAAATTTTCCATATTGGAAAAGCCATTATCCGAGGTGTTGGAAAGTTTCTTCATACCGTCGTGATCGTACCCGTCAAAGGAGTGGCAAGGGCCTTTAAAGCAGTAATAAAAATAGCAGAAGCTTTTATTAAGTTTTTAGGTAATCTGGCGCGTCATCCGCGGATAGGATTAGGAGTTATCGCCGGTATTGCCTGTTTAATCGGCTGTGTCAAATACGGCCATCTTTTGAAAGGTCCCGGTCAAGCCCTTTTACGGCTGTTACATAAGTGCGTAAAAGGTGTTTTCCATACCCTACCTAAGTTATTAAAAGGAATAGGAAAAGTCATCCAGATTATAGGAAAAGCACTCTATTTTCTGCCTTCAGTTGTCATGAAAACGATCAGTGCCATCGGGGCTGTTTTTAATGCTATTTTGCATCCGTTGCAGGCTATGGGATTTTCTAAAACCACCCCATTCAAGCGAGTTGAGGGAATATGACAACGATTCAGTGGAATAAATTACCTGATCCAACGATTTATTCGTGGTATGAATTTCCCCATGCACGCAATCGTATTAGCGCCACTGTTTTTGCCGCAAGCGTATTCTCGGTTGTCGCAGGTTTTACGGGTGTGAAACCTTTTTCATCTCGTTATTTCATCATTAATTCTTGTCTTTTTTCAGGATTCGCCTATTTGTTAAGACGGATTCCACTGTCTCTTCCAGATCCTGGCTCCATTTTGTCCGTGAGAGAACATATTCGAAGAAATCTACAATCTAACTGTGCTTATGGCCTTAAAGATATTCCAGCGGGTTATTTGACAACTGAAGAGATCAGTACGATTCTCTTTCAAGATCTGCAAGCTAACTCTTTTTCGATCTTTATCAATAAGCATGGGCAAAACGCTGTTTCAGTTTTAAATGAAAGCAGTCTATTAATTTTGAAACTTAAGTTTATCGATTTTTTAAAAGACCAAGATATCACTGAAGTTCTCTTTCACATGGGACACTATCCTCGATTCCAAGTTTCAAAAGAAGAAATGGCGCCTGCTATGGGTCGATCTTTAATGGAACGGAAAGCTTCCGCAGAGATATTTGTTCAAAGTTTTACCTCATCTGACGCTTCCTATTTAGCCGATTGGGTTTCAGCCATTACAGATCCCGATGTCCTGGAGTACATTGCACAACTAAAAAGAGAAGCTCTAGCTGATGAAAAACTTTTATTCAAAGTGAAAAGATTATTAGCTTCTGACGATGCTTTTAAACCCACATTGCGACAAATTTTTCTCTCGCTGCCTTTTTCACAGCAGACTGAAGAGGATAGGGAAGCACTAGGTATTCCTCTCGAAGAATTTAAGAGAACACTTCAAGCAAGATGGACGGGTTGCTTTACAGAGGCCGCTTTTCCTGATCGAGAAGGCTTTTTTGCAAGTCTAGGAGTCTTATTTTCTCCTGAGGAGTGGTCATCGAAGATTTTAAAGGAGACAAAAGATTTAAAGGTTACTCAAATTGTTTTCCAATGGCCCGATCTCTTTGAAAAGAGAGTTTTGAAAGGTGAGAGTGCTTTACCCAACGAAAGCTGTATTCGAGAAAGGTTAGAACAAGAAATCACCCACTTAGAGTCATGGGAAGAAGTTGTTAAATACTGTCCTCAAGCAGTTCGTTGGGGGTTATTAAATCCCCCTTCCTTACAAATTGCTCATCTAATCACCAGTTATTTCTATCGATATCCCTACATGTTATTAGGAGAGTTGGATTGTAAAGATTTTGTTTTCACTGCAGACCTTTTACAGATATATCAAAAAGAACGAGAATTCTATGAAAAACAGAAAGCTCTTTTAGTCATTCCTATTGAAACTCATTTACAAAAATGGAAAGAGAAAAAAGACCAATGTGAAAATGACTTACGAATCATTGAAAGATTAATACAGCATGCTTGTTATCGTAGTGCAAAATATTTCTCCTATGAAGGAGCAATGACGGAACATGAGAGGTTTAGAAGATATCTTGACCTCATTAAAGCTAAAATTGCAGCACATGAAGTTAAACTACAGAACGATCTCCTTTTATTAAAAAATCGTCATGAGAAAGAAGTTCAATCTGCTATTTTATGTCAGCAAGGCGATTGGAATAAAATCAAAAACGAAATAGAAAAAATCCCAGACCTTTGTATTCCCCTAGCAAAAAAACTCCTGGAAAAAAGCCCAGATCCCACCTATACAGCCTTAAAGCAGAATTTTGTGAGATGGATCGAGGAAAAAGCTCTCAACAGACAATTATCTCTCAGCCTAGCTTGGGCGATCAACTCTGCTGCCGAATCCTTGTTCAAGGATAAATTCCACTTTTACAATAATGGCTCGGCAACAGACATCTCCATTAACACCTTTCTTATTCTGACTTTATCGTTTACAACTCAATCTTATTTACAAGGATTTTTATCCGGATTTAATGAATCAACTAGTCAAATAATCAGAACCTCTTACGATCCAAAGGCATTCGAAGGTCTCATGGAATTTTATCGTACAGGTAAAATCTCTCAATTCATCGAAGCGTATAGAAAGAATGCTTTAGCTATTAACCTGTTATTGGAACTTGCTGACAGTCTTTTATTACCTGATTTAACACTACTGATAGAAGAAGAATTTTCAGTGGAGGTAGAACTTCCTGTAGAAGTTTGCTCTGAGAAAACTAAGTAGACTGATTCAATTTAATTATAGATCGAATCATCTCTGAACATCTTTCTGGATTTTCTAGATGAGCGGCATGACCTGTCTGGGGTATTTCTAAAGAAGCAACTTGAAGATCTCGATAAAGCTGGGCATATTTTGTATCCAGCTGTCCGTGAAGAAAGAAAGCGTTTTTGGGAAGAGTAAATTCCTGATGGGCTAGGCTTTCTTGAGCCAGCATCTTTGCTAGAACATGGGGATCATTAGCATGACGGCGGGAGAGGATAGTGGGGAAATCAGGATGAGCTCTGAGAGAATCAAACAACGGCTGGTCATACCAGGCCTTGAGAAACATCTCTAAAGGCTCTTCTTTGAGCCTTTTGATCCACTCTTGGTCTTGTTCTAACCGCTTTGCTTTTTCTTGAGACGTTTGCAACCCAGGATGGGTCGAGAGAAGAATTTTGGGTTGAGAGGATCGCAGGGCAATGCGGCCTCCCATAGAATAGCCTATAAGTATTGCATCCGAAGGAATCTGAAAAGGATAAGAAAGCGCCTCGCAAGAATACTCAGGAAGATGGTGGATGACACCATGCCAGTCTTGAGGACTTCCCAAAAAACCATGTAGAAAGACTAGATGATTTGTGTGATTTACAAACATACTCTAAGCGATGGTGACTTCTTTGCAAAGGTACACGTCTTGTACGGTGTTGAGGAGCTCGATGCCTTGCTTCATGGGCTTTTGAAACGCTTTGCGGCCTGTGATGAGTCCCATGCCCCCGCCTCTTTTATTGAGCACAGCTGTTTCGACGGCATCTGCAAGATCATTGTCTCCAGAAGGTCCTCCGGAATTAATCAAGCCTACACGGCCGAGGTAGTCGTTGATGACTTGGTATCGGACGAGATCGACAGGATGGTCTGTGCAGAGCTTAGTATACATCTCTGGAGTCTGCTTGCCGAACTTGAGGGCCTTAAATCCTCCATTGCAGACCGGCAGCTTTTGTTTGACAATATCGGCTTGGATCGTACAACCGATGTGGTTGGCTTGTCCTGTGAGGTCTGCAGCGAAGTGATAGTCTTTATCAGGAGTGGTAAAAGCAGGGTTGCGCAAGTAGCACCAAAGGATTGTCGCCATCCCCATCTCGTGGGCCATTTCAAACCATCTGCTGACTTCGCTGATCTGCCGGTCGCTTTCAGGAGATCCGAAATAAATGGTCGCTCCGACAGCCACGCATCCCATGTTCCAGGCTTGCTTGACCGAACCGAACATGATCTGGTCGTGTTTATTGGGATAGGTCAAGAGCTCATTATGATTGAGCTTCATAATGAAAGGAATTTTGTGGGCATATTTACGTGCAACGCTGCCTAAAATACCCACCGTTGAAGCGACGGCATTTGCGCCCCCTTCGATAGCGAGTTTAAGGATATTTTCTGGATCGAAGTATTGAGGATTCGGTGCAAAAGAAGCCCCTGCGGAGTGTTCTATGCCTTGATCAACAGGAAGAATGCTTAGGTATCCGGTATGGGCAAGTCTTCCATGGCCGTAAAGAGATTGAAGGCTGCGCAAAACACGGGTATTGCGGTCGGAAGGAGAAACGATCCGGTCGACCCAGTCGGGGCCCGGGAGATGGAGACGCTCTTTAGGCACTGTTTTACAGACATGCGTCAGAAGACTTTTGGCTTTGCGGCCGAGAAGTTTTTGAATCTTGGTAAATGACATACCTTTCCTGGTTTAAATCGGAGCTTAGCTGGGTGGAAGCTTTTTTTCAATGCGTGGTTATTTTAAACTATTTGGAAAAAAAGGATTGAGATCATGGGAGCTGTTTTTTTTCAGACGCTACGAAGTGATTCCGAAAAATGGAATATTCCTGGAATAGCTGCAGCATTGAGTAATGGATTAAGATGCAATCGAATCTGGGAACAACTCATTAATTTCAACAATAGCAATTCCGCTCCGTTAGATGTATTGACAAACGCCATCGTTATTGCCTGAGCAAAACGTCAAACTCTTTCTAAGATGGCCAGACTTGCAGTTTCGAATGATTTTTCTAGCGTGAAAAAAATTCTTACAACCTTTAAAATATTGGGCATATTTGACAAAGGGCTTAATTTATGGCATCACTGATTCCCCGCTTAGATTCTGGAAAATGGAATTATGGCGATCTAGCCTTTGGGCTCCGTTCAGGACTCATCCTTAACAGAGGATGGGTATCAACCATTAACGCTGCTTATCGTAATGATAAAGAACAACTGGCCGCATGTCTTCCTTTACTGTTAACCCGACATAAAGTTAATAAACTTAAAGACAGTTTCCCTTTTATTCAGGATCATTCAAGAGCTATCAATTGGGGCATAGCCTCTATTCTAATTCTGAATTTTGTCGCAATTGCAGGGAGAAAAATCACCTATCACCGTTTATCGAATATTCGTACACCATTGAACAAGTTTCTTTTCATTACTTGGAAAATAACACCCTATCTTGCACTCGTTACTAATATCGCATTACTCTCTTTGGAAGCAAAGAGCCGCCCTATGAAAACTTCGGCTGCTCTTTTGATGACCGGTATATCTCTTTTGGATCTGACTCCTTGGATGCCGAGATCTTTTGGCTGGTATATGAGTGTAGGAGTCAGACTCCCTATCGATATGGTCGCTTTCTATTACGGAAGCAATCTAAACCGTTTCCGAATCGTCGCGTCATTGATACTTACACCCGAGACACAACGATTTTTTTATACAGCTTTTGAAAGATTAAAAAGGCAAGGAAAACTTTGGATCGCAAAGGAATCGAAGTTGGGTTAAATTCCATCAATCGATTATTATATTTCGATTAAAACCAAGAGAGTTAATTATGGCCGCATTTGTAGTGAAGGGCGTTAGCCAAGGATTGAGAGATTTCCAAATAGGAAACTGGAGCTATGGAGATTTAGCAAACGGCTATCGATCTGGCCATGGAAATATTACTTCTAGCGATAAAATCACAATTTTAAATGGACAAGCATATTATTTTGAGCACTTTTATTATAACGAAAATACGTCATTCGTTTTATCAACCTGGAAAATATTCAAAACAACTTTAAAAGCTCTCCGATTAGCTCCCCTAGTTCCCTTTTTTAGCCATCATACGACAGCAATAAAAACGATGGCATGTGGTTGGGTAGGAATGAATGTTCTACAGCTTTGCTTTGGAGTAAAAAGACCTCCTGCAACTAAATTAAGAGATATCACTCTATGGAAAGCAACACCTTACTTGCTTTTTGCCTTGAATCTCTTTTTAACCACCTTAGAACTCCATACTAATCCTCGGAAAGTTTTAGTCAGTTATACTGTTCTTGCACTGAATCTTGCGGATGAAGGTAAATTATTACCCAAGCAAGTCTCCTATGTGATGAACACCCTCCTTCCTCTTCCCCTAAGAGCTGTATCGATCTATTACGCTGATAGCAATGTGAAGAGATTAATGTTAGGAGCTGAAGGAATCATCCCCCTTCTTTGGAATATGAAACATTAATTGATGGGAATCATTTTTGCCTCGAATGTAGTTACAAGATTCCATGATTTTTTAGATGGGAATTGGGCTATGATCGATTTAGCTAACGGCTATCGATCGGGATTTGGTAACGCCCTTACTTATTACAACTTATCTACACGCAACTTTTCTATTCAAAATCAGGCTTTTGATCTTAGCAATGGGAAACTCTTTTATAACTCATGGATCCAGTCTTCGTGGAAAATAGCAAAGACAGCCCTGAAAGCGCATCGTGTGGCTCCTACCCTATCCCTTTTATCCAATCACAGGACTGCGATCAAGTGTATGGCAGTCAGTTGGGCGGGAATGAATTTGTTGGCGGTGATTCAGCATGAATTAAGAGGCTGCCCACGTATAGGATATACTCTTGTAGGCAAAATATGGGAAAATACCCCTCAGGCGCTTCTAATGACGAATGTCGCATTAACAATCTTAGAGCTTCAGGTGAATTTTACTAAAGCCTTCATCAGCTTACTTTCCATGGGCATCAGCTATCTTGATTTTAAAGACAACCGTCCTCATGACCGTAATGTGATATGGAATTGGGTACTTCCGCTATCGATGAGAGGAATCGTTTTCTACTATGGCAATCGTTGGCAGCGGCTGATGATCACGGTCGATTTTGTCAGCAGCAGTATCAAGTTTTATCTAGATATAGAATAACTCAATCGAGCGCTCTGCCTTTCGTCTCCGGGATATATTTCCACACAAAGAAGAGAGCTAAAACTCCAAAAGCCGCATACACAGCAAATGTTCCTGCGTGGGATAGTTTTGTCGTGAGGTCCATGAAGGTAAACACCACGATGAAGTTAAAGATCCAGTTCGACATGCCTGCAATGCTGATGGCCTGACCGCGAACACGCCGGGGAAAAAGCTCAGTTCCAAGTAGCTGAGGCGTAGGTCCTAGACCAATGGCAAAAGAAGCGATGAAGATCATGATGCTGGAAGTGGCCAGCCATTTCATGGTTGCTTCACTGGAGAGAAAAGCAACTGTCATTCCTAAAAGAGAAATGATCATGCCTGTGATTCCCGCTAATAGCAAAGGACGGCGTCCCCATCTGTCTAACAAGAACGTCGCGAAAATGGTCATGAAAAAATTAATAATGCCGAGGAATACTGCAGGGAGAAGCGCGGCAGAGGCTGTGACAAATCCGCTGGCTTTAAAGATGGAGGGAGCGAAATAAAGGATGGCATTAACACCTGTGATCTGCTGAAAGACGTTAATCAAGATAGCTAAGATGAGCGCATTACGGACGCCAGGCTCCCAAAGAGCTTTCCAGGGAGCTTGATTCTCTTGATGGGGCGCTTCACTATTAGGCATAAAGAAAAAGCCAATCAAATGCGTCAAAGCTGGAATAGCTCCCAAAGCAAACATCCATTGCCAAGAACCTTCTGTAGAAAGGGCCCAATTGACGCCGTAAGCTACAAAAATACCTAAAGTGACAGCCAGTTGATAGCAGCCGATATAAAATCCCCGGCTGGCGGCAGGACAAACTTCTGCCAGGTACATAGGTCCGACAACAGAAAAACCTCCTGCTGCAAGTCCTTGAATGATACGGCCGATCATGATCTGAGGAAGGGCTGTCGATGTAATAACAATGAAAGTTCCGATTAAAAACAGAAGAGCCATAAACTGCTGAGTTTTTTTTCTTCCCATCCAATTGGCAAGAGGTCCTGTAATTCCGGTACCTGGAAGCGCACCCATCAGAAAGGCGCTGACTGCTAAGCCTTGCTGTTCCGGGCTCAGAGAAAATTGGGTAGCGATAAATAGAATGGCTCCTGACATGATTCCAATGGCGTAACCAAATTGAAAGCCGCCTAGTGTCGCAATTAAGTATTTGAATTTATTCATGTTTTTTTTCTCTTTGTAAAGTTGCATTTGCAAGTGCTGCATGAAAAGGAAGGAGTTGGTTCCTTTTCAGGGAGCTTGCAAGAAGGGTTTTTGCTTTAGGTTTTCCTTGCTTTCTACAGGTATCTAAAATGTCTTTTAAGACCTTTTGTGAAAACTTTGCAATAGCCTTGCCTTTTTTCCATAATTCTTCATCTATAGAAAACTTTAAACCTGTAAAAACGACAGGTTGAATCATATTCGGAAGTTCTTCTAGTGTTTGACTTGTCAAGAGAGTGTCTAGCGAAGAGGAATAGCTTGCTTTTCTTTGCAGTTGAGATACAGGTTCTGTCATGTGTCTTTCCAATCTTTCTGTTAAGATACAACAAAAGATATTTTAAGGCGAATCCTCTTAGGGTATATTGAGAAAAAAGCTAATTAAGCTATTTGTTTTTTTATGTTTGATAAAGCGAGTCTTCTTAACTCGCTTTCGGTTTTTTTTAAAGGCTCAGCAGCTACAAGTTTAGAAGGATCGGGTTCAGGGTTTTGAGGTCGCGGAATAGTATCTTCTGGTTCTTTTAGAGAAAGGCCTTCTTCCAGATCAAAATCTGCAAGGTTTAGATCAGATGGGGGTATTGTAAGAAGAGATTTTTCTTCGGTGACAAACCTTGAAACTTTTAATGTTTCAAGAGACTGTTCAGAAGGAACGGTTGTCTGAGCACTGGGTTTTCTTGCAATAGGTGTTAATAGCGACATTCGTTGTATTTTTTATGCTTATAAATCAGTAAAAGTAGAATCTTATGGTAATTCATAACTCTTTGACTGTTCAAAGTTGCTTGGTATTTCTTATATCCCTCTGCAGGACTCTCGCCTCTTAATTGAATTATCTCTTTTACACGATCAAGAGATTTTCGAAAAGGTGTAGCACTGGTTTTTGCAGATTTTATAAAACAAACTTGAATCTGTTCATTTAATTCCTCTTCTTTTGCAGGAAAATCATCATCTAGAGAGGAATCCATAAGCTGAACCAAATGTTCTTCTATTCTTGCAAGGCCTGCAATTTCTTCATCTTCAATAGTTTGTGCAGCAATGGGCGTTAACCATGCAGGAGCAAAACCCATTTTTACTGAACTTGTCATAATTAATTCTTTTGTTAAGATTTAATTAATATACAGTAAATTACCTTAAAAATACAGGTCTAATCTTGGGTTATTTTAAACGGGTTCGGGGGGAGATTTTTGCTAGTTTTTCGAGGTATGAGGGGGCTTCCCAATCTTGTACTTTTGCTACCATCCTTTCTTTTTCCTAGAGGTATAAACTCTCTAGAAACTTTGCTAATAGACTGTTGTTCTAGACCAGATTCAATAGTTAAGGTACGAGAAGAAAGGCAGGGAGGTTCTGTCCTAGCGGCCGGCAAATGAAAATCGAGCGATTCAACTTCCAAGTCGTGATTTGTTGAACGTTCTACAGAATATGGACTCGCCAGTGATATCGCATTTAATACGGTCATTATTTAACTCCAAATCGATCTTAATTAATATGTAGTAAGAGACTTTTAAGATAAACGCCTTCTGGATGATAAATAGAAATAGGATGGTCTGCTGCTTGGATATGTCTTCCTAGAATTTGGACAGAGCGCTGTGCATCAAAGGACGATTGGAAAATCAGTTGCTGAAATAAACCCGGATCGATGTAGGACGAACAGCTGCAAGTCAAAAGGAGCGATGAGGGAGGCATTTTTTGAATTGCGAGACGATTAATCTCCCGATAACCTTTCGCAGCCATCGTGACATCGGCCCGTTTTTTAGCAAAAGCAGGAGGATCAAGGATCACGAGATCATAATCTAAAGGCTTATTGCGTAAGAATTCAAAAGCATCGGCTTGAAAAATCTCATGGCGGGAAGGATCAAAATTATTACGACGGGCCAGCTCACAGGCTTCTGCTGAAATCTCGATACTATGGACAAGAGTTGCTCCCCCTTTCAGAGCTGCAAGAGAAAATCCGCCCGTGTAAGCAAAACAGTTAAGCACTCTTTTACCCGCTGAAAGTTCCAGGATTTTTTTGCGCATTTCGCGCTGATCGAGAAAAAATCCTGTCTTTTGTCCATCAAGGATAGAGACGATGTAGGAAATTCCATGCTCGGTAATCGTGACTTCAGGCGTTTCTGTGCCATAGAGAAGTCCTTTTG
Organism: Parachlamydiales bacterium; assembly: GCA_003153295.1. Lineage (GTDB taxonomy): Bacteria > Chlamydiota > Chlamydiia > Chlamydiales > Rhabdochlamydiaceae > PALSA-1444. The sequence goes on along the minus strand of PLXY01000008.1, from coordinate 109,348 downwards.
CGTCTTCAAGTCCCTCTTGGCGGCGTGCAGCCGCTGTGCATTTTTGATAAATGGCCTTAGGGCGAAGTAGTTTGACAAGCTCATCGACGAGAAAAGGTTTTAAAAGTTCCATGCCAGCAGTGTGAATTTGCATCACCAGAACATCTCCGTATTGATCAATGATCAATCCTGGAAGGCCATCGCCTTCAGCATTGACAAGACGGCGCGCATCGGAAGGAACGAATGTATTACGCAACTGGAGGGCAATTTTAAGATTTTCTCGGACGGCATCCAATGGGTTTTGCGCTGTGAAAGTGACCATGCGGCCAGCTATGGAATTTTCAGGATGAAAATATCCCGCGCCGAGAAGTTTTCCTTCAAAAGAATAAACGGAAAGCATTTCTCCTGGGAGATGAGCAGGCCGAGATGCAATGGCACCTGAAAATATCCAAGGATGGCGTTGGACAAGGGATTTTTCCTTGCCGGGTTTTAGCACGACGCGAGACATAGACCTCGAGATTTTTGTTTGACGGGAGCGATCACTTGACCGATGAGGTCATACCCTGCGATGTCGGTAATTTCGACTTGATAAAGTTTTCCAAATGATTTGACGAGACGTCCGTCATTGATGATCACCTGGCCATCGATCTCAGGGCACTGTCCATAGAAACGGCCGCGCATCAGATAAGGAGAATCAGGATGGTACCCTTCGACAACAACGTCGAGAGTTTGGCCGATAAAACGGCGCTGCCGTTGTTGCACGACTTCATGCTGGACAGCTGCTAGGCGAGCAAAACGGTCTTGTTTGACTTCTTCGGAAATATGTCCTGGGAGTGTTGCTGAGTGGGATTCTTCTTCGCGGGAGTATTTAAAAATCCCCACATTATCCAGAGGATAATCACGCACGAAGTCGATCAGCTCTTGGAACTGTTCTTCTGTTTCACCTGGAAAACCGACCATGAGGCTGGTACGGAGGACGATATCAGGGAAGCGGCTTCGGAGTGTTGTGATAGTATCGAGGATCTGCTGTTTGGAGGTTTTCCGTCTCATCGCTTTTAAGATTTTATCGTTGATGTGCTGGATCGGCATATCAAAATAGCGGCAAATTCTTTTATCTTGTTCGAGGAGTTGCATGATGTCTTCGGTGATCTCATCGGGATAGAGATAGAGAAAGCGGAGCCAGAATTTCTTATCGGAGGCTAGCATGCCGCGCAGCAGTTGGGCCAGACCGTCTTTTTCTTTCCGGTCTTTTCCAAAGTCTCCTAAATCTTGGGCAATCAGAATGACTTCATGCACGCCTTGGCTGAGGAGCGCTCCAAATTCTTTCACCACTTGATCGACTGTTTTACTACGTAAAGGCCCTTTGATCGAAGGGATGATGCAAAACGCGCATCTCTTCATGCATCCTTCAGCGATCTTGAGATAAGCATAATTTTTTGGAGTAGAAATTTGACGGGGAACTTCGCCCCATTCTAGATAACTGCGGGCTGAGGTGATGGCAGCGCCTGAATCTGGAGTCTGGACGGCGTCGAGGATCTTTTCCATGTCGCCGGATCCAAGAAAATAGTGGACACTAGGAAAGCGGCTGCGGATTTCAGGGCCGTATTTTTGGACCATGCATCCTGCGACGATCACTTTGGCGTCTTTTTTTCTTTCTTTCAAAAGGGCGTCGATTGTATCGCAAGATTCTTTGCGGGACTCAGCTAAAAAACCACAGGTATTCACAATGAGAAAATCGGCATCTTCTAAATGCTCGGCAGGTTCGTAGCCGGCTTTTAAAAGGATCCCCAGCATCACTTCGCTATCGACGAGATTGCGGGCGCATCCTAAGCTTGTAAAATGAATTTTATTACCGCTTTTGCTGATTCTCTTCATACCTTTCCTTGTGAAATAGGTCGTTTTTTTTCATAATGTGCCCAAAAGTATACAGGTTTTTTTGTGATAAAGCATCTTTTAAAAAAATTAATGATACTTGGCGCCTCACTCTTCGCGGTGGTGACCCTAACTTTTATTTTAACTCATGCAATCCCCGGCGATCCTTTTGCCGAAGAGGAAGCTATCCCTGAAGAAATCCTGCAAGCTCTATATCATCACTACGGACTTGACCAGCCGCTACACGTTCAATTTGGAAAATATTTTTTCAATCTTTTGAAAGGAGACTTGGGTCCATCGTTTAAATATCATGGAAGGACTGCCAATGATGTCATTGGGGAAGGTTTTCCGATTTCTTTGACATTGGGGATGGAAGCTCTTTTTATCGCCATCGGGATGGGAGTGATGCTAGGATCGTACGCCGCCTTAAAAAGAGGCAAGTGGCAAGACCAAACCACGATGCTCATTGCTGTTTTGGGTATTTCGGTGCCGAGTTTTATTTTAGCGACAATTCTACAGTATGTTTTTGCCATGCAGTTTGACTGGCTCCCCGTCGCAAGGTGGGGCACCTTTGCGCAGTCGATCCTTCCCGCATTAGCGCTGGCAGCCCTTCCCACAGCGATGATTGCAAGGCTTACTAGATCGAGCATGGTCGAAGTGCTGCAGCAAGATTATATTTTGACAGCGAAATCCAAAGGGCTGAACTCCTTTCAAATTGTCTATCGGCATGCACTCCGCAATGCATTGCTTCCTGTCGTTACCTATCTAGGGCCGCTCACAGCTAACGTTCTCACGGGAAGTTTCGTTGTAGAAAAAATCTTTGGAATTCCCGGCCTTGGCCAGTGGTTTGTGATGAGCGTCGCGAACCGCGATTATACCCTCATCATGTCGCTGACCATTTTCTATAGCGCTTTTCTGATGGTATGCGTTTTTATCGTCGATGTCGTATATTCTTTGCTAGATCCTAGGATTAAAAATAGTGCAAGAGTTTGAACGAGTACAGCAGCTTCCAGAAACCGCTTCTCAAGAGGTGGCCGTTTCCTCTTATTGGCAGAATTCATGGAGGAGGCTAAAGTCCAACAAACGGGTGATGTTCGGTCTTTGCATGCTGGCATTTTTGATGATCATGGCTTTGATAGGTCCGCTCCTGACGCCCTATGCCTATTATGAGACGCATCTTCCTTTAAAAAACATGCCCCCTTCCGCTCAATTTTGGTTTGGGAGCGATGAGTTGGGACGCGATCTATTCACTCGTATATGGTGGGGAGCACGGATCTCTCTTTTTGTGGGGATCACAGCTGCCGTTATTGATCTGATTTTAGGAGTGATCTATGGTTCGATCGCCGGACTTTGGGGAGGAAAATTAGATGAAGCGATGATGCGCTTGACTGACATCATCTACTCTATCCCCTACCTCCTGATTGTTATTTTGCTCATTGTCGTGATGGGATCGGGCCTGGATACCATTATTCTCGCTCTTGCTTTTACCGGATGGATCCCGATGGCAAGAATCGTCCGCGGACAGGTCTTGCAGCTTAAAGAACTAGATTATGCCTATGCCGCCTATGCCCTAGGGGCAAGCCGCTGGAGAATTTTATTTCGCCATCTCCTTCCTAATGCTCTTGGACCTATTATCACAACCATGACGTTTAGCATTCCAACGGCGATTTTTGCCGAAGCTTTTTTAAGTTTCTTAGGCCTCGGCGTGCAAGCGCCTATCGCAAGTTGGGGAACGATGGCCAGCGACGGCCTTTCAGCTCTCCGTTATTTTCCTTGGAGGCTTTTCTTCCCTGCTGTTTTTATTAGCTTGACGATGCTCTGTTTCAACCTCGTAGGCGACGGCATCCGCGACGCCTACGACCCTCGGTTAAAACTATGAAACCTATAATCGAAGTCAAAGATCTCCAAGTCTCTATTCAAAGCCAAGGCGAAATCATCCAGGCTGTCCGCAACATCAACTTTACTCTCTATGAAGGAGAAAGACTGGGTATTGTCGGAGAATCAGGCTCGGGCAAAACGATCTTGATGAAATCGATTCTTCAGCTGCTTCCCGAAACAGCGACCATTGATAAGGGAGAAATCTGGTACCAAGGAAATGATCTAGTCCGATTATCAGAAAAACAATTACAAAAAATCCGCGGCAAAGAAATCGGGATGATCTTCCAAGACCCGATGACATCGTTAAATCCTACACTCAAAATTGGATATCAAATTGCTGAAGGATATTTACGCCATTTTCCTTCGGTCTCCAAAAAAGAGGCAGACGATCGTGCCTTAGAGCTGTTAAAACAGGTGGGCATTCCGGAACCGGAGCTCCGTCTTCAACAATATCCCCATCTTTTAAGCGGAGGGATCAGGCAAAGAGCTGTGATCGCATTAGCGCTTGCCGCAAAACCTCCTGTCTTGATCGCCGATGAGCCGACGACAGCGTTGGATGTGACCGTCCAAGCGCAAATCCTCGAGCTGCTTTACCATCTGCAAAAAAACACCAGCACGCTGCTGATCACTCATGATTTAAGCCTTGTCGCCGCTTTTTGCGACCGGGTTTTAGTCATGTACGCCGGACAAATCGTCGAAGAGGCCGAGGTTGGAGAACTCTTCGCCCATCCTCAGCACCCTTATACGCAAAGGCTGCTTCAATCGATTCCTCGCATCGATGGAAAAGGACAGAGCCTCCACCCGATTGCCGGATCGCCTCCTGATTTATCCCTGCCTCTGCAAGGATGCGCTTTTTGCAGCCGATGCACCGAAGCAATGAATATCTGCCGTACCGACACACCTCCTCTTTTCGAACTTCCCCGTTCTAAAGCCCGCTGCTGGCTTCTCGATCCCCGGAGGAATCCGTGATTATCGTTGAAAATTTGAAGAAATACTTCTCTACTTCTAAAGGTCTTTTAAGAGCTGTGGATGATGTATCCTTTGAAATTACCGAAGGGGAAACTTTGGGACTGGTCGGAGAGAGCGGCTGTGGAAAATCGACTCTTGGAAGGCTTCTATTACGTCTTTATGAACCGACAGAAGGAAAAGTTCTTTTTGATGGCAATAACATCTTTTCTCTTTCATCTAATGAACTGAAAAAATGGCGCCAAGAAGCTCAGATGATCTTTCAAGATCCTTACGCCTCGCTCAATCCTCGGATGACAGCCGAAGACATTATCGAAGAACCTCTGAAAATCCATAAAATCGATATCGATCCTGGCATCATTGCCAAAACTTTTCAACAAGTGAGTCTCAATCCTCAGCACCGCAGCCGCTATCCACATGAATTTAGCGGGGGTCAAAGGCAAAGAATCGGGATTGCAAGAGCGTTAATCCTCAATCCCCGTTTTATTGTTTGCGATGAACCGATCGCTGCCTTAGATGTTTCGGTCCAAGCGCAGATTGTTAACCTACTCAAAGATCTCCAAAGACAAATGGGGCTTACCTATTTATTTATTTCTCACGATCTGCGGATGATCCGCTATATCGCCGATCAAGTGGCTGTGATGTATCTTGGGAAGATCGTGGAAAAAGCCCCTACAGAACTCCTCTATCAAAAACCTCTTCATCCTTATACTCAGGCTTTACTCTCTGCAATCCCCTTGCCTGATCCTGTTGCAGAAAAAAAACGGACCCGCATTGTTCTCTCTGGTGAGGTCCCGAGTCCTTTACAGCCTCCAAAAGGTTGCGGTTTCTGTACACGCTGTCCTAAAGCCCTAGGGATTTGTAAGGACATAGCTCCACCTCTCAAAGAGGTTGAACCAGGGCACTTTGTCGCCTGTCATCTTTTTCAATAACTGGATCTATTCGTAGCAAAAAAAAATCTCAAGGTGGTCGATGCTGGCGTCATGCCTGTTCTACCAGATGGAAATATATACTATGCCGTGTTCCACTTCTGTGGACTATGGCATTTTTTAAATTACCATTTCCCGCCGAAGCCACCGCCGACAAAAAAGCCGCTGAAATTACCGTTAATGCTTTGAATTGAATTATGCATCTTTCCAAAAGGGGTATAAAGGTAATCTCCAAAAATATCGAAGAAAAAGTTGGTGCAGAAGGTAAAGCGAAATCCTGTTTTGGTAGTAAAGCCAAACTGACTCTTTCTCTGATGAGAAGTACTAAAATCATCATCATTCTCAACCCAGAGAAAGCTATACGTCGGGCCTATTCCAACATAAAAATCAAAATTGCGCGCCATATTAACTTGGTATTCTATACCGACGCTAATTGGCAATAAGTTAAGCCTTGTATAATAACCAAAATCTAATGTCTTGCCTGTTTTAAAAGTCCATCCGATGTTTTCCCAGAGCAATAACTGATCGCAGGTCGACCAGAAATTTTTGCATAAACTATATGAACTTTCGAGTTCTATTGTCGGTAGTGCAGCGCCGTAGATCTTGCGAATTTGCTCATGCAAAGGAAAAAAAGCCGCTCCCCGCAACTGCAAGGTCCAATCGGTAGGATTGCAAACTCTGGGCTCGCAGCACGGTTTAAGGTTAGCGTTTCTGCGTAACTTACAAACGTTTTGGCCTGTGTAAGAAAGGCAATTCTTTTCGTCTCTACAAGGTGCATTTTCAGCCGCGAGAGGAAGACTAAAAGCACTTAAAATGGATAATAACACTATTTTTTTCATTTAAAAACATCTCCTATTCTTAATCGCAAACTAAATAAAAAGATTTGTTTTTAGCAATAACTCTTTTATAAAAGTGTAATTCTATTTCTTAATACCGGCGATTTCGGCAAGAGATGTGGTGTTAGTAGCCGTGCTTGAATTGCAGATCCAGGTACGGCATTTTGCTTTCTGAACAATATCATTTAAAAGCGATCCCATCGCTTCACGCCCACCTTTTTCGGGCGCTTTACTCGATTCTAACAAAAGAAGATCAAACCCATCTCGATCCAGCACATCGATAATCGCATCTGAAATACCACGGGCGCGAACAATTTCCAGATTCATCTCAACACCTGTATCTAATGCGATGGCTTCGGCAGTCTTGAGTACCAAGCTGGCTAGATCCAAGCGGTGCGGAACTGCGCTATCTAAAGGCATCGAAAACGGCACATCGATCACATGCAGCGCAGTGATCTTCCCTTTATGCAATTTAGCGATCTCACAAGCGATCTGAACCGTCTCTGTTTGAGTTGTACTGCGAAGAGGCAGCAGAATATGTTTGATTTCCAAAGGCTGGAATTCGGGGATTTTGATTTTCTGGATGACAACTTGAGACATCGGAGAAAGTTTTTTTGTCCTGCGATAGGCCCAAAACATAATAAGGCCTAAGATGATCCATCCGATTCCCATGTATCTGCCTTCCGGCTTAGTAATCACCACCAGCGTCCAGACTGCAAAACTCGCGAACGCTCCCAAAACAGCCGTCACAGGAATCTCTTTTCCTTTGATCTTGATATTGAGAGGGACTTTGAAAGGACGGATCATATGAGGTTTTTTGATCCTCAGCAAAATGAGCGACACCTGAGTAAAAAAGAAGGCAATCTGAGCGCCGAAGTTATAAAGGTCGGCCAAGAAGCTCAACCGCGCTCTGCTGAGCGCAACAATGACGCAAGCGAGTAATGCGAAAAAGATTAACGCTACATAAGGCGTCCTGAACCTCGGATGGATTTTATGGAAAAATCGAGGCAGCTGATAATACTCTCCCATATTGAAGGAAAGGCGCGAAGCCCCGATCAATCCTGCATTCGCTGAAACAAACAAAGTAACGGCCGCTAAAACTCCTACCCAAGGGAGTAAAAATTTCGCTCCCCAAGGGAAATTAGCCACAATCCCGATGATCGGCTGCTCTTCATAAGTATGGCTCAACTGGTAAGGTGTCAGCACCGAAAAACCAATCAATGACAAACTCAAGTACATGAAAAGAACCACGGCCATCGTGATCATAATCGCACGCGGTACTGTACGTACCGGCCTTTTTGTTTCCGAACTGAGCTGAGCAATCGATTCAATGCCCGTATAGGCCACCATGGCCATCGCTGTCCCTTTAATAAACTCACCCCACGAAGGTGAATCTGGTCCTGTCCCCCCAATCGTTATTTGACTGATCACTTTAGAGATATTTTCCGCTGTGAAAAGGCCAATCAAAATAATGCCGAATTGAGTCAGCACCGTAAAAAGCATCAGTAAAAAACTCGTACGGGTCGACTGTTTGACTCCTATCACATTCAACACCACCAAAAGCGCGATCAGCCCTATAGTAAATAAAACCTGGACATCGGCCTCTTTTAAAGCAGGAAAAAAATTCATTAAATAAGGACCGACAGTAAAGGCCGAGATCGCAATGGTGACGATATAATCCAACAAAAGTCCCCAGCCAGCGATGAAAGAAATAAGATCATTGAAAGCGTGACGCGCATAACTAGCAGAGCCACCCGATTCATGAAAAGCCGCAGACATCTCAGCGTAAGATAGAGCTGTGCAGACGAAGACAATCCCCGCTAGGATCATCGCAATAGGTGTCGCACCTAATGCAAAAAAAGCTGTGACTCCCAAGGCATAGTAGATAGACGAGCCTAGATCTCCATAACCGATGGCAAATAGATCAAAAACTCCCAGAACTCTTTTTAAAGCGCCTCGATCGAGTTGAGGGATGTTACTGACTGAAGGATCTTTTGAGTCCATAAAACTCAGATATGAAGATTCACATTTTTTTTAGCAAGCCTGCTCTTCTACTAGAATAAAAAAAATGATTGCCTTATCATCTCTCAATAAAATCTGAAAAAAACATCTCATGAGGAAGCATCTATGCCGATAAAATTATTAAGCGAAATAGCCCACGTCATCATCTCACCTTTTGAAAATCCCGCTAAAGATTCGAAGCACGTCGAAGTCAATATTATTAGACTGACAAGCCGAACTACACTTTTGACCGGCAGCGCAGCAATTCTTCTGACAATAATGAGTCGATGCTTGAAGCCAGGAACATTGCCTTCTTGGCCCTCCACCCTTATCAAAGCTAGTTTGGTTTGCGGGGCGACATCTACCGCCATTTTCATCTGTTCACTTTATCAGTGCGTCAAAGGGAAAAATAAACCTCCTTACAAAAACCTTAATACCTGGTATTTTGAAAAAGGCATCCAATACGTTACTGTTGCCACTTCCGCGACTCTAATGATTGCTTTTACTGTTCTGAAAAAAAATAAAAATTTCGGACCTTTGGCAGTACATTGTTGGCGACATTTTTTCATTCCCCTAGCATTCTGTGGTGTGACAGCAGCATTGATCGAAATGTTTCATACCTATCAACTCAATCAACGCGTGGACTCAAATACAAGCACGCAAGGAAAATGATTAAATTCAAGGAGTGGTTATGCAAATAAAATCCTTTGATTTAGCTTGGATTGTCGTCAAAGACTTCAAGCAAGCAGTTAAATTCTATACGGAAACGGTGGGGCTAAAATTGCTTAAAGTGAGCGAAGAATATGGCTGGGCGGAACTCCAAGGTCATCATGACGGCGCTATGCTGGGCATAGCAACAGAATCTGCTGAAAATCCACTTAAAGCAGGAAAAAATGCCTGTATCACTTTCACCGTTGAAGATATTGAAGAAGCTAAAGAATCACTCCATAAAAAAGGAGCTAAATTCCTCGGTGATATCCATGAAGTTCCAGGTCATGTCCGCTTGCTCACCGGAGTTGACGCCGATGGCAACCACTTCCAGCTGGCTCAACTGCTAGATTAGAATTTTTGCTGAAGTAGCTTAGAGAAAATACTTTGAGCGATTTCTTGAGACATGTCCATGATCGTTTCAAAACCCGCCTCCCCGTCAAAGTAAGGATCAGGCAGGTCTTTATCTTTGTGAGCGTCGCTGAACTCTGTTGCTAGATGGATTTTAGCTCTCTCTGCATCAGAAGGGGCTTTTGTTTGGAGAACTTTTAAAACCTCATGATCGACAGCTAAGATATGATCAAAGACCTTAAAATAGGCTTCTTCAAAGATCTTGGCCTTATGATCAATATGGACTCCCCTTTTATGCGCTGCAGCCACCATGCGGGGATCAGCAGGAGCTCCTAAAAAACTCGGTGTAACTGCACAGCTATCCACAAACACCTTTTCAGCAAGACCCTTTTCCTGGACAAGTTTTTGCAAAGCGGCCGCAAGAGCAGGAGATCGGCAGATGTTTCCAGCACAGACAATGAGTATTGAGATCATGCGGTAACATCGGTTGCGCAACGGAACCCATAGGTGCCGTTCATAGTTCCTGGGTTATTTCGATGGCGATGAGAGCAACGGAGGTCTTCTTTGAGACTCTTCCAACATCCTCCGCGTAAGACGCGGTAGACGCCTTGGAGAGGCCCCTTAGGATTGTGTGGTTCTTGCATGGAAAGATTATAATAATGGTAGTCGTACCAGTCGTGGCACCATTGATAGACGTTGCCCGCCATATCGTAAAGGCCGTAATTATTCGGAGGATAACTCATGACAGGAGTCGTATCGGAGCTGAAGAAATTCGCTTGCGTTCTGTCGATATCATTGCCTGTGGGATAAATACATTCTTCCACTCCGCAAGCTGCGATCTCCCATTCGGCTTCTGTGGGAAGCCTTTTGCCGACCCACTTTGCATAGGCAACAGAGCCATAATAGGTCACTCCGACAACAGGATGCTTGCCATAGCCCGATTCGATGGACAATTTGCCCCCATGCCGTTTAATGCGCGACTCCCGCAGGCGGATGATATCGTTATTGTTATGATCTTTTTCTCCTCCCATCGTCTCTAAAAACTGAACAAACTGCTCATTACTGACAGGGTGGACATCGATAGCAAAAGCATCGAGGGTAATTTGGTGGCGCGGCATCTCATCCCGGCCGCCCTTATTACTGCCTCGTTCATAACCGCCGCCTTGGATAACGACCATCTCGGTATGGAGAGGATCGATCTCTTTTTTTTCTTCCGGGATAGGCTGATAAGGAGCGACAACAGTTTCCAGCTTGAAAATGGCACCGGGATCGGGCTCGTATTCGGGCCTTTTAATCTCTGTAGGCTTCAGGACAGGCTTCAAAGAAGATAATTTTTCAGGCTCAGCTTCTGGGGCAAGATGGTCAAGTTCCTGGAGAAGTTCTTGGAGCAAAGACGGCCTTTTGACGGGATCGGCGATCAAACACTGACGCACAATTTTGTCCCACGGAAGTTTATACTGCGGAGAAATCTGAGAAGGAAGGTCAAAAACACCTTCAGGGTATTTCCCTGTGAGAAGAAAATAAAGGAGCACGCCGAAGGCATAGGTATCCCCTTTGACACCGGAACCTAAATTTTTATCCCACCTCTGCTCGGGAGCTAAACAGAGATAATGGTGTAAGAAGGAAAGATTTTGCTTGGGAAGATTTTCAGGGGTTTGGCCGATTTTGTCAGCCAGGGCTTTGTAAATGCGGTTCATATAATGGGAAGCGCCTAAGACTTTAGAGAGCCCAAAATCTGAAATCTGCACATGTGTCCCCTCTTTTTTCTTGGAGATGAGGATATTGGAAGGTTTGAGGCCGCGATGGGCAAAGGGATCGGCGGCAAGTCCTTTTTCATGGGTATAATCGAGGGCAGAAGCAATTTGCTGGATAATTCTTACAATCTCATCTTCGGGAAGTCTTCCTCCCTTTTGTCGGCAATATTCAAAGAGATTTGTCGCTGTACCTTTTTCATCAACAACGGGATCCGTCACAAGAAAGTAGTGTCCCTCAGCTTCGGAAACATTGTGAACTTTAACGATATTGGGATGTTCCAGAGTAGCAAGAACGGCCGCTTCCCTTTCGAAACGGTTCACGAAATCACCATCTTGTGCCAGTTCTGAATCGAGGACTTTAACGACAAACGAACGTTTTAAAAATCGGTGCTGTGCCAAATAAGCCGACCCTAAAGCGCCGAGTCCCAAACACCGGATCAGGAGATAATCTCCTAAATTCTTTCCTTCCATCATCTCTTTTTCTTCCATTAGACCTCTTTCGAAACTAAGGTTCAGTTGCTTTTATGGTTCTTTTGAGCCGATTTTTAATGATTTGTTCAGGNNCCTGAACAAATCATTAAAAATCGGCCAAAATAATCCAAAAAAACAACGACCCTTAGTATCGAAAGAGGTCTATTACAGTTTTTCTATAGATTTGACTATTTCATCTAATTTGGTCAAGGGAGCTTCGCATTTATTCTGCCGGCAGATGTAAACAGTTATTGAATCATTCAATGCTGTTTTATCTTTTTCTAGAGGGAAATCTGAGTTTTTTTTCCATAAAGTCAGAAGATGGGCAGAAAAATGAGCGGCTAACTTAGCATGGATTGTTTCGCTCTCAGCCTCTTGCCGGCCCGAAACGATTACCACAGTGGGGGCTGAAACATCGAGGTACCGCTGTGCAGAAATCATATGATAGAAGGCTGCAGGGGCGACCTTCTCGATGTAGTGCTTAGCGGCTTTGAGAACATCTTCAGCTTGCCTGAGATAAGTCTCATCAAAAGTCATTTGATAAAGACGGAGAAGATTTTCCGTATGCACGGCATTTCCTGAAGGCTCAGCCCCATCGAAAAATTCACATTGGCGAAGAAGAAGCTGCGACCGCTCATCGGTAAAATAGAAAGCCCCTTCGATCTCTTTAAAATCTTTTTCAACGACTTTCGTCAAGCTCACAGCCCAGTCAAAATATTTAACACCGCATCCCTCTTCAAAAAGAGAAAGAAGCGCCTTAATTAAAAAGGCATAGTCGTCAAGAATCGCAGGAAATTTCGCTTCACCATTACACCAGCGATGTAAAAGCCTGCCATTGACATAGAGATTTTTTTCGAGAAAGTTCACTGTCCTGATAGCCGCTTCGGTATATTTGGGTTCTTGGAAAGCCGCACCGGCACGAGCTAACACTTCAATGGCAAGCCCATTCCAAGAGGTTAAAATCTTTTCATCCCGCAAAGGTCGAGGACGGAGTTGCCGACGGCGTAGCAAAGCCTGGCGTCCTTTTGCTAAAAGTTTTTCGACATCCTCTTTGTTCATTTGCAGTGCAGGAGCAAACTCTTCAACTGGAAGATCGATATGAAGAACGTTCCTCCCTTCGAAATTGCCTTGGGCTGTGATGTCGTAAAAAGCACAGAAGAGCTCACCCTCATCTCCAGGTAAAACCTCTTGGACTTCCAGCGGCGTCCAAGTGTAATACAGTCCTTCATGTCCATCGCTATCGGCATCTTCTCCAGAGAAAAATCCTCCTTCAGGATTCATGAGATCGCGGATCAAATAATCGAGTATTTCTTTGGTGACTCGGGCATACAGAGGATTTTTTGTATATTTCCAAGCTTGGAGATAAGTCTTGGCCAAGATCGCATTGTCGTAGAGCATTTTTTCGAAATGAGGGATCGTCCATTCTTCATCGACGGCATAACGTGAAAATCCTCCGCCCAAATGGTCATAGATGCCGCCTCTTTGCATCATATCAAGGGTGAGCTTGGCATAAAAAAGAGAGCGGCCGTCACCCTTGAGCTGAGACCAGTTCAGCAAAAACTCGGCTTGAAATCCCAGTGGAAATTTAGGCTCTCCTCTGAGGCCTCCATTGACAGGATCGGTGATTTCGAAGAATTGATTGACCGCGTCTAAAAGATTCTGTGCTGTGGGAAGCTCATGGCCTGTCGCATTACTTGTGTGGCTAAAAGCTTCAACGATCCGTTCCGATTGAAGGACGAGTTCTTTTCTATCGGGACTTTCCCATAACTGCTTAACTTGTGCAATGAAGTCCGGAAACGACGGCATTTCTCTTAAAGGGCGAGGAGGAATATAGGTGGCTGCGATCATGGGCTTTAAATCAGGCGTCAGAATGACATTCAAAGGCCATCCGCCGCCGCCCGACATCAAAACTTGGGCAAAATCCATATAGAGCCCATCCACTTCGGGATGCTCTTCCCTATCGACCTTGATACAGACGAAAGCATCATTGAGAAGCTTGGCAATTTCGGGGTTAGAAAACGATTCCCGTTCCATGACATGGCACCAATGGCATGTCGAATATCCAATGGAGAGAAAAATCGGCCGGTCTAGCTCGCGAGCTTTCTGAAACGCCTCTTCACTCCAGGGGAACCAATCGACAGGATTATGAGCGTGCTGCTGAAGATAGGGAGATTTTTCATGGATAAGACGGTTTGTGAACGAATCGGTCACAGCACTCCTAGAGCCTTAGCGACATACCATGCGATCACAAGAACCACCGCCGAAAGACCTGCCCACAATAGATTAGGGAACCATTTGACTCCCCCGCCTTGGCTTCCACGGACTTCTAAAGTGCCGATGCCGTAGGAAAAATCATGTTTTTCTCCTGGCATCCGAAATGCTACCGCATTATCTTTGACCAGCTGCTCGACTTCCATGCCTAAAAAAGAGGCGTATTGTTTCAGAAATCCTTGAGCGTAAATTCCTGCAATCAGATCGGTAATACTGCCATCTTCAATGGCCTCTAAATAAGTGCTCCGAATTGATGTCGCATTTTCAATTTCTTTCAAAGAGAGGTTCAATTCCTTTCTTTTGGATTGCAGCATGCCCCCTAAACGTTTCAATTCTTCTGCCATAATGACCTCGGTGATAGAGATAGTTAACGCATTCAGTTTCTGTCGATTTTTTGGATTTTTTGAACAAATTTTCTTTCGTTCTATTGGGGGTTATATCAACTTTCGTATATTACCCCCAATAGAACGAAAGAAAATTTGCCAAAAACTCTCAAAAAAGCGACGAAACCTGAATCCGTTAACTGTCTCTTGGATTTAAATATACCGTCTTGGTTTTTAAATGCACCGGAAAATTTCTCAGTTAAATAAATTGCTTAGTCAATAGATCGGATTGTATGATCAGTGCGTCTAATCAAGATTTCATAAGCTTTTTGAGTCTCAGAGGGGGATAAAAATTCTCTTATTTGGACGAAATTCTTGGCAAACCGCGAAGAGATCCCATCATCCACATCATCGATGATAACAAAACTTTTGATGTTATATTTTAATTGATTTTCTCGAAGCCAATATTCAATCTGTGCACCCCTATTCTGTAATGAGAACCCATACTTCATCATAGCTACAGGAGAAAGTTCTTCTTCTCCTCTCTTTTTTCGGAACTGATCATCGTCGGCTGTTTTATCAATAATGAACTTTGAAAAGGATCGACTTGCAAACATCGGATGTTTGATTTCCTCGACACTACACTCAAGTCTCCATGAAGATGTCAGAACAATGGCAACTTCGGTTTCTTTATTAACGAGTTCAATGAGTTGCACAAGATTCTCCACTGCTGACTCCGAGAAACAATAGCTGCCAGCAGTCTTCCACTGTAAATCTGTGTAATTCGTCCTTCCATATAACTCGAAAGCTTTTTGTCCTATTCGTGAACGCAATTGATGGTAAGGACCCCAGTCCATCAGTACCCCGTCGATATCCAAAAAAATAATGGATAAAGGTTTTTGTACTTCTGAACCTTGAGCATATTCCAAAAAAATCAGAAAGCTCAGTATGAGTTTAAGAAATCGCATAGTTTTTTCCTATTCTCAGAGAGCATATAAAAAATTAATTTTTCGTTCATAAAAATTGAAGCTATGAGAATTTTTACAGAGTTTGATTGAATCCGAATTTTTCGGGCATGAAAAAAAAATCTTCATTGGAGCTATCGAAAAAGAATCGTTCGCTTCAAGCTAACGCATAAAGGAAGCTTGCTTCACGATTAAATTTCTGAGATCCTTTAGCATTCAGGTCGTAATCTCCAAACTGCTCCAGCTTATATGGCAATTTAATTATTATTTAACTAAGCTCTTATTTTAAAAATTTTATTCTTATCTACCATAGAGGTTTTATGGTCAAACCCGTGCTTTTCAGAGCACCCACTTTGCTTTATGCCAATCCCGAAAGCAGAATTTACATCATTGCAGACCCTCAAGGCAAAGTTCGAGCCTATCTAGCAGGCCACCCTATTCCTTTCCTGGGAATTCCAGAGACTGTCGAGCCATCAAGCATCAAAGCCGCCCAAATTCTTCTCCAATCCGCCTCAATCATCAGCGACCGTTCTTCTCATCTTGTTGTCACACACAAATTACGAGGAGGACTTCCACCATTAGAATGGAAAATAGACCCGATTGATTGGAAAAAATTTTTGGAGGATCATCCTCTAATTTCTTCCTTATATGAACAATTTACTGTGCATGCCCCAACATTAGGAGCTGCGCTTATGCTAGCGGTACCTACAGCTAGACGCGTAGGCACGTTATTTCGTGTTGCTAAGTTTCTAAAAAAACCTTTGGGCAAAATATTCGTTGCAGGAACAGCTTTTGTAACCGCTGCTGCTGTTCGATACTTCAGCAAACTATCAACTAACAAAAAAATTGCCCATTTACAAAAACAAGTTACAGATCTCGATATAGAAGTTAAAAATGAAAAAACTGACATTAAACAAACTTATTCAAGACTAGAATTACTATTAAAAGGTAGCTTAGAGGATCCTGCTGATCGTCGTGATGCACTTAGAGAACTTTTTACCCAGATCGATGAGCTGAAGGCTCGAATTAAGGCCTCTCCTAATCCTAGAGATCCTGATTTAGAAATCGAAATCGCAGCTTTCGCTGATTTTATTAATCTTGTTGCAGGAGCCATTCCAGATAAAAAAATCTCTCATCAAGTGAGAATGGTGGGTCAAGCTTCATTAAGTTTCGGAAAAGCTTTTCAAGTAGCCCGGCAGCTAGGAAATTTTGTCACTGCAGGGCTCAGCGGTATTAGTAACCCTCTTGGATTGGCCCTGAGTGGAGCAAGCTGTATTTATTCACTATTTTCATCTTGGAATGATCCTGAGCCCATCGAGGGTGTTCGAGAGGAAATCCAGAATTTGGCAAATCAGATGTCTGAATTGGAGAATCATCTACATATTCGTCTTGATGATTTGAGGGAGCTGATATCTGATTTTAGACTTGAATCCCTCATTGCTTTCAAAGATTTGAAAGGAAATATTCAAAACTTAAAAATTCAAAGTTCAAGATATTACCATGAAATGAATACAAAGTTAGATAGAATTTATAACAACCTAACTCGCGGATTTGTTGCTATTGCAACGACAGAGCTCAATCATCTCATTTTTCATCAAAGAATCCGGCTGCAAGAAAACAGCTTAACTCCTAAGCAACGAGATAAACTTTTGATCAAATTTGCCTTTTGGGCTGTTGCGCAATCTAAAAATCCGCTCTTCACTGGAATGATCAATATCAATACCCGTATGCCAAGCCAATACCTTCCCCAAGACATTCGTGATATTTTATATAACCACACAGAGTGCGAACTGATCGGATATCTGGCTAACTATATTCATAATACCACACCTCTTGCAAACCCTTATATCTGGAGTCAAGCTGCTGAAGGATATATACAACTATTAATAACCACCCCTTCATCCGGTGACAGTTCGAATCGATTAGACACTTTCTTAGAAATCTACAGAACAGGGGTGGAACTCCAACACTTTATTTCTACTCTTCAGAAAAACAAGGATCTATTTGATCATTTGCTACAGAACTATCGTGAAATTGTCATTAAATTGAATACCTTAGAAATTCATAGATTACAAAATGCTTTGGTTCCTGAATCTGCCGATGCTATTGCTTTAGATGCCCACTTATCTTTAATTCAAGCTTTCTGCAGATTGGCATTTCACGGCTCTTGTCAAACCGATCTTGTCTTTTCATCTCTTCTTTTTGGGCAAGGATTTTCAGCTGTACGCCTAATGAAATCAGCAGATATACGAGACTATATTCAGAAGGAAGGTAATAGACAACTTACAGTTAGAGTTTTTATGAATGTGCTTCTCGAAACTACTGAGTACATTCAACACATTATTCACCAAAAAATACAATTGGCTCAAGATACGCATCCTATGATCACAAGCATGTGCCAGAGGCTTTGGCTTTTTGCATCTGAGTATTTTCCTCAACCACTTAGGGAACCATACCCTCTTGAATCGGAGCCTCATTTTACAGATTTAACTGAGATCCGTGTAACCAGTTTTTGCTTTGCTATTTACATTCAAAATCCGATAGTTTCTCAACACTTCTTTAATACCAATAGCGTACATGAGCGAGATAGGCTCCAATTAACACCTCTTCATCACACCTGTTTGAAAAATCAATACGACCGCTCTAGCGGACTTGTCTTGTCAAGACGTGTAGATATTACTGCACGCGATAATCGAAATAATACTCCTATGCATTGTATTAAAGCAGGACCAGATGCTCAAAGGTTTGCAACCCTACTTGTACAAAATGGGGCAAGCCCATTTGCAGTCAATCAAGAGGGTGAGAGACCAAGATTTTTGCCTGCAGAATCTTCCCTTGCTTTTCAGCTCAATGAGACTATTCAGAAAGTAGCTTATCGCTCCTCTTCTTACCCAGATAAGTGTTGGGGTTCTGCAGATGCTCCGCTTCATATTCTATCCGACAGTATTACTCTTGCATCCTATAATATGGTAGAGTTGAATTTTGTGACTCAAGGTCTCACAACCTCACCTCATGCCAATAGATTAAAGAATATTTCATCTAGAAAAGATCTCTGTATTTATTACGATCCTTCTGGAGTAACGGTCCATAATTTTAAGACCAAAAATTCCTCCGTTTATCCTGTATCACATTCTTTTTTAAGGATAGGGACTCTGCTAACTGAAAATTTCCTGATCGCTTATAGCGGTTCATCACTCATAGCAAGTTATTGGACACATATAAAAAGCTGGAGAATTTCAGACAAATCGGAAAACATGACTCCATTTCCAACAATTTGTACCGGTTGTTTTCCGTTGAATAACGATCGATTATTCCTACAGTTTCATGACCTGTCTTCCGGAGTATGGGATATCAATACAGCTCAGATGGTAACTAAATTTCCTGGAACAATTTCCACCATAAAACATCACTTCTTTGGATTCTTAAACATCCACCAAACTATTATCACCGTCTCAGAGGGTACGACACCAGCTGATCCTCTTATAATAAAATTATGGAATAGCAATGACGGTACTTGCAAAAAAGAACTCACAGAGCATACAGAAAAAATCTGCTCTCTCCTTGTCTTCGATAATATTTTTGTGAGCATTGACCATGGAGGCACGACGATTGTTTGGGATGCTGCAGGAGTAAAGATCGGACAAGCAAAATTACCTATTTTTTCAAGCCCTACACCTTCCAATCCGTATCCAAAATTTTCTCCAAATCGGGTCAGATTGTTAGGAGAAGAGGCGCTTTTGTTTCTCGATAATGCAGGGAACCTTTGTATCTGGGATTTAATTAAGATTAATGGACAGCCTAACCTCTTATATCCTTCGCAATCAGGCCGCACTTTCCTTGCTTTTGATATTAATCATGAGTATCTTACGCTTATCTCTCCTCCTCCTCTTTCTTCTCCTTCTTCTCCTCATCAGTTGGAAGTCTTTCGATTTGATCATACTTTATCTTATAAATTCTCTGGACCAGATATTATAAGACCTTAGGGCTAGTAACTTTTAGCAATCTCTTTCCATAGCAACGATAAAAGCATCTTCGTCGTTCGTAAGATCACCGTTTGACATTAAACATCTCGACCAGTGGTTTCTCACCCTGTTTGCCGAGCGCATACCAAATTGTCCCCCCGGACTTTTCTGGTGTCCCACCTGCAGTCCCGGCGATACTGATGCGTACAGTCGATCTAAAGTAAACGCGTAAACTTTGCCCTTCAGAGCGGAGTTCGCGTATCTTTAATTTTTTTACTTTAACTTTTCTATTACGTATAATTCTCGGTGTCGAAAAGACCTACGGCCGGATAGACCGAAAGTAACGCTTGTCAGAGATCAGATTGTAAGACCAAAAAAGCCAAGTCGTTTTACCTTGTCCTTAGAGAATTAACAAATTTGGAAGATTTAACTGGAGGAAGCTATGGCTTCAGCATTAGTGTTAGGAAAAGTAAATCAACAGCATCTCGATCATACGGATTGGCATCTGAATAATTATGAAAAAGAATTGGCGACTGCTCAAAATTTGTTCCTTCTTGGCAGAAGTATGGAAGCTCGAAATATTTATTGGAAATTAGAGCAAAAGCCTTATCAATTAACTCGATTGGTTGAAGATAGCCCCTATCTCACACTGGGAAGCCGGGTAACAAAAGAAATGATTAATGCAAAAGTTGCATTGTGCGTAGCAACAGCTCAATATGAATTGTGCCAGACCTATGGTCTTAAGGATGATTGGATGTACAGGATAAGATACGTTGTAAAGACGTTAAGTTTCGTCTATCAAAGCACAAGCAGTCTTGCCAAAGAACTGACTATGTGCACAGACCCGTTATTAAAAACATATATCCAAACTCAATATATCTTTTTATCAAGACAGATCGCAGAGATGTCAATCCGCACTGACAAATTTGTTGAAGAAAGAAATGGGCTTGAGGATTCTAACTACACTTGCGTGATGCCAGAAAGGTGCAGAAATATGAAGGAATTCAGTACGAAAGTTTTAAATGAAGTCGCTTCTTTATCCAGCTAGACTAGATTTCAACCTCTTCTCCAGGAGATCAAGCTCTTGGTGAAGGGGCGATGGCATGGGAGAGCCAAAGAGGGAGAAGTAATTTCGGAGTGTTTGCACTTCTTTGAGATAGCCGGCTTTGTCGATCTGAAAAAGTTTAAGCGACTGGAAGGTGCCTGAGAGGGGCAGGTGGCCGAGAGGCGTGAGCTCGGCGGGTGTGGAGTTGTCGGTTCGCTTGGGACGAGCGATGGTTTTCCTGAAATCGAAGAGCAGATGCACTACGATGCAGGGCCAGACCCACCGCATTGAAATGATAATTGCGATCCGCCTCATTGGGAAAACTAAAGCCGCTATAGTGCTATAGGAGTGGGCGGTCTTCGCTTTGTCTTAAACAGTCCAGTTTCAATGAAAGATCATGTACTGAAGATCAGAATCTTTCTAAAATTCAGTTAATCTGAAGAAAAATTTCACTCGATTCAGTCAGGCCAGAGATCTTCCCCTGGTCGAATACGTGAGACCCTCTTGTTTTTGCTATTATTTGAATATTTACAAGCATTGGACTATCAAAATCGCAACCTTTATAGGTTAAATTTGAACATTAAGGGATACATTCTATCTAACTTTTTGAGTGTCTATTGTTTTCCAAAAAACCGTCTAACATGCTAGTCTACGGTCTGTGAATACATTTGTCGCGACGATTGACCTTTCGCTAGCTCCCAAATTGCAAGCCGATTTAGAAGAGCAAGGGTTTGAGATGGCCAAGCCTGCCTATACCGTTTTTTCTGCCCAGAAGCAGGGAGTTTCTTGCACCCTCTATACCAGCGGCAAGATCACGGTCCAGGGCAAAGGCAAAGACGACTTCATCGCCTACTATCTGGAACCAGAAATTTTAAAATCACTAGCTTATACCTACCCTGAAATCGGCGTCGATATGAACTCCCATATTGGAGTGGACGAAGCCGGCAAAGGTGACTTTTTTGGACCGCTTTGCATCGCGGGCGTCCAAGCCGATGAAGAAGGAATTAAAAAGCTCTTGGCGCTAGGCGTGAAGGACAGCAAACGGATTGGCGATAAAAATATTCTGATCCTAGCGGCAAAGATCCGTCCTGCTTTTGCCCATTCGATCATCCGGCTCTTTCCTCTGAAATATAACGAGCTGTATGGCAATTTCAAAAACCTCAATAGACTGCTCGCCTGGGGACATAGTACGGCGATTGCAGAACTGGTGGAAAAGACCGGGTGCCAAGAAGCTCTGATCGATCAATTCGCCAATGAATCCCTCGTCATCAATGCTCTTAAACAGAAAAAACTGACGATCAAGTTAACACAAAGACCGCGCGCCGAAGAAGATCCTGTGGTTGCCGCTGCTTCGATTCTCGCAAGAGCTGCTTTTGTAGAAGGAATCGATACTTTAAGTAAAGAAGCCGGTTTTGAACTTCCCAAAGGCGCTTCAACCCAAGTCATTGAGGCAGGACGCAAGTTGATCCAGAAGCTCGGCGGAGAGAATATGGGCAAGTTTGCCAAACTTCATTTCAAGACCTACAACGACATCCTTTCTTTAAATCTGTAATTTTTTCATAATGTGTTTTTTTAAAAAGGCATGGTCATGCGTTTAATTTCTTTGTTCACCCTGACGACTGTTACTTCTTTTGCAGCTGAGCTTGCGAGCCTATCATCGGCTGCTTCCTATGTAGCTGAGTACGGAATTTCCGATTACCATTATCTCGATCCCGATCGGCCTACACACGTCGAAGCTAGATACCGTTATGTCGGGCCTGCTAAGTTTAAAAACCATCATGGCCATGTCGATTATTCCGATGGCGATGCGGGACTATATTTTACACAATTTCTCAATGAAGAAAACTCACTATCGTATGAGCTGGGCTATGATTATATGCAGTTCAAATGGAAAGAAAACCCTCGCTTCAAACAAAGCAACTTCAATTACGTCGCGGGATCTTTGGGTTATGTTTCTACCACATTATATCGATGGCGCTGGATCGTCAATGCAGGCTTCTCCGTGGATGCGACACGTTTAGATTTTGCCAAGTCAGGAGTCGGCCATGCCCTGTTATGGGGCAGATATCAATTCGCTGATTGCTGCGGAGTCCATGTGGGTATGCTGGGATGGTATGGGATTCTCAATGGTCATGCGTGGCCGATTTTTGGATTTGACTGGCTTTTTAATGACCACTGGCGCGCGAATGCCATCTTCCCTTTCGACTATTCTTTGACTTATGCTTTTGATGAAAATTGGTCTTTAGATCTGGGCTATTCTAACTTTGGGGGACCGTATAAATATCCCCGGCGGGCCCATGAGGGAATTAACGGATATCATAGTCCGATAATCACGGTTTTTTCGAATGGAGTGCAGCTCGGCTTGAACTATAAGTTCGAGCATTTGCTCCGAGCTTCCTTAGGCGGAGGTTGGGACTTCGGAGGAAGGATCTTTATTAAAGATCACCGTAACCATCATGGAAAATACTACCATTACAGATCCGCACCCTACGCGCAAGGAAACCTAGAACTCACGTTTTAATTACTTAGCAGCCGTTTTCAATGCATGGATTTTAAACGACTCGACGAAGTGCTTGTACCGGATCTCATCATAATGTGGAATTTCACATTCCATTGCCATGAGGTACATGCTATTTTTCACCATCACAGCGCGTCCTTTAAAGTAGACGTTGCCAGTTCGGATGAAAAAGTCCAAAGCCTGATTTCCGTCAACTAAAAGCAGATCAGCAAAAAGCAGCTGGTTGCTAGGATTGTGCGTTAGGATTCCATTGAGAAACGCCTCTAAACTCATTTGAGCATAGGACTCATCCACAAAGTCAGGATATTGCGCGATCAAGAGCATGAAAACAGCCTGTTGATCTGCGGCTGAAATATAAGCGTCGTACTTAAGTTCGAAGCCTTCGTCTGGCATCGCCATTTTCTCTGAAATATGCTCTGGTT
Organism: Parachlamydiales bacterium; assembly: GCA_003153295.1. Classification (GTDB taxonomy): domain Bacteria; phylum Chlamydiota; class Chlamydiia; order Chlamydiales; family Rhabdochlamydiaceae; genus PALSA-1444. The sequence goes on along the minus strand of PLXY01000008.1, from coordinate 86,097 downwards.
CTGCAGGAAACCTCATTGAACAGTTACCTGGTGTTGAATGGAACTCTGTCCATCCCAATTGTGTAGCAGGCGGTGTAGCGACGGGCAATGTTACATGCGGAGTGCCATTGCTAGCAGCTGTTGTAGCGATCGGCGACAGCAAGCAAACTAAGCCTCCCATCCAACCTACTATTTTCTTTGCAAATCCTCTCTGATGCATCATAACTCCCCCAAATTATTAAACTTATGTGTTATTTCACCTGCGGCGTGCCTGCGCCCATTGAAAAAAGCCAAGCCAGGATAGACACTCCGATAAAGATCACGAAAAGCGGTATCAAAATATTGAGCAAGGCCTTCCACGCTGAGAACCCTTGCACTTCGCCCAAGGCTTTTAGAGTAATCACAAACGCCCACACTGCGACAATGACTTGCACTAGCGAAGTTAAAAAAATCAGGGCCATTTCGTGACCGACGAAGGTTGTTTCAACAAAATCTACTCTAAAGATCCGTACGCCAAAAGCTGCGATGTTAATCAACCAAAGGACGATATTGACGACGCTGGGCATATTGGACCAGGCCACTGCAGCCCTGATCTGCTGAAAAGTTCCGGTACCGCCGATCCACTTGCCTGTCCATAGAAAAAGGGCAGAGGCAATGTTGATCATGACAGCTCCTACAACAATCGCTAGAATAAGTGCAGCGATGATAATTCCTGCGACGTGAAAGCGGTCGCCCATCGAAAAATTCTGAGCCAATTGGAGGACCATTGGAAATCCATAGATGAAGCAAAGCAAGGGGTACATATAACTGGGATTGAACTGGATAATAGCCCGGATTGTCTCTCGTGGCCTTACCCACATCCCTGTCCAAGGATTGATCGGTAGTTTATCGCCCATATTTCCGCCCCCCATTCTTTCGCGGCTCGTATGTTCATAATAGAATTAGATAATTAAATAATCAATATATTTTTTAAACTAAATGTAATTAAGTTTAATTATATAAATAAAATAGAAATAAAAAAGACATGCAGAAAGCATGCCTTTTGAGTGAGTGAAATTAATAAAATCTTAATAATTAACTTCACCGTTCATCTGCCGATCTGTATTAGGATCATTTTGTCGTCGGAGCTGTTGATCAGGCTGACCAGGATTAGAAGGAGTCATCGGTTGATTGGGGTTAGAGCCGTTGTTATAATTGTTTTCTCTATAATCATCATCCTCGTCCATCCTGACAGGCTCATCCTCATCAGAGAACTCGTCATCTTCATAGTACATTTCATCTTCATCAGAATCGTCCTCTTGAGAGTAAGCGACAGGAGAAACTTGCTTCCTGTCATCTCCAGATAAGAAAGGGTACGCTAGGAATGTCGTGAGTGACATGATGAGCATGATAATCCTGTTATCCATATATCCTCTTTGTAGCTTAAAATTTAAGGTACCAAAGAAGCTTAATTCCTTACAAGAAACTCTCTTTTACCGACATAGAGTTTCCTGAAAAATATTATTAATTAATAGTTACAATAACATTTACAAGTAATTACATTTGTTATATAAATTAGTTTAGAAACAAGGAGGCTAATTATGACTATTTCAAGAAAGAAAGGACCTCAGAATTATCCTAAGAAGATTTCGCAACCAAAAACTAAAAAAGCGCAAAATGTTCTTGAGAAGCAAATGATCGTCGATCTGGAAAAACGAATCAGCCTCCAGGTAGGTCAATATCTAGTTCTAACAGAAGAAGGCGATCCCACACAAATCGCACTTTCTCACCAAAAAGCCAAAAGCGAATTCCTTAAGTATGCTCCGGAGATGTCAAGGCTTGCCTTGCATTTAGGTGGAGAAATTAGTTTCGTGGTGGCTGAATTCTTAGATAGCGTTGATGTTGTTCTTCATAATGAACTTCTAGATGAAGATAAAATCTCCCGCTGTTTTCATACCACCCAGCGCCTTCAAGCTGAGCTAAAGCAATAACTCTTCGAGTGTTGCTTTTTTAAATATAAAACCTTTTTCCAGGAGCCGTTTTGGAACAACTCTTGTACTTGATAGAAACAGTTGCTCTCCCTTTTCCCCAAACATCAATTTTATTAGCCAGGCAGGCACAGGCAAAAAAGGACGGTGATGCACGATTTTAGCCACCTGCCGTGTAAATTCCGCGTTAGTGACAGGATGGGGAGATGTAAAGTTGAACACTCCTTGGACATCCTGAGTGAGAGTGAATTCTAAAGCCCTAAGCAGATCGTCCAGAGCTATCCAGCTCACCCATTGCTTTCCGCTTCCGAGCCTACCGCATAGGCCCCAGCGGAATAACGGGATGAGACGTCCCAGCATGCCCCCATCTTTGGAAAGAACCATTCCAAAACGTCCTCTGACGACTCGAATTTTCGATTGGTCAAGCATTTGACTCGCCTCTTCCCATTTCGCACAAACGTCTGATAAAAAACCTGTTCCTTTCCGGCTTTCTTCAGTCAAGATTTCATCACCTCTGTCGCCATAATAACCGACAGCAGATGCGGAAAAGAAGACCTTAGGAGGTCTTTTTAAACGGGAGAGGATTTGTGCAAGCAACCAGGTATGTCTAACCCGGCTCAAAAAAATAGCCTCTTTTTTAGCATCCGTCCACCGTTTGTCCCCAATGCTTTCTCCTGCCAAATGAATGACCGTATGAAAACCCTCAAAATCATCGAGGTTGATTTCTTCATTCATGGGATTCCAATAAATGGTATCGGGTGCTTTCTGTCGAACGTCTCTCACAAGACGATGGACAACATACCCTTGCTTCTTGAAATGATTTACAACGGCCTTTCCTACAAATCCCGAAGACCCTGTGACTAAAATACGATGACTGGTTGGCATGGAACCTAAAATACAAAGAGGCCATTTCAAAATCAACAGCCTTAATTTGTTAACAAAAAAAAGAACCCCATTATTTCTAATAGGGTTCTTGTGATAAAAGAAGAACTAATTACATTTTGCAGCTATCGCCAGAACTTCCAAAACCTCCAGGACCTCTAGGTCCTTCGTGTTTAGAATGGCAGCAACCACAGAGAGCTTTGCATTTGCTGAGGAAACCCAGTCCCCAGACGCCTGCTAATCCTACAACTGAGTAGATAAAGCGGGCAAGCCAAGTCGTGTTGCCATTAGCGATCCAAGCAACGAAGTCAAATTGGAAAAAGCCCCAAAGCCCCCAATTAAGAGCACCGATTAGAATTAAAAGCAGAGCAAGTACATTCAGGAATTTCATAGAAATCCTCCTCATGCTGATATTATTAAAAAATTAGAGTTGGTTGTCATCTAATTTTTATATTTAGATGCTCGAGAGTATCACGGAAGACCTGCCTCCTTTGTATTTCCCCCTTTTCTAAAAGAGCGTAGACCTTCTCGATATAGGGATTATTGCGATGAAGCGCAGGGACGCTATACTCGAGATGAACGCCTGAAAGAATAGCTTGACCTTGGCCGATCTTGCAAGAGATGATCGCAGCAGGATCGCCTTCGAGTTCGAGGTAGGAGCTGAGAACAGAAACACCTGGGAACTCATTCGCTCCCACAAATTGGCATCCGCCATTGTAATAGGTATGGAAGGAGTCGTCTTTCCAGGAGACACGGGCCGCTTCAAGCCCTTGAAGGCCATCAATCCTGTATTTATTTTTACCATAGGCAGGTCCTTCCGCAAGTCCTGGGAAAAAGCTCAACGAACGGTTAGCGCAGACTTCGTAGCTTCCCCCTTTTTCAAATTCGATAGCGCCTGAACCGAAATAGGCGCCGGCACAGATTCCTAAATACGACCCTCCCCCTTCGACGAAGGCGCGGATTTTGGAGGTCCCTGGTCCATCCAAGGCATCATGGTAATAGATATCTCTACCGCCGGGGATCACCAAAAGGGCCGTCTCTTTCTCCCAAGACTGGCTTTTTAAGGTTTTTGAGTCCATGCGCCGGATCGTGTGCTTGGAGGGGTCGATCTCCTGCTGTAAAGATTTAACTGTATGTTTTAAGGCGACTCCATCGACTCCAAGGTCGACATAGACAATTATTTGTTGCATCGTTTTGCTCCTAACTTTACAATATCGGCAGATTAATTTTTATGGAAGAATCAGATTTCAATAAGCTCAGCCGCCTCTGCAGGATCTCCTGTACTGAAGAAGAAAAGAAAAATTTCTTAAAAAGTATTGAAGATGTCCTCGCCTATGTTGCGCAACTCCAAGAAGTTGACACCGAGGGAGTCCCCCCTTGCTTGACCGTGCTCGAGACCCTGACAAACAATCTACGGGAAGATATTCCTGAAGAGCCTCTTTCCCGCGAACTGTTTTTGGCAAACGCGCCTTCTCAAGTGGGCGGACTGATCCGCGTTCCTCCCGTCTTTAAACAACAATAGGAGAGATTGTGTATCAGCTTCCAGCTCATGCCCTCCGGGATCTTTTTATCAAAGGCGAAATCAGTGCGACCGAGATAGCCAAAGCCTCCTTGCAGCGGATAGATCACTACGATAAAAGCTTGGGCGCCTTTCTGCATGTTCTAACAGAGCGCACCTTGGCTCATGCTCAAAAACTAGATGAAAAAAGATCACAGAAAAAACCTCTGGGCAAACTTGCGGGCATCCCGATGGCCGTCAAAGACAATATCCACATCTTAGGTGTAAACACCACCTGCGGTTCCAATTTTCTCTCCAACTATAAAGCCGTCTTTGATGCGACTGTCACCCGTCTTTTAGAAGAAGAAGATGCCTTATTAATTGGCAAGACCAACCTCGATGAATTTGCGATGGGTTCTTCCACGGAAAACTCGGCCTTCCAGCTCACGAAAAATCCTTGGGATACGGCTGTATCTCCCGGTGGATCTTCAGGCGGTTCGGCAGCAGCTGTGGCTGCGCGCCTTTGCCCGATCGGTTTCGGCAGCGATACCGGAGGATCAATCCGTCAGCCCGCAGCGTTCTGCGGCGTCGTCGGTTTTAAGCCCAGTTATGGACGGGTCTCCCGTTACGGTCTTGTCGCTTTTGGATCTTCTCTAGATCAGATTGGACCTTTTGCCACCAATGTCCAAGATGCCGCTTTGATCATGGAAGTGATCGGCAAACCTTGCGACAAAGATGCAACAAGCGTACTTAATCCTCCTGAAGCCTACGTTCAAAAGCTCCATGCTCCTTTGAAAGGCATGACTGTTGGAGTTCCTTGGCGCTTTTTAGAGGATTTAGAGCCTGAGCCACGCAAAAACTTTGAAGAATCGCTTGAAGTCTTAAAAGATCTCGGCTGCACGCTAGTCGATATCGACCTGGATATTTTGCGCTATTCTATCGCTGTCTACTATGTTCTTGCCACCGCAGAAGCTTCCACCAATTTGGCCCGGTTCGACGGCATCCGTTATGGAAAACGCTCTGCCCGCGCCACCACACTCGATGAGATTTTCGACTTTTCCCGGCAAGAGGGATTTGGACCAGAAGTCAAACGGCGCATCATGCTCGGAACCTACGTCCTTTCAGCCGGCTATCAAGATGCGTACTATAAACGAGCGCAGAAGGTCCGCACGCTCATCATCCGGCAATTTAAAAAAGCCTACGAAAAATGCCAACTCATTGTAACTCCCACATCCCCTTTCACAGCCTTTGAGATTGGCAAAATCCAAGATCCGCTCCAGATGTACTTACAAGACATCTATACGATTCCTGCTAACTTAGCAGGACTTCCTGCGCTTTCAATTCCTTCTGGCTTCTGCAGTCAAGGACGGCCTTTTGGACTTCATCTCACAGGCCCTTATTTTCACGATGCCGATGTCCTGCGCGCAGGCCATCATTTCGAACTGAAAACGGGATATAACAAAAAAATCCCACCCCACTTCAGCGAGGCCCTCCATGGTTGATGTCTGCTACGAAAATTGGGAAACCATCATTGGACTTGAGATCCACGTTCAGCTCAATACCAAATCTAAAATGTTCGGCGGCGAGCCTTACCATTTTGGCAGTGAGCCCAACACCGATATCGGTGTCGTTTGTACAGGACAACCCGGAGCTCTTCCTACCGTCAATAAAGAGGCGGTTCATAAAGCTGTCCAATTCGGTTGCGCTGTCCATGCCAATGTCTCTTTAGTCAGCCGGTTCGACCGAAAATCGTACTTTTATCCCGATACTCCGAAAAACTTCCAAATCACCCAGTTTGAACATCCGATTGTTTTAGGCGGGATGATCGCTGCGGAAGTCGGCACTGAAACCAAACATTTTAAGATCAACCGGGCCCACCTTGAAGAAGATGCCGGCATGCTCAAACACTTCACCAACTTTTCCGGTGTCGATTACAATCGCTCGGGTGTTCCTCTGTTAGAAATTGTGTCAGAGCCGTGCATGCACTCTCCTAAAGAAGCCGCGGCTTATGCCATGGCTGTGAAAGCGATCATGGAATATATCGACGCTTCCGATTGCAATATGGAAGCCGGATCACTCCGGATCGATGCGAATATCTCCGTCCGGCTTAAAGGCGAGCAAGGCCTTAGGAATAAAATCGAGATCAAGAACATGAACTCGTTCTCCCACATGGAGATCGCCCTCGAGTCTGAAATCCGCCGCCAAGTCCAGTTTTACTCCAAACATCCCCACGAGAAAATTGAACACGGGACTTACCGTTTTGATACCGAAACCGGCGAAGTCATTCGGATGAGGGTCAAAGAGCAGGCCGATGATTACAGATATTTCCCAGAGCCTGATCTTCCTCCTATTGTTTTGACTGAGGCTTATATCGAACAGGTACGTCAAAGCCTTCCAGAACTGCCCCGCGAACGATACAAAAGATACATCAGCGAGCTCCAGCTTCCTGAACAACCGGCAACTCTTCTCATCAACGACAAAAAACTTTCCGATTATTTTGAAGAAGGCTTGAAAAAATGTGCTAACGGCAAATCTCTGGCTATCTGGCTGACTGTTGAATTTCCTGGCCGCTTGAAAGAACTCGGTAAAACCTTGTGGGACCTCCACATTCCCAGCGACCACATCGCCGAACTCGTGACACTGATCGACAACGGTACTATCAATGGAAAGATCGCCAAAAGCGTCGCCGATGAAATGGTCCAAAAACCTGGAACCTCCCCCTCAGTTATCGTCAAGTCCAACCCCGATTATCAACCGATTTCTGATAGCGGCGAAATCGAAGCGATTGTTGATCAAGTCCTGGCAGCAAATCCCACCGTGATCACCGACTATAAAGCCGGCAAAAACAAAGCTTTTGCCTTCTTAGTCGGCCAGGTTATGAAAGCCTCCCGTGGTAAGGCCTCCCCTGCCATTGTCAATGAGTTTTTAATTAAAAAACTGAGTTAAAAATCTTTTAAAGGCTCATTTTAAGACACTTATGGCCGACTATTTTAACGTGTATGTTAAAATAGTCGCGACTAAAATAACATATATGTTAAATTGGTCGTATGAAAAGAGTGTATGAAATTATCCTAGAAGAGCACCTCGCTCACAATCGTCAGATGATATTTCTTTCAGGCCCTAGACAGGTCGGAAAAACCACAACTAGTCTTGAAGCTTCTTCTGAAAGTCCTCTTCACTATTACTTCAACTGGGACAACGAAGATCATCGCACACTCATCATAGAAGGACCATTGGCAGTTGCTCGAGAAGCCCGACTGGAAGAGGTCAGAGAGGTTCTACCCATTATTGTCTTTGATGAAATCCACAAATATCGCAATTGGAAGCGTTTTTTAAAGGGTTTTTTTGACACTTATGAAAAAAAATGCCGCATTTTAGTCACTGGAAGCGCACGTTTAGATGTGTATAAACGCGACGGTGATAGTTTGATGGGTCGCTACTTTCTCTACCGCCTCCATCCTCTTTCAGTTCGTGAAATCACCGACCCTAGCTTACCCAATAAAGAAATTAGAAACCCCTGTGAAATCGCTTCTGCTGATTACGAAGCATTGATGACCTATAGTGGTTTTCCTGAGCCTTACTTGAAAAGAAGTAAAGCCTTTTTCAATCATTGGAAACGATTACGAATCGAGCAACTCTTTCGTGAAGACTTGCGAGATTTAAGCCGAGTCCAAGAGATTAGTCAAATTCAATTACTTGCTGAAATTTTGCAGGAAGAGGCTTCTCATGCGCTCAATCATTCGACTTTAGCTGCAAAAATCAAAGTCTCAGCTCCCACACTACATCGGTGGATAGAACTTTTGAAAAATCTTTATTTTTGTTTCACCATTCAACCTTGGTCAAAAAATTTAAACCGGTCTTTAATCAAAGAACCAAAGATTTATCTATGGAATTGGGCCTTAATCGAAGATGTAGGAGCGCGCCTTGAAAATTTCGTTGCCTCTCATCTTTATAAAGCAGTTCAATTTTGGACGGATCAAGGATATGGGGACTATGGCCTTTATTATCTACGTGATAAAGACAAGCGAGAGGTAGATTTCCTTGTCACAAAAGACCGCAAACCGTGGTTTCTTGTTGAAGCTAAAGCATCGGGCCATAATGGCATCTCAAGATGGCTTTACTATTATCAAGAAAAATTAAAAGTCCCCCACGCTTTTCAAATAGGATTCGATCTACCTTATGTGGATCAAGACTGTTTCAAGTTCAATGAGCCAGTCATTGTGCCTGCTAAAACATTCCTGTCGCAACTTGTTTAGTATGTGGAAAAAAAATTAATCAGAATTGACCATGAAGGATAAAAACAAGTGAGTTGAAATTTAAGTCAAATTAAACTCTCTATAGCTTCTTTTAGATCAGGATGTGCAAGGGTTGCTACAGCATAAAGAGGTCTGGAGTCAATCTTATCCATTTTAGAGTAGTTTTGAGACCAAAAACGAATTCCTTGGGGACATTTTGGATGTTCATCTAGAAATTGATGCATGCTTCTCAATGTTGATCCATGTCCACTCTTGACTTCGATCGGAACGACTACTCCTTGGTGATCATAGAGATAGTCCACTTCTGCAAGAGAGGATTGGACTTGGCGCTTCCAGAAATATAGATCGGTCTTCCATTTTGGGATGGCGTAACTCAAAAGCTCTTGTCCTACAAAAGCTTCCGCAATCATCCCCCGATTGATCAGGTCTTTATCAGGATTTAAAAACCAAGCAGCGAGATCAAGGCCTAAAAGAGCTTGAGAAATTCCCACATCGAGAAAAATAATTTTGAACCATTCAAGATTAACTTCAGCCCCTAGAGGCACTCCGTTTCCGGCAGAATGGGTAATTTGATGAATGACATTCGCACGTCGAAGAAGATCGAGACAAGGAGCAAGTTCCCTTTTTTTAAATTCTCCATGAACAGATGAATATTTGAATTGCTCTCCAAGGAAGTAAGGAATTTGATTGAAGAGGGTTTCAAGATAGGGAAGTTGATGTTTTTTTGCATATTTTGGGAAATCTTGTCTATAGGTCTCAATCAATTCTTTCTGAACTTCATAACTTGCCCGTGGATCTTTTGTCGCGACCCATGCGGCGACAGCTTCTGGCAATCCCCCAATTGCAAGATAATGTCCTAAAACATCGAGCAGCTTGTTATGAATCACTTCAGAAAATGATTTTCCACTCAAAATAGCTTCAATAAAATGGGACTGTCCTGTAGCTGCTAAAAATTCGAGAAAAGACAGAGGGTACACATATTGCATACTCACCCTTCCTACAGGCATTCCAACCTTTTCCAGTGCAAAATCTAGCAAGGATCCAGCTGCAATCACATGTAATTCAGGGACAAGTTCATAGAAGTAACGGAGTGCTAAAACAGCTTGAGGCGCTGCCTGTACCTCATCCAAAAATAAAAGAGTTTTTCCAGGAATAATAGTTGTTTTAGCCAGAAGCCCAAGTTCCCAGAGAATGCGTTCAGGTTGAAGATCTTGTTCAAAAATCGTCTTAGCTTCAGGAACTAACTCAAAATTGACTTCTATCATCGATTCAAACTGTTTACTGAGTTCTCTAACAGCATAGGTTTTTCCGACCTGCCTTGCCCCACGTAGAACCAATGGTTTTCGTTTTGGGGTATTTTTCCAACTCCTTAACTGCCAATCAATTAATCTTTTCATGTTCGAAAATTAAACCAAAATATGGCTCTCCATGTTCAAAATATAGACCAAAACTTAATTTGATGCTCGAAAATTAAAGCAAAATGGAAAGTTTTCCGATTTTTTTGAGTATATCCCTTTATTTGTGCTATCCTTGCTTCAATTAAATTATGACAATTAATAAAAAACCTAGATTTGAAGAGGTATCCCCTCTTCCTTTAGCCCAGTCCATCATGACTGCGTTTACGACGCATGGTCTGGTGCCTCAAAAAGTGGGTAAGCAGTGGTTCGGAGGATTCCTTCAATCGACTTCAGAAGAGGTTCTGAAAAAATGCACTCTTTTGATTCAAAATGTCCTGGTTCAGCTCAATGCACTGGCAGGGATAACGTCTGTTAAGCTTCAAGAAACCTATACCGTCTCAGATTTTGAAAATGTTAAAAAGAGAGTATGTCAAGTCTATAGAGAATACGTAAAAGTACAACTGCAGAAGTGTTTGACGACCGATGTCAAGCTGCTTCAATTGCAGACTTTCCAACCCCTAGAATTTCCTCTAGGAATAAAGCCTAATCCATCTTCACCGGTTGCTAAGCTTACAGGCTTTGTCGATTTTGTCGTCGCTGCGGAAGCTTTATTCTCAAATGAGAATAAAGAGATGGCAATCGAGCTTACTCTTCAGCTCTGGGAACAAATTTCAGAAGTGAACCAGACGCATCATTTGATTAAAAAAGCTTTCAGTTCTCTGCAAGAGATTTTTAAAGATCCTCGACTGCCTGTGCTCAAAGTTGAATCCTATATGAAAACGGCTTTTGATGAGGGTAGAATTGCGCTGGGTAAAATCGCAAGAATGGATTCTGAAAAAAATGTGATGGAGGCTGAGGTTCGGAATCTCACATCTTCCTTTTTTAAATGGAAAATACGTCCTCCAGAAAAAGAAGATTCACCTCGATGGGTAACACCTCGTCTATTAGATGAATGTGAGTCCTGTGGAAAGGCTGGCTTTTTCAGCGAAGATCAGGCGCAGAAATTGATCATTGGAGCTTTTCATAAAGCTTGGCATCAAGATTTTCATGGATTTAAACCTAACTGGATAATTTTAAGACATATTTGGACCCGCTGGGAGACATGGGCAAAGCTCACACTTAAACCCGATCAAACAGGTCTTGAAACTTTTCTTTTAAACTTCGACGCAGGAAAATTTGTCTTAGGAGGTGTGGATTTCTGGATTTTACAGGAAGTATCTCCTTTTTTCCGTCTCCTATTCAAGAATCAATTCCGCGAAGGAATCGCAAATGAGGCATCCTTGCATGAGGTTTCTGAAGCCGAATTTCGACTATTTTATGATGCAATCCTGAGAGATCCCAAGTCTCCTTTGCAAGTGATTACAGTTCCTGCTCCTTCAGCTGCTCTGGATGAAAGATTAGTGGTTTTAAGACTAGCTCAACGATTCCAATGTATGTCGCTATCTGAGACCTACTTCAAATCGTTTAAAATCGACGATGCTAACGTCGACGAATTATTCGAGTTCGAAGAAAGATTGATTAAGCAGGAATGCTTGGATACAACAACAGCAACCTATTGGACGCCGATCAGAGCGGCATATCTTGAGACCACGCTAATGCCTAAATTTACGATTGCTCAGGCAGTTGATTTTCTAAATCACAATTTTAAAGTTGCAACGCTTTTAAACCTGCCTGCTTTTTTATTAAAAACTTTCATCGTTAATCTTGATGACTCCGAAGTTGAAGATGTTAAAGAATTAAAAGATTGTGAGGTTAAAGCTTTACGAAGCAGTATTGAACTCTACAGCAATTCCTTAGAAACTTTGATTTTTGAAGTTGGAGCACCTACTCTGCCCTTGCTAACGGGTCTTAAAATAGCTCATTTAAAAAACCTTACAGTAGATAATTCTACAAATACGGATATTGAAAATGTTTGTTCACGCGTAATAAAATATCAAGAATTGAATAACTTAACATTAATTTATTATTCTGATTTATCAAGATGGCTTCCGCTTATCTATCAACTTCCTCATCTTACTCATTTAACAGTTAAAGAATCGGTGTTCGAAGAGGATTTTTTAGAAAGCTTCGGGTCTTTGCCCAAAAAGATCCATTTAACCATCACCATGACAGATGTAACTGACGATAATGTTGAGCTTCTCTTTTCCTCGATTGATTTTTGGAAAACTTTTCTAGGTTTCAATGTTGTGAAAATTGAATTTTTAAGGACTACTTTTTCCGAAACGCTGCAGGCCGGTTTTGAAGAGATGACTTTTGATCAAACTCAAAAAAGCATCATTTTTAAAGGCTTTAAAGGAAAAAATAATGAACATACCCATAACTTTTTCAAGCAGATAAAAGAAAAAACTAATATTTTTTTCATTTGGTGTGCTAGCTAAAGAAATTTTTTGACACCTAATTCTCCATTCCCTATAGCGGTGTTATGGGGAGAAGACAAACGTGTGCAATTCTGGCGCTGACATGTTGCGGCTGCACCCACGGGGTCTTGGACCCTTATGCCTACGCACCTAAAACTCCCTCTAGCATTTATCAACAGCCTCTGGACATTACCGATGTCACCGCATTTTCTGAGGATAATCCCCTTTCGCTGGCTGAAATTCTTGATATTGCGCTCCGCAACAATCCCGCAACAAAACTGACCTGGGCAAAAGCGCGAGCAGCGGCAGCCTATTATGGTAGAAGCCAAAGTCCCAATTTTCCAGTGCTAAGCGGAAATTTTACCTATGAGAGATCTAAGATCACTTATCCTCCTGAGTTTGGAACTCCCCGTTTCGTCCAATATCTTTCAGATTGGGGACCCGAACTCGCGCTCACGTATACCCTCTTAGATTTTGGTCAAACACGAGCAGCCACAGAAGCTGCACGGCAAGCGCTCCTCTACGCCGATTTTACGCATAACAGGCAGATCCAAACGACGTTGCAACGGGTGACCAGCGACTATTACAACTATTTAAGCCAGCGAGAGCTTCTCAAGTCCCAAGAAGCCGATCTTTGTACAGCCGAAACAACATTTACAGCTGTCGAGCATGAGCTAAATGCCGGCGTTAAAGATAAATCCGACAAGCTGCAAGCCCAAACTCAGCTTTTGCAAACGAAGATTCAATTGGTCAATCAAAGACAGACAGTGATCAATGCAAAGGCACGCTTGCTCACCGACATGGGAGTGAATGCGAACCAATCGATCCATATTGAGCTGCTTCCAGCCGTCCCCCCGATTGATGAGATGCTCAAGTCGGCCGATCAATTGCTGACAATCGCTCTAAGAAAAAGAGCCGATTTGATCGCCGCGGAAGCGCGTCTACGATCGCACGAAGCCGCTGTCGATGCCGCATGGCGCCGATTTTGGCCCACCATTACCTATAATTTAACTGCCTTCCAAGAATTATCGAATCCAGGAGGGAATCTGAATGTCAATTACACAAGTACGATTGCGCTGAATATTCCCATTTTTTCAGGGCTCTCGACCCTGAATAATCTAAAAGAAGAACGCGCCAAAAAAGTCGGAGCAGAAGCGGAACTAAGACAAACTCAGCTCAATGTGATCCAAGATGTGGTGACCTCCCACGCTTCGGTCAAATCCGCTTTTGACGCTCTTCAATTTGCCGACAGCCTTTTAGAAACTTCAGAAAAACAATACGAAGTGATCCTTCATCGTTATAAAGCCGGTGTTGCGACGATCTTAGAGCTTGTGACAGCTCAAAGCACCCTTGCCGATGCCCGCGCCAGCCAGGTGAGCAGCAGCAACCAATGGCTTAATTCGCTTGTTGCCCTCAGCTATGCTGCGGGGACTTTAGAGCCTCCTAAAAGAAAGGACTATCAATGAAACGTCTCATCGGACTTATCCTTTTAGCTGCTTGCTCTAAAACACCTCCGCCGCCAACGCCTATCCCCTATGTCACCGTCGTGCAGGCTCAAATCGCCAATGTTCCTCTTTTTTATGAATATATCGGCCATGTAGAGCCGAATCAAAGCGCAGCCATCAAGGCTCAAGCTTCTGGCATCGTCGTGGGGAAGTTTTTTAAAGAAGGAAGTGAAGTAAGTGAGAATGACCTTCTTCTGACGATCGATCCTCGCCCTTATCAGGCCGAATTAGAAAGAGCTCAAGGGTTGCTGGCCCAAAATCTTGCGACGCTGAGGCAATCTAAAGATACCGTTGAGAGGTATGCGAAGCTGATCCAAGATGAATATGTTTCTCAGCTCGATTATGACAGGTATTTGACCGATGCTCTGACTGCGGAAGCAAGTGTCCAGCAATCGTCTGCCGAGGTTGAAAAAGCTCAAATTGCGCTCGGCTATTGTACGATCCAAGCCCCCTTTAAAGGCGTCACCAGCAAACTCAACATCGATGTGGGCAACTACGTTCCTGTAGGCGGAGACCCGCTCCTGACCCTCAATCAAATCTCACCGATCCGCGTCAGTTTTTTTGTGCCGGAAAAAAATCTACCCAGAATCACCTCTCTCCACCATCAAAAAACGCTTAAAACAGTCGTCATTATGCACGATGAATGTATCGAAGGAGATCTTTTTTTGATCAACAACCAAGTGGATGAAAGCACCGGCATGATCCTCTTACAGGGACTTTTCACAAATGGGGATAAAAGGCTCTGGCCCGGAGAGTATCTCAATGTCAGGCTGATCTTAGAGATGAAAAAAGATGCAATTTTACTACCTAGTCAAGCTGTGCAAATAGGACAAGAAGGTCCTTATATCTATGTTGTAAAACCGGATCAAACGGTTGAATTAAGGAAAGTCAAAACGGGTCAGAAAGAAAACGATCAAGTCATTGTCTTGACAGGTCTTGCTCCTGGAGAGACCGTAGTCTTGGAAGGACAGCTGAATCTCTATCCCGGAGCCCAGGTCGCCATCAAATGATCTCGCAGCTTTTTATCAAACGCCCTGTCATGACGACGCTGGTGATGCTCGCCATTCTTTTCTTTGGCATCGTCGCCTATAAACAGATCCCGGTCAGCGATCTTCCCAATGTCAACTACCCTGCTATCACCGTTACTGTCGAATATCCCGGCGCAAATCCCAATATTGTTGCCAACAACGTTGTTAGCCCTTTGGAAAGGCAGTTTTTAACCATCGAAGGGGTTCAATCGATCGCTTCGACAAGTTCTACCGGCAGCGCTACCATCGTCTTGCAATTTAACCTAGAAAAGACGATCGACTCGGCAGCGTTGGATGTGCAAAATGCTATCAACACCGCAGGGCCTGAACTTCCTCAAAACCTCCCCTACGCTCCCACTTACGATAAGACGAACCCCGCACAAACTCCGATCCTCTATTTCGCTGTCTCTTCCGACACCATGCCGCTCCATGAGCTTTATGGGTACGCGTATACGTTCATTGGAGAGAGGCTGAGCACCATTAGCGGCGTGGCCCAAGTCGTTGTTTATGGATCGCCTTTCGCTGTCCGTGTCCAAGTCAATCCTCAAAAACTTGCAGCCAAACAGATCGGGATCGATGAAGTGGCAGATGCCATTCAAAATGCCAACGTTAACATCCCGACAGGGACACTCTTTGGTAAAACCGGTGAATTTACCATCGATGTCGATGGCCAGCTCAATCGAGCCGCTTATTATGATTCTATTATTATCAAAAATGATAAAGGCAATGTGGTGCGGATCCGCGATGTGGGTAGATCGTTAGACAGTACTAATGATGATAAAGAATATCTACGGTATTTTTCACCCGGTAAAGACCAGGCTAGCGTTATTTTTGGGGTGTTAACCCAGCCGGGCGTCAATTCGATGAAGGTGATCTCGGATATCAACCGCGTACTTCCCAAGTTAGAGGCCAGCCTTCCCGGGTCCATCTCTCTTTATCGCGTCTTTGACAAGTCCGTCTACATCCGCGAAGCAGTCCATGATGTCGAGATGACCTTATGCGTCGCGTTCCTCTTGGTTGTTTTTGTGATTTTCTTTTATCTAGGCAAGCCGATGAACACGCTGATTCCGGCGCTGGCTCTTCCGATTATCATCATTGGAACCTTTGCCGTGATGTATCTTTTGGGATTCACCGTCGACATTCTCTCTTTACTTGCCATCACTCTTTCAATCGGATTTCTCGTCGATGATGCGATCGTCGTCTTAGAAAATATCGTTAGGCATGTCGAAGAAGGAATGGCCCCTTATGAGGCGGCCTTGCTAGGCTCAAAAGAAATCGGATTCACAATCATCTCCATGACTCTTTCTCTAACCTCTGCGTTTATTCCTTTGTTATTCATGGGAGGGGTCATTGGAAAACTTTTCCATGAATTTGCCGTTGTCATAGTCGCTGCTGTTTTGATCTCTGGATTTATTTCTCTGACGCTGACGCCAATGCTCTGCAGCATTCTTGTCAGGCCCCATCACAAGGACAATAAAAAGACTCGCGTGGAACGGTTCTCTGAAAAATTCAACCAAGTCTTAGTCGCTTTCTATGAAAGAACGCTTGCCGTTGTCTTGAGGCATCCCAAACTCACTCTTTCAGCAGGGGCATTCTCTGTTCTCATGACCATCGTTCTCTTTAAATTTCTTCCCGCAGATTTTATGCCGCCCGATGACATCGGATTCATCGTTGCCCATACTCAAGCAGCGACAGGCACCTCTCCTTTTCAAATGATGAAGTATCAAGATGAACTTAGCCGTCTCATCAAAGACCACCCAGCGATCGACTCGCTGCTTTCGATTGGCGCTACCTCCGAGGATAATAAAGGGTACATGTTCATTTGCCTCAAACCCTACAAAGACCGCCCTCCAATACAAAAGATCATCCAGGATCTCCGGTGCACTTTCCAAAAATTTCCCGGAGTCGATACTTATCTCAAACCGCTTCCGCTGATCGATCTTCAAGTATCCACAACAGATATCAAATCTCCTTATCAATACACTTTACAGGGGTTAGATACGGACCTGCTCTATCGATCAGCCGAGAACTTGATGGAGCAGATGAAGACCATCCCCGCTCTTTCTCAAGTCACCACAGATTTGGAGATGAAACAACCTCAGCTCAATGTTGAAATCAATCGGGATAAAGCTTCTACGCTGAATTTATCGGCCGCAGATATTGAAAATGCTCTTTCTTACGCCTTTGCCGCCACTAACCTTTCTCCGATCAATGATCCGGAATACCAATATTACGCAATCTTGGAACTCGAGCCTAAATACTATAGTGATCCCAGCCTCCTTTCCCAGCTTTATATCCGCTCTTCTATAGGACAGCTGGTTCCTCTTGAAGCCGCAACACGCCTCAGCCAAACCGTTGGACCGTTGAATATCAACCGGCTGGACGGTCTCCCTTCAGTCAATATCTTCTTTGATGTCGGGACTAATGCCCTCGGCCCCGCTCTGAATAAAATCGAAAATCTTGCTCGCAAAACACTCCCCCCTTCCGTTACCGGCGACGTTCAAGGAACAGCAGATGTATTTAAGGCCTCTTTTTCAAATCTTTCCCTGCTTCTGCTTGTGACCTTCTTTGTCATTTATATCATCCTCGGGATTCTCTATGAAAACTTCCTCCATCCTATCACTGTGATGTCGACACTTCCTCCCGCAGCCTTGGGCGGCCTGTTAACACTCTTTATCTTCAATTATCCCCTTTCTCTCTATGCTTTCGTCGGGCTCATTCTTCTTTTGGGAATCGTCATGAAAAACGGGATCATCCTCATTGACTTTGCCAATGATGCCATCCTAGAGGGAAAGACTCCCCTGGAAGCCATCCAGCACGCCTGCCATGCCCGTTTCCGTCCTATTCTGATGACCACTTTTTCCGCTCTCATGGGCGCCGTTCCCATAGCAATTGGGATGGGCGGCATGACGGCTCAAAGCAGAATCCCCCTCGGTCTTGTCATCATTGGAGGGCTAATCGTCTCTCAAATCTTGACTCTTTATCTCACGCCTGTGCTCTATTTATATTTGGAAAAACTGCGCGAAAGATTCCATCAATGGAAATCGAAACGTGTGATCGATTAGAAGCTATCTTAAAACCATGATCAGGATGCTTTGCTGCTAAAATCCTTCCTAAAGGCTTAGANNTCTAAGCCTTTAGGAAGGATTTTAGACACACAAATCATCCGATTGAGGTTTTAAGACAGCTTCTTACGGTTTTGGGTGGAATTTCTCAAAAGCATCATGAAGGTGCTTCCGGCTGACATGGGTATAACGATCGGTGGTCGCAATATTTGAATGTCCTAGCAACTCTTGGATGACCCTCAGATCAGCTCCATTCTCTAGCAAATGAGTTGCAAATGAGTGGCGCAAAGTGTGGGGAGATATCTCCTTAGAAATACCTGCTTTTTTAGCATAGAACTTCACCCTCTCCCATAGGGCAACACGGTCCATCCGGCGGCCCCGGCTGCTCAAAAAGAGCGGCCCATCTCCCTCAGTACGGAACTGTGTTAAATAGTGATCCACAGCAGCTACTGCTGTAGCTGCAATCGGGATCACCCGTTCTTTATTCCCTTTACCCCGAACCCGGATCTGGTCATCAGAAATATCGCCTGTATTGAGGCCGCAGAGCTCCGAAACGCGCAATCCTGAGGCATACATCACCATGAATATCGCCTTGTCTCGCGCACCTATCGGGGTTTCGCTATTGGGCGCCTGTAAAAAAAGGCTCACCTCTTCAATCGTCAGCACCTCGGGAATGAGCTGCCACATTTTAGGACTTTCTAAGAAAAGAGTCGGATTATGGGAGATGATTTTTTCCCGTTTTAAAAAACGGAAAAAGACTTTAATCGCAACGAGCGCTCGGCAAAGACTGCTGGAGGCGATGCCTTTAATTTTTAGAGTTTGGAAATAGTCGATGATTTGCTCTCCGATCACCTCTTCGGCTTTTTTACCTTTCGAATACTTTGCAAAAGCTGATAGATCTCGGCCATAAGCTGAGAGAGTATGAGGACTAAGTCCCTTTTCGGAACCTAGATAAGCAAGGAAATCTGTGATTTCTTTTTCCACGACTTCATGTTAATGGGGAGACGTTCAAAAGGCAACGAGGTTCGGATCGATCACTTCGACTCTTTCAGAAGCAAGTGTTAAATGTTCTCTAAGATTCCTGAAGCTAGTAGCTTTGATTTCTTCGACCTGTTCTTCTAAGATTCGAGCAGCCTCTTTCCAAATATGGGTCTTTTTCAATTCGTTCAACCCATTTTGGTTAAATGCGGACATCTTTTCTTGAATTTCTTTGATCTTCTCTGAGGAAGGATTTGTTTTGACCAACTGTCTAAAGGCTTTTATCGTCGGCTCTTTTTGAAAGTCCCATGGATGTCTCTGACTGTTGATCAACCCGACAACTGCCCGGCCGTTGATGATAAGCCATGCCGCAGTAAAAACAATCCCTGCGATATAGAGAGGAAGACCTCCAGATATCACTGTCATGGTAATGAGGCTGGCCATTGCAGCAACACTCAGGGCCATGCTGAAAAAGATTAAGAACTTATCCCTTTTTCTGATTTCTCCTGATTCCCATTGGGACTTCAGAAGAGATCCATCGCCCAGAGCAATCCAGATGATTCCTATAACACCTAAAACGAGAAGCGGAATACCAAGAGCGAGTCCACCTGTTAAAATAGTTCCGGCAACGATAGCGGAAAGACCTGTGAGCGCCGCACAAATTTTAAAAACCGTTTTCCAACGGACTCCCCATTGCGACCAGTCAGCCGATTTCAAAGCCTTTTCAAAAGCGACAGGATCGTTTTTATTCGCCGCTTCAACAGCTCCCGGGCCTAGCAACCTTACAAGTTCATTCTCAAGATGTGTGCAGAGTCTCTTGGCTGCGATGAATCTTCCAAAACGAATGATCTTTCCTTCAGGCGATAATTGATTAAAACCTTCCGTCTCCCCCATTTCACTCATCATATATTCAGGGTGATCTAAGAAGAGTTGACGTGCATGTTCTTGTCTGCTTTCTAAAGTAGGCTTCCACGCATGAGGAAGATTTTCTTTTTCAAGTTTCTCCAACCAGTTTGCGCCTTCTTCCAAGGCAAGATCTGTGAGTTTTTCTGGAGAAAAAGCTGCTGTGGCATACATGCTTTCATCGATTTTTTCTTTGAGCAGATCAAGAGGATTAGCATGAGTCCGCAGCTCTTCTCGAAGTGGTGTGCCATCGGAAAGACCTTTTAAGACATTCACTTGTCTCCAGGTGAATATCCCATAATAAAGGATGTAAAAAGCTGTTGATGTCCAGGCTGCAGCCGTTTGAACAGCCATGGCTGCAGAAGAAAGAACAATGGGACTACTGGATAATCCAGATATTTCTTGGACAGCGCCAAAAGCCCTGACGACAGCCAAAGCTGTAGAGGCCATCGATAAAGAAATAGATTCAGCGATTTGCACTCTGGCTAACTTCGCCCCTGCCGCATCGCCAATCTTTTCGCAGGCTTTCATTTGCTTATAGTTATCATAAGCCCAAGCCAATCCAATGATGGAATACAGAACCGATGTAAAACCAACAACTGTATTTCCTCCGATATTCAAAGACTTGTTGATTATCAAACCGAGTGCATTAGGAACATTTCTCAAAAATAAAGATAGATCGGCAAAAGCGTGATAATAATTTGCGGCAGGCAGACAGGTTTCTTTAGATGTTGTCTTGATCAGAGGCTGGGCTGTTTTATGCACGCTAGCATCTAAAGGCATACCCGTAGAATGAGGAGCCTGAGGAAGGCTTCTCTGGAGATAGGTGCTAAAGATACTTTGATTAACGCCCATAATTACCTTTTTAAAATATTATTATAACATAAAGTAACTATTTTAATCAATTAATTAATATATTATAATATACTTACTATTAAATATTTATGAGTGGGATTATTTTGCTTGGAGTTGGAGATCTTGTTGAATTTGCAGTTGAATATGAGCCATCTCTTCTCGTTCGTCTGCTTTTGCACGGAGACTAATTAACCAGATTTCATCTTCGAGTTTAATTTTAGGTGCTTTGTCATATAAAAACTCTAGATAGCCTGTCTCTTCAGGCGTGTATTTAGATTCTTCATAGTCGGGCGGTCGAACAGCCTTTGGATTTTGACTAAAATAATCGCAACATTTCTTCCTAAAGAGTTCTAAACGCGCCTTTTTTTGTTCTTCTGTGCTTACACTACAATAGGCATTGGGTTTAATTTCAATGCGCGCTCCTGAGCCTGATACAACGGGTATTGAAGGATGGGTTACTACCATGTGTTCAGCGGACATATGCAAAGTATTCACAAAACTTTTCCATAGCTCAGCGGTTGGCTTATACCCTACAGGATGCTTCTCAAATTTAAAACCCTCAGCCGACCCTTCTGTCAAATATCCATGAGTTTCCACTGAGCAATGTTCTATTTGTCCTAACATCTCCTCAATTTTTTTACTAAATAATTGATTCGTTGCCTCAGCTCGGTTAAGTAAGTCCACATGATCTTGAGTCAGAAGAATATCTTTCCCATTTCTCATAGGAATAATTTGAGTATCATAGGTAACGCCTTTGAAGACGACCTGGACGACAAAGGGGTTGATAGAAGTTGTTGCCATAATACCTTTTCTTTATTCTATTTTAACAAAATATTTACTTTATAGCAAGGTTGCTCTATTGAATATTGCCAGATTAATCCTCAATAGGTTATGATGAAAGCTTTCCAATCATATGAAAAAAGAGCTTGATATCCAATCACTTATCTCCGGCAAGAGCCGCCCCTATCGATCGATCTTATTATTGGGTCCTCCAGGAGCCGGTAAAGGCACCCTAGGGAAGCTCCTCAGTAGCGCCGGGAACCACTTCCATCTCTCTTCTGGCGACATCTTTAGAGGCCTCTCTCCAGAATCTCCTGCAGGCAAACTCTACCATTCTTATGCCGGTAAAGGACATCTGCTTCCGGATGACGTAACTGTCGGCATCTGGCACCACTTTGTGGAAGGGCTTATTGCCACCAACCGGTATTTTCCTCATCAGCAGCTCCTCCTTTTAGACGGCATTCCTCGCACCATTCATCAGGCTGAACTCTTGGAACGGTATATCCAAATCATGCATATCATCGTTTTGGAGACCCATAACATGGATGAGCTGATCAAGCGTATGAAACGGCGGGCCCTTATTGAACGGCGCGCTGACGACCTGGAAGAGACAGTTCTGGAGACCCGTATGCGTGTATATGCCGAAGACACCCAAAAGCTCTTAGAGCACTATCCTGCCAGCCTGATTAGCCGCTTCAAAGCGGATCAAAGACCTTTAGAAGTCCTCCGCGATGTCCTTGCTAAGCTATCCCATCTCTTAAGCCATAGCGAAGAATCTTACGTTTGATCCTTAAACAAAAAAGCCGCAGGATTTTTCCTGCAGCCTTATGAATTCTAAGTATAGAAAAGACGTTACAGCTCTTTTACATTATGAACTACTATTCCATCACGGTCTCTTGTTTCTGGCAAACGATCTATTTGAACAGGAAGAGACCTTCTTTCTTTATGCGATGAAGGACTCTCTTTAAGAAGTTTTGGCAATGCACGAAGACGGTCTGTAATCACATCTACTATATTCATGGGGGGTGTAGCTGGTAATTCGCTCTCAACCTTGGCATGCTCGATCACAAATCCAGACTGCGCGCTCACCAAAGTCTTATACTGCCCTGCGGGCGCTGTATGCTCCAATTTTTTTATAATTCTATCAAGATGACCACTTTTTCTCATTGCAATGGCCTGACTCACTTCTGCTGTGATCTTTCTGGCAATATCGAGATTGTTCGTAGGAGCAGCTTCGATGAAACGCTGCCCTTCATCTCTGAAAAATTCCGGTTTCATAGCTAACTTTTTGCTATTTGCATCAAAACTAAAGAAAGTATTAGAAGAAAATTGATTCTTTATTTCTTCTATATCCCCTTCTTTTCTTTTCGTTTGTTCGGTTAAATTACCTATCGCTCCTCCTAAATCTTGAATATCTTTACCTAAGATTTCAACGGCAGATTCATCTCTACGAGCTTCTTTTAATTGTTCACCCATCGCACTGAGTGGAACATCTCCAATTTCTAAAAGCTCACTAAGATTCAGCAATAGATTTCCTGAAATTTTAACTGATGTCTGATGGGCTAACAGATCGCGTTCTCCTCTGCGTAGCGCTAATTCATTGCGTGTTTCTTTCGAATCTGGTTTTTCAGCTTCTGCTTGCAGATCTGCAAGCTTTTTTTCTGCTTGTGCTGCGGTGCCTTTTAACACGTTTGCGCTAGCTTCGTTTTGTTGTAGCTGTTGTTTTCTGGATTCAAGATCGGCTTGAATGTGTTCTTTTATAGTAGGACGTCCTTCTACTGTATATCTAATCAAAAGATCGAATTTTTTTTGAGAATGTAGTTCATTAATATCGCTCTGAATCTTTTTATCATCAACGATGATTCCCTGTTCTATACTTTCAATTTTCGATCTAAAACCATCGACTGAATTTGTAATAAAATGTTGCAACTCTTCGCTTGCCCTATGAGCCTGGCGCTGAGCTTCTTTAATCTCTTCGGCTAAATAAGCTCTTTCTTCTTTTGATCGCTTTTCTAAGACGGCGATCTGTGTTTTGAGTTCCAATAATTCTCGAACGAAACTACAAGCCTTATTTGTAGTCTTATTTAAGAGTTTTTGTAATTTATCTTTTGAGCCACCCATTAAAAATTCTGCAAGTTCGTTGACGGTATACATAGATTCACCATCAATCTTTGCACCCAGATTCTTAACTTCAGCTATCTTTTGTTCTTTCGAAATAGCCAGCCGTTTTTGCTCTGCATCTAATTCTTTTTTGCTTGTCTCCAAGTCTTTCAAACTATGAATGCCTTCTTGTAAATGGCTTAAAAAGTTAACCGCATTGTCTATATTTGATCCCCATACCGAGGCCAAAGATATGCCCTTATGTTGGATATTCTCTAAAGTAACCTTATCAATGGGAGTTTGGCTATTAATCAGATCGTTTAACTTGCCGATGAAATATTGGACGAGCTGTTGTCCCTCTTTATCTAATTGCTTCTCCTGTTCTGCAATTTTTTGTGAATCCTTAGGAGAAAGATTTGCTAGAATGGAAAGAATTTCAAAGTTGTTTTCCAATTCTGGGATAGAAGCTAAACCTAAAATAAAATCGTTAGTCACACTCTCCACATCCATGTTATCTCCCGAATCACTTACAGCCTGTTGAACATGGGTGACAAAGTCTCTAACAAATTCGTTATACCGTTGCGATAGTTGAGCTGGATCTCCATTTGATACCATCACTCTAGCTCGTTCGATATTCACGGTATGGAAGATAAGATCGCCATTATCTTGGCTTAATAACTCTTGAACGTCTTTTAAGATCTCATTACGAGTTTGGCATCTTACATCTTTCCCACTAACCGGATCTGCTAATCGATCTGCTTCTGCAGTTGCTCTGTCAAGCAAAGCATTATAACTGTGGATTAACTCCCCGCTCCGTTGTAGCTTCTGGAGATTAGCAGCAGCGACTTTATCTTTTGGAGCTTGACTGACAGCTTCAGCAGCCGGGAGATACAGCTCATACGCTTTTTTAACGTGGTCTACGAGAGTACAAAGCTCTTGATGGCTCTTGTAAAGGTCGAGATCTGTCTTTTCTTCTTTGGAAAGACCGGCTATTCGTTGTTTAAGCGGAAGGAAAATAGAATAATAAATGGATCGAATCCCGTATGTTTGGGTAGCTTTAACTCTCTCCAAGTTTTCACGAAGGGTCGCTTGAGCGACAGAATTAGGCTTTTCAGAACCATTCTGCGAAGTAAAGATCCCATCTGATTCAAGAAGGAATTCTCTTCGCTCTAGATTCATACGCTCATTAGGTCCGCCTATAATCCTGTTTAAACTAGTAGCCATGTTATTTATCTCATTATTTAATATTTTATATTCTATAATTATATATAATTTAATATTTAATTTACATCATATTAATATATTTAAAAACATCAACAGCATCAACAACTTATGTTTTTAATTATTAATGCTTATATTATAAACTATTAACAATAAGTATATTAAGGATTTTACATTTTATATCTTAATAATAAATTAATTGAACTTTAAATTTTAATTTAATAGAATAGAAGTGTAATAAGAGGTTAATTATGAATAATACAACAGAATTGAACAGTAGGATAGCAGGTCTCGAAAGCCACGTCGATTTATTAGAGTCGGAACTGAGCTATATCGATCAATTGCTTCTTAAATGCGGATTCCCCGAAGGGATTAAAACCCTGAAAAAAACAGTTGAAGAGCTTTTAAGCGAAAGCCCTGTCGACATCAACGAAGACGAATCAGAAGTTCTTTAAAATTAATCGCTTACATTCAAATACGCAAGAGGGCAGATCTTAAAAGGTCTGTCCTCTTGCTTTTTAGGGAGTTTTAGGGTGTAATTAGTGTACATTTATGGGTAAGTTGATTTTTGAACATAGCGGGGAAGAGACAGAAATTCCCGATGGTGAGCCGATTGCAACCGTCTGTGAAGAGGCGGGAGTTCCTTTCGCTTGCACGGAAGGAGTTTGCGGCACCTGCGTGATTGAAGTTGTCGAAGGAATGAGCAATCTATCCCCCTTTACCCAAGAAGAAAAAGACTTCCTCGGAGACGAAGGCAATGAACGGCTAGCCTGTCAATGCAAGCTCCGTGGAGGATGTATAAAAATTAAATTCTAGAGGAAACCATGAACGACCAAATTACAAAAGACATGACCATCGATGAGATCTTCACTAAATTTCCTGGAAGAGGTCAAAAGCTCGCTCAAGAGATGCAGAACGCAGGTCTGAATTGCGTCGGCTGTGGAGCCTCTGTTTGGGAAACCCTAGAAGCCGGTATGCTGGGGCATGGGTTTAAAGAAGATGATCTGGAAAAGCTCTTAAAAAAGCTCAACGGCATCTTAGCTGAAGAAATCGATACGTCCACTATTGCGATGACAAAAAAAGCCGCTGAGAAGTTCAAAGAAATCTTGGCCGAAGAAGAAAAAGAAGGCTGGGGACTTCGTTTTGCTGACCGTGCAGGTGGTTGCAGCGGTTTTGAGTATGTCTTAGATTATTCCGAAAAAGCCTCGGAAGATGATGAAGTTTTCCACTCTGAAGGGATCGATATCCATGTGAACCAAGGGGCTGTCTCCCGCCTGAAAGGCTGCGTCATCGATTTCGTCGAAGGGCTCAATGGCTCAGGCTTCAAGATCAGCAACCCCAATGCCAAAGGCTCTTGCGGTTGTGGAAAGTCCCAGAGCTACTAGTTCTGGGCTTTAAATTCCTCTAAAAGTCTCTGAACAGCTGCATCTGACATGTCAACTTTTCCTGTTTTTAATTTGTCTTCAAGAGCGGGAAGAGTTGTTTTACACCTGATTGAACAACGTATCACTTCCCGAATGAAAGGACCTACGTCACGGGAGAGCGGGAAATTAGGATCTAAAGCATTCTTTTGCTGCTGAGCTAAACATTCAATGGCCTTGTCTAGATTGACTTCGTTTTTTGTTCGAGTCTCTTTCATCAAAGGTGAAGTCTCATTCACAGTTGTAGATTTAAAAACTTCTGTTAGACCTTTCAGATATCCGAGCAGATTTCGCAACGAAGTCAAAATTAATGAGATAGAGATCCCGCCTTTTTGAGACTCTTCGCCATTTTTAGCGATAATGTCGACTGCAGACTTCATTGGGATTGGCTCATTTTTTTTTGGACAAAGCGCTAATCCTATTGACTTAGCTATTTCAGCAAGTTTTATACTAAAACACATAATTAACCTCTTTTTATATATAAATTATATTTAAATATTAGTTTAATTTCAAATTAATTATATAAAATTAAACGACTATATTAATGAGAACAAGTAACAGTGTATAATCTAGGAAAACTCATCATAGACATCTTTTCGATGCTTGATGGCAATAATGATGATTTTGTGATGTATAGCGTCTATTTTATAAACAATGCGATAATCTCCTACCCTAAGACTGTGATGCCCTTTCAAGCTATATCTTAGAGGCTTGCCAAATCCAATAGGATCGATCATTGGCCTTTCTTCAATAGCCTTTTTAATTTGCTTTCGAGTACTTGAGGGTAGATTAGGAATATCATCCTTAGGGACTACTTGCAGATATTCTACTGAATAATTATTTCCAAGCTTGCTCATGAGACACCGTCTTTTGAACACGTGTATCTCTAATATCAGCTAATGCGGAAAGATTCAAATCTTCCCTCTTTTCTAAGGCTTCGATCAAAAGTTCGCGGGTTAAACTTGATAGAGATTTATGTTCTTGTTCTGCCAATGTTACTAATATAGAAACGATGGCTGGATCAAATGTAATATTGAGTCGTAGATTTTTTGCTGGCATATAATTTCCTTACTTTTATGTAAGTGTATTACTTTTACACCACCCATATCAAGTTTAACGATGAATAGCCCGATGATGCACTCCTAAGGCTGCCTCTTTAAGGGCCTCGGAGAGAGTGGGATGGGCATGAGGTGTATGGGCAAGCTCGAGGGTTGTCAGGCGGTTCTGGATGGCCAAGGCGCCTTCCGCGATGAGTTCGGAAGCGTGGGCCCCTATGATATGGACGCCTAAGATCATATCTGAGTCACCATCAGAGATGATCTTCACAAATCCCTCTTCCTCCCCTGTACATTTGGCCCTGGAGTTGATCTTGAAGGGAAACATGCCTGTTTTGACAGATAGGCCTAGGGTGGTGGCTTCAGTTTCAGTGAGTCCCACAGCCGCGACTTCCGGATTCGTATAAATGACATTAGGGATGGCCATATAGTTCACAACAGGATTTTGGCCGGCAATGATCTCAGCGACGGCAACGCCCTCTTCTGAGGCTTTGTGGGCCAGCATAGGCCCATCAATGAGATCACCGATCGCATAGATGTTCGGGACAGAGGTTCGGAATCGATTATCAATGGGAATCATCCCTTTTGCCGTGGGAGCGATGCCGACCGTTTCCAGCCCTAGACCTTGAGTATAGGGTCGACGACCCACAGCCACTAAGACCACATCTCCTTTCAATTGCTCATTTCCTATGCGCAGCACGATTTCATTCGCAGTGATGTCAGCTCCAGTCACTTTAGAAGAAAGCCGGAAGGCCATCCCTTGTTTGGTCAATATTTTTTGCAGTTCTTTAGAGACCGCTTCATCTAAGGTGGGACAGATGCGGTCTAGAAATTCGATAAACTCCACTTTGCTGCCTAAGCGGCTATAGACCGAGCCGAGCTCAACGCCGATGACTCCCGCGCCAATAACTAACAGT
The DNA here is from genome assembly GCA_003153295.1 of Parachlamydiales bacterium. Taxonomy (GTDB): domain Bacteria; phylum Chlamydiota; class Chlamydiia; order Chlamydiales; family Rhabdochlamydiaceae; genus PALSA-1444. The sequence continues at coordinate 57,933 of PLXY01000008.1, read as the reverse complement.
CTTTCAGGAACCTTTGTCAAAGCAAGCGCTCCTGTCGAGGAGACGATCTTTTTTTCATCGAACGGTAAAAAAGGCAATCCGATCGGCTCAGACCCTGTAGCTAAAATGATATTTTTGGCTTCGATCTGTTCTCCGGCCACTTGAAGGATCGTGGGAGAAACAAATTTGGCAGCTCCCGGAAAAAATGTGACCTTGTTCTTTTTAAAAAGAGCCGCAATCCCCTCATTGAAAGAGGTGACGACTTTATCCTTCCGGCTCATCATGTCTTTGAATGAATAAGAACAATTCCCTGCTTTAAGACCGTATTGTTCAGCCTCATGGACCATTTTCCAATAAAGCTCACTCGCATGCAAGAGAGTTTTAGACGGGATGCACCCGATGTTAAGGCAAGTCCCGCCCAGCTCTTTTCTTTTATCAACACAAGCAACCTTGAGGCCCAACTGGGCCGCACGGATGGCTGCAACATAGCCGCCGGGTCCTGATCCAATGACAACAACATCAAATGAATTCATAGATCTAATAATAGCCTGGTAGGATCTTCGAGATTCTCTTTCATATGCACTAGAAATTGGACAGCTTCTTTGCCATCGATGATCCGGTGGTCATAAGATAACGCTAAGTACATCATCGGACGGATGACGACCTGATCGTTGAGGGCAATCGGCCGTTTGACAATCGCATGCATGCCTAAGATGGCGCTTTGGGGAGGGTTGAGGATGGGAGTAGAAAGGAGCGATCCAAAAGTCCCGCCATTGGTAATGGTAAAACATCCACCGCGGAGTTCATCGATCGAGATGCCTCCCTCACGGGCTTTTTTTCCATAAGCAACGATCTGCTTTTCAATCTCACCAAAAGAAGCTGTATCGCATTTGCGCACTACCGGAACCATGAGTCCCTTTTCTGTCGATACAGCAACGCCGATATCGTAATTGGGAAAAGCCACCATATCTTCGCCTTCAATATAGGCATGGACATCCGGAAAGGCTTTAAGTGCCGCTACAGCAGATTTAATAAAGAAAGACATGAAACCGAGTTTGACGCCATAACGGGCTTGGAAATCCTCTTGTTCTTTGGCGCGGATTTCCATGATCCGAGTCATGTCGACTTCATTAAACGTCGTTAACATGGCCGTAGTGTTTTTGACTTCAACAAGCTTCTGGGCAATGGTTCTCCTCAGCGAGCTCATTCTTTTTCTTTCTCCAGAGGCAGGTGGTGGAGAGGGCTGCTTTACAGGAGCAGGAACAGTTTGAGGAGTTTTGATCTCGGCAATGAAATCAGAAGCCATCTTACGCGCTGAGGGGCCTGTTGAAACGGGAGCAGGTTTAACTTCCGCTTTGACTTCGGGCTTTGTTATCTGTGCGACAGGAGCTGCAGGAGCTTGAACATCTGTATCGACGGTTCCCACCAATTGTCCGATTTTGACAGTGTCGCCGACTTTCACAGAAAGAGAGAGCTGTCCTGCTTGGGGTGCGTAGAGCACCTGGTTGACCTTGTCGGTCTCAAGCTCAAGGACTTCTTCATCTCGGCGGACCACAGAGCCACTGGCTTTGATGATGCGGCTGATGGTCGCTTCTGAAATAGACTCGCCCATGGAGGGAATTTTGATCTCAACTTTCACCCGAATGCCTCCTGCATCATTTGAATATACTGTTTTTTATGGAGCGCATAAGAACCGGCAGCCGTCGATGCGCTGGCCCCACGTCCAATATACCGGATCTGCTTTCCTGTAGCTTCTTGCAAAATCGGCCGGATATAGTTCCATGCTCCCATATTGCTATGCTCTTCTTGGACCCAGCAGAGATCCTGTGTGCTTTTATACTTGTCTACCAGCTTTTGGAATTTTTCACGATGAAAGGGATAAAGTTGCTCGACTCGCACAACGGCAATATCATCGGTTTTCCTCTCCGTAATGAGGTCGTAATAAACTTTCCCTGAACAAAATAACACTCTCTTCGGCTGAGAGATATTTTTGGGGTCGTCGATAAATTCTTCAAAAGCTCCTTCGGCAAAATCTTTCAGAGGGCTCATCACCAGCGGATTCCGGAGAAGTGCTTTGAACGTAAAGATCACCAGAGGTCTTTGGACTTTGCGGAGTGCCTGCCGGCGCAGCACATGGAAAAGTTGCGCGGGAGTCGTGCAATCGACGATCTGCCAATTTTCATCGGCCGATAACTGGAGATATCTTTCCATCCGTCCTGACGAATGTTCTGGTCCTTGACCTTCATAGCCATGAGGAAGAAAAAGGGTAATGCCGGAGCGGTGGCCCCATTTTTGTTCCGAGGCGGCGATAAATTGATCGATGATCACTTGCGCGCCGTTGCCAAAATCGCCGTACTGCGCTTCCCAGACCACTAAAGATTGAGGGTAAAAAAGACTATAACCAAACTCAAATCCCAGCACCGCAAACTCAGAAAGCGGAGAATTAAAAATATCAAAGGAAGCTTTTTTATTCTTCAAATGCGAAAGAGGAAAATATCTCGTGTTTTCTTCGACTTGATCGACCCACATTGCATGCCGCTGCGAAAACGTTCCTCTTCTGCAATCTTGACCTGAGATCCTCACATGGATCCCATCGACAAGAAGAGATGCATAGGCCAAATGCTCGGCCATCCCTAAGTCAATCGTGCTATGAACCATCGCCAGCCGCTCTTCAGTCAGACGTTTGATCTTAGGGTTAATGTTGAATCCTTCCGGCACATGGCAAAAGTCTTCTGCCATTTCAATCAAAGCCGCCGCAGGCACGGCTGTTGCCACGGGAACTAGCAGACTTTCTTTGGGCTTAGCTTCTGAAGGGACAGGGGGCTTGGAAGAGACTTTGTCCAAAGCTGCCTGGAGCAGATCCCGGAATTCGGTTTCAAGCTTTTCCCCCACCGCTCTATCGAGAATCCCCTCTTGAACCAAGCTTTCTTTGTACAGCTCGCGGATCGATTTTTTCTCACGGATGATCTTATATTCTTGCGGCTGCGTGAAAGCCGGTTCATCGCTTTCGTTATGGCCATATTTTCGATAACAGTAAAGATCGATAAAAACATCGCAGTGGAATTTCTGCCGGATCTTCAAAGCTAAAAGCATCGCATAGACACACGACTCTGGCTTTTCAGCATTCACATGAAATACTGGAGCTCCAAAAGTAAAAGCGATATCTGTGCAATACTGGGTTGACCTTCCATCTTTAGGAAGCGTGGTAAAACCGATCTGGTTATTGATCACGATATGAAGCGCTCCCCCGGTTTCATATCCTTTAAGCTTGCTCAATTGCAAAGTTTCATAAACAACGCCTTGGCCCGCAACCGAAGCATCACCATGCACTAAAATCGGAAGTACGGTCTTCGGCCCTTTCAGCTCTTGCTTAGCCCGCGTCTGTCCTTCGACAACTGGATCAACTGCTTCCAGATGACTAGGATTTGCTGATAAAGTGATCTCGATCTTCTCCCCTGATTTCGTCGGAAGGGAGCCGATAAAGCCTTTGTGGTATTTGACATCGCCTGTCCCTTCAGCAAGATCAGGTGTATAGTGGGCCTCAAACTCATTAAAGATCGTCTCGTAGGATTTGTTGAGGATGTTGGCCAAAACATTCAAACGGCCCCGATGGGCCATCCCTAGCACAATCTCATGGATCCCCTCACCGACTCCTGACTCAAGAGCAAAAGCCAGCATCGGAATAAGGGTCTCTCCCCCTTCCAGGGAAAACCGTTTTTGCCCGACATATTTCGTATGCAGGAATGTTTCAAAAAGCTCTGCTCGATTTAATTCATGGAAAATTTCGAGTTTGTCTTCAGCAGAAAACGGAAGTGTAAAATTCGGTTCGATGATCTTCTGCAGCCAGCTTTCCAGCTCAGGCTTGCGCATTCCCATGTATTCCACTCCGATCGGACCGCAGTAGGTCTTTTCTAAAGCTGCAATAATCTCTCTCAAAGAAGCTTCTGGTTGTGGTAAAAAACCGCAGGTGGGAAAACTCTGATCTAGATCGCCAGATTGAAAGCCCATCTGCCTCAAAGACAGCTCGCTAACCTCCGTCGGCACATGACCTAAAGGATTAATTTGAGCCTTCAAGTGGCCATAGGTCCTATAAGCTTCAATGAGATGATAAATCTTAAGATCCGAACTAGCCCCTGAGGGAGCTAAGCTGCGAGCAAGTTCCCATCCTTCGAAAAAGTATCTCCAAGAAGGCTCTAGAGATGCTGGATCCTTTTGATACCGCTGATACTGCTCTTCGACATATCCAAGGTTCGAAAATGAGATCTCTTCCATATTTGTTCATTACCATGCCTTAGGGGTATAAGTCTATGAGGTTAAAAAAAATACTTTACATGCGCTACAAATGCGAACAATATTCGAGTAAAACAACTGTAAAACTATTCATATATACGATATAATATTATAAATAACAAATGAGGGATTTATGGCTATTAGAGCAATTAACGCAATGTTGAGTTTACCAGTTTTAAATCAAATTTCTAGTTTAACTAGCCGTGTTAAGAATGTTATTCAACAAAATACCAAAGCTTCCCAGGATGCTCAGGCCATTGCCCTTGTAACTACAGCGGCCGCTAGCTTCGGAATCTTTGGAAGATCTGTTGTAGGAATAGGAACAAACAATTTTTCTTTGAAAGCTTCCCTAATTTGGGGTGCTATCGGTGGTCTAGCAGGTATCTTAGCTTCTTCCCCTTTGATTCACCGTTTTGTTTCTAAATTCAATGAACGAGAATCTCAAATCTGAATCTCCAAACCATACACAATGTGCATGGTTTTTTCTCTCAATAAGCATTTGAAAACAATCCATCCTTTCCGTTGTTAAATATTTTTGTTTGCGTTATCTACAATACAAAATGAGGATTATTGTATGTCGCGTTATACCCTTTTCACAACAGCTCTTGTTTGTTATACAGCTGCTCTCCAAGCCACCAATTATCCTGTAACCTCAAATGCTGATACTAATACAACCGGAACCTTAAGAAATGCCCTTTCCCAATCACTAGCCTCTGGCGATACCATCACTTTTGCTTCAGGACTTCCACCGATCACCCTCACCAGCATGCTTCCAACAATTGAAACCAGCATCACAATTTCTGCCCCTTCTTCCCAAACGATCAGTGGAAATAACCTCTACCGCGTTTTTTTTGTCGATACTACTGGCACTGTTTCTTTTTCCAATCTTGTCATCCAAAATGGTCATGCGCAGGGAGGAGGAGGAGGGGGAGCAGGACTTGGAGGAGGCCTTTATGTTACCGATACAGCGAATGTGACGCTTTCAAATGTCTCCTTTAGCAACAATGCCGCTAACGGTGGCGCAGGAGCAGGTTTAGGCGACGGCGGTGGCGGGCTGGGAGGTAGTGGAGGCTCAGGCTCGAATCAAGGCGGGGGTGGCGGTTATGCAGGAAATGGCGCAACCGGTGGTGCTAACGGCGGCGGCGGCGGCGGCGGCGGACAATTTGGAAATGGAGGAAGTTCGCCTAACACCACCTTCGGTTCAGGCGGCGGCGGCGGCGGCGGTCAGGGAGTTGGGGCTAATGGAGCTAATGGAAATCCCAACAGTGGTTCGATAAATGGTATGGGGCCTTTCGGTATTGGTGGAGGTGGAGGTGGCACCACAACAGCTGCTACAGGTACAACGGGAGCTGGAGGAGCAGCTAATGGCGGCGGCGGCGGCGGCGGGGGCGGTTATGATTCAATAGGAAGCGGCGACACTGGCGGTGCGGGGAGTGGGACAGGCCAACCGGGAACAGTTGGATCGGTTGGGAGCGGTACGCCACCACCTTTTTCAGGGCCTGGAGGAAGTGGCGGCGCAGGTGGGAACGGCGGAGGCGGAGGCGGCGGCGGCTGTGGTGGTTACGGTGGTTCAGCCCCAACATCGTACACATCAGGAATTCCAGGAGCAGGCGGCAATGGGGGCTTCGGCGGCGGCGGCGGCGGGGTAGGTGGTTTTTATACCGCGGACGGAGTCAACCCACAGTCTCAACTTAGAAATGGAGGAATTGGGGGTCAATACGGTGGAGGCGGTGCCGGCAATCTCGACATGCCCGGAAATGGAGGAAATGGCGGCAAGTATGGCGGCGGAGGTGCAGCAGGAGCCGATGGCACCGGAGGAGCTGGAGGCTTTGGAGGAGGAGGTGGTGGTGCTATTGGCGGTGGTAATGGAGGAAACGGAGGTTTTGGTGGTGGTGGTGGATCCGGAGGTCTCTCAGGCACGGGAGGGACCGCAGGCTTTGGCGGCGGCGCAGGCAGTACGAACCCTGGTAACGCAGGAGGAGGTGGTGGTGGTGGAATGGGCGGCGCCATTTTTGTGGAAGCAACCTCATCATCGCAAGGGACTTTGACGTTGAACGGCACCATTGCAGGAAGCTCAGTGATAGGGGGAACTGGAGTCGGCGCTGCAGGAAATGGCCAGGCGCTAGGCACTGATATTTTTCTCATGTCGGGATGTACACTCACATTGAACCCTACCTCACCTTTGACGATCATCAATCTCCAAAGCGACTCCAATGCAGGAGGAGGAGGGACCGGAGGTGGGATCGTTGTTCAATCAGGAAGCGTGACATTGGCAGGAACCAGCACATATACTGGTACTACGACAGTCGATGTTAGTGGCACCTTAACAGGAACAACATCTAGTCTGGTTACGAATATTGCCAATAGTGGTTCTGTCGTCTTTAATCAGAATACAACTGGAACCTATGCTGACGTAATCTCAGGTTCTGGATCCGTCACGATCGATGGAGGAACAATTACCTTCTCTCAAGCTCAATCTTACAATGGCGGTACAACGATCAATAGCGGAACTCTGACCATGGGTGTTGCTGATGGAATTGTAGGCGCTCTTGATGTTGGTGCATTAGGAACCTTCAATCCGAATAATAACAATCAAAGTTTAGGCACTCTTTCAGGGGCGGGGGATATCACTCTTGGGAGCGCCAATCTGACTTTAGGCTTCTCAGGTTCTTCGACTTTTTCAGGATTTATCAGTGGGTCAGGTGGATCTCTGACTTTTAATGGACCTGGAGCATTAACCCTAACTGGAACAAACACTTATACAAGCACTACAACCGTGAGCGGCGGTACTTTAGCAATCTCAACCGATGCGAATATCGGTAGTGGCACATCTGCATTGACACTCAATGCCGGATCTACTCTACAAGCCAATGGCCCAAGCTCTTTATCTTCTCACACTATCACCCTGGGCGGTTCTGCGACAATTGATACAAATGGCAATCCGTTTGCCATCTCGACTGTAATTTCGGGAACTGGTCCTCTGACTAAAATAAGCGCTGGAACTCTCACCCTCATTGGAACAAATACTTATACCAGCCCTACAACCGTCAGCGGCGGTACTTTAGCAATCACAACCGATGCGAATATCGGCGCTGGCACATCTGCATTGACTCTCAATGCAGGAACTACTCTGCAAGCCAATGGCGCAGGCTCTTTATCTTCCCACACCATCACACTGGGTGGTTCTGCGACAATTGATACAAATGGCAACCCATTTGCCATCTCCTCGCCTTCAGTCATTTCGGGAACTGGTCCTCTCACAAAAATCAACGCTGGAACTCTCACTCTTAGCGGAACAAATACGTATACCAGCCCTACAACTGTGAACGGTGGCACTTTGGCGATCTCGACCGATGCGAATATCGGCAATGGAACAACTGCATTGACACTCAATGCCGGAACTACTCTTCAAGCTAACGGCTCAAGCTCTTTATCTTTACACCCTATCACCCTAGGCGGTTCTGCGACAATCGATACGAATGGCAACCCGTTTAGCATCTCGACGGTCATTTCAGGAACAGGTCCCCTGACTAAAATAAGCGCTGGGACTCTCACACTAACAGGTGCAAATACTTATAGCAGCGGCACCATAGTCTCCGCAGGAGTTCTTCAAGGCAATACGACCGGTCTTCAAGGCAATATTCTCAACAATGCCTCTGTAGTTTTTGATCAAGCAACTTCAGGTACCTATGCAGGGGCTATGAGCGGCAGTGGCTCATTGACTAAGCAAAACATAGGCACTCTCATCATCACAGGTCCAAACTCCTATAGCGGCGGCACGTTAGTTTCTGCAGGAACTTTGCAAGGCACAACTACCAGCCTCCAAGGAGATATTACCAATAATAGCATTCTCATCTTCAACCAGAATTTTACCGGAACGTATAGCGGCACCTTGTCAGGCACGGGTACTCTTGATATCAATGGCTCAGGCCTCGTGGATTTAACTGCAACGACGAGTGCGCAAGGTCAAACGAATGTCAATGCTGGAACTCTAGCTGTCAATGGGACACTCAATAGCCCTGTTACTGTCTTCGCAGGAGCCATCTTGCAGGGTAACGGAACAGTAGGCGACCTAACCAATAGTGGAACGATATCCCCTGGTAATTCTGTGGGAACTTTGTCTGTCAGCGGGAACTATGTTCAGACTGGAACGGGAGTTTATGACGTTGAAGTCACCCCCACAAGCGCAGATCTTCTTGCAGTGACAGGCTCTGTTACTCTCGACGCTGGAGCCAGCTTGATGATTATTCCATTGGGTCTCACTTCTGCACTGAGTTCTTATACTATTGTTACCGGCGCATCCATTTCTGGCACTTTTACGACTTGTAACTGTCTTGCTTTCCCCATGTTCAAATTTGCAATCGCCTATTTTCCTGACCATATCGATTTACTTGTTGAAACGAAATCAGCTTCGACAATTGTTACCAAAGGAAATGCCGGGGCTGCGGCGGCTTGTTTTGACGCGGTCTCTCCAGCTCCAGGAAGTGATAAAATGGGCATTTTGGAGTTACTGACTACACTGCCAACTGTTAAAAGCCTCACCCACGCTTTCAAACAAATGCAACCTTCTCAATATGCCGCTTTACCGCTCGCCCAAGAAAATAACGGTATTTTAGTCCGCTCAACTTTAAGCCAGCGATTAGGACAACTTTATCCGACTTGTCCCAACAACCCTCCTTCCGATCCTTCTTTAATTCCAGAATCAGAAAATGAATCCCACGAATCGGAAAATGAAACTGTTTCTCATCATGGTGGAGTGTGGTTAGAACCTGTGGGGAAATATGTTGCTCAAGACAACCAACAGCAAAATTTAGGCTTCCGTGCTGCATCCGGCGGTGCAATAGCAGGTACCGATTATGAAATCCTCCCTCATACTTATTTGGGAGGCGCAGTCGCATATACCTTTACCAACCTAGATTGGCATCATTCAGCTGGCAATGCCCGTATCAATAGCTACTATGGGGCTCTTTATGGAAGTTGGTTTTACAAGAGAGCTTTTGTCGAATGGACTGCATTTGCTTCTTCCAACCATTACGACACTTCCCGACGTATTAATTTTAGCACTCTCCATCGAAATGCCGATGGAGAGCATAGTGGATATCAACTGGCGAGCTCACTGGGAACAGGTGCATTGTTTAATTTCGGCTGCTATCAACTTCAGCCTTATGCCCGTGCTGATTATATGTTTATGCATCAGAAAGGATTCAAAGAACATGGCGCTGATAGTATCAACCTAACTTTAGGAAATAAAAATTCCCGTTACATCCGTACAGATCTAGGTGTTAAATTTGAGCGCCGCTTTAATTTCCATAAGAGCAGTCTGATCCCGTTTGTCAAAGCAAGCTGGATTTGGGAAAGGCAGCTAGATCACGGCCACCTTGAAGCCCATTTTGAGGGTTCGGATTGCGAGTTTAGGGTCACAGGTCTTCATCCGATCCGCAGCTTATTTGCGCCCAGTGTAGGCTTGACCACACTGGCTTATAAAGATGCGTTTGCTTTCTCTTTCTATTACGATGCTGAGATTGGCAAAAAATTGACAGAAAGCCGGGGTTACGTCAGTTTCGAATATCGGTACTAGAGAGCCTCCAGGTAAAATTATTTTTTTGATGGTCCTGCAAAATCCACAATTTCCTTGTGATTAATTGCCTAACGGGAAATAATTCTGCCTCCTTGCAAAAAAATCTTTTGTATTTTAAAGAGAACTCAATCAACGAGATCTCAGAAACCAGGGGAAGAGCGAGGCAATTATGATGATGAAAAGCGAACGTCTTAGAAAGTTAGAAGCCGAATTGACCGATTTGGATCAATGGCTCAAACTCGGGCTTGTCCCCAAAAAAGATATTGAGAAACACAAGACTGAAATCATCAGTCTAAAAGAAAAAATCCAAGAAGAAAAAGACCGGCTGCGTTTCCTGAAGGAAAGCGGTGCAATGGAAGAGTACGCTCCTCCTAAACGATCCCCTCATGCCCGCCAAGCTTTCCCGGATACTGCCAGCATGCCCGATATCGAAGTCCCTGAAGAAGGCCTCACCGATTTTGGTCTCGATGTCGAGACAGAGTCGTATGAATTCGAGACCTCCAGCGGCGAAGAGACCGAGAGCGGAACCGAGTCTGCCACTGCAGGCGAAGGTGAAGAAGCCGAGGAAGAGGACGAAGAAGACGAAGATCCCTTCAGCGATAAAAATCGCTGGCGCCGCGGTGTTCTTGAAGATCCCGATGCCGACAACTGGTGAGATATCTCTTTATTTTCATATCCCGTTTTGCAGGCGTAAGTGCCCCTACTGCCACTTTTATGTCGTCCCGCACGAAAATAAAGCTGCCCAAAATCTTCTAGGTTCCCTCCGTCAAGAATGGGACCTTAACAAACACCTTGTCCAAGGAAAAAAAATTGTCTCCGTCTACTTCGGCGGAGGAACTCCCTTTCTGATCGGTCCTGAGGCCATTAATGAAATCCTCTCTTGGATCTCCCCTCCCTCAGATGCTGAAGTGACTTTAGAGGCTAACCCCGAAGACGTCGACCTATCCGCCATGCAGGCTTTTGCAAAGGCCGGCATCAACCGGGTCAGCCTCGGTGTCCAATCTTTAGATAATCATCTTCTAAAAGTCTTAGGAAGGCATCATTCAGCCCAGCAAGCCATAGCAGCCATTTTTGCCACCGCAGAAGCTGGTATCTCCAATATCACGATCGATTTGATGTACGAACTTCCTCAGCAGAATCTCACGAGCTGGAAAAATACCCTAGCTCAGCTTCCAAACCTACCCATCACCCATTTGTCGCTCTATAACCTCACGATTGAACCGCAGACCGTTTTTTATAAACGGAGATCAACCTTAACTCCCCTTTTACCCTCTTCAGAAGAAAGCTTGAGTATGCTCAATACCGCTGTGGAATCTCTAGAGCGGATGGGGCTAAAAAGGTATGAGATCTCCGCCTTTGCCAAAGAAGGATTTATCGCGCGTCATAATACAGGCTATTGGCTCGGAAGACCCTTTTTAGGCTTCGGTCCTTCAGCATTTAGTTATTTCGAAGGAAAGCGGTACCGAAACTTTTGCGATTTAAAAAAATATACTGCTGCCCTGAACGAAGAAAAATCTCCTGTCGATTTTACTGAACAGTTGTCTCCTTTAGCCAGTTTACATGAGCGGCTTGCGGTCAAGCTGCGCATGCTCGCAGGAGTTGATAAAAGAGAGTTTCCCGTCGATGAAGCTCTCTATCAAAAGTTGCAAGACAAAGGCTGGCTCCAACTCCATCACAATAGCGCCAAGCTAACTGAGCAAGGGCTTCTTTTTTATGACTCTTTAGCCGAAGAGATTATTCTTTAAATTAATTTATGAAATTACATTAAACATCTAGTTGAAGTAAGATCTTTGTCTAAAAGTATAAATTTTTATGGCTACAACAACTCCCGTAAAGAAAACAGAAGGTAGTTTTCCATCTTCTCCAGCTACGCCTCTGCAAAGGATGGCGGTAGAACTCTTTGGAAAATCTAAAGAGGTAGCATGCACCCCTACAGAAAAAAGAGGCTCAGATCGATTACAAGCATTACAAACTGCAAACCTGTCTGAAAAACACATCTTTCTTCCCGGCTCGGAAAAAGAGCTAAGCCTCCAAATCACTGAGGCACTTTCTAAAAAACAAGATAGCTGCGCTATTCTTCTAAACCTTCTTCAATCTTTAATTCCTGAAACCTCTAATGTTAGTAAAATCCTGGGCCGTTCCATTTGTAAACGTGAAATTGGGATCTTTTATCGAAGTGATGCTTTGCTTCATCGTCATTTTATCACCGAATCGCATCATGATTTAGGTATTGCTTATGAATTAACCCTTCAAGAAAAGGATGATGAGTCCAAGATTTCTCTTTTCTATTGTTTGATGAATCAATATGAAGAAATCAAGGCTCATATTGACTCTACCTCAGAAGCTCCCTATAGCATCTTAAATGCTCAAGAAAAATATCTCCAGTGTCAAAAAGGTTTAGAATTCGTCACAGAAAGTCTGAATAGAAAGACAGTCATTTCAAAACTGAAAATCTTTAAAATTTTTACCAGCTCTTTGGGAGTTCTTCTCCTAGTGATCTATTCCCGTAAAGTCCTCAAAAATTATCGAATTAAAAAATTATCTTAAAAAAATAGATCATTTCGTCTCTATCATTCTTAAATAGAAATCAAATCTTTCGCTTTTTATAATACTTCATAAAAAAGAGAAGTTAAGTGACCCCGCCTGCAAAACGAAGAGTTTATCCACCGAATCCTGCTTTATTTCCAAATACCCCTCCTGGTTTACCTGCAGCTAGCACCCCTCCCTTATCTTCCGATGCACCCCCTTCAGTAATTGTTGATGTTGAAGCCCTACATCATCAAAAAATTTCCCAAGGTCCGCCCCTTCCATCTTCAACACCACCCTCTCCTCCTCTGCAAAATGCCTTTGATAGTAGACGTTATGGAGCTCGGGATCGGCCTACAGTGACTGAAAACGATCTTGTCTTACAGATCGAAACCCTAAAGGGACTAAATAGACCTTGTTATGAGCTTATCAAACGCTGTGAATTGAGAATAAATCTCGCTGAAAAAAAATCACCTGACCGCGTGGCAATGCTTCCTTTGATCATCGATGCTCACCGAGATTTACAAGACGCATTTCGTTTAGCGAATGAATATACCCTGGGGGATAGTGTAAAAAATCAATGGCTAGGGCAAATCTCAACCGCCCAAGAAGCCCTTAAAACTTTAGCTGAGCTAAATAAATTTATTTTACCGGAACTTCCACCCTCTCCTCCTTTGGCTGCACCAGCCCCCTTGCCACCAAAAACAGAAAAAACATCTAAACCTGTCCCTCAAAGTCCCCTCATCATGGTTAAGAGAGTTGCCGCTGGCATTTTTGCTGTTTTAGCTCTGGCTTTTTCAGTGGGTGTGGCCATCAAACAATATCTTATCAAGAATAAATAGAGTTTTTAATGGCTATTCTTCTATTGTTTAGTGCCAAAATTTAACGAGGTTATCATGGCAAACAAAGCAAGTCCTTACGCTGCTCCAGGCTCTTCTCTTCCTTCTCTCAGAGTTCCATCTGACAGAGACGCTTCCGATACAAAGGTCGAAGAAGTAACGGGTGCTCATTTTGCAGCAGAAAAAGAGGTTGAGTCTCAAACTCCGCATGAATGGAACCCTGACTATGATTTTGACGAAAATCTTGAGCAAGCAAACACACTTTTTAAAACCCAAAATAAAGATAAGGCTCGAGAATTATATCTAGAGATCTACAACACTTCCCTAAAAACAACTCTTCAAGGAAAAGATATGGTTCTCCCCATTACATCTGCGATGGGAGTGGTTTCTACCTATGACAGCAAATCAGAAGATAAAGTGAAATGGGCTTCAATAGCATTAAATAAAGCAGATCAGATCTATGATCAGAGAGGTTCTTGGGAGGCTCTAACCCAGAAAGGGAAACTAGATGCCTATAAAGCGTTATATAATGGCTATCTTAAGATAATGGGCTTGATAGAGATCCTACCAAGAGAACACTACAGCAGCACTAAATATCCTAATATTGACGGACAAAGCGTACTAAAAATCTGTATGAAACTCACAACTATTAGAGCTGTTACAAATCCTGTTGAGGAATATCCATTCCCTCATGTTAACCGTGAAGAGGATTTTTTTGATAAGCGACCACCACTTGATAAAAGGTCTTCAAGACTCGGATTCATTTTTGCTGTAGCGATTGGTTCTTTAGTAGCGTTGATTGCTACCGTTGTGATTTATAAGCGCGTATTCGTTAAGAAATAAGCATCTTTTTTCAGAAACATAACCTATTGATAACAAATAGGTTATGTTTATTTCTTAGAACATTATCGGTACAATAGAATGTAAAGGATGCCGATAAAGTTCTGATATGATGCCGATAAAAATTAAACCTCTTTTTTCTATTACTCCCAAGATACCTATTGGATTTGATGCGATAGAGGCAAAACAACGCATTTTGCCAATGGACTCTAAAGTTCAAATTTACGTGAAACTGCTCGGCCATTTGCAACACACTATTCAACATCGTTTAGCCCATCAGTTTCTATCATTTCTTCAAAAACCGTAAATTTTTTAAGTAAGTGTAAATTCGTTATCAATATATTATTTAGAAGCAACCTTTAAGCAGGAGTCATTATGGCCACAATATATGCTACAGGGTCTGATTTTTCAGGGAAAATTCCAAATACAACAAGAGGATCTAGAACAAAGCTGGGAGAGGCATTCAAGCTTCATTTTGTCAGAGAAGTTGTTGCTCCTCCTTCTCCGCTAGCAGGAAGACAGATACCTTTTCAAAAAGCATTTCCCGAGTTGGCACAAAAATTTAGGCAAGGACTTACCAAGGTAAACGAAGGACAAAACATTAATGCTCGAGCCATTTTTCTTGAAATTCAAATGAAGCTGGGAGGAATCGAAGAAGAATGGAAAGGGGTAAAATCGCTAATACCTTCATTTTGCATGTTAGCCTTGGCTTTTACTCATCCACAGAATGCCGCTGAAGGAATCATCCTCAAAGAAGAGGCAAGGAAAGAAACCGATAAACTCTACGAAAACAGGGCTTCTTGGGACAGTTTAGACCTCGAAGAAAAAAGAATCATCTATGCAACCTTATTATCAAACTATCATGATTTACTCGCTTGGACTTCACTCGAAGATCAACCCGCTATGGATGAAATCCATCTCAAAATCCAAGAATGTGAAAAAATTGTCAGCACATTGATAAAGCCTTCCCACAAAAAAGAAGTGACTTACTGTCCCAAACCTAAATCAACGTCAGTGAGCAAAGTCTATGCTTTTACGTTTGCTGCTTTGGCACCTGTGATTGCAATGGCTGTGCTTTACAATCGTTTTTTTGTTAAAGAGTAGCTTTTTGAATGATAAAAACAGCTCGCGGCTTCCCTGAAGGAAGCGAGCGGGTTTTCCATTCTTGGATCGATCGTGTCTCGACAAAAGAGTGAGGTCCCATTAACTCCAAGGCAACACAAAGCTGATCTTGCGGTTGTAAAATCGAAAGAAGAAGCTTGAAGAGTTTTTCTGTTCGGTAAGGCGTTTCAATGAAGAGATGGGCCATTCCTTTGGGAAGAGTGCGCATTTTTCCGACTAGATCTTTCTCTTCTCGGGGAAAATAGCCATGAAATGCAAACGACTGCCCGGAAAATCCTGAAAGCTGTAGCGCCATCATTAAAGAATTAGGTCCTGGGATCGCTTCTACTTCTATTCCTCTTTTTCTAGCTGCTGCAACTAAAGGAGAGCCCGGATCTGCAAGACAGGGCAAGCCTGCATCGCTGATCAGGCCGACATTCTCTTCGGTGATTTTAAGAAGCTCTGCAGGCTTTTCTGTGTGTTCATTGAGAAGATAGACAGGGACTTTAGGGATGTGGAACCGCTTGAGATATTGGTATCCCCCTTTTTCGCTTTCAGCGATGAGGGCATCGAGGTGCGGAGGAGTGTAGCTCCAGCTCGACTCCTCATGGAGAGTATTAGGAAGAAGATAGAGTTTTTTCATAACTTGAGTCCTAGGTTCAACCTGGTTAAAATCAGCAGAGCTTTTTGAAGAGCTTGCTCGATTTTTTTCGAAGATCATAGTCGAAGGCATTATTTTCGACAAAAAAAGCGATCAAGATCACGAAGTTTGATCAATTTGATATAGTCTAAACATGTAATGCTCGCACACGAAGATTGTAATGGCATATGAAATACATGATCATCCCGATATAATTTAGACGCTTTTTGGAGAGCGATAGAATTTTTCTCACAAGCCTTGCACATTGTTGTCTCATCGTGCAGTTAAATCTTTTAGCATAGTATGTCTTATCCAATTGTTTGCACACAGGTTGATGCTGCAGGAAGGGCATTTGGATTCTATAATAACCTCTATGTTAAAGGTGGTCTTGATTGTGGAAGTATTCGAAGATTTTTTACAGGCCCAGCATTACATACCTAGGATTATCGTCTTCTCTTCTACAGGACACCTATAATTTCTTAGAAATAACTTTACAAAATTTTAAAAAAAAATTATCATTAATACGAAATTTTTAACGAAGGAGGCATTTATGGCAAGTTCTGTAAATAATTCACCACCTAGAACACCCTTACCACCTACAACACCTTTAACAAGTGATAAAAAGAGAAAAGCGGATACGCTTAGCTCCTCACCAGCAGATAAAAAAAGCAAAACAGAGCTTCCCACGAAATTTGAAAAATATTTAAAAGGACTGTCGGTCCAAATTCAAGGTTTTGGCGATGCTGGCAGCCTTGTAAAAGCAAAAACATTAATTGAAGGAAATTTAAGACAAATTGCTGTGATAAAAGGAGATAAAAAAGAAGAAAAATTAAATTTTTCTCCAGAAGGAATGGTTACAACTCGATCTTCAGACTTGACAAGTAGCATTTCAGATATCTTTACAAGTGGCGTTTCAGGGGTGTTGCAGAATGTCTGGTCGTGGGAAGAAAATCGAATATCAAATTTAGATGCTTTTAGTAATTTTGTTGTTTCTTTCTTTCAAGCGAGTAAAAACGATCAAAATATCAAAGATATCATCCCTCTTTTCAAAGAAGCAATCGAAGGATTGGAAAATTTGAGGGCAAACTATGAAAAAAATTATACAACAGATGATGTACAAAATCACGAGGAAATAACAGAAAAATGCATCCGAGTTTTTATCTCACTATCGAATCGAGAAACACAAATAGATGGGTTTCTTCAGAGCATTCTTGCTATATATAATAAGCTAAAAGAAGCTGCCACAAATCCAGATCAGAGCGTGAAATCGCTCATCAGTTTTTCCCACGAGGTTGAGCCATTTATTAAACTTGTGCAAGCATCTGCAAATAAAGATTTTGAGTCTGTGAATAAATTTTTGAAGCTAGGGAATGGGTTTTTCTCAATGCAATATATTCCTCTTTTCTCTGCTTGTTTTTTTGCTACTCATTTTAAAAATAATGTAGCTACAACTGACATGATGGAAAAGTTAAATAGCTTATGCAACAAGATTAATCAACGAAGAGACATCTCAAAGGCTTCAGAAGAACAATTGCAAGATGTAGATGTGGAAATACTTAAAGACCTTGAACAGACTCTTTTTTTATCGATGATAGATGCCAAACAGATGAATAAAGTCGAAAGAGATACAAAATCTTTTTCCCATTATGGTGAGTTATTCGCTCTTCTTGCAGCTGTTGGTATTCTTGGGGCGGCTGCAACTTTTCCAATTACTATTCCTGGAATTATTGTAACAATTGGCACAAAAGGTGCAACGGAGGCTATTAAATCGCTCTACAATTCTCATAAGGAAAAGATAAAAAAATTAGATAGTGTTCAGCTGAAAATGTTGGATGAGTATTTTGTATCAATTGAAAAATTATATAAAGAAAATGATGGCAAAGTAGATGTCATTATTGATAAATTAACAAAAGATTACGATGCAGCATGTAAAACAGCAGAAAGACTTAATAATCTACTCAAGATGTTTAAGAATGCTAAGGACGAGAACCCTTCAACAACTTAATTAACACGAATTTGGTAGTCATAAAGTTAAAGATTTAACTGCACGCTCAGACAGCTATGCGCAAGGGTTGTGAGAAAACTCTATCGCTTTCCAAAAAGCTTCTGAATCATATTGGGATGATCATGTATTTCATATGCCATTACAATCTTCGTGTGTGAGCATTACATGTTTAAGACTATCTCAAATTGAACCTAGGACTTAGGTTCATAGAGTTTAGCTTGGAATAGATCGAATAAAACAGCAATGTCCAAAGGAGAGCTCTTGGAGGCAAATTCTAAGTTGTAGAGCATTTGGAGTCCGCGGTGGAAGAAAAAAGGTCGGCGGACTTTTGCCTGCAAGGTAAATTTCTCTAGCTGCTGAGGGCGGAGCGTGGGAAAATGATGTTTGATATCTCCGGAAGAGGCTTTATTTTCGATGAGCTCCGCGAGTCGGTATCCCAGCTGTAAGTGGTATCTAAGTTGTCCGATGAAGGGAAATAGAAAACTTAAGTCAGAGAGTTTTTCTCCTAGAGATGTCGCGCGGTCCCAGACAATTTTTTCAGCGAGCTGCCATCCGGTGAAGAGATCTCTTGTCCCGCAGATCGCTTTGGCGTCTTCGAGCTCGATACGGGGTTTGTCTCCCACATAGCAGAGAAGCTTGGACAGCTCTTGATCCAGCGTTGCAAGATCAGGTCCTAAATGCTGCATCAGATAATGGACGACATCGGAGTTAAGTGTTTTTTGATGCTCGCGGGCCTCCGTTAAGAGCCAGTCTTGCAGCCTTCTCTCTTTATCCCAGGGTTTTTCATCTCCCATATCGAGGACAATGATCTCTTTTTTTCCCTTTTGATAGAGCTCAGAGACAGCTTTAAAACCGCTGGCTCCTAAAACCAGATGGACCCCGGGAGGAAAATGAGCAAAAAGATCTCCAAGGAGGGCGTTGTTTTTGACTTTATCTGCCGCTTCATAGATCACGAGGGTAAGTCCACCCCAAAGACTGGGAGTCAAAAGTTCGCCTTTGACTTGTTCAAGAGGATCTTCCAGACCGGAGAGACGTACGATGCGGAGGGTAGGATCTTTTTTCTGGAGTAGAGAAGTAATTTTATCCATGTTTTTGCGCCGTTCATAGTCGCAGGGAGTGACAAGAAGAAAAATCGGCGCCAAATGATCAGGAAAAGCCTCTTTCAAGTGCTTATCGAAAGCTGTAATAGAAGAAAATTTCACGCCTCTCCCCAATGGAAAAAGAATTCTTGTTTAGTGTCAGGATGAAGGCTTTGGTGGACAGGACAGTGGCTTCCTGCCGTTTCAAGTTTCTGAGTCGTGTCGTTATCAAAGGTTTGAGAGCAATAGATATGCAGGATTAACCGGCCGATCCGGCGGGACGGCATCTGGGCCATCTCTTTCTCAACAGTGAGCCTGAGTCCCTCGAGATTGACTTTCAAGCGGTCGGCAGCGATTCCCATGAGTGTTAATACACAAGAACCTAAAGAAGTCGCCAAAAGATCCGTTGGAGAAAACATCTCCCCTTTTCCTCGGTTGTCCTTAGGAGCATCCGTGATGATCTCCTGCTTGTTCTCCGAATGGACCGAGCGTGTTCTCAGATGGCCTTCATAGAAAATCTCAATCTGGGTCATAGACTCTTCCTTTTGATAACTTGATCGTACCGTAATTTTTACACGAATGCGACTAAAAAAATTTCTTGACTTTACCCCCCAAATCGCTCTATACTAAGCCTAGAGGTGGGATGCATGTTCAAGAAAGCATTAGGCAAGCTAAGAAAAGTTGCATCGCGAGGCCAAACTCCAGAACGTGAAGCCCCCAAATCACCTAAATCCTCTCAGCCACGTCTGCTGACTGCAGAAGGCTGGAAGCGTCTCATGATGAAAAAATATAGAAAATCGTCTTAAGGCCTGATATAGTCTGACCTCTAAATTATTTAGTGAGGTCGATTATGGTTTCCATGAATCTCAAAGGTAAAAAAGCTTTTATTGCTGGAATTGGCGATGATCAAGGCTATGGCTGGGCCATTGCTAAAGCTCTTGCTGAGGCCGGAGCTGAAATCATCATTGGGACCTGGACCCCTATCGTAAAAATCTTCACACAGTCCTGGAACCTGGGAAAATTCGATGAGTCTAGACTCCTCTCCAACGGCAAAAAAATGGAGTATCTGAAGGTCTACTCACTGGACGCTGCTTTTGATAAACCTGAAGACGTTCCTGCTGAGACAAGGGAAAACAAACGGTATCAAGATGCATCCGGCTATACCATCTCCGAAGTCGCTGCCCAAGTTCATAAAGACTATGGAAAGATCGATATCCTGATCCACTCTTTAGCCAATGGACCTGAAGTCAAAAAACCTCTCTTAGAAACCTCCCGCCATGGGTATTTGGCCGCTGTTAGCTCTTCAGCTTATTCTTTCGTGAGCCTTCTCCAACATTTTGGCTCTTTGATGAATGAAGGTGGATCTACAGTTTCTCTGACCTATATGGCCTCAGAACTTGCTGTCCCCGGTTATGGCGGCGGTATGAGCTCCGCTAAAGCCGCTTTAGAAAGCGATACAAGAATGCTTGCCTGGGAAGCCGGACGCAAATGGGGCATCAGAGTCAATACGATCTCTGCAGGACCGTTGCGCAGCCGCGCGGCCCGTGCGATCGGTTTTATCGATAGTATGATCGCCTATTCCAAAGCTAATGCTCCTCTCACAAAAGATTTAGAAGCGGAAGAAGTCGGATATGCCGCGGCGTTCCTAGCTACAGCCACGGGCGTGACAGGAACGACCCTTTATGTGGATAACGGTATGCACGCCATGGGCCTAGCAATGGACAGTCCAACTTTGCAACTGCCTTCTTCTTAATTTTATATGGGCCTTATTCTCAGCATATTACATAAATATTGAATGTATGTATGTCCAGAAAAACTGGACATTTATGCATAGGTGCAGTCCAACTTTGCAGCTTCCACAAGTTTCGCCTTTGTCAAAAATTACCTGCTGTTGAATCTAAACGAAATTGCAGGTTAAACTTTGCCTATTATTAAGGGAGATTTTATGGTTGTTCAAATTACCCCCCGTGTTAACCGGACTTTAGAAGACAGAAATTATGGCCGGGAAGAGTATATGGATGATTGTGTACAACGTATCATTCAAGGTGAAAAAGTTTTCATTAGCACGGGAGGAGTAGTTAGTTCTACAAATCTGCCCCCTATTATTAGAGAAAAATATAGTGCATTTTTTCCTGGTTTTGAGGACGCATTGGATGAAGTGAAAGCAATTGTCGCACATCGCCTAGGGAGTTCTTCTAAGCTAACCACTAGTGAACTTCGAGAAGATAGCGATTCCTATATTTTTTACGGCACACCAAATTTATTAATGGGATACTATGTATGGCTCAATGAAGGAAAAGCAAAGTTAGACTGATTTTATTCTAGCGATAATCCGGCGTCCCAATTTTCGAGCCGCAAGAGCTATTTGAATAGGTAGAGTGATGATGAAAAGTAGGATCGAGAAGATGTACTTGCCGATCGTCAGCAAAAGACGTGAGAAAGTCCGATTTTCATGGAGTGGGTTGATTTCAATCACCAGTGTTGGATTGCATCCGACGGGACGTGCGTGGGCTAAGAGAAAATTCCGGTTCGCCTCTGTCAATACCCCATAACATTTAAAATTCTCTCCAGTTGGATGGTAGCCCAGCGAAGGAATAAAATCGTCGACATGGTAGAAAGCAGCTCCTTGAACTTTGTTCATATCTTTAGGACTTAAGAAAAGGCCTGGCGGAACATAGGCATAAATGGTCGCTCTTTCCTCATAGGCTTTTCCCAAATGATAAGCTAAAGCTCCCCCCAGGCTTAGTCCATAGCATTTAACATGGGGTTTGTCTCCCATCCACGCATCAATCCGGTCCCTGCCTTCCAGAAAAATATTTTCTCCGACAGAGCGGAAAGGATGGAGATCGCTTTTGACCGCTTCCCAAAATCCTCTAGCTGCTGGATAAGGTGTTCCACAAAAAAGGATCAAGGGAAGAGCTTTTCCTGTATGGACAGGCGTAAATCCATAGGCTAATACTTTATCTTCCACGAGAGGAATAGGATCGGTGCGATAACGGATTAAATGCCATGTGCCGTCGATTTGTTGAAGCAAGTCGACTTCTTCATTGGGTGCGGGGTCAAAAAGTGGGTAAAGAGCGATCAAATTCCCAATCAATATTTCTGTGACTAAAGGATCGTGCTGCGTCCAGATCATCTGATGGTAGAAATCTCTAAAGATTTGCTCGAACCGTTTTCTGAACTGTGTGATGATGGACTCATCGTATTTCCAAAAAAGGGCCAGTTTTTCTTCCATCGAAAAATCGACGTCTTTAATGCTGGATAAATCATCAAAAAACAGACGGAAAATCGCTTCCAAATGAGGATCATTTGCAGATTCTTTCCAAAGTTGAAACCCCACCATCTCGATCCCTTTCACAAGAGATCGAAAAGAATTTTCGAGTAATAGCAGATCGGAAGAGGTTAATCTCTGTATTTGCTTTCCCCATTTACCCATGCCTGCGTTTTGACAAGCATAATTTCGCAGTTGTTTCCACTTGGAGGCAATAAATTGTTTTTGAAGGGCCGTTAGATTCACTGTCGCAATCTCAAAGAATTGCTGATCGAGGGTATCTAAGGGAGTGTCCACAGATGGCATAGAACTCTCTTTTATCAGATTTTCCTATCCTGCGCACTATCAAAGATAGAGCTTCTAAAAAAAACTAATAGGAGAAAATTGAAAAATCGCAGTAAGATATCACGTTAAAAAAAGGAGTTTATATGGCAGCATATGGTGCAGGACGAAGAGTAGCAGGGGAAGAAGTTGATTTAGCTGGTCTACAAGCATTACTACTATCTACACAACGAGTATTAGCCCAGCAAGAGGAGGCAAAAAATGCAGCACCCAATCCTCTTACAGTCTTTCTCACCCAAGGAATGTCTACGCTTTTAGCGGGAGCAACATTACTAGTCGCTGGAGCAGTATGGACTGTCAGCAAGACGATCTATCACTTACCTACGATTGCACTTTCTGCAGGACTTGCTATCGCAGCCAATGAGCTTGCGCATAGATATAAACCCAATGCATCTGCTTCAGTTGAGCCCGTTTTAGCAGGCTCTTTTAAAGTCGCCCTTCTAGTTGGGACAACTTTTTTTACAAAAGCAGCTCTCAACATTTTTTTAAAAGCTTCTATAGAACACAATACTAAAGATAGAAAGAAGAATGATCGGGAAAAATTACTGTATGGCACCGCAGTTAAACATCTCTGTCCTTTGACTATAACGCTCATAGCAGCCCATGTTTATGGGCTTAAAGTTAAAACATTGGAAGGTGCTTTATATACCTTAGGACTTTTTGGCTTAATCAAAGTCTTAGAAAAAGGCTTTACATATGGGGTTAATACACCGGGTATAAGCTGGTTAGTCAATAAGTCTTATGGAATTTCAACTTGAGTTGCTATCTTTGATCAAAACTTTGATCGATGATAATAAATCTCTTTTGATGGTTCGGAGTCCGATAACTCCATCGAAAGCTTCGTGCTTTTCTAGGCCTTTGCAGCACAGCTGCCCGGGCCTATTCGCTCGATAGAGATGGCCCCAGAATTGTCCTTCGCCTGATTCTAGTGCAAACGAAAGCTCTATATGACGACCTTTGGAGATGAGCTGAACAGTATCTCCGAGTTGAAAAGATGTCGCTTTTTGGTGATTGATCGTCACTTGTGTATCGGGATGAAGATTGTAATAAAAAGCGATCTCCATTTCTTCTTGTGTTTCTTTTTCTGGAAGTACAATTTTTACACTCTGGTTTTCTTCAGTGATACTCCCCTGTGTGCTTAAGACAACTGAATGGGTCGGATGGCCGGTTCCCCAAAATTTGTGCTGTACTGTTTGAGTCGGTAATGTTTCTAGAGAAATTTCAGCAGGATAGATTAAGCAGGCGCGCAAATGGGTAGGATGATCTTGCAAGGCTCGAAAAGCATACTGGCCGCCCCATTCTCCCAAAAAGAGATCGTACAGCGTGAGAGCAGGCTCTCCCCTTTCTTGCCGTTGCGGGCCGATAAAAGAGAGACAGCTGCGGTCCCAAAATTGAAAGGCAGGTGTTTTATCTTGTCCTGTTATCTGCGCCTGGATCAAAAACTCCGCCCAGTCTTCGGGTGTTTTTGGTGATTCAACTGTTTCTAGAGGGACTTGTAAGGCTTGGAGCTGAGACCGTAGCTTGTCTCCTAAAACCATGTGAAAATCTCTTAAGATATAAAAAATCACCGGAGCGAGTTTCGATTTAAGTCCTGCGTAGCGGCAGAGAGGATATTCATGGAGATAGACAGGAAACTCTTGGTTGACTTGAAAAGCTAGCAACTTCTCCAGAAGGGCTTTGGCTTCTAAGACATTTTCTGCAAGGCGGCTTCTCAATAGAGCTAAGGCAAAACAAAAATTCTCATACGTGGGAATCGTCTCGCTGCTTTTCTCAGGATTTTCAGTGCAGTGATGGACAAAGCGGGTGATCTCACTTTGTCTTTTTCTTGCGGCTTTGAGGGCTAGTTCGACAGCTTTCATGCGAAGGATTATAGTCTAAAAATTCGTTTCTCACCTTGAAAAAAAACTGTATACCGCTCATGATGTGAATATGATACAACTCATCAATTTTTTACTTTTCGGAGCAGATATCTCTCCTGCTTCTCCTTCTGTAGACCCTAATGCCGTTCCTCCTGAGCCTGTGATGCCTATCACCCCTCCGGTCGATATGGTCCCTGGCTATGAAGGGGCATTTTTAAAAATGTTTTTGGTATTAATTGCCCTAGTAGTGGGGATCTTCTTCACGGTTTGGCTGCTCAAAAAGATCGGACAAGGACGCTGGGCCCAAGGCAACAGCAACCGGTCGATCAAGATCATTGAAAAAAGGCCTTTAAGCCCTAAAACTATGCTTTATATCATCGATGTCGACGGTCAGCAATCGGTCATCGCTGAGTCGCAATTAGAAGTGAAGCATCTGATGAATCTCGAAGAGTTTATCGAAGAACCAAAATAGCGATCGCATGCGCTGTATGAATGGCAAAAATTCCATAGGCGCAGACCATCCACAGAATATCTTCTTCTAACATTCCCAAAGAAAGTAAAAAGACGCCAAGACCCGGTACCAGAGTTATTCCGATAGGGAAAAGCAAAAAGCATCCTCCTAAAGCCATCATGCATCCATTGAATGTCAGGAGCAGCGGATGGTGTTGGTAGATCGTTCCTCTAGGATGCGCGATCTTTTCAAGTTTTTTCAAAAACTTCACTACATAAGAAAGATAATGAGCGGCCAGATCACCAGAGATCTGTCTCTTTTTAAGCTTTTTGGGAATCCAGAATTTTTTATGGAGCGCTGTTCGTATCCCTTGCCAGATGATTAAAAGGCTCGCAACGATCCAAAAACCCGGAATCTCAAAACACAAAATAAAAGGAAGATAGAGAATCCACGCGATCAGCGATTCTTCAGGCGGATCCATGAGATCGAAGATCTCTTGGATGGTCATATGCCGGCGCCCTTTGCATTGATGCGCCAGCTCTTCGAACTTCTGCGATAGTGTCCGTGCCATTTTTGGATTATGACATAAAATTTATTTAAGTTTGGATTCTAAGAGAAAAACAGCTTTCTTTTCCGTCTCATCACCATAGTTTTCTCCACCGAAGGAAAGGTTCGATTCAAAGGTCTTTTTTCTCCAAGCCTCAGGCAAAATGATATAGCCGTGGGCATCATTAGTCAGTCCAAAAATAGAGACATGATCGTATCCCCATTTTTTACCCGCCTCTTTTAAACGTTGATCGTAAACCGTGCTCAGCTCTCCTGGAATCGTGATGAATGCATGGGTTTGATTCAAGAGGATGGCATTCATTTCAGTCTTATGTTGCGCTACTGGAAGTTTAAGTCCGGCAGGAGTCGGTTGAGGCTCGAATTCATAGACAATTTTCTGAGTGGCAATCGTTAAAGAATCGGTAACCGCAGTCTTATCCCAGATTTCCTGGACCGTTTTAGCCAGAGATTTTCCGATAGCATCGCAGGTCTCAAAAGTATTGTCTTCCACTTGAGGAATGATATCTCCTTGGGCGCCATTGAAATAAATCGGTTGGAGATCTCTTCCTAAAAGAGACTGAATATGACCTCTAGTGTAGCCAACAAAATCGGCAGAGAACTGACGATTTTTGCTTTTCAATACTGTCGGATGTAAGGGGTAATTAAAGAGGATAGCAAAGGGACTTCCATCATGACGGGTGATTTTAATCACGGCAACGTCTGAAATAGGCGTAACATTTTCTGGCCATGCGCCGCGGTATTTACTTAAATCTTCAGCAGAGCCGTAACCAATACCGATTTTACCCTCGATCGTCTCTTGACTCGCTTGAATAATTGCCTCGGCTGTCTTTTCTATATAAAAATCAAAAAGTTGAGGATTATAAGCACCGGCCAAGACAGTACCGATGACAGGAACATTCATATAACCCCCGCCGCCGGAATGAGTATGGGAAGAGCCGATGTAGACTTCACAATTTTCTAGGCAAGGATGATCATGGACCCGCTTGATCACAGCTTGTACCATTTCATAGCTAAATCCGAGATTGTCAACGCTGCAAAAAGCGATTTGCTTTTCTCCGTTATCGATAAAAAGAGCTGTTGCTAACAACGGATCATGAATCCCTTCCATCCCTGCGCCTTTGCGTTCTGGATGCCCGGCTGAAGGTGATCCAATAGGAGGAGTTATGTCTATTTTTCCCACACCGACCGAAAGTTCAGCAGCTCCAAAAATGGGAATCAAAGAAAGTAAAAGAATCAATCCACGAAAAATCGATTGCATAGGGTCTCCAAAATTAAAGCATTAAAAAGAAAGATCTAGACAGGCTTGTCGAGTTCTTTCGAGTTGTTCATCGGTATGGGCGCTGGAAATGAAGTTGGCTTCATAAGGAGAAGGAGCCATATAAATCCCCTGCTGGAAAAGCTGTTTGAAGAACTTACAATAAAGCTGTTGGTCTAAGGTGATTTTGTTACGCACTTCAAAAGCCCCGAAAAAGGGAGTAAACATCGATCCGAGCTGATTCACGCAGCCGGTGATCTTATTGTCGTGCATCATCTGTCGAAGTGCTTCGACAAGATAGGTTGTCTTTGCTTCGAGCTTTTCATAAAAGCCGGGCTCTTCTAATTGCTCCAATGCTGCAAGTCCCGCTCTCATAGCGACAGGATGGCCTGACAGAGTCCCTGCTTGATACACCTCCCCTAAAGGGGCCAGCTGATTCATAATCGAAGCTTTACCACCGAACGCTGCTGCTGGAAAACCTGCGCCGATGATTTTTCCTAAACAGGTAAGATCGGGTGTGATTTGATAGTGGCCTTGCGCGCCCTGCAATCCGATCCGGAATCCACTGATCACTTCATCAAAAATCAAAACAATCCCTTTTTTTTCGGTCTCTTCGCGGAGCATGGCCAGAAAATCTGGATCAGCTGGAACTAGGCCCATATTACCCGCTACTGGCTCTAAGATCACTCCTGCAATATCGTCATGGCTTCGAATGAAATTGCGGGCAGTTTCTAAATCATTAAAAGGAAGACAGACCGTGTGTCGGACGAAATCAGCAGGCACGCCCTTGGAAGAAGCTTCAAGATTGATCTGGACGACGGCTGACCCGGAGCGGACTAAAAGTCCATCGGAATGGCCATGGTAATGGCCATCAAACTTCACAATCTTGTCTTTACCTGTATAACCCCGCGCAAGTCTGATGGCGCTCATGGTTGCTTCAGTGCCGGAAGAAACAAAACGGACTTTTTCAATCGAAGGAAGATGTTGACAAATTTTTTGAGCAATCGCTAATTCAGGAGGCGTCGCCATCCCAAAACCAGCACCGAGTCTCATTTGCTCGGTTGCTGCTTCAACAACGGCCGGATGGCAGTGGCCTAAAATCAAAGCTCCCCAGCTGCAGCAATAGTCTATATAGGCATGGCCATCTGCATCCCAAACAACAGCTCCTTCTCCTCGAGCGGCAATTAAGGGCGTCATGTCTAAGCCTGGAAAAGCCCGTGTGGGTGAATTGACTCCTCCGGGAATGACTTGGCAAGAATCTTGGAAAATAGCTCGACTGTTTGTTCGATGGGGCATTACGTTATTCTCACAACTGTAAAAGGCCACTCATAAAATTCAATCATAGGTTTTCTAGTAGAGGTCAAAACACTAACAAGTGGGGGGATGGAAGTTATTATAACGCCCGTGATCAGAGCACAAGCGATAGGATGTATTTTAACAAAGGTTCGAGCTAGCCAACCCACGTCTTGATATTCCCTTCTCTCTTGTCGTTCGAGCAACAGTCTCTTTTTAATATGATCTTGTATAACGATAGAAAAAATTAAGGTTGCTGTTGAAGTGACCAACAAAACAGAAAACAAAAGACCTCTAAGTACATAGTTATATACACGGCCTTGTGGAAGGTGTTGAAAGGGACCCAACCGGGGATTGTAAGGCGGCCGAATACTGACAGGACCTATGAAAGTCACGTTGTCCTCTAAAATTTGAACTCGCTGAGGTAAATCGACAGCTAATTTCTCAATATCAAGCCACATTAAATCAGCTTTTTCTATCACCGTCTTCGCGAAGGCAAAAATAGGCCGGAGTTTATAGGTAGGACCCGGAACAAAAGGGACCATGTAAGAAGATTTTGTTATTGCAGTCATGCAAAAATTTTACAGGATCATTCTTTTTACCCTCTAGAAGAAAAAGGATTTCCAAAGACTTCTCCACTCTGGCAAAATGGTTTTCATGTTCAAGAGGATCGTTTTATTTATCTTTCCCACAATAATGGCAAGCTGTCTGGAGTATGCTGTCCATTTCATTGGGCTAAACGATCCCGATGCGCTTGAAACTGTTAAATCGGCTTCCTTTTTGACAACATTGAAAAAAAAGGCCCCTGTTTCACTCAATGCCCTGAGATTCCGCGCTGATTCTGACATCCCTGACATCATCAAAGCTCTTCATTCCCATGGGTATTACGAAGCGACTGTGCAGATCCGCATCCAAGAAGAAGAGGATGAAGTCCAGATTTTTGTGATGATGCTTCCAGGACCGGCTTATACCATTAGTGAATTCGATGTCGAAGTGACTTCAGAAGGAAAACCTCTTGAATGCGCCAACTTGCAACCCCAGAATTTAGGAATAGAACTGGGAAAGCCCGCGATCACCCTCCATATTTTAGAGGCAGAAGAAAAAGCGCTCGAACTCTTAGGAGAATGCGGCCATCCCCTCGCTAGGACCGAAAATCAAGAAATGATTGCGGACTATAAGACGAAGACTTTTGCAGCGCATGTAAAAATCGATGCAGGACCTCTGGTGAAGTTTGGACCGACGACGATTCAAGGATCTCGACACGTCAAAAGAAAACTTTTTGAAAATAAAATCGTCTGGAAGACAGGAGATATCTACGACACACGGCTCATCGACAAGACCCAGCAAAAATTGCTGGATACAGGACTTTTCAATTCGATCATTGTCGCGCATGATTTAGAGCCGAGTGGAAACCATGAACTCGGGATGAGGATCGATGCCACGGAGACCAAACACCATAGCGTCAATGTCGGTGCCAGCTATGAGACCTTTTTCGGGCCCGGTTTGACATTTGGGTGGGAAAATCGCAATATCTCAGGACTTGGAAGAAAACTCTCTTTGCAAGGGGATGTCACTGCACGGACGCATACGGGAACCGGGACTTTCTTCGTGCCTGATTTCTGGAAAATAGACCAAGACTATATTTTACAGGCCCAGTCGATGCAAGAATCGATCTTGGCCTATCATCAACAGTCTTATAGCATCACCAATCGTATCGAGAGAAGAATTGGGACAAAATACCGTGTCTCCATTGGAATTAAAGAGGAACGGCTTTTTGTCACGGATTCTGTCCTTAACAGACCTTACACTCTTTTAGAAATCCCCCTATACTTCCGCTGGAGCTCTGCCAATCATCTTCTCAATGCAACTCGCGGAGCCACACTCGAATTTAAAACCATCCCTTCGATTAATCTATCGCATGGCGACCAGTTTTATCTTTATAATTCTGTCGTCTATATGAATTACTTTCCTGTGATTGGGAAAGAATTCCTGGTCTTGGCCCAGCAGATCATGGTCGACTCTATCGTCAGTTTGAATTTACATGCCGTTCCCGTTCCTAAAAGGGTTTTGGGTGGATCTGATCAAGATCTTCGCGGCTACAGCTACCATACCGTCAGCCCTTTACACCATGGACATAAACCAATTGGCGGACGGTCAGGCATTTTTTATACTTTTGAGACTCGCTTTAGGGTTAGTAAAACCATCGGACTCGTTCCTTTCTTTGATATAGGAAGCGTCTATTTGACGCCGCTGCCTAAAATGCATGAAAAGTGGTTTAAATCAGCAGGGCTAGGATTCCGTTATTTTACTTTTTTAGGCCCTTTGAGACTTGACGTGGCCTTTCCATTGGATCGACGCAAACACATCGATCCGTTATACAGAATCTTATTCAGCATAGGTCAAACTTTCTGATGAAATGGTTAAAATGGATTTTAAGTTCAGCTGTCCTCATTCTTGCAGTGACGCTAGGCTTGCTGCTATTTGTCCAAAGCCAGTGGGCCAAAGATAAAATTGCCACCGTTTTAGAAGAGATTGCATTGCAGCATGGGCTCGAGCTTAAAATTGAAAAAATCGATGGCGAGCTTCCCCTTAAATGGACCCTTTCGCAAATTCAGCTAAAACTCAATGAAACCGATACGATTGAGATCGATCGTTTAAGGATCCGGCTTGCAATCTTGCCGCTTCTCAGCAAAAAAATCGGCATTAGCTATTTGAGCGCTGATAAAACCGTTTATCGATTTGCCCCGAAGGATAGCGAGCCCTCTCCACCCCAGTTATCATTACCTCGATCTCTTTCTATCCGGATGATGAAATTGAACCAGTTGGAAGCAATCAATCTAAAAACCCAAGAAAAAGCCGCCTATACTTTTTCAGGCAGGTGTAAATTTAAAAAACGGGGAAATGCGTTTGATCTCTTTGCTAAACTGTATTCTGCTGATCTCGATTGTACACTCTTTCTTCAAGGAAATAAAAAAACGGATCAAGTCGCTGCCGACCTAGATCTGGATGTTAAATCAGAAAAAGCCTTTGCTCCTTTTACAGACATCCCTTTTGCAAACTCTTTCCATTTAAAAACACAGTGCGCAGGTCCTTGGAAAGTTTGGAAAAATATTCTTCTCACTCCTCACAATCCTGTCTTGCTAAATCCCATCAATGGCCAGTTAAATTTAGAGATCCTTCAGCTTAATCTCCCAGAGTGGCAAGCCCAAGAACATCTGACCTTAACCACTGATTACTCTCTTTTTTCCGACCGTTCTTTCAGCCTCTCCTCGCTCGTTTTCAATACCGATATGCTCAGCATCAAAGGAAAAACCCAGTTCGACAATCAGTTGTTGCCTAAAAATATCGAATGCACTTTTTCACTCCCCCATCTCTCCCGCCTAGTTCCTTATCTGGGAGGAGGCGTTAAAGGAGATATCCGCTGCAATGAAAGAGAATGCCGCATCAGTATGAAAGCTGAAAAATTGGATATCCGGAAAGCCTCTTTTAATACTGCCCGTTTGACTCTTCAAGCCGAGCGAGACTCCAATGGATGGAATGGCTCATGGAATACTTCTGCCGCTCATGCTTCCCATGAAATTTTAGAATTTAAGGGAAGTGGTCTTTTCAAGTTTCAAAACAAACGTTTAGAACTCAGCAATTTTTCTTTGCTGGCCCCCTCTGCTTCGATTGTGGGTGATTTGGCCGTCGATGTCCCCTCGATGACAAATCTTTCTGGCGGACTTGCTTTTCAAATCGGCAATTTAGAACTTTTCACGGCTCTTTCCCCTTTTCCTCTTGCCGGTCAAATGGGCGGAAAAATTGATTTTCAAGAAAATGACACCCGCTGTCACGCCATTGCTAAATCTTTCAAAGCCGGAAAATTTATTTCCGATCAAGTTGTTCTCGATCTTTTTGCCACTGACATTTTTCATCAAATCAAAGGAAAGCTCGATTTCGAGATACAAAAATCGTATCTTGCCGACATCTTCCTCTCTTCAGGAAATTATTCCATGGCTTGGAATTCTACCGATTGGAGCTACAGCATAAAGACCCAAGGAGAATGGAAATACCCTTTCAACATCGCTTCTCAGGGACATTTTTCTTATACTCCTGATCAGTTCAAATTCCATTGCGACTCTTTACAGGGCAATCTGGTTCAGAAAAACCTCGTTCTGCAAAGACCTTTCATCCTTTTATTCCAAAAAGATGCAGTGGCTCTGTCTGATTTCCATTTAAAAATTGATGAAGGCTATATCCATTCTTCCTTCCAAGTCAATCCGCAGACCTCGATCATCGATGTGCAAGCACAACATTTCCCCCTTGATTTTCTTACGCTTCTCTCTCCTCGACTCTCACTTCAAGGACTCTCTTCGATTGATGTGGAGCTGCAAGGAACCAATAACGATCTCGTGGGCCATCTTAATCTCCTTTTGGAGCATGCCGATATTTTTCCTGCGGGCGTCACCACTCCGATCCAGACTAAGGCCTCCTTACAAGCCAACCTAAACCACGACGTCATGCAATTGCACTCCCATATTGTCGCGACCGGAGAGCAATTTATCGAACTCTCCGCAACAGTCCCTCTTTCCTATCAAGTCTATCCGTTCCAACTCCATATCGACCCTAAAAAGAACTTTGCTGGACAATGCACTGTCGAAGGGCATATTGAGCAGCTCTTTGACTTCATCAATATCGGCACCCAGCGTTTCGGGGGTTTCCTTTCCTCCCGGTTGGTCTGCAGCGGCACTTTAGATAAACCTGTCCTCTTTGGACCTCTTTCTATCCAAAATGGGTTCTATCAAAACTATTTTATCGGTATCTCATTAAATAATGCCCAGATCCAGGCAACTGCGAACGGAACTACTGTCGATCTGCAACACATCGATTTGACAGATGAAGGTCAAGGGACAGCCTCTGCAACTGCGATTTTTCAACTCAAACCCACTCTTCCTTTTTCAATCGATGGACATATTTCTCATTTCAATGTTGTCCATTTTGACTGGCTCGCAGCCGCGTGCAGTGGACCCTTCACCATTGATGGAAATTTAAGAGAAGCTCTTGTGACAGGCTCGCTTACCATCGATGAAGCTCAGATACAAATCCCCGATCAGCTTCCCAGTGAAATACCGACTCTTCCAGTCACCTTTATTAACCAGCCTGAATCGTATATCCCGCCTGTCCAATCAACGCCTCCTTATCCCTTCCATTATGACCTTCAAATCCAAGGGGACAAAAATATTCATTTGACAGGGCATGGCATCGATGCTGAACTGACGGGTGATCTTCATTTGACAGGAGAAAACCTCAACGTCACCACCGACGGCAGCCTCAAGGTTAATAAAGGAAAATTTTCTTTCTCAGGTAAAGATTTCAAAATCACTGAGGGTGAAGTCTCTTTTAAAGGGGGGGAAAGCTTCATCAACCTCACCAGTAACTTAGACCTTAACGAACTCAATGTCACCGTGACATTCCGGGGTTCTTTCCGTTCACCCCAATTGCAGTTCCAATCGAACCCTCCCCTCTCCACGAGTTCCATCCTGGCCCGTATCCTCTTTAATAAAGACGTTACCGAACTCACAGCCTCCCAAGCAGGCCAACTTGCCTATACAATTATTAGTCTTTCAGGAGGTTCAGGCCCTAATCTTCTAGAAACCATCCATAAAAACCTCGGAATTGACCGACTGGGGATTTCCTCCAATGAAGAGACAGGAAAAGTCTCTGTTCAAATCGGCAAATATCTCACCGAAGGTGTAATGATTACTTTATCCCAAAGCACTGAGCAAAGTCATGTTATCGTCGAAGTCGAGCTCAAAGGAGGGTTTGTCCTTCAAGCCGAGACCCACTTCAATGATCAAGGTAAATATATATTTAAATGGAATAAAAATTACTAATTCCAAAAACTCCTATTTAATGTTATGCTAATAGCAATAAAATTTAGGAGACACCATGTCAATAGACGCTTTATCAAAAAATCTTGAGCCTGCAACATCTTTCGATGCTATCAATAGCAATAATACTGACTCTGAACAGCTTCCAGAGCATTTAGCTGTTGTAGAACAAAAACATCATGAAGAAGTCAATATCCGTTTATTACTTGTCAATGCAATGTTAAAAATTGAAGGCGCCAAAAAAAATGAGATCCATGTTCAAAACGGCGAGCTTGCAAAATTAAAAGATCGATTACACACGATCACAACTTTTGTTGAACATGTCGGCAATCAACTCTCGAATCCCCGCAATAAAGACGTTAACTTAGCACAAGAGAGCCAACTCGTTGAAAAAATGAAAGAAATTTTTCCTCATGAGTATTTAAGCCGAACCAGCTGGACTCGCGATGAAGCGGAAAAACTGTGCGTTGTTTTCACTCGTAGAAGCGATAGAATTACGAATGATATCAATGACATGGCTGTGCAGATTAACCGCAAGTTTGAAGATTGGCATGAATTAGTCCCCATTTGGAAAGAGATGTTGAAAAGTCTGAATGACGCCATTGATCGAATGAACCAGCGTGCAAGAGCAGGCTAAACCGTATGAGCGTAAGCACCGCAAATTCTGCTGAATATGTTGTTCCAACAGGAGTTTCTTCGCTTCCTGTTGGATCGATACAGGCTGAATTATTTGGATTGCGGGAAGAGATTAAAAAAGTGGGAGATAAAACCACACATTTAAACCTAATACCCTTAAAAGGTCTTAAATCTGATCTTGATAGACTCGTTATCGAAGAATTAGACGCCGTTAAACAATCGATAGAAGCGGCCAATAATCAAAATGCTTGGTCTCATCAGCAACTGATCTATTCTTTGGGAAGCGCAGCCGCCTCCATCATCGGAGGTGCTTATTTAGTAGCGAGTGGAGAGGAACAAGGAAAAAAATTTGTAGGCGTAGGAGCCGTATCTCTAGCGAATATTTTAATGGAACATTTGGGTGGATGGTCAGCACTGGCTAAAATAGGATCGATGGGAAATTCCACCCTGGAAGCTGGGATTAAATTAGTTCCGATTGCGATCACGATATTTACGAATATTTACAGTGCTTACACTATGCTTAACTTACCCATCGAGCACAAAACTTGGATGACCCAAATCAACCAAATCCTTTCCTATATTAATTTGGCTCTTCAAGTAGGTTCTGTTTATACTACCTATAAAAAAGGACAGGCAGATTTCAGGCTTTTAGATGTGCAAAGTCAAACAAATATTGCGACCAAGAAAATTCAACCCATTACTTTGCGTAATGAATATCTTGGAGAGAGATTTAATAGTGTTACCTCAACACTGAAAAAAACATTACTAAACATAACAAGAATAAATTCCGCCATGATGGCGAATTAGGAGAAACTTATGACACGTGTAGCACGAGAATTTGAAAATCTAATTTTAGATGTTCGAAGATCCGTTTCGACTCTCAGACCTGCTTCTTATGATCTTCTCGATACCCTTATCGAAAAATCTAAACGATGTTTTGCTGCCCAAAAAAGTACTCATCAATTGGGAATGGCTTATCAAACCTGGATTCCTCTAGCTGGATTAGCCGCTCCTTTGGCTGGTATGGCTCTCACCCCTATTTTTGCGAATGATTGGCTTCTTAAATTTTCCAAAACAGACCCCTTAACCAGTTTTCAAATAAGTTCCAAATTCAGTGAAGTCCTTAAAGGGCGGGCTGATGCTGCAATCTATGATCATCAAACGTTGCACAAACAAATAGATAACATGTCTTCAGAAGTGGCTTCGGGAATCCAAGCTTATACAGTCTTTTTACAAGGTTTAGAAACTGCGATGCAGAAGCATCAACAACTTATTGCAGACGCAAAACGTTAAGATTTTAGTTTTATTCTTAATCACTCAAAGCCGCAGTTTCCTGCGGCTTTTTTATTTCATGAACCTATCCCACTCAGAGCATGGACTTATTGACTATGACCACTATTTTCTAATTAAGCCATAGTCAATAATTTGGTTTAGAGTTGAAAATTGTCGGAAAGCTCATGGAAAGAGTTTAATGGGATAGGTTCATTCCCCAGAAAAATCGGAAAGCAGGTATGATGGGCAAAAGAACACAAAAAAATTAATATATGGAATCTGAGAAAGAAGAATTACAATTGAGCGTCTGGCTGAGGGATCGGCTGAGGTTCATCGAAGGGATGGGAGAATACGCTACCCTTTTTGGAAATGTCCTCAAAGCTGCTATTAAAAAACCGCCAGCCTTATATCTTCTTTTAAGACAACTCTACGATGTCGGGGTCTCCTCACTTCCGGTAGTGGCAATTACAGGATTATTTACAGGTCTAGTTTTGGCAGCTCAGTCTTTCTATCAGCTGGCCGATAAAGGATTGACGAGCATCACTGGGCTTTTGGTAGCCAAAGCGATGATCACGGAGTTAGGACCGGTTTTGACCGCTTTCATGGTCACAGGCCGTGTCGGCGCTGCGATGTGCGCAGAGCTTGGCACCATGCGCGTTACAGAGCAGGTGGATGCTTTGGAAACCATGGCTGTCAACCCTAACCGATATTTAATTGCACCTCGGGTTTTAGCCGGTGCTTTTATGATGCCCTTGCTCACGATCTTCAGCATGCTCATGGGGATCATGGGTGGATATGTCATCGCTGTCTTTTTCTTTGGGATGTCGCCAACCGCGTATTTTGATCCCATGCCGCTGCATATCACGATGTTTGACCTCGCGACCGGGATTGTGAAGGCCTTCGTTTTTGGAACCATTATTATGACGGTCGCCTGCTATAAAGGGATGAAGACCTCCGGAGGCGCTGCGGGAGTGGGGCGAGCAACGACCAATAGCGTGGTCATGTCGTATTGCTGCATTCTCTTTACGAATTTCTTCCTGACGCTGGCCATGAACATCTTCAGGACCCAACTTAAGAAGCTATTATGATTACCATTCGCAACCTGAAAAAAAGCTTTAAGAAGTTCAAAGTCCTCGATGGGCTGAATCTCGACGTCGAAAAAGGCGAGACTCTGGTTATTTTGGGCCGCTCGGGCATGGGAAAAAGCGTTCTTTTAAAACATATTATCGGGATTACCAAGCCAGATGAAGGGACGATCGACATCGGTGAAAACCGGATTTCTGATCTTTCGGGGCCTGCTCTTTATAAGGCAGTCATCAACATGGGAATGCTCTTTCAGGGAGCCGCTTTATTCGACTCCATGAGTGTCGAAGAAAATACCGGGTTCTTCCTGGACCAGCATGGAGACATGGCTAATCATAAAAAATTTACCGACGAAGAGATTAAAGAAAAAGTTGCTCATGCTTTAGATATGGTCGGCCTTGCAGGAACGGAAAATAAAATGCCCTCCGAACTCTCTGGCGGTATGCGTAAAAGAGCGGCTCTAGCCCGTTTGATCGTCTACCGACCCTCGATTATACTCTATGATGAACCGACAACAGGCTTAGATCCTATTACAGCCATGCAGATCAATGAGCTGATCGTCAAGACCCAGCACGAGCTTAAAGCTACCAGCATTGTTGTTACTCATGATATCCTCTCAGCTCTCCATGTGGCCGACCGTCTGGCCCTCCTGGATGAAGGAAAAATTGTGCATATTGCTGCACCTGAAGCTTTCATGAAAATCGACAATCCTATAATTGAATTCTTAAGGAAGACTATTACCGAAGGTCCTCGTAAACTATGAATAATTCTATAAAAAATTTTTTAATTGGACTCTTTCTGTTGGGAGGGCTTGCCATCTTTGCCGGCCTCGTCCTATTCCTACGCCCTTCTGTCGGCGATGAAAAACAGATCGTCTATCTCCGGTTTTCCAACATTAATAAAATCAATGTCGGCACGAGAGTACTTTTTGCCGGTAAAGCTGTCGGTGTTGTCACAGCGGTCAATGAAATCTCTCATGCGCGGGAAACTCAGCCCAGCGATGAACTCGGACGTCTTTATTTCTATCAATTAACTTTGAAAATCGACTCTAAAGTTCATGTTTACAGCACCGATCAAATCACGATGCAGACATCAGGACTCCTGGGTGAAAGATCGATTGCCATCACTCCGCGAACACCTCCCAAAGGAACGACCCCTGAAATGATCTCGGATAAAACACCCGTGTATGCCGACTCCGTCGATCCTCTCGAAAATACCTTTAACCGTCTTTCCGATATCGGAGAAAAACTCAACGATACCGTCGACCTCGTGAAGACTTGGTTTGAAGACAATGAATCAAAACTGACCGTTGCTGTTGCTTCTTTTGGATCTGCGATGACGCAGATCGATACCGTGACACGGGCTGTCAATGAACATCAGCTCATTCCTCAGTTGAAAGAAGGTACTGCTGCTCTCACCACATCAGCCCAAAAAATGGACAATGCCTTAGCGCAGATGACAAGAGACGGCGTCTTTGAAAATCTCGGCCCTGCCGTCACGAGCTTAAAAAACGTTTCCGGCTCGCTCGATCAAGTTTGTCAAAATATCGCTTCAGGACAAGGTACCGTCGGAAAACTTTTCCAAGGAGATGATCTATATCTTCGCATGACAGCTGTCATGAGTAAAATGGACACTCTGATGAACGATGTCAACCACTACGGGGTTTTATTCCATCTGAACAAAGGCTGGCAGCGGACACGAACAAAAAGAGCCTCAGAGCTCAATGCCCTGCAAACACCCAGCTCTTTTAAAAACTACTTCCAAAAAGAAATCGACCAGATCAATACCTCGATGGCCCGTCTTTCCATGGTGATTGAAAAAGCCCAAAATAATCCAGACAAGCAAGTCCTGGAAAACGGCAAGTTTAAAGAAAACTTCGCAGAACTGATGAGACAAGTGACCGAAATGTCCAGTAATCTCCATCTCTACAATGAACAACTCAGCGAGGCTCTTAAAGAATGACCAAAGAGCCTTATGCACAGGTAGGAAAAGGAACTTTCATCATCGCCAGCCCTGATATCAATGCCGGGATGTATTTCCGCGGTGTGATCCTTCTCTGTGAGCATGGTCCGACAGGCTCTTTCGGGATCTTAGTCAATAAAGCCCTCGATGTCGAGATCCCCGAAGAAGTCATCAATATGAAAGAGATTGCCAATCCCCGCGTTCAAATCCGAGCCGGCGGGCCTCTGCAGCCCAACCAGATGATGCTCCTTCACTCCAACGATCAACAGCCTGATCTGACCCTCAAACTCTGTGATGGCGTCTTTTTAGGAGGCGATCTGCAGTTCCTTCAAGAAGCGATGTCAGATGCCAGCGGCCCTGCGGTCCGTCTTTGTTTTGGATATTGCGGCTGGGGACCAGGTCAGCTCGAGCGGGAATTTATGGCCGGTATGTGGTTCATCAGTCCTGCTTCAGCTAAGCATGTCTTTGAAACTCCGCCTGAAAAACTCTGGCAGACGATCTTGCGTGAAATGGGCGGTAAGTACGCCACTCTCTCGATGATCCCTGATGACTTAAGTCTGAATTAAATCTTACCTTGAAATAAGGAAAGATTTGCCCAAATCTTTCATTATTTCAAGGTAAGATTTATAAACGACTTGTTATTAATTACTTATCAAAAGCTGAATAGATGGCTTTTTTGGCAACTCTCGTGGCAAGCATCCCTAAACGAGGAATAGCATCAAACCTATCTTTGTCTGCCATTTGTATTTCCCTGGTAGAAACAAAATACAAGGTATCTCCATCTTCGGATGTTCCAAAAGGACGGATCACTTCACTAAAAGAATTATGGACTTGGCGTGCAATCTCTCTCATTTCATCTAACTCTAGATCGACATTGATAACGATAACAGAGAGAGTTGTATTCCCTTTTTGTTCAGGTTTTACAGAATTGGGCTTGATCGGATAGACCTGTTTTAGCAACTCATTTTCAGTGAACTGTTGATTGCTTTTGCGGTCTAAATATCCATGAATAACCTTTCCTTGTTCA
Organism: Parachlamydiales bacterium; assembly: GCA_003153295.1. Taxonomy (GTDB): domain Bacteria; phylum Chlamydiota; class Chlamydiia; order Chlamydiales; family Rhabdochlamydiaceae; genus PALSA-1444. Next base: position 18,168 of record PLXY01000008.1, on the reverse strand, counting down.
TCATAGATGGCCCCCAGAGAATTGATGACAATAAAGGCAGCGATTTTCACATCTCCAAAAGTCTCAACAGCTCCGCCTTGTCCGCTGGATTGTAAATAATCAGGACCAAAACCTTTAGCGATTGTAGCATTGATTCCCACCCCATGCTTTCCTAAAATAAACCTGCCTGCTTCCGCAGACCGATAAGCAGCAGATCCTAATGCCATATCAGGATAAAGATGTTCTTTCCTATTCACCCAATCGAAGATCACTGAGCCTGCAACATACGGTATTGTCGTCCAGCCTGTCGCATAATTGCGGTCTTTGAATATATCGGCATTGATCCCTGCGACCGATTCAAGTCCTAAGAGCGATCCTCCGGTAAAGACGATGCAATCCAGCACCGTAAGCCCCTCGACCAGACTATTGGTAAAAATAGATCCTGTGGCGCTTCCTCTGAGATCAGCTACAGCTTTAACATTCCGATCGGGAAAAGAAATCACAGTGCATCCTGTCGGTCCTTGAGGATATTCAGCAGAACCGATCCGAAATTTGTCCCACTTAAAAGTCAGGACGCGGTTATCTTTATTTTTGATTTCTTTATTGGTGACGATGAGGGGTTTTGCCTCAGATGCATTGAGCCCCGTTAAACAGAATAGGCATACCGCCAGCTTCCCAAAAAGATTTACCATAGAACCTCACCCTAAAGCTAAAAGCATTTAAAATGAAGAAAGGACTAAGCAATCTCAGAGACTTTAATCTGATGAGCGCCAAAAAGAAAAATTGTTGTTATCCGCGATAGCTTACAAACTCTTTCAGTGGGTATAAGTCCTTCTAATGAGCTTATATCCCTTGAAAACCAAAAAACCCAAGATCGCTAGACTAAATAAAGCAAAAATACTTGTTGTTAGAGCGTTAGGAAAGGAAGAAGAGACTTCTCTTTTACGCCTTGGATTCGGTGGAATCTTCGGTTCAGATAGCATGTTATTTAATTGAAGGCGACTATCAGAAATTCTCGCATCCATTTCTGACATATCACTTTCCGCTGGCATCAACATCTTAATTCTGAAGTAGGACGAGATCAATGCCTGGCAGAAAGAGGATTTGGCACATACGCTGTCCTCAGAGAAAGTTTCATTGAATAAATCCCTAGCCAGATCTAAATCTTCCCAAGCTTGCTTTAGTCCAGATTCCCTTTTTTCCACAGGTTCAAAGCTAGCAATACCTATAAGACAAGCCGCACGATCGAGCAACCCATACATGTCATTAGGATCTTTGAGTTCTGCTAGAATTTCCTTATATAATTCTCTCGCAGAATCCAAATGACTTTGATTCCCCAACATCTGTGCTTTCTCTAACTTTCTCACGTGAGGTAAAATAGCTTTATCGAAAACACTCAAATTTGGGTTGTTGACGACATAATTAACCTTGAATTGTTCGATTTTTGCCTCTAGATCTTTTGTAGAAGTTTTTCGAATCTCAAGACAATCGAATAACATGTAGTAACCACTCAGAAGTTTCATCATCAGATCTTCTTTAAATTCTAAAGGGTAATCTGAGGGCAGGTTATCTAACTCTTGGGTTGCTAGATCAAGAACTTTTTCTACATTGTCAAGGGGTACAGTTGGATCCGCGTTCGATGTTTCAAATTGATAATACGCCAGAAGGATATAAGCTGGGAGGCTATTCAATGTCTTTAACTTCTCAATGGCGTTATTTAATATCTCTGTTCCGCAATTTTTACCGTCTTGATTGCCGGACTCGATAAATGCTCGCGCTTCTTGCAGGAGGCATAGGCCATTTGTCATACCATCCAAAAGGAGTTTTTCAGCCTCTTCTTGATCCATAGGTGCAAAGCTATCCTCTACTGGATCAGCAGGTCCGACCAGGGGAGTTGCAGGAGGAAGCATAAAAAAAGTAGTAGGATCACACAGAAATTTTTTTGCGAGGCAATCAATTTTAATGGTATTTTCAGTACTGCTTCCTGACACCGGCGAACGAGTCGCAGGTCCTTTACTACGTGAATCAGTTTCAATCATATAAACCTCATTTTTGACCAAGGAGGCTATATTAATAAAAAATATTAAGCAACTTCAGAAACTTTGATCTGCTGAACAGGGCAAAGCAAGAGCACCCAGAAGCAGCAAAAACGAACCTTCTTCAATCCCTGGTTCTACGTACGGATAATGCAGCACACTTTTAAACAGTTAACTCTAGATTACACATCTCCAATTTGGGTTATTTATAAGTTATTGATTTTCAATATCTTGTAAAATCCTTCAACATTTATTCTAGCCTCTAAAATTTATTGCTATCTCATTCATTATAATACACTTGTGTTTTTTTATTTAATTGATTAAAATAATAATTACTACTATAATAAATAATATGACTAATATTAATAACGGGAACCATTCAACATTATATTATTTAAAAGCCTGCGATTCTTCTCAATTAAAGAAGAAAATGGAGAACGATCCGGCTTTTACAGAGCGGGTATTGAACATTTTGACCACCATGACCGAACAAAAAGACTTTGCTCAAAAAAAGGGTCTTATCCGTCTAGTCAAAAAAGCTATTCGTGCTTGTCCTATCGACCAGTTACAATCCAAAGAAATTCAAGCTATTATCAACCGTGAATTAACAGAAATTGGCTCTCCCTCCATTGATTGTCTTCATGAATTATTAAGCCAGGCTCTGGAAAATGATGATTTAGAGTTATTTAAATGGGTTTTAAATTTTCCTCAGAAAAGCTCCTTTGAGAAAGAAATTTGCAACTTAGGGAAAAAAAATGTTCTTCTTTATGCCGCTGAACATTTACAGGTTGATAACCTTGAAAATGCTTGGTTGATAAAACTTTCACTTATTCAGGTTTGCTATGAAGAAAATGATCTACCTACTGTAAAAAAGATCATTGATAGAGAAAGCGGCCCCTTAAAAGAAACCATGCTTAAAGTAGTTCTTACGAAGTCATGCATTACAGGCAACATGGAAGCTCTTTTACTAGCTCTCGATGAAAAAGTCACTTTTCAAACCACTAACGTTCTTGATACTGCTCTTGTTCATGGCAATACTGAGATCGCTCAAATTTTATTCGATCGAGGAATGCGTTTAGAAGAACCGGAAGATTTATTGTACCAGCTCTGCGAGCAGGGAAAAGAGAAAAGCGTCCGTTTCATGGCTAAAATAAACAGCATCAAAACTCATTACGCTTATGATAAACATCCTTTATTAATTGCCTCTCAAAAGGGGCATTTACAAATTGTCAAAATTTTAATGGAAGCCGGAGTCATTTTCGAAAAAGGTCGTCGCGCTAAAGGTCCCACACCGTTCTCGCTGGCAGTCGTGCATGGACATCAGGAGATTGTACGTTTGTTCATGGGAAAAGACAATGAAAGCCCAAATCCATCATTTTTTGGAACTATTGCCACGTTTGTGGGAGAACGTTGGCAAGGATACTTTGCCAAAGGCATGAACATTTTTTCCGAATGTTCCCTTGAAGATATTTTTAAAAATAAAAATCCTATAGCTCTACTCACTATCATCAAAGAAGAAGAAATCAAATCTCAAAGCACACATCACGACCTCTTTCATCAAGCTTGTTGCTTTGGAAGTCCTTTAGCAGAAAAATGGTCTCTCGATAAATCGCTTATCAATGCAGTCGATCAGTTTAGAAATACTCCTTTGGATGCGGCTTGTAATAATGGGCAGTTAGAAACTGTAAAAATGCTCCTGAAAAGGGGTGCCCAACCTCAGGTAAGCAATACCCCCTGGAACCTAACCAATCATTGCGATATTGCACTAGTTCTATTGGAGCATGATTCTTCACTTCTTCCTCGGATGACCCTTAACTACGTGGAACTATTCTTTCACGCTTGTGCTGCAGGCTCGACCAAAATCGTCGAGTTGCTGCTAAATCAGCACGTTAAAGTCGATAGAAAGATGGAGAGTAAATTTTCTGATTTTACACCTATCGATTGGGCGCTCGCTCATGGACAATTTCATATCGTTAAGCAAATCGTTGATCATTTTGGCGGTTCTTATGATGATTTAATAGAAGATAAATTTTTAGCCCATGTTTATGGAATTGATGGATATTCCGATCCCCAACCTTATAAAGTCGACTACGAAGGTTTTAATCGTTTATTGGCCAGTCAGAAATTAAGCCATTTAGCTTCAGCCTTTTTAGATGAAAGCAAGCTTGAGCTTTCAAAAGCTGACCGAGAAGAATTAAAAGCTGTACTGCAAGCGGCTCCTGACAACATCTCAAAGAAGCCCGAAGAGCTAGTTAAAGATATTGACGCAGGCAAGCCTGTTATTTTATACACCGGCTGGAATACCCACATTAACGTCATTGTCTTCTGGAAGGGGCTCCTCATTAAATGTGAGCGTGGAGGTGCGTCCGAAATTAAGGGCATAGAGATATTCGAAATAACAAATAAAGAATCTCTTAAAGATGCTATCTCCGAGCTTCAAGAAAAAGCCAAAACACGCGCAGGCCGAGAATTCTTTACCCAAGGCATAAATACGCTCCTTGGGCTAAAAAAAATCGATCAAATTGTCCTAGAAAAACAACCGGTAGGCAATTGCGGGTGGGCTAACAGTAAAGCAGCCTTTTTAGCTCTTCTCTACGTTCTTTTCCTGAATAAACTTACGGATAATGTCGAAGCTAAACACAGCGCGATCACCGTCTACAAAGGGTGGTCAAAGGATGATGTTCGAGTCCGAGTCGAGAAAGAGTATAGAACCAGGTCAAAACGAGATGACAAACTTTTGTATCTTATGGAAGAAAAAAAGTCCAAAAAGTCTTCCCTCAAGGGCTAGGTTTTCAAATTAAGCAACTTCGGAAACTTTGATCTGCAAGAGCGGAAGCTCGGGGAATAAGGCTGCACAGGCCTTAAGAAGCGGGTCGCGCCTTTCTTTGATAACCGTCTCAAAATGGTCCAGGGCTGAAAGCGCCCGTTGCAGAATTAACGGATCGATAGAACGGTGGCGGATCAAGAGAGCGGGTCCAAAAAAAGCAAAGAGGAAAAAGCTTTTATCTTCCTCCGTCCAGGGCTTTGAAGTACTGATCATGCGGGAAAAGCCATAAAAGGAACTTGCCATTGCAGCGCCTGCATCAACTCCATCTTTGTCGCTAAAACTCACTACATCGGGATTTTCTGCATCGAGGATCCTTAAAACCAAGAAAAAATAGAAGATCTCAATAAAGTCGAGTCTCTCTTTTCGGGAAAGTCCAGGCTTTTGATGGAAAAATTGCTCATAGATAAAATCAACCAATCCTTCAACGATTTTCGGTGTGACAAGTCCAGGCGGGAAGTAAAAACCGCTTTCGGTGCCGCTATTGACTTCTGAAGCTAAAAGTTTACAAAACTCTTTGCTATGAGTAATTTCCGCATAGGCATTGATCTGATGATAGAAATCGTTATTTTTAGGAAGTGTCACAACCCGTAAAATTTCGATGAACTCTCCCTGCTTGGAGAGCTCTTCTATCGCTGAAGAGCGGGCATGCTCTTTCCAGGATGTTCGATCTTGAAGATTGATATAAAGGTGCTTCCTGTTCACAAGGGAGCGGAGATATCCTTTGAATTCTGGAGTGATGGAGACTCGGTCAATCAGCTCTTGATGGACGGGGCATGGCAAATGGACAATACTGGTATGGGTCGTTTCTGAAGAAAGGTTGAAAATATGGCTGGGTGGGTTTTTCTGAATTAGCGGATCGAAACCTTTTTTTTCTTCTTCATGGCGGAAGACCTGGAGGATCTTCATGAGAGGGCCGCTGGGATATTTACGGAGTTCCGCACGGAGGGCATTTTCGACAGAAGAAAGCGTTCCCCATAAAGTCGGAAGTTCGACAGCTCTATTTTCCACGACATCCCGGATAAACGTCATGATCTCGTGACGGGCTCCGCTCCGGAGGAAAAGCGCATTGCAGAGATAGTGGGCAAGTTTGAGGCAGATACTCTTAAAAGATGTTAATTTTTCTGCGGAGGAGCTTCTCCATTGATTATACTCTTGCGATTCGAGGGCACGTCTTAACAGCACTTCAAAATCGATAAAATAGTCGATGGAAGATTTTCCATGGGAATTATGCAGCAGATTTTTCGGATTAGCGGCCAGCATCAGCGCCATGACCGCTTTACTTAAAGAGGCAGGCCCTTCTTGGTCCCGATGGTGCAGAGCCTCTTTGTAAAATCGTTCGATCAGGTCCGTAGCTTCCTGCAAAATTTCTTGCGCAGAGACATGCAGATCACGGTCCAGGATCACCTCCATCCGTCTCAGCATGTCTTCATGGTCTTTGGACATCAGGCTTTCATCAAAATTGCCCACCATCCTGATATGGCGAAGAAGCTGGGGAGTAAAAAAGGGAGTTCCATCTTCTTTGGAGATATAAAACAGCTCGTATTCGTCGTCTTGCTGCACAGCTTCTAGATCGATCAGCGCTTGCCGCTCGTCTTCCATTTCACTGCCTTCGTCTTCCCAAGCTTCAGCAGGTTTTTCATGTTTGACCTTGGAAAAAACTTTAGAAAGGTAAAATTGCTGCAGTTGTTTGAATTCCGGAATCGACTCGTCACGGACATGCGCCCCTTTGAAAAGCTTGGTGTACTTGCCAACTTTATCGACAGCTTCCCCAGCTAGCTGCATCATTGCCTGGATTCCTTTCTGGGTTTGAGGATTGCCCAGCTCGTCTCGTTCTTTTTGATAGAGATGTTGGAGATAAGCCGTTAACGTCTTAAACGTCTCACGGATAGCATCTTGATTTTCTTGGACCTTGGCAGGATCTGTCCATTCGGTCCCCTCTTTTTTTTCATTATCGAGGTCGGCCAAATGAGAAAGATTATCGACCGCTTCAAGGACTGTGATCCGTGCGCGTTTCTTCTTTGCCATTATATCTGCTTTTTATTTTCATTATAGTTATTAATTTAATTAAAATGTTTAAATAATATAATTAACTTAAGCAAAGATATTTAAAAATAACTTAAAAACAGAAGCAGAGGCTAAAGCAGCTCCGGGGATGGTTAAAAACCAAGCCCAGACGAGTTTTTTGGCGGTTGCCCACTGAACAGCATGCAATCCGCGAGCAGATCCCACTCCTGTGATGCTTCCGGCAATCATATGGGTAGAACTGATCGGCATCCCTAGAAAGCTCGCCAGCAGGATGACAATAGAAGCGCTCGCCTCCGCAGCAAATCCTTGGATAGGTTTGAGTTCTGTGATCTCATAGGCCATGGTCTTGATGATCCGAAATCCCCCTGTAGCAGTCCCGAGCGCCATCATCACCGCGCAGGAGCCGATCACCCATAAAGGAATGTGAGGGGTATGGATCATTCCCGCGGCAAGCAGTCCCAGCGTGATAATACCCATGCTCTTTTGTGCATCATTAAGTCCATGGGAAAGGGCTAAAAAGCTAGCGGAAATAATCTGCAGATAGCGGAAGATTTTCCTCTCTCCAGTCTTAATTTTAAGGAGGAACTTCATGACAACGTAAGCCAGAAAAAATCCGACCAAAGGCGAGAGCACCATAGGAACAACGACTTTAAAAATGATATTTTTCCAAATCACAATCTGGGGGCCTCCATGGACAAGAGCCGCACCGACCAACCCTCCCACAAGAGCGTAAGAAGAACTGCTAGGGATGCCGAAATACCAAGTTAAGAAATTCCAGAAAATCGCTCCCACGACCGCTGCCAGCACCATCGATTGCGAAGCGTCTGCGGCATCGACGAGTCCTGTCGTAATGGTCTGGGCTACTCCGCTGATCTGCGTTGCTCCTAAAAAGTTGAAAACAGTCGCGATGATAATCGCAACTAAAGGCGTAACGATCTTAGTAGCAATAGGAGTTGCCACGACATTGGCGGCGTCGTGAAAACCGTTCGTATAATCGAACACCAGACCCAGGATGACAATCAGGACGACAATTTCAAAGCCCATGATTTCTTAATACAGGCAGTAGACATTTAACAAAAGGTTCGATAAATACAAATTAAACGGAGAACGGTTATGAAACTACTTGCCGCTATTGCTTCTATTTCCTTAAGTATGTGCTCTGTATGGGGAGCAACCGTTGAAGGGCAGCAAACAGGCAATATCCGTGTGATTCCGATGAAGGCAACTCCAGAGCCTGACGAAGTTGAAGTCCGTTTCGCCTTTCCTAAACAAGGTGAAGTGAAGACCGAAAATCCGGTTAAAGCTCAGCTCCGCCTCGAAGCTTATCCTTTAGGATTTATGAGCGATTTTCCCCGCGCTCGAGAAATCCGCGATAGTAATGAAGGACAGAGCATTCATATCATTCTCGACGGTAAGCACCATTTTGACGTCAATGAAGCGATCGATGATGTTGCAGAAAACGAAGAGATTGATTTTGATCAAATCCTTGAAGTCACTATTCCTTATAATCTCTCTCCAGGCATCCATATTATGCGAGCATTTCCTGTCCGCTCGTATGGCGAATCACTCAAAGGACCGTCTTGCTTTGCCTCCATGTATTTTTATTTCGGCAAAGCGGAGAACAAACCTTCCATCGACTTGTCCAAACCTTACTTGACCTATAACGCACCTGAAGGAGAATTCAAAGACGGACAACCCATCCTCCTCGACTTCTATGTTGTCAACACCCAGCTCTCTAAAGACGGCTATAAAGTCCGCTTAATCATCGACGGAACCGACAAACGGATGTTAACTGAATGGGTCCCCTATTATATCTACGGTCTTAAAAAAGGTTCCCATACCATCAAGCTTGAGCTTTTGAGTCCACAGGGTACCGTGCTGGCTCCCCTGTTCAAAGATTTAGAACAAACCATAGTTGTGAAATAACTAACTCGTGACAAGCCGTGTTAGAGAAGGCGCCATCCACTGGGCTGCTTTATATAAATAAGTCTCTTTTTCAAGGCCGCTTTTTGCAAGATCTCTTCTATATTTCTCATAAATCGCCAGCCATCCTATAGCAAAGGAGATATGCAAAATACCTTTCAAAGCCAAGTTAGTCGGAGCCTCTATTAAATTCCATCTCTTAGAAGTGTAAACATACATTTGATAGGCACCGAAGAAAAAGGTATACAAACCGATACTCAGTCGTGCTTCAGGAACCTTGACCAACGCGAAATTCATTAGTGCGGAGAAAATATCGATCTTCATTGAAACATGCCTAAAAGAAACAGCAAAGAAGATAGGAGGCTGAGTCTTCCATTGATTATAAGTCTGCGCAATACTCTGAAAAATCATTAAGATGGAAAGATAACAACCCACAGCTAATTTAGACCGGGCTGTCTTGATCAAATAGATATTGGCTAAAAAAGAGATGAGCTCCAAGGAAATGGTAACATAAGCAATCGTCGCTGTCCCCACAACCGCAGTGATATTCACATTGCGCAGTGGCTCAGAATACTGCCCTTTATATAAAGCCCAGATAATGCCAGCAGTGAAGGCAATTCTTGCAGTCGAATGTATAAAAGGAAGCGCTTTTTCTTTGACCTCTGCAGGCTCGGCACCTGAAATCACAGCCGCAGGAAAAGCTATGAAGTCCCTTACCGTTAACCCTACAGATCTCATAGCAGCTCCATTTTTTCCGCTAATATAGTTAAAAAATATTTAAAGAGCCACTATGAACCTATCCCGCTAAACTGGCCTTTACTACAATTTAGAGCTAAAAGTGCGAAAAGATCATGTTACATTTTCATGGGATAGGTTCATCTTCAACCTTTGACAGTGGAGTATTTTTCCAGTATCCTCAGAAGTCCAGCTATGCAATGGATCATAAAAATTACACTCTTCGGCCTTTGCTTTATTGCAATCGACCGTTTCTGCAAATCCCAAACCGGCAGCTTCACTGTCTATCGCATCACTTCAAATTTAACTTATCAGCCAGAATGGGAAACAACCCACGAAGACCTCGCCCCTATCAAACAAATCCTGCAGCAACCTTATTCTTATTTAGGAAAGGGCGTCCAATCTTTTGCTTTTGTCTCTCAAGATGGCCACTATGTCATAAAGTTTTTTCGACATGATCATCTGACAACCCCCTTTTTGCTCTCTAAAATCCCCTTAGACTGGGCCCGGACCAAAGTCGCAAAAAAAGAGGCGAAGCTCCAGCGGGAGTTCAAAAGCTATAAAATTGCTTATGAACAGTTAAAAAAAGAAACTGGCCTTGTTTTTCTCCACCTCAATAAAACCTCTAACTTCGGCCAAACTTTAGATCTTATCGATAAACTGGGCATTCATCACAAGATCCCCCTCGACAACTACGAATTTCTCATTCAAAAAAGAGCTTCTCTTCTCTATACTGGTCTCGACCAGATGATTCAAAATAACCGCATTGAAGACGCCAAAGAATCCCTCTCCAAACTGATCGGCCTCCTTGCCCACCGTGCCCAGCTCGGAATTTCGGACAAAGACCCTGATCTGGAGACCAACTTTGGCATCATTGGAACAGATCCCGTGCAGATCGATGTGGGACGGTTCTGCTTAAAGTCGCGCCCTTTTGATAAGAATGAAATCATCCGCATCACCGATGATTTGCATTCCCACTTAAATAAAACCTGTCCCGAGCTGGCCGTCCACCTTAAAACCCAAATAAACAATTTATGAAATTAAAACCGCTGTTCTATGTATTAGCCTCCTGCGTCCTCGGTTATGGAGCCTATCAATTCTCTATCAAGACCGCAGATAAGTTCATCCTCGCAGAGGTCCAGTACGACCGTCCTTACGATGCACGCTTTGATACCCGGCCCCTCGTCCCAAAAGAAGCCCAAGAAGTCGACAAGGCACTCAGCCAAAAATACACCTACTTCGGCTGTGGTGGTCAGGCTTACGTCTTCTTTAGCGAAGATGGAAAATACGCTTTAAAATTCTTCAAACAAAGACACTTTCGAGAACCTACACATCTGAATTATATCCCCTTCATTAAAAGATACCGCAACCTCAAATACGCCAAACGGAAAAAGAAGATCCAAGTTGAATACGGCAGCTATAAAATGGGCTTCGAGCAGCTTCCTGAAGAGACGGCCCTCGTCTATGTCCATCTCAATAAAACATCCCACCTCAACAAGACCCTCACCTTCATCGACAAGTTCAAGATGGAACATCAGATAGACCTAGACAAGACCGATTTTATCCTGCAAAGACGCGCAGAGCTCGTTCATGACAAGATCGACAGACAGGTCGCCGCTGGCGATCTCGAAGGCGCTAAACGGACCATCTCCAGCGTTGTTGACCTCATCGTGATCCGTTGTAAAAAAGGATATTCCGATAAAGATCCTAACATCGCAACGAACTGCGGAATCTTGGGAGACCGCGCCATCAAAATCGATGTCGGCCGCTTTGCTATCGATCCTAACATGGCCAAACCTCTCTATTACAAACCTGAACTCTATGGCCTTGTCAGACCTCTCCGCCACTGGCTCAATAAATATCCTGAGCTAGCCCAGCATCTCGATGAAAAAGTCTTTCAAGTTGTGATCCATGAATAAGTGGTTGAAACGCGGCATCAACCTCTCTCTTTTCTTCATCGCTTTTAATACTCTTGAACATTTCTGCCATCAAAAAACCGATGGCTTTTTTCTGGAGCGTATCCAATTCCACCATGAGAAACCCCTCACCGATCAACCCGAGTCCGCCGTTCTTTCGATTTTAAATCAGCCTTTCCGTTACCTCGGCTGCGGCAATCAATGCTTCGTTTTTGCTTCCGAAGATGGACACCATGTCCTTAAATTCTTCAAGTATGTCGACTTTGCTCCTCCTGCCTGGGTGACGCAAGTCCCCCTCTTGAACCGTGTCAAACAATTCCGTCCGAATCGGCAGCATGAAATCGCGTGGAAAAGAAACCGCGACTTCCAAGGTTATCAACTCGCTTTTGATCAATTCCAGACTCAAACCGGACTCATCTCCCTCCATTTGCACGCTTCTCAAAGCACCTACCCCTCGATCACCTTATATGACAAACTGGGCGTCATCCATTCTCTCGATCTCAACAACACCCCTTTCATCCTCCAAAAACGGGCCACTCCCATCTATGAACAGTTCTCCGCCTGGATCAAGACCGGCGATATCGACAAAGTCCAACAAGGAATCTCTTCTTTAGTCTCCCTGTGTTCAGAGCGGATCTCTCAAAACATCTTCGATGACGATGTCCATTTTTATTCTAACTTTGGATTCGTCGATGGAACTCCGATCCAAATCGATCCCGGCCACTTCGTTTCAAACTCTTCCCACCCTGAGAAACTCTCCTCCCATCTGATTGAACTCAAAGACTGGTTTTCCAAAAACTACCCCCCAATGGTCTCCCATGTTAAAGCCTGCGCGCTGTCTCCTTAAATCTCTGACATTCTTTGCCCTATTTGGCCTCGCTTATTTCCTTTCCGATCAAGCAACGTGGGGATTTACCGTCGCACGTCTTAAAACCTCCCAGGATCTAGGCTTTATTTCCGCTGGCGCCGATCCCCATCTCTATCTGCAGCAAAAATTCTATCTCCGCGATCAAGGCGGACAGTCGTACGTTTTTGTTTCTGCCGATGAGAACTATGTCCTGAAGTTTTTTAAAGATATGCCACGTCCCTGGCTCGCCCTTGCAAGCTATCAAAAGAAAAAACTCGGCAAACTTAAAAGAACCCTTAACGGTTATCAACTCGCTTTCAACCATCTCCGCGAAGACACCGGACTGCTCTCTCTCCACCTTTCTCCTACCGCCTCTCCCCTTTTAACAACACTTGTCGACCGGCTTGGCATCGAACATGCAATCGATCTTTCGTCTACCTACTTCGTCCTTCAGAGAAAAGCAGCACCGCTGCCAGATTTTTCCGCTGCGACTGTTTCTCAAATTTCACGGCTCGTGAAAAAAAGAGCTTCAGCTCATATTGCCGACCACGATCCCCGTCTCCAAGCTAATCTCGGTTGGATCGACAATCGCCCTATTTTCATTGATCCGGGCCGCTTTGTCGAAGATGGCAGTGCTTCCCCAGAACTTCCTCCCAAATTTCTTGAGTTCCTTCAATGAAAAGATTTTTCCTGGCACTTCTTTTATTCGTTGCCATCGAAAGATTCTGCCACTTTCAAACCGAAGGCTTTGCCCTTTCTAAAATGCTTCTCGACAACTCCCCTCCAATTCCTGGCCCTTCTGAAACCCTGACTTTTATCGGAGCTGGCAAACAATTTTACGCCTTTGAGACTGCCGATCATCAATATGTGGTCAAGTTCATGAAGTTCAGCCGCCGGCGACCTCTTCCTTGGCTCGAAAAAATCCCCTTCCCCTTTTTTTTAGAGTGCTGGAAGACCGATTATTTAAAGGAGCGCGCCAAGCGGCTTTCGAATCTCGAGTATAGCAGCAACTTGGCCTTCAAACATCTTTCCAAAGAAGCTGCGCTTGTCTTCTATCCCCTCCAAAAAAATCTCATCCTTATTGATAAGCTTGGCATCTCTCACTCCATCGACCGGTCGCAAACGAAATATCTCGTCCAGAGAAAAGCCGCTTCCTTCACCTCTTACTTCGAAAAAAACCCTTCTCAAGCCCACGGCCTCATCTTATCGTACATTCAAACGATCACATCTCAATGCCAAAAAGGGATCTGCAACTTAGATCCTGTGATCGAAAGAAACTATGGAGTGGTGGATCATCAAGTGATCTTGATGGACATCGGATCTCTGCTGGCCCATGCCAAGTTAAACAACCTAATTGGACTGCAGCGTGAGATATTTTTAGAATTGCTTCCTCTTCGTCAGTGGCTCCAAACCTATCATCCCGAGCATCTATCCTATTTCGATGGAGAGTTCAAAAGACACCTCTAGATCTTTTTGGATCCCTAAAAAAAGATTTGACATTCCCTTCTATTTATTCTATTGGGTAGAAAAAGGATGTTTTTACCCATGAACAAAAAACTTATATTTTTCGCTGCACTTAGTCTTTGTCAACTTTATGCAGTCAGTTCCGATACTCAAGATCAATCAAATTCCAATACATCTCCTACAGAGCAATATACGACGAATCAATCGACAGAGGAATTATGCGGAAAAACTCCACGTCCTTATCGAGTCGAGATGCGCCATGTCGAATCAAAGGGGATAGGCTATAACAAAGGTTACAGCACGATCGAAGGGTTTTTCACACTTCCTCAAACTTTGGAAACCTCTTTAGTTCCCTTTTTAGATCTACGCGCTCACGTCTTTAATGATGGCGAACCCGCAGTCACAGCAGGAGCTGGCCTTCGTTTTATCAAATCAAGAACCTGGGGCTTTAACACTTATTACGACTACCGAAAAACGGATCATTTTCACTACAACCAAGTAGGTCTTGGTTTTGAAACCCTTGGAGAAAGATGGGACTATCGCATCAATGGCTATCTTCCGGTCGGCAAGAAAAAAAGCCACTTTTACCAAACTCGGTTTGATAAGTTTGAAGACCATTATTTAAAGCTCGTTCGCAAACGAGAGTTTGCTTTGAAAGGCGTCAACGCTGAAGCAGGCGCTCACTTCTATGAGCAGAAGAATTTTAATTTTTATGCTGCTGCTGGACCTTATTGGTTAGAGGGTGAAGGAAAAGTTGCCTGGGGAGGTCAAGCGCGTGTGATGATGAATGCTCTCGATTATCTCCGCGTTCAACTCAGCGGATCTTACGACACCATCTATCGTACAGTTGTACAAGGCGAACTCAGTCTCATCGTGCCGTTCGGAGGACGCAAAAAAGTTAAATCGAAACAAGGCCGTACCTGCTCTAGCCAAATGACGATGGCCCACCGCGCTCTTCAACGTGTCGATAGATTCGAAATCATCCCCGTCGATCATAAAAAACATCGCACCACAGCGATCAACCCTGTCACAGGTGCGCCTTATTATTTCATCTTCGTCGATAACACGAGCCATTCGTTAGGGACTTTCGAGTCACCTTATACCACAATCGACACAGCGATGGCTGTTTCTAATCCCAACGACATCATTTATATTTTCCCAGGCAGTGGTCCTTATAACCTCTTAAATACAATCACTCCTCAAAACGGCCAGCAATTTTTAGGAGCCGGCAACGATTATCTATTCGCTACTCAGTGGGGAAAGGTCAATGTTAAGCACCAAGCGACAGGGCTTCCAACTATCTTTTCTACCGTACCAGGTGTTGATTCAGTTCTCATGCTCGTACTTAATAATAACAACGTTGTCTCAGGCTTGAGTTTTGTTCAGACAGTCCCGTTTGCTACAGGATCAGAAAATTACGGAGCAATATGGATTGCTGGAGGAAACAACTGCCGGATCTCTGGAAATATTTTCACGGTAGCTCCTGGTGAAGGAGTCGGTGTTTCCATTAACGATGCTCCAGCGACAGGAACCGTCATTTCAAATAATATCTTCGTTGGCCCAGCCTCTACTCTCGGTGCAGGGGTCTTTAGTGCTAACAGCGGAGGATCACTCGTGATTAATAATAACCTATTCACAGGTGCAAATTCCAGTTCGGGATTAAGTATCGGTATCGACATCAAAACAGAATCCTCTGATCTATCTGTTTCCATTTCGGATAACGTCTTTAATTCACAGTTCAACACATCTCCAGCCGGATCTAATGCTCCGACAGCAATGGCATTGTTTGCAAACACGCATGCTAATATTAATGCTACGATAACAGGTAACCAAGTGACTCTACCTCCAGGATTGATCAATCAAATTGCTGGCATTTATTTATCGAAGGAAACAGGCGCAGGTGTTCTCTCGGCTACCCTTGAAAATAACTCCTCTTTTTCAACAAACACACCGCCATCTCCGGGTTATTTCTTTGAAAACACCTCCGTTTTACCTACAGCAGGTACTCTTCTGCAAATTGACTTCAGAAGCAGCAATGTCGGGACGGTTTCATACAACATCCCTTAACATCAGTTGAGAAGAATGCTTAGAATACGGCATTAAACTTGCAAGACAGAATTTCTTACGTGGAGGAATGGAAACATTCCTCCTTTTGATTAATTAAACTTTTCCTCTGCAGCCTCACATTCGGTTGTTTTCTAAAAGTCAAAATTCCTTAATTTGATTCAATCTGGCCCTTGAAGACGAAATGTCTTGCTCTTTTTTAACTGTCAATTTTAAAATCATAGGCCATTATCTTTACACAAACCTTCAGGAGGTTAAATATGGCCGCATCAGGAGTTCCAGCACCGCAACCCCAACCTTTAGCACCAAATGGTCAACGACAACTTCCACCTCCTGGATCTTCTGCTGCCCTGAAAGTACTTTTCAATCCCGGTAGTTCAAAAACAGTTCGCGAAAACCTTCTGAATGTTCTCACATGGAAAGACCACCGATTCTATGGCTCTTATAAACTCGCAGTCACAGCAGGTCGAGCTTGGATTAATATCCCCTTGGGCGTGGGTAACCTTTTACTCAATAGTGTTACATGGTTAGTCGACTTTACTAGCTCGAAAGAAAAAGGATATCAAATAATCTCAACAGATTTAGCTGATATTCTGCACCGCACTAAAACAGCAATCGCTTTGCCTTTCTTCTCCCTTGCTGGTCTCTTCTTACCTGAGACAGTTTTTGGCACCCTAGAAAACATGTCCTTTTCCGAAAAAGAAAAAAATCAAGTGCTGATCGAGCGGCAGACGGCTTTGTTAGGCAAGCTAGAGGCTAAGCGAGGAGAGCTTGCAAAAAACCTCAATGGACTAAATGAGCACATCAAAACAGCGGAAGAGCACCTTAAAAAAGTTGGACAAGAGCATGACCTAAAATTAGAGCAACTAGGAAAAATTAACGACACGACAAACTCCCTCTACCCAGCTGTTCAAAATGCTGAGAAATTGCAAGCTGAAAAAGTTCGCTTAAACACAGAAATAGATACTTTAGGCAAATCGCAAGCAAAATTAGCCGGTGACATTGCCCTTTTAAAGCAAGAACACTCAGTCTTGGAATCTAGCGTCAAAAAAGTTAAAGAAGAAACTCAAGCTGCATTAGATACTTTGAAGAAACAAACTGAAGATCAAAAAGCCATCTTAGCCGCTGATAAGAAAGCTCTGGAAGATTTACATAAAAGCCATAAAGATCTTTTAAAAGAACAAACTGAAATCGAAAATCTATGTAAAGAATGGCACGATAAAACCTTACCTACAATAAAGGAAGCTCAAAAAGCAGGCAAAGAAACAGCAGAAAAATTGAAAGCTGAAAATGAGGCGACTGCGAAAGAAATTGAAGATCGTAAAGAAAAACTTCGTGTTGACACTGAAAATCTAAAAAAACTTGAAGAACAAATTCGAATAACCACAGCAAAACTGACCGAATTAGAACTAAAACAAACGAATCTTACTACTAAAGATATTCCAGAGCTAGAAAGGAAAGTTGCAAATCTTACAGGTAAAAAAGA
The DNA here is from genome assembly GCA_003153295.1 of Parachlamydiales bacterium. Classification (GTDB taxonomy): domain Bacteria; phylum Chlamydiota; class Chlamydiia; order Chlamydiales; family Rhabdochlamydiaceae; genus PALSA-1444. The sequence continues at coordinate 866 of PLXY01000008.1, read as the reverse complement.
ATCCCTCGAAAGCACCTTAGCTGCTGAAGAAACAAGACTTGGGGGGATTAGCGAGGAAGCCAAAAAAACAGGAACAACCCTCCAACAATTAAGGGATGAGCTTGTTGCTAAACGTGCGGAACAGGAAGGTCTTGATCACACCTTAGCCACACTCCGAGAAGGCTTAAAAACAGCTTCCCCCTCCAAAGATGCTGCCGCTCCAGGTACGGGCACCTCTAACCCAACTGCTGAACTTGAATCACAATTACAAGTTTTGGGACAAAATATACAAATAGCATTACAAAAAGAAACTGAATTAAAAAGGGTCCTGGGAGAACAAGAAAGACAAATTAGAGAAGGAACAACCGAAGTAAACAGATTAACTCAAGAAAAAGATAAAGTAGAAGCTGAACATAAAAAACTTATTCAAACATCTAAAGCAACTCTTGAAGGTTTAGAGCTAAAACAAACAAATCTTACTACTGAATTGCTTCCAAAGCTAGAAAGCCAAGTTAATAAACTTACAAGTCAAAAAACAGACCTCGATCGAACCATTTCTGCAAAAGCAGAGGTCAATAAGAAGCTCGATGCTGAAGCAAAAGTTCTTCAGGAAAATATCACTAAAACATCAGAAGAACTCAGCCAAGTAATAGAACGGAAACAGACTCTTGACAACCAGCTTGTTGGACTGAATACACGGGAAAACAATTTAGTAAGATCCATAGAAGAAAAAAGCAAAAAAGCACAAGCTGAAAGACAAAATTTAGTTGACGCTATTGAGCTGCTCAAAGGACAGAAAACAGGACTCGAATCTGCGCTGACCGACCTAAGACAACAAGAGCAAGAACTTAGTAAAAAAATTGCTGCTTTGAAACTCGCTAAAGAAG